>CAZPHI010000019.1:0-37478 GCA_964586425.1 uncultured Lachnospiraceae bacterium | reverse complement strand
TTTTGTAAGTTGTCTCTGTTGTATGTGTTCCGCAGCGACTTGATTATAATATCATTCTCACTATACTTTGTCAACACCTTTTTTTAATATTTTTTTGAATTTTTTAAATTATTTGACACAATTGACACAAAAACACAATATGTGGTATTTTCCATATTAATAACTACTAATTATAAATATATATTTCTATTATTATTTTACAATCTGCTCTTGAAATCCTCATATCCAAACTTCTTAATTAGCTTTAATCCATTCTTTTTATCATACAACATAATAGATGGTAGTCCAATTCCATTAAATGTATTGTTTTTTACCATACTATAATGAGCCATATCTCCAAAGACTAAAACATCTCCTACTTTCAATGGCGCTTTGAATGAATAATCACCAACAATATCACCTGCAAGGCATGTATTTCCGCCTAATCTATAAGTATATTCATACTCACCCGGCATTCCTGCGCCATTAATTTCAGGTCTATACGGCATTTCTAATACATCTGGCATATGGCATGCTGCCGAAGCATCTATCAGTGCATTGTTACCTTTTATTTCCATTACCGTACTTACAAGAAATCCAGTATTAAGAGCAACTGCCTCACCTGGTTCAAGATATACCGCTACATTATAGGTGTCTTGTATATGATTAATGCACTGTTTTAATAAATCAATATCATATCCTGGTCGTGTAATATGATGTCCACCGCCAAAATTAATCCACTTCATTTGCTTCATATAAGGTGAGAATTTCTGTTCCATATGTTCTAAAACTCTCTTTAGAGTATCTGAATTCTGTTCACACAATGCATGCACATGTAGACCTTCTATTCCATCTAATGCATCTGGAAATTCTTTTAAAGCATTCTCAAATTCTGATAAAGTAGTACCTAGTCTAGAACCAGCACAACATGGATCATATATAGCATGCTCTACTTCTGAATACTCTGGATTAATTCTAATACCACAAGTATGAGGCTTTGTGCTCATTTGTACCCTTGCTTTGAACTTAATCCACTGTTCAATTGAATTGAAAACTATATGATCACATATATTAAGAATTTCATCAAACTCATTCTCGTTATACGCAGGAGAGAATATATGTGTTTCTCCACCCATTTCTTCATATCCTAATTTTGCCTCAAACAATGAACTTGCAGTTGTACCTGCAAGATATTGTCTTATAAGCGGATATGTTGAATACATGGAAAAACCTTTTTGAGCAAGTAAAATTTTTGCACCAGTCTCATCCATCACATTTTTCAATATTTTAAGATTATCTTCTAATAGGTCTGAATCAACAACATATGATGGTGTCTCAACTTCATCTATATTAAAATTAATATTCAATATAATAGTTCCTCCATGTGTACTGATTTTCTATGTTGGTATATATAATTATATTAATCAACAAGTGTTGGATTAAAGTTTTCAATCCATGGCAATCCCCATTTGTTAAGGGCTTCCATAAATGGATCCGGATCAAATTCTTCAATATTATACACACCCGGCTTATTCCACTTTCCTGTCATTATCATCATTGCACCTATCATTGCTGGTACACCTGTTGTGTATGAAATAGCCTGTGAGCCGACCTCTTTATAGCATTCCTGATGATCACATACATTATATACGTAATAAGTTCTATCTTTTCCGTCTTTTTTACCTTGGAATATACATCCAATATTAGTTTTTCCTTTTGTTCTAGGTCCTAATGATGCAGGATCTGGAAGAACAGCCTTTAAAAACTGTAGTGGTACAATTTGTTTACCCTCAAATTCTATTGGTTCAATTGAAGTCATGCCAACATTTTCCAAGCATTTAAGATGTGTAAGGTAACTCTGTCCAAATGTCATAAAGAATCTAATTCTCTTAATTCCTTTAATATTAACACCAAGTGACTCTAATTCCTCATGATGTAAGAGATACATATCCTTCTCTCCTACCTGATCAAAATTATATACTCTCTTTATCTCCATTGGTTCTATCTCAACCCACTTACCGTCTTCCCAATAGCTTCCTTTTGCAGAGACTTCACGAATGTTGATTTCCGGATTAAAGTTTGTTGCAAATGGATATCCATGGTCTCCACCATTGCAGTCGAGAATATCAATGTAATTGATTTCATCAAAATAATGTTTTTGAGCATATGCGGAAAATACTCCTGTTACACCTGGGTCAAAGCCAGAACCGAGTAATGCAGTAATACCAGCTTCTTTAAATTTGTCTCTGTATGCCCACTGCCATGAATACTCAAATTTTGCTGTATCTAATGGTTCATAATTCGCTGTGTCCATATAGTTTGTCTTGGTTGCCAAACAAGCATCCATTATTGTCAAATCCTGATATGGCAATGCTACATTAATGACAATGTCTGGCTTATAATCATTAATCAACGCAACAAGTTCATCAACATTGTCTGCATCAACCTTTGCTGTTGTAATTTTAGTTTTTCCACCATCTAACTTTTCTTTAAATGCATCACATTTTGACTTTGTTCTACTTGCGATACATATCTCCTCAAACACCTCAGAATTTTGACAACATTTGTTAATAACAACACTGGCTACTCCACCAGCTCCGATAATCAATGCTCTTCCCATGATTATTCCTCCTATATAATATTATTCATTTGTACCTAACAATTCTTTAACATAGGTTGGCAAATAAAAACTGCCTTTATGCAAATCTGTATTATAATATCTCGTCTTGATTCCCAATGAATTCCATGCACTCTCATTCAGATCATCTATAGGGTCATATTTTTTGGATGCAAATCCAAACAGCCAGTGACCAGATGGATATGACGGAATATGACACTGATATACTGTACTATACGGAAATACCAGTTTAATATGATTATGAGCTTTCTGCACCGTTCTTGAATGTTCACTATAATATGGGCTTTCATGCTGATTAATTAGAATACCATCATCATGAAGTGCCTTAAAACAATTACCATAAAATTCTCTTGTAAATAATCCTTCTGCAGGGCCATATTGATCTGCACAATCAACAATAATCAAATCATATTCATCTTTTTTCATACGAACGAATCTAAGACTTTCTTCAAAATACATATGTACACGCTTATCATTAAGCTTACATGATGTCTCCTGAAAGTGTTCAAGGCAGATATCCGTAACCATTTTGTCTATTTCCACCATATCGATTCTTTCGATAGTATCGTATTTTGTCAACTCTCTAATTGTGCCGCCATCACCAGCTCCAATTACAAGTACCTTTTTCACATTAGGATGTACAGCCATTGGAACATGAGTTATCATCTCATGATATATAAATTCATCCTTCTGCGTTATCATCAATTCTCCATCAAGAACCAATACCTTACCAAATTCACTTGTCTTTAGAATATCAATTCTCTGATATTCACTCTGGCAAGCGGCAATCTGTTTTTCAACCTTCATGGAAAATCTAACATTCTTGGTGTGTTGGTCAGTATACCAAAGTTCCATATATCACCTCATGCTGCGGCTTGTATTTATACAACAATAATCCAGATTCTGCGCAGTACAAATCTGTATATATCTCTATTGTCATTGTATTAATTAGTATCTATAACATTAATATTTTCAATTGTCATATCCTGAGTACCGGTAAGAACACAACCCTTTTCCTTGGCATATTCAATATAATGAATAATATCCTGAGTAATCATCTCTCCAGGCGCAAGGATTGGAATTCCTGGTGGATAACACATAACAAACTCTCCACATATCGTTCCCTCACTCTTTATTATCGGAACAGATATCTTATCGCTAAAAAATGCTTTGTGTGGTCCCATAACTATTTTAGGATTAATATACTCATGGTCAAACATACCCGCCTTATCTCTTTCATGCAGTCGCTTAACTTCTGATAACGCTGATATCAATCTCTCAATTTCAAGATTTCTATCTCCACCTGAAATAATTGCAAGAATATTACCTATATCACCAAATTCTATTTGAATACCATAATCATCTCTCAGAATATCATATACTTCGATTCCAGCTAATCCAATATCTCTTGTATGAACTGAAAGCTTTGTTCTGTCAAAATCATAAACAGCCTCATGGTCTATAAGTTCTTCGCCAAATGCATAGTATCCGCCTAACTTGTTAATCTCATCTCTTGCATATGATGCAAATTCAATCATCTTATCGCTCATCATAAGTCCATTGAGACTCATATTTTTTCTTGCAATATCTAATGACGACAATAAAAGATATGAACCGCTTGTAGTCTGAGTAAGATTAATAACCTGACGAACATAATCAGCATTTACCGTATTCTTAGTAAGAAGTATCGAACTCTGTGTGAGTGAGCCGCCTGTTTTATGCATACTTACAGCAGCCATATCCGCTCCTGCTTCCATAGCTGAAATTGGCAGCTTATCATTAAAATAAAAATGTGTTCCATGCGCTTCATCTACAAGTACAAGCATTCCATGTTCATGTGCTATTTTAACAATACTTTTAAGGTCAGAACATATTCCATAATAAGTTGGATTATTAACGAGAATTGCCTTTGCATCCGGATTCTCTGCAATTGCTTTCTCCACGTCTGCGTTAGTCATTCCCAATGGTATTCCTAGACGCTTATTAACTCCAGGATTAACATAGACCGGAATTGCACCATTAACAACTAATGCATTAATTGCACTTCTATGTACATTTCTAGGCATAATAATCTTATCACCAGTCTGTGTGGCCGCCATAATCATTGCCTGCACAGCCGCAGTTGTTCCATTAACAATAAAAAATGTTTCATCGGCTCCAAAGGCTTCAGCAGCCAATGCCTGCGCATCTTTAATAACTGACGTTGGATGACATAAGTTGTCCAGCGGTTTCATAGAATTCATATCCAATCGCATACAGTCTGCGCCTAAAAACTCACGTAATTCCTTATTGCCTCTTCCGCCCTTATGACCTGGGACATCAAAATGTGCCAGCCTGTTAAGTCGCTGTTCCTCGAGTGCTTTATGTATTGGTGTATCATATTGTGTAAGTACATTACCATTACTTCCAATGTATTCCAAAAGATGTCACATCCCTTCATTTATATTGTATTGTCTAAATCACTTTAATACTAAGTTAATATATTTAATAGAATATTATTACTATATATAAATGATAATAAAGCATTTGCATTAATTGCATCAAATACCTTTAATCCAAATTCTGTACTGCCGAACATTGTAAGTACAAGGCATGCTATCCATACTACACATAATCCCTTTACAACGCCAAGCACAAGGCCCACAATCTGATTAATGCTTCCAATCAATGGTATGCTATTAATCAAACCACTTACGCTTATAATTATGCTAACAATTACATATATAATCACAAATAAAATCACGAATATAATTGCATTCCATATTGTATTAGCCACAGAATCAGATACATTGTTCAAAACTTCTTCAACAGATAGTGGCTGATCATTATTATTTCCGTACTGTTCTACAAGATTCTCCTCTATGGAAGATACTATACCATCTGGAAGTTCTATTGAATCTGCGAACTTAGATTTAATCTCTTCTATTGATTCCATTCCTACAGCATCACCAATACTATCAATTATATTAGCCGCCACACCAGCCTGCTCAAATTTCTTATCAACAGCACTGTTCAACTTGTTATATAATTCTGTCTTATCTTTTAATGCATTGCCAACTGCTGGTGATACAAGTGCTGCAACAACTATCGAACCGATTAACGCTACCAAACAAAGGATTAATTTTACCATTCCTTTTTTGTAACCATCAAGACCATTCATAATTATAATGCCTGCCACAATAATAAGTAATATAATCTCCATATTTCCTTGTATGATGTTTATATTAGCAAAACATCATATTTTCCTTTCTTTTTGATATCGTGGTTATAATACATTTAGATACTGTGGACTTTTAATTTTTCCCTGTAGCTTTGACTACTTAACTGGAGTGTATTGCCGCTACCTTTATCTAAATTGTTTATTAGCTGGATGTACCAAGTTTTATTTAGAGTACTTATTTCAATCAAGTCTACGATGATAATCGCTGGTGGATATCACGGTATCAGACCTTTAGAAAGGGAGGTACAACCTCATGATTTATGTTGGCATTGATATTGCTAAACTTAACCACTTTGCTTCAGCAATCTCAGCTGAAGGTGAAGTCCTCATCGAGCCGTTCAAATTTACAAATGACGCTGATGGATTCCAATTGTTGCTCTCTAAGCTCGATTCATACGACTTAGACAACCTCATCATCGGTCTTGAATCAACGGCACACTACGGTGACAACTTAGTTCGATACCTTGTTGCTAGTAATTTTAAAGTGTGTGTGTTAAACCCTATTGCTACGTCTTCTATGCGAAAAAATAACATTCGTAAAACGAAGACGGATAAGGTCGACACATTTATTATTGCTAAAACTTTAATGATGCAAGATATGTTACGATTTATAACTTATTTTGATTTAGATTTAATGGACCTCAAAACACTTGGTCGTTTTAGACAAAAAATCATAAAACAACGAACACGTTTAAAAATCCAATTGACTTCTTATGTGGATCAAGTATTCCCTGAGTTACAATACTTCTTTAAATCAGGCTTGCATCAAAAATCTGTCTATGCGCTATTAAAAGAGGCGCCTACACCAAAAGACATTGCTTCTATGCATATGACTCATCTTGCTCATTTACTTAAAGTATCCTCACACGGCCACTTTAGTAAAGAAGAAGCGAAAGAAATAAGAGTTCTCGCACAGAAGTCTGTCGGTGCTAACGACAGTTCTCTATCTATTCAAATAACCCACGCTATCGCACAGATTGATTTATTAGATAGCCAATTAGATCGGGTTGAATTTGAAATGACAGAAATCATGAAATTTAATGATTCTGTTATCATGGCCATTCCAGGTATCGGATATATCAATGGTGGAATGATTCTTGGTGAAATAGGTGATATTCACCGTTTCTCCAATCCTAATAAGCTGCTCGCCTTCGCAGGTCTTGATCCATCCGTATATCAATCTGGAAACTTTCAGGCCAAAAGAACCCGAATGTCCAAACGAGGCTCACGTACACTTAGATACGCTTTAGTAAATGCAGCTTGGAATGTTGTTAGAAACAACGCTACCTTCGAGGCTTACTATAATGCCAAGAGGGCTGAAGGCCGGACACACTACAATGCACTTGGGCATTGCGCTGGCAAACTCATCAGAATCCTATGGAAAATGCTAACTGATGAGGTAGAATTTAACCTTGAATAAAAGGTTTGATTATTAATATATCTAGATTTTGAAAATGCACCTTAGGGAGCTCTTATTAAAGTTACCCTTTTTTATAATCATTAATCAAAAAGAATTTATTTTCATTTCGGGCTTGACTTTTCATAGCTGGTCTCCCTAATATACCTTATTTTAATTTGATTTCCTGTATATATCTTGAACTGACCATAATATAACTTCCTCGGGTTCCAAGTGAAAGGAATGACATCACTGGTAAATCTATTTTTTGTGATGTAAGAACTTTTCCATTCAAATTCATAACCGTAAAAAGTGAATCATTATACATAAGGATTGAACTCCCATCAAATTTGATCTGATTGTATTCCGTGTTAAATGTTGTTGACATCTTCTGTTTTCCACTATTATCATACACTATCATCTTATATGCCTCTGATGATTCACTATTATCAACAACTACACCTATATAATCACTGCTGTAAAATACTCTTTTTATCTCCTGATCAATGTGTATTTCTTCGGATAATTCCGGATATTCTTTAATCTTATAAATGCTTATGACGTCCTCTCCAATTGCAATAGCCTTAGTATCTGTAAGGAATTCCACTTCTGGAACAATCGTATTGCCATAATGATTAAATCCACCAACAAGACGTTCTGTTTCATTCTGACCAACATCAGAGAAATTATAGAATACTACATTAGTCTTTATTTCCTCACCACTCACATATACATATGATGCAATTAACTTTGTTCCATCATCAGTTATATCAACATCTATCGGATATCCATCACCTGCAAGGGTTGTCTTTATTGTATATATTTTATTACCATCCTTGTCATACATATTAATATAGTTGGCATTATTATCTTCTAATACAGCTACTGCTGCCCCCATAGATGCAATATCAACCTGATTAATCGACATAGATGTATCTATATTCTTGACTAAACCTGCCTGATTAAGAATATAGAGATTAGTTCCCTGTACATCTCCAATCACAATGAAATCCTCACATATTTTTATCTGTGGATTTTTCATTACATATGTCTGATTCCATATAAGCTGCCCTTTTTTTGAATAATATGCAGCTCCATCCGTACTATATCTTATGTATCCACTGCCATATTCTGTATACATAGCACTATCTGAATCTTCTCGATTCCACGAATTAACAATCGTGTAATCAGTGTATACCTTATTATCCATTGATACAAAATAAATTATCGCTATCACTATCAATATCACAGCTGCAATACCTATTAATATTGCAATATGTTGCCTGTGACGTTTTATTTTCTTTTGATAATCTTCGTTGCTATCCAGATTTTCGTTTTCATCATTTCTGACTATTCTAATATTCTGACGAGAATTATTCATATTAAAATCTGCCATTTTCTTCGCAACTCCCTTATTCATCTAATGTTAAATACAATTATTTTCATTATACATTATTATGCAAAATATTCAAGGAAGTTTTATTACCTGTCCTATATATATTTTATTTGGATCATCTATATTATTAAGTTTCATTATTTCATCTATATTGGCAGTGTCACCATAATTCTTCCTGCATATACTCATAAGCGTATCTCCCTTAACTATTACATACTCATGAGTACGCACAATTACGCTCGAGACATCTTCCTCGGTTTTTGTTTCTGATACTGTCGTCTCCGGGACTGCCGCTATGTCACTTTGACTTTCCTCACTTTGTTTAACAACATTTCCCGGTACCTTATTGACAGGAACTACATCATCCTTTTGTGTCTCTTTCGAAGTTGCATTATCACGATTGTTGGAATTGTGATACAAGTCTCCCAATCCCGATATCTTATTGGCTATCTGTCCTAACAGTCCATTAACATTCTCCATCTTATCATAACTGTTCATCATGTTAATTCCTATTACAGTTACAATGAGCACCATCATTGTCGCCGCGCTGTATATCAACGTTCCATGATGCTTTTGCTTCTCAGCTTTCTTTTCAGCTACCGTATTCTTGAAATTAATGACTACATCATTGTCTGCTAATGGCGCCTCTACCATTCTTTTGGGCCTTTTTTTCATCATATATTCCTGCATATCATCATTTTTTTCGTAAATTGCTATAAAACCCGGTTGTTTTGCGAGATAATTATTCTCATATATGTAAAAATCTTCATCTTTATCATCTCGATTTATTGCCATAAACGTCTTGTTTTTACCTGCAAAATTATCAATATGTATTTTTCTTATTCTTTCAAAATCTTCCTTTACCAATCCCCCTGTTGCTACAAACCAGCCCACTATCTCACATTCATGGTAATATATATCTTTCTCTTCATATACATCAAGCCACATTGTCTGCGAAAATTCAAAGTTCATAAAATCGTCCTGCTCACATGATGCTAATATAACACCGCGTATAAAAATATAGTTTTTACCATTCCCTATAGTGCTTGTCCCCAACAAGACTCCTGTACTTAATTGTTCACCACATTCATATAATGTTTTTAAGAACGAATATGCATAATCTTCAATATAGATAACTGTATCCTTTGTGCATGTTCCCACCTGCTTAATATTCTTTGGCAGCCTTATATCTCTTTCTTTTGAATTGTTTTTCTCCTCGTGAATTGTTTCTATCATTATAATTCCACCCCCAACATTAATAGCATATAATTTTTTACCCACTACGAGCATTTACCTCAGATGGTAGCATATTATTGCTAAAAATTTTGACGTTTATAGTAACTGGTGGAGCTAAATCATTCGACTTTTGCCGTATATAATTGCTATTTTATGATTATAAAAATCATATTATTATTGTTCAAATGGAAATCTTTGTTATATGATGTAGAATTAATTAAATTAATAATATAAATCCTATGAATAGATGTCCCATATTTTTCGTAAAATACTATATAAAATATATGGAATAGGGAAAAATATATGTTATATTATTATAATTGCAAATCTAAAACAAGCTCAATACATCTAAAGGCACGTCTTGTAGAGATGTTATCAACTATAAATATCCAAAATCAGCATATAATTATTTTATGCATTGGCAGCGACCGTTCAACTGGCGACAGCCTTGGTCCACTCATTGGATATAAATTAGAACAATATGACATTACAGGAATTACTGTAATTGGGACTCTTGAGCGACCTGTTCATGCCGCAAATCTTTCTGACACACTTACAGATATATCAAGATATTATGAAGCTCCTTTTATAATTGCAATAGATGCATCACTTGGCAAAAAGGAACATATTGGATATATTACCCTCGGTCCAGGCTCATTAAAGCCCGGACTAGGGGTTAATAAAAATCTTCCTGAAGTTGGTGATATTCATATAACTGGAATAGTCAACTACTCAGGTGTTATGGATTCTTTACTTTTACAAACTACACGTCTCAATACTATAATGCATCTAGCAGACACAATTTCAATGGCTTTAGCGGAATCACTTGCATTCCTTACTTCCTCGTCTTATAAATTGCAAGAGCCTGTCCAATTGTAATATCATCGTGTTCGTTCATTATGCTTATAAGCACATCTAGTTTGGCAGGTGAAGTCACTTCACTTCCCAAATATGCTTCATAATTAGAAGAAATCGTTAATGCTCTTTCTTTAATGTCCTTCTCAAGTTCTGAATATTGCTTTTTTTCTTCCTTAAGTTTTGACTTCATATCATCAATACGATTTCTGCATCTGCCTTCTATCTCATTTTCGATATTAGATTTTGTTACATTATCAAATTCTTCTAAAGCATTTTTCTTCTGATTCTCAAGTTCTTTAATATCTGTATTCACTTTTTCTATCTCAGAATCATACTTATGAAGATTATACATATCTTCATTCTTATCTTTTTTAATATTAGTAGATATCTGCTTTATTTTAATATTATTCTCTTTAATCTGTTTCTGAATACCTACTATAGAATATATTAGCTCAAGATTAGGTTCTTTAATTTTATCGTTGATTAATTTGTAAGCCAATATATATAGCGCCGATAAAGCAAATCCAATTATCAAAATAACATACGCTTTCACATCAGGAACAATAATCACAACCAATGCAGGTATTAATAGAATAAACAAGCATACTGAAATAGCAAAGCATATTGCATCCACAATGCCGCTTGTAATAAAAATACTATGAAACAGTTTATTACTACATATCTTTCCAGCTTTACTTTGTTTTAACAGCTCCTCTATCTCTACAGAATGATGCTTATTTTCTTTTGTAAGTTCAGCTGTTTCAACCTGTATTCTAGCTTTTACACCTTTCGATTTTGCTTTGTCCCTGCTATTAAGAATTGTTTTTATCTTATCTTCATCTTTAGCAATAGCATCATCAAAGCCTGTCTCAACTGCAGTTCTTCTATCAGCAATAGTCTTCTCTATCTCATCTTTAAGATTCTTTTCCGCATTGCTGATATTCCTATCAAGCTCGTTGACATTCTGTTTGACAATCTGAAGTTGACTTTTCATTTTGGAACATTCTTCAACCTCTTCTTTAATATGTCCCAGACATACTATATCACCAGCAAGAATATTCTGTTCTGCCATAAGTATTCACACTTTCTTTTTAATCAGCAATGTTATTAGTTTCTATAGAAATTAATAAGACAACCATCAAGAATTATCTTTCTCTCATCATCTGTTAATTCACCCATTTTAAGAGTAAATTCTTTAAGTTCTTCGCCTACTACAAATGCTTTTATTTCAGTGTCTTTATTCTTAATTGCATCAGCAATATTCGGAATAAATAGATAATCACCATTAGTGAATGGAAGCTCTCCCTCATCAATAATGAATGGAAGCATTCCCCAGTTAATAAGGTTTGAACGATATCTCTTTGTAGCATATTCGTTAGCAATATTAGCCCATCCGCCGAGTACTTTCTGACATGATGCAGCCTGCTCTCTTGCAGAGCCATCACCTGGTTTAACAGCGAATATAGTACTTCCAATTGCTACTGTATCTCTAGAAATCTTATATGATTCTTTAATCTTATCCATAACTGGTTTTAATTCTTCAACAGCTTCTGCTGGACATGTTCCTGCAACTCTTGCATCCTCGGCCTCCTTAACTGCTTTAGCTTTACCAACATATGAAGGATCTTTTCTTGATAATGTAAATTCAGCAAGTCCAATAGGATTTGAACGATATGAAGAAGTCTCTCCTGATGGAATCAACTCATCTGTTGTTGTAACAGGATCATGAATTTCAGCTACTACCTTAAGAATAATGTTCTCTGGCAATGGTTCCATCTTTGGCCAATCCTTAATATTAGGGCCAAATTGTACCTCAACGCTTGGGTCTGCAACTCCCTTACTGTCAAATACTCTGTTTTCATATATGCTCTTATCAAAGAAATACTTTGGATTAGTAAATTCAACATCAATATCTGTTGCTGCTGTCAATATACCTTTGTTTGCTGCTGTTGCTGCAATTGAACGTGCATCCATAAGTGCAACTGATGAAATCTGTCCATTCTGAAGCTTAGATCCCTCTCTATTAGGGAAGTTTCTTGTTGAATGTCTAATACTGAATGCATTATTAGCTGGTGTGTCACCAGCGCCAAAACATGGGCCACAGAATGCAGTCTTAACAATAGCTCCTGTTCCAAGAAGATCTGCTAATGCTCCATTCTTAGCTAATTCCATATAAATTGGTGTACTAGCTGGATATACACTTAATGTGAATGCATCAGAACCGATACTCTTGCCTCTTAATATATCAGCTGCAGCACATATATTTTCAAATCCACCACCTGCGCATCCTGCAATAATTCCCTGTTCAACATAGAATTTTCCATTTCTTACTTTATCTTTAAGTTTAAAATCTACCTGACCATCAAGACTTACAAGTGCTTTCTTTTCACAATCGTCTAATATATCCATAAGATTTGCATTAACTTCATCAATTGTATATGTGTTACTTGGATGGAATGGCATAGCAATCATTGGTCTGATTTCACTAAGATCAACTGTAACAAGTCCATCATAATAAGTAACTGCTCCCGGATTAAGTTCTTTGTAATCCTCACTTCTTCCATGAATATCATAGAAATCCTTAATTTTATCATCTGTTTTCCAGATTGAAGAAAGACAAGTTGTCTCTGTAGTCATAACATCAATACCAATTCTGAAATCAGCACTAAGTTTTTCAACACCAGGACCAACAAATTCCATTACCTTATTCTTAACGTAGCCATTAGCAAATACAGCACCGATTATCGCTAAAGCAACATCCTGAGGTCCGACACCTTTTACAGGTTCTCCCTTAAGATAGATACCAACTACTCCAGGCATGTTAATATCATATGTCTTATCAAGAAGCTGTTTTACAAGTTCAGGTCCACCTTCACCCATAGCCATAGTACCTAATGCACCATAACGTGTGTGACTATCAGAACCAAGAATCATCTTGCCACCACCTGCTAACATCTCTCGTGCGAACTGGTGAATAACTGCCTGATGAGGTGGTACATACATTCCACCGTATCTCTTTGCACATGTAAGTCCAAACATATGATCATCTTCGTTAATTGTTCCACCTACGGCACATAAACTATTATGACAGTTTGTAAGTACATAAGGAATTGGGAATTTCTCAAGACCTGACGCTCTTGCTGTCTGTATAATTCCGACAAATGTAATATCATGTGATGTTAATTTGTCAAATTTGATTTTAAGCTTATCCATGTTACCTGATGTATTATGAGCTGCAAGAATGTTATAAGCCATAGTATTCTTTGCTGCTTCTGATTTATCAGGAACCTGACCTAATTTGCTCTTAAGTTCAGCTTCTGTATCATTACCCTCGAAGCATAAATCAACGCCGTTAATAAGATATGCTCCGCCTTTGCTAAGTTCTATCATATTGACTCCTTCTTTTCTTAAATGATTTTAAGATTTTTTATTTTAATATATCTTTTGAATTATTATTCATAGTTCAAAATTATAATATCCCAACTATATCTTTGTAAATAGTTATTTGGTTATATTTTTAATGATTTTGTCTTTCATCTCCTGAACTTCATCAGCAGTGACGCTTCCCTGATTCCATGTAATATTTACCTTATCATCAGTATATCTTGGTATCATATGAATATGAAAGTGAAATACTGTCTGACCCGCAACAGTTCCATTGTTCTGTAGAATGTTAAGTCCCTGGCATTGTAATGTATCTACAATTGGCTTTGCAAGCTTATTTGCAAGTTGGAATGCCTTTCCTGCCATTTCCGAATCCATATCATATATATTATCAAAGTGATTCTTTGGCAGTATCAAAACATGTCCCTTTGAAGCTGGACCCTGATCAAATATAACTTTGAAATCTTCATCCTCATACAAAGCATTTACCGGAATATCTCCGTTCGCTAATTTACAAAAAATACAATCGTCTTTTTTCATGTTATCCTCCATACCAATCCTTTTGAATTTGCAGTATTCAATAAAAAAAATGTCGAAAACATCTTATTTACAGCCATTTCTGCTTATCGTATACTATCTATATAATATCCTATCATAGGAAACTAATCAATATTTTATTTCAAAGGAGTAATTCATATCACGATAAATGGAAAAGATTTTCTTTACATTAATGAATTAAAAGAAACTCAACCTGAGTTTTACGATTTTATTATGAAAAAAGAAGCTGAAAGTAATGATATTCTTTCAGTTACAAGCCATGATTTAAAAAACATCATTTCCATATTATCAAGTACGTGGCAGCTTCTTAATATGACTTATTCTAATCTCTCTATCATTCCTCAATGGAACAGTATCGAAAAAAGTATTGCACAACTGATGTATTATATGGACGAGACATCTAATCTAAGATACAGCAATTCCGACTGCAGTGGCGTGTGCAATATTAATGATATTCTATGGGCACTTCCTGATTTGTTAGATGACATATATCCTAATGAGGTAAGAAACTATGATTTTAATATTGATAAAACTATCTCTAGAGTCAATATTAATCCTGGCAAAATTACTATTGCATTAACTGAATTACTTAAAAATGCTTTTGAAGCCACTACTAATGATGATACAATTCAAATCTCAGCTAACATAGATAAAATCAATGCAGATTTTGTCTGTATCAAAATCAAAAATACTCATAGTGATGCGTCTATTATTCCGGAAATGTTTATTAAAACCTTTCAGGATGGTATTTTCCCACCTTTTAACACAACCAAAGATGAGCATATCGGTCTTGGTCTTACCATAGTTAATAATATATGCTGCAGATGTGGTGGTAGTCTTTCAATGGAACATACCAACACCTCTACAACAATTATTCTTAATATTCCAATCAGCAAATAGATTATTTTACTCAAAAACAAATAATTCATTAAGAACACAGAGTGTTTTATAATTACCTTTTACAGCCATCGCACCTGTCATAAATGCTCTCTGGAATGTCATTCTGCCCTTTACAATGCTGTCAAACACTTCTTTAGTCATCTTTCCAATTACATCAGCAGAAGCATTCTCACCAAACTCAACATTCAAAGTGTCATTATTAACTGACACAAGAATTGATTTATCTTTATCACTTATCATAAACATATAAGTTGCTTTAATATTCTGTCCATTATGTTCATTGAATGCATCTATGAATGAATGTAGGTAATAATCATCCCCACCTTGATTTTTTTCATTAAGCATCTCTTTAAACATACTTGATAATTCTTCTATGTCTTTTTTCTGCTTTTCTGCAAATTTATCGTCCGCTGCGAATTTTGACAATCTTTCATTCTCCTGAGGAGTCAGCTTTATAGTCTCCTTCATAATTGTCTGCTTAATTGTATTACAGCTTGATGGAAGTGAATTAATCTTTTGTGAAATAGTTCTGTACATATTCTCAGTATACTTCTCTATTATAGATGCATATTCACTATTAAATTCAAATTCCGATGTATCGTCAACATATGCATTCAATCCGTTGACACTTTTACCTCCAAGCATATCCCATGAACTAACTAATGTCAGAGAAGCTTCTTTTTCACCATATGTTTTAGACATTACAATTGGAAACATATAGATTTCACTAATTACATTCTTATCTCCATACAACCAGCAGGAATCCAGAAACATCTGCATATATCCGCCAATTCCCAACCACTCAACTGTTGTCGCAAGAATAATTCCATCTGCTTCCTTTAGTGTCTGTGGCAATGTGGTAATTGTATTCTTTAATTCATTCAGGTTATATCTAGTAACATTAACATTAAGTTCTTCCAATACTTCCTGAACCTTCGTCAGTACATACATTGTAGGATCATCAATTAATCCTCTTCCACCATAATATATATTTATGTTCATATATAGACCTTTCATTTACACAATAATTATATCGAAAGAATACCATATTTTTAATTACTTTACAATCTCAAATCTATACTCACAAAGTGCTGCTCTGATTATATCACCGTCAGCAAGTTCTTCAGTTTCATTTCTGCTTAAGCGGCTTTCATTAATATATGTACCATTAGTAGAATTCAAATCCGTAATAAAAAACTGTTGATTTCTTTTGCTTATTTTAAAATGCATTTTACTAATACGCCTGTCATTAATTATATAATTACAACTATTCTTATAGCTTCCTACTATAAACGGCAATTCGCATATCTTAATTACTACTCCCTCATTCTGCTTTTCATCTATTGTTATCAATCTACATTGAATATATTCTTCACCTTTATTTACGACAGAAATAACCTGTGTTTTTTCTAACTCTTCCGAATTGTTAAAACTATATTTATATGGAATATCTACATTATTTGTCTTAATTCCAGCAAAGATTTCTTTTTTATCCTTAAGACAATTCAATAAGACAAAAATAATAAGTATAACTGCAAGTATAATAATACTTATAGTATTATTAATCCTTATAAGTGCTTTGCTGCCTGCCAGATAGTTCAAGACAATTAATGCTCCAGCTCCCCCACACGCAATTTGCCCGTATTTAAACAAATCATCAATATAGGAAGGTCTTACTTCCTGATCACTAATTATTGTTTCAGGCATTATAGTTTCTATAGTTCTGCTTTCTTCTTTCCCAGCAACTATAGTCTCTTTCTCCTTTGGCGGTTCTTCTATTTGAGGCAGATTAATCTTTTCACACAATTGTCCTATGTTACAGTTTCCATCACATATCTCATGGTATATATCATATACTTCAATTACCACTGACTTATCAGAATGATCCATTCTTTCTAATATCCATTCCATCAAAGCTTTCATCTGTGCACATATTCCCTGTGTCTTCTGAGGAATATACATAAAGTATAGATTATTCTTTTCATCCTCATATATCAACGATGGAAGTAAAACAATATTATTCATATCAAGTAAAAAATCTGCTGCTGAATCTATAGCTGCAGAAACAGATTTCATAATATTAATAATTTCTGTACTGCCAATAGCTTTCTTTTGATATACATCATAAATACTATTTTTTGAAGTAATATCATAATACATACAAACTTTATTATTAATTTTTCTCTGATCTACCTGAATATAACCATCAAGTTTATTTTTTAATATCATATTCAGTTCAAATTCTGTAATATCTTTCGCTTCAATCACTGCATAGCTTCTACTATTTTCATCTTGATAGCTTATTTCCCTAAAACCCTCTTCCATGCATGTCCTCCACATTATATTATAATTTATCTGTTACCGAATTTTTTTACAGCATTTATAATTCGCAAAAAATCAGCAGGTCTGTTTTTTTCAACACTAATCTCTTTCATATATTTAAAGCATACCTTATATTTATTTTTGTCACTCTCTATATGTACATCCTCATTTCTCAGCAGTAAAATATTCGATTTTATATATTGATCTATATCCGCATTAATATCATCTGTATTAATTATTTCACTATAAAATTCATTCTTTATGCATCCCTGAAGAGCTGCATTCTTAATTACAACATTATCATGTATGTACATACAAACTACAATTAACATTACTACTGTTATAAAAAACATTGGCATAACTACACTGTTTTCCACCGTAAATGAAGCCTTAAGCTTTATCACACCTGCATAACCTCCCATTAACTTATGTTCATACATATATTAACTATATCCAGTACAAACATTATCGATACTACTGTGAACATCTGTGGTATTACTGGTATCTCATATTTTTTTCTGGCCTTCTTTAGTACAATAAGACACACCGAAATAAAAGCATTTATCAAAAAAGTGCAGAAAATTATAAAAATACATCTGTACAGTCCAGTACACAATCCAACAAAAACAAACATAATACCATCTCCTAGCCCTATCATTCCCTTTAATAGTAAGGAAATACCACATATAACTAACCCGGGAATAGCGCTCACTATTACAAGCAGCAGTTGATTATCTTCCTTGTCTGTCACTAATAGGATATGCAAAAGTGCCGCACTAACCAACATTGCACTGCTGCAGAGTGTGATTTCATGATGTTTTATATCCTGACAAGCTTCATATAGAAGTCCTGATAAAAGCAGTATGTATCCTGCAAAATATGTATAGTACGGCAATAATTTATCCTCGCTTTATTGATTATATTGTATCCATATCATAAGACTATGCTATTGATGATTTTTGAATGGTAAATGTTATACTTCCCCTGTAGTCTCCTGCCTCAGTTGCCTGTGATGTAATAATTTTTTCAGCTTTTAGCTGATTAGCCAAAAGATTAGTTGTTGGTGTTACACCATCCCTAAATTCAGCTACTACAGTGCTCTTTTCCACCGTCTGTGTACTCAGTTTTAAAGGTAGGCTGAGTTTTGATGCTGTTTTACCCTGCAATACATTCTGTCTAACTAAGGTAACATTGCCACTTTCAATTCCATCTGATATCTTTACTGTTACCATCTCTGCCGGCGTTAGATTCATTCTTGATGAAGTAATATTAATATTAACATCTGCAATATCACTTGCCGTAACAATCGCAGGTATGGTAACCGAATAATCTGATGCTTTATAATACGTAATTGTACTTGATGCATTACCATCCGTTGTGACTACTGTATCTGCTGCATATACCGGCATTACCATCCAAATAGCTGCAAGTGCTGTGTAACCAGCCCTTCTAATCTTTTTTCTTAATCCTATATTACTCATATTCAATTCTCCTTTTTTATTTTTTTGTTATATTAATTGTCTGCTTTGCACTGTTAAGACTGCTTCTGTCATTAGCTGATATTAGCTGAATGTATATATCAACGCTGTTCACCCCCTGCTCAAGCATAGAATACATATCAATCTCTTCCATCTTTCCCGGTGGAATAAGCCCTGACTCATATATTAGATCCGCCTTGCAATAGATAGAATATATTAAATAAACCGGATTCGACGGTGCATTAACTAACTGCATAACCCTGCTGTCATCGGTAACTGCACAATCACTATATCCCGCAATTTCTATACCTACCTGTGAATAATCAATAAGACCTTCTTCATTAAGTATTTCTGGTACAATACAGCCCCATATCCTGCCATCTGAATCCATTAATTTTTCTGATATTTTATAATTATTCAATTGATTTATATCATCAGTTTGTCCATTGACTTTATTCTCTAAAAATGCAATTACTATAATTCCTGAAATCAATAGGATGATTATAATTAATGTCAAAATTAATGTGACTATTATTACTCTAAGCTTTCCTTTCTGCATATCTGCATTACTATTTGATATCGTTTTTCTATCCTCCTGTTTGTAATTCAAATTTACTGCACTTACTACATGGTGCGTATCCCGATAATGCACTTAATGATACTTGCATAATCCCTCTTTTTAGGCCACTGCAATTCCTATTAGAATGATAGCTTGTTCCATATTTAGTTATATAACATATCTCACTTTTTTCTTTGCCACATATCTCACAACTATAGTATTTGGCGCCATTGACATTCCTATAATTTGCCACCTTGTCTACATCAACACCTGTTATTTGTGGATTTAAATATGAACAGTTTTTATCTTTGTGATACACAGTCCCTGTCGGCGTAATATACACATATTCTGCTGATTGACTATTAAAATTGTTGTATTCATTTCCCACCCATGCCGTGACACTTGATGTCTGAGTTATTACATGTACAAACCATCCATATATATCAAATGGATTTTTTATTGAATACGTTACAGAAAGAGTTATCTCCTCATTATCCGATAATACCTTTGAATTAAGCAGTAGAAATCCATATGGTCCTCCAATAACATCTGTATTTCGCATATAATCAAATCCCATTTTCGATAAAAAAAGTGTTTCAGCTGAGATAATTCCAACACCCTTTCGTATGCAGCTATCTATTTCACCGGCTTTATCACTCCATTTTTGTTCAGTCTCTAGAATATCCTTAATTACAAATTGATTGTTACCGACAACATAAGCATATCGTGACAGTTGTCTACATTCGTTGTACATTACCTCTTCAACTCTAGTCTGAAGCCCTATTATTTGAATAAAATACATAATTGTCATTAATGCGCATACCATAATTGGAATAATAATTGAAGCCTCTATAGTAGTTGCGGCAGACAGATATATCCTTTTGCTATGTTTGGGCATTATAGGATCTAACAAAGAACAAGACTCGTACTCTTTATATTTTTTATAATCACAACAAAAGGACATATCTGTCCACCGCCTCCCTACTAATATACATTTAATATGAATATGCCGTTTTATTAGTATAAAATCTGTTATTAGACAGCATTATATTATTACTGTTAATTCCACACTTTATATCAAATACAAATTCTGCTTCTATTCCATACGCACATTTTCTAAAGCGAAAATCTCCATTACCCAGCTCTATCATTCTTAATTCACACAAATCCATTGTATAGAAATTCTTTTTAACTCTGTTTTCACATAACAGCAGTAATTGAAGATATTGCTCATAATCTATCCCGTCACTATTCTCTTTAGTATCTGTAAACTCCATTGACATCATTGCACTAAGCGATAGATTCCAATTATCCTTATTCTTTATAATTGGTATCTTTTCATCCTTCATAAGACTTCGCATATCACATATAGATTCAGCATAAGCCCACACTGTCATAATTAGAAATTGACCAGCTTTAATTATTGCCGCGTTCCCAGTAAATCCTAATAACGACAATGCAAGTGCATGACATTCCTCTTTTTTTGAAGTATCTGTTAAGATATGTACAAAGTTAACCCCCTGCCTAATTAGCGTTATATCCGCTACAACATCCTGCAGATTTTCCTTATCCGTTTTGTTTCCTTTAAGAATATACTCAATCTCATACTCTGGTCGAATATTGCTTCTATTATCTTTTCCAGAATCGTTCACATCTGTATAACATTGGAATTTTTCCCAGAGATATTGGTTATATATATGATTATCCAGTACACTATCATTATTTTCACTATTGATATCATTGATAAATGCTGATGCCAAATCTTCATATTGCAAAGTATAATCTGACAGGTTATTCTCATCTCCAAGTATTAGTGCCAGATTTCCCTGTGTTAGCAAATGATAAAGATTCTTGATTGCACTGATACCAATCCCTCTTGTACCGAATTGAATATTAGAATAATCAATTACGCAATCATCAATTCTGTAATCCTTAAGTAAAATCAACATTTCACTTAATTTATCAATAATTTTCGATAGTGTTCCTGTATTTAACTCACTAAGAACAGCATTAAGACAATTATTAACATTTATCAGTATCTCATTATTAGCCTGCAACCTTTCTGTAATTAACTCTACATCACATATATTCTTATTATCAGTTAATGTTTTTTCGATTTCACTACATTCACTTATATACGCATTAGCTAAATCCTCACCAAGTACATCCTTTTTTTCAACTACATTCTCTTTTATTACATTGGACTGATTCCTAACCTCCGCCTTATCCTGCTTTATTTTGTCACTCAAGGCAAACACATTATTATTAATTGCAATTGTTTCTGTAACATTTTCATTCAGCCTTACAACCTGCTGTCTTAAATCCTTCAGAGTATCCATCAATATATTATTGCCCTGAGGTAACATAATTATCTCATCAACATCATCGCTCAATTCTCTAATAACTGTAGTTTCACGCAGCATTATACCTATCTCCGAATTAATATCCACATGATTTTTATCCAATACGGCAAATACCCGCAAGTCATTAATTCCACGTGACTGCATTGTATTACCATTGATCAGTTTCTTTGAGAATGATATTGCTTCATTAGTAACTGGAAGATTATTGTTTGACATAAATCCATTATCGTCCACAAGTATTCCCTCAACATCCGATACAAATATCAGCGTCTGCTCATCTACATCCGATATTATTTGTGAACACTGTAATATCTCCTCTGTTATTTTACGTGATTCCTCTGCCTGCTTCTTTATTCTCTCACCATATATAAGCTCCTCGCCCAGCTGTGCCACGATTCCATATCTCATATATTTTAGTACCGATTTTTCAAACCCGGTTCCACCACTATCCGTTGGTCTGACAACTTTGTTAATTCTTATATTCTCCAGCCTGGTTCTACCAAACAAACTGCTGCCCGCTGTATTCTTTTCTGCTACTGTATTCATTCTTGTCAGCCATTCATTCTTATCATACTTTGAGAATAACAGATCATATTCATTAAACAAATCCGTATAATACATAGAAAATGCTGATTCCGTCGTAAGATTTGAAATCATTATTGATTTCGTTACCGACAGCGAAATTCCTGCTGATTGAATGGATGCATAGATAAATGTTATCAGAACCGTCATTAATAAACTCGCAGCAATAGTCGTATGTGCGCCAAGCTGCATCTCAGCATTCCCTCTACCTTTGCACATATATCTTCTCCATTTGCAATAATGTTATATGCTATTTGCTTTGCTTGTCATCTTTGTTAATATAGAATTAACAAGACTCGTAATTTGATTTTTGAATATTAAAACTAATCCTACTAAAACCACAATTATCAGAATTATCTCTACTACTCCCATTCCATCCTCTTCATACAAAAAGTCCTTTATATCCTGCATAGTCCTCACCTCCCTTCATATATTGAACGATAACATGGCTGGTGCCATAATTATGACCATTACTATAATCAACATTAAAATCATCGGAAGTAACAGCTTTGTTCCTGCCTTCTCTCCACCTTGAATAATATTATTTTTCTTTTGTTCAAATGCTTCTATCATCTCCACTCTAAGCAAATAATTAATATCCTTTGAGCCCTTTATCAGATTCTGCTCCAATAACGCCGCCAGCTTTTTATACTGAGGCAGTCCACATCTAGTACCAAATTCGTAATACGCTGTCTTTTCTGTCATACCCGACTTGACTGCATAATATGCTAATGTCATCTCGTGAATAACAGGTTTTTGAATTTTGTCTTTGTAATCAAGAATTATTTTCTCCCATGCTCTTATGATGGGCATACCTGCACCCGTTAGTATTGTGAGCTTGGACACTATTTCTGCATAATCTCTTTTTAATGTTTCCAGCCGCTTCTTATCTATATTTTTCTTGTCTGCTTTATCGCCTAACCATAATGCTATACAACATACAATTCCTCCAATAATATAAATCAGACCATTGCTGCTATCTTCTTTTACCTCATATGTAAGTTCTTTATTATCAAAGTAATCCGGCAGAATTACTTCTTCATTCTGTAAATCAGAATTAGCAAGCTCTGATAGATACTTTTTTAGATTCTCATTATACTGTTCTCTATTTGTTATATCAGCACATCTTACTGTCATATCAATTGGATAGTCCGCACTATACTCAAGGTAGCTAAAATTGGCTGTTATACATATATCCTGCATTGAAAAATCACCATAATTATTCAGCGAACCATCATAATTAACAATTCCACTATTATCTAATGACCACCATACATCGATATCTAGTTCCTCAATTCGATCAATCAACTTAAGTTTTGTTGTAATATTATCAAGTCCAGAATTATTGCCGAGTATCAGATCTTTTACAAGTTCATATCCCTTATCAAAATTATCCATTACTTCCTCGGCAGAATATATTCTTGGCTCAATATTGAGATCAATTTCATATATGTCATTGCTTTCTCCAGCTCTTATCTCCAGATTATATAGGCTGCTATTACCTCCCGGTTGAGGACGCTCAATTACATTATCTTCTTTAGAAGATTGATTATTCATATCTAATAATCCTAAGATTATAGATGTAATAAAAATTATACAGGTAATTATAATTTTCTTCTTTTTATTCATTAGTGTCCTACCCCTCCATAACATTGCTATATAACATTATTCGATAACATTATTCGATAGTATTATTTATAATAATCCTTCTTCCAAGCATAATCGCAGCAATGTACGTAATAAAGCATACTGTCATTATGCCTATACCCGTCTTAGTGGTATAAAGTACTCTTATCAAATCCCCTGCTGTAATTCTTAGATACATGATAATTCCCAGTGGGACAAAGCACATAATTATAAATTCCATCTTTTTAGCTGCAATAATAGTATCTATTTCTCTCTCGATATCCATTTTTTCAGATATTGTATCTATCGAGCTCCTAATTATTTCAATAAGGTCACCACCGCTCCTTTTTGCATATCTAAACACCTCTGCAAAATAATATATATCTTCTATATCACATTCCTTTGCCACATCTTCCATAATATCTTCAATATTGTCATTAATACTCAACCTTCGACTAATTTTTTCAAAGAGACAATATATGTAATTATCTTCACCATATAAAGACTTCAGTTCTTTACATGCTTCCCTAAAACTGTTTTCAACTGAGTATCCAACATTCAAAGAGAATACAACCGCTTGAATTCCATCCTTGAACCAGCGTTCAATATTCATCTTTCTTTTTCTTCTTCTTTCCTCTATCACAATCTTTACAATTGGATGCAGCAAAGGTAACATTAATAATACTGGCAGCACTGAAT
Source organism: uncultured Lachnospiraceae bacterium (assembly GCA_964586425.1). Classification (GTDB taxonomy): domain Bacteria; phylum Bacillota; class Clostridia; order Lachnospirales; family Lachnospiraceae; genus CAZPHI01. The sequence continues at coordinate 12,284 of CAZPHI010000019.1, read as the reverse complement.
CAAAGAACAGATACGCTAAAATAATAAAGCTTATTATAACTATAATCCCCGCCATTAGCCTTTCTCTATTCATGACTCTTTTCTCTTTCCATACATAATTAATTTGTCTGTATTAATTAATTCACCTGTTTTTTCAAGTCTATTACTCTGATAATCATATCTAAATAACGTATTTGTCTTTAGCCTATCTTGTGAGCTCTTATCTATCTCGCATATCTCCATAATTTTACGTGAATGATCGCCGGTTCTTGCCAAATGCACAATTATATCAATTGCCGATATTATCTGCCCTCTTACTGCCGGCAATGGCATATCAATACCAGTTAAAACCATTGTTTCAAGCCTATTAACCATATCCTGTGGAGAATTCCCGTGCCCTGTAGAAAGCGAACCATCATGTCCAGTATTCATTGCTGCAAGCATATCTAGTGCTTCTTCACCTCTTACCTCTCCAACAACAATTCTGTCAGGACGCATTCGTAGACTTGATTTAATAAGTTCTTTTATTTTGATGGCATTCTTACCTTCGATATTGGCATTACGCGCCTCAAGCCGTACAAGATTATCAATATTGGTTAATTGAAGTTCTGCTGAATCTTCAATTGTAATTACTCTTTGTTCTGTTGGAATATAATTTGATAAAACATTCAAAAATGTTGTTTTTCCGGAACCAGTACCTCCACTTACGAATATATTGTATCGTGCCTCTACTAGTTCTTTCAGATAGTCAGCTGCCTGACTTGTGATTGAATTGTATTCAATTAGATTATCCATTGTTAATGGATTATGGAAAAATTTTCTTATTGTTATTACTGGGCCATCAATTGCTATTGGTGACAATACAATATTAACCCTTGAACCATCAGCTAATCTTGTATCTACTATTGGTGTAGATTCATTAACAAGCCGGTTAGAAAGAGCAGCAATTCTCTGCGCTATATCCTCTAGTTTCTCTTTACTCTCAATATGCCTATTCCACCGATGTATAAGACCATCTTTTTCATAGAATATATTCTGATATCCATTAATCATTATTTCAGATATAGTGTCATCTTCCATTAATTCGGACAGAACACCATATCCCCTTATAGAATTATATACTTCTCGACGAATCTGTAGACGAGTTGCAACTGAAATCGGTATTCTATAATCCTTGGTTGCATATTCTTTATTCATATTAACAAATTCTGTTATCTCTTTATCTATGATATGATATAACTCATCTATCTCAACCTCTCTTGTTATATCAAGTTCTTCTTTTACACGATTGTTTATTATATTAACAGCTTTAGTAATAATTGTCTTCATCCTCTCATTATAGATATATATCCACTATCTTATCGTCCCTAACTATATCCGTTTGATACTCATATAGATATTCATTCATTAATGATTTATATATCCTTGAATAATCATCATCACATATTATCCAATGAACCTTATCACACACGCCAAATAGTCTCCATGGACATCTAATCATTGCACCAATATCAATAATTATATATTGATATGAGAACTGTTCTTTAATAATATTAACAAGACACTCTACATCAGTTAATTCATAATATTGTGCATCGTCTGGATAGATTACTGTTCTTATATAATCCACTCCATTAACATTAATACATGCCTGCTTTATAATATCTGCTGTTTCTTCTGATTTTATCTTAGTGTAGTACAGAATATCTGATATTGTTCGATTTGCATCCAACCCTTTATCACTTCTGTCTTTCTTTTCAATAAATTCTGGCAATATTGAACTTTTCTTTTCTTTTGATATCTCTGCATTATAATCCTTTAGAATATGCTCTAATACAGGCATGCTCTCAAAACTAATATAGATTACTTTGTTCAGCTTCTCTGCTAATTGAATTCCATACTTAGTATTGATTGCACCAGATGCACAACTATATATTCCATATACCTGACATGATTTATCTTCACTTTGTTCACTAAAGTTCTCAGATTGTCCAATTACCTGCTTTGTCTCTCGCTCAATATACTCAATTAATCTATCACTTGATTGATATCTATATATATATCTGATTTTTCCTACACTATCCGTATTCAAAGCAATTGCCTTCTCTTCATCCTCGCATAGAATGACAATTTTACTTATATTAACTGTATCCATATCATCAATACTTACATATTCACTAACAATTAATATATCCATACTATTTTTCTGTATAAATTCATTCAATGCTTCTTTTTGCGTATATACGTTGATATTGCACATATTCTTTAACTTCTGTGCCAATAATCTTTCAAGTTTAAATGCATATCCTTCATTCTCTACATATATTCCACAGCATATACTGCTAATCAATAATCCACACCTCCATTCGTATTTGTTCTTTCTACTTATGTATAATATGTATTTTCTATATTATCTGATTACAGCATATAATTATTATATAACCAGCAAGAAATCCATATCCCATATGAAATCTATGCTTGCCTCTAATTTTTCTAAAATCTCTTAGTATTATTGCAATCACTATACCCGCAATCATAGAGACCACCACATACACAGTTAGCTGCCAGACTCCCATGAATGTACTCAGTGCTAATATTGTTTTAATATCACCAGCCCCCATTGCACCTGCTTTGTATAACATGTATCCAATCATGAATACGATTCCTATACGCATGCTCAACTCTCCACACTTTGTTATCCACAGGTTAATGTCCGTAATACAAAGCTTATACACATAACCTGTTACTAACATCCACAAATTAAGTGTATTAGGAATTCTGTCACCAGCGACATCCGTTATACATATACATAATAAGAAAGAAATAATTAATAATAATTCTAGTATTGAACTTACATTACATATAGATTACATCACCTCCACTATAAAACTACTTATAACTGATTACTTTATATTTATTATGGCAATACTTACATCAAGACATAAATCATCTTAACTATATTAATAAATTATCAAAAGGAAGGAATTAACAGTGAAAAAAAATATTGATAATGACACTCTTTCTTACGAAGAAAAGTATCTTTTAAAAGAAATTGCATCCACAATTAATGCAATTGAAACGGCATATTCAAATTTTGAGAATGCCACTGATCCAGATTTGATTGATTGTTATATATTCCAATTGAATTCAGAGCAAAAAAGATATAAATATCTTATAAATCAAGCCAAACAAACACAATTTCAAAATAAGGAATTGGAACTGAAATTTGTATCTAATGAAAATCTGACTCCAAGTCTAATTGAATAAAACAATATCTGGAAAATGAGTGTAACTAGAATGTAACTAGATTATATATTCCACGCCAGTATTAACTGGCATGGAATATACTATTAATAAAAGCTTATTTGTAACGTTTTAATTCTGTAAAATCTTCAGCTAATTCCATAAGTCTCTGCTGTCCTTCTACATTAAGTCTTGAATAATAGTTAATAAGTCTCTTTGTGTGATCAGATAAAGCATCTAATCCTGTTAAACCTTCAACATTATTCTTTGAGAAATCGATTGGGCTGATTCCTAACTTCTGACAGATACTAATAACTGTCTCATAAGCCATACCAGATACGCCCTTGTCTAAAGCTGACATAAGTGAGCTGTAAGGCATCTCCATCTCGATTGCGAACTGTCTAACACTCTTATACTGTGATAAAATAGCCTGTTTTAAAATCTCTTCTTTTGAAGGTCCTTTTGTTGATTTCTTTGATGATTTCTTTGCCATAATTATTACCTCTTCCTTTCAAATAAGAATTATTTAATCCATATTTCGTATGATGCTTTATATCGTATCCTTTTAGCGAAAAATTGTCAATGCTTATTTTGTGAATTATTTGTAATTATATTGTGAATTTTATAAAATTAAAATAAACATATAAGTTGTCCGTGCAATAATACTGTATTCTACACATATAGAGCAATTTTTCTTGGTACTAATGAACTAGATTGTATAAAGGTCATTCATATAAAATATGTTTTATAATAATAAATTCTTTGTTATTATGTTATATATAGTAACTCTCTTTCAATTCTTTGTCAATAGAAAAATTTATTTTTACATTAACATATAAATGTTGTATCATATTTCGACATAAATCTTATTTATAAATCTTCATTATCAAATAATGGTGTCGAAAAATATCTTTCTGCTGTATCTGGAAGCACTGTAACCACAGTCTTTCCCCTTCCAAGTTTCTTTGCCAGTTTTAACGCTGCTGCTACATTAGTTCCACTTGAAATTCCACACATAATGCCTTCTTTTCTAGCAAGATCCTTTGCAGTATCTATAGCTTCTTCATCTGTTACAATGTATATATCATCATATATATTTTGATTTAAGATTGGCGGAATCAAGCCATCTCCTATTCCCATCTGAAGATGTGTTCCAACATTACCACCTGCTAAAATCGCAGCATTCTCAGGTTCTACTGCCCATATTAGCATCTGTGGATTCGCAGCTCGAAGAACCTCACCTATTCCTGTTATGGTTCCCCCTGTTCCAATTCCAGAGCAAAAACCATCTATTTTTCTATCAACCTGCTCTAATATCTCCATACCAGTATGACTTCTATGCACTGCCGGATTATTAGGATTAGCAAATTGCTGTGGAACAAATATATCTGGATTTTTATCAGCCATATCAAGTGCTGTCTGCAGGCAAGTGTCAATACATTTACCAATATCGCCATCATCATGAATCAGAATAACTTGTGCACCATAATGTCTTACAAGCTTTCTTCTTTCTTCACTAACTGAGTCTGGCATTATAATTATTGTTTTATAGCCTTTAACTGCACCTATTAATGCTAGTCCAATTCCCTGATTGCCGCTTGTTGGTTCGACAATTATTGTATTTTCGCCTATCTTCCCTTCTTCTTCTGCTGCAAGAATCATATTATAGGCAGTTCTTGTCTTAATGGAACCTCCGACATTCAAGCCCTCAAATTTCACAAAAATATCAGCACAATCCTCATCTGGCATATGCCTTAATTTTATCATTGGCGTATGTCCCATCGCCTCAAGAATGTTATTATAAACCATTTTCTTACCAACTTTCATTATTGTTTTTGTAATTCCATAACTATCGGAAATCCTTCACGATAATCTTTAATAATATCAGGCATCTTCATTGCCTCTTCATATATATATGCCCCAAGACCATCCTTCGTCACAAGCTCAGTCACCTTGTCAAATGGCACTTGGTTAACTGATGGACATGTTGGTGTCAAGGCAATCACAAGCCGGCCATCCTTATTCATAATTCTAAGTGGCCAGATTTTACAATCAAGTGGCTTGTATTCGTCGCTTAATATACATCCTCTGGTTTTATCCAGGAATTGACATGGTGATTCATTCTCCTCGTCATCATCAGTATATCCAGCGCTCAAATCCGTTGTACTCGCATTATCTGTTACAGCTTTCATAACAATTGGATAGCTGACTGATGAATCATATAATTCATGTAATTTTTCTATTACAGAATTAGGAAACAACGGAGTTTCCCACGCACTTTTTCTTCTAAATGAACAGCAAAATCTGCATGTTGCGCACTGCTCTTTTGTTAAAATCTTAGATAACATAATTAACCTCTCTATTTCAAAACACAATGATATTTGTCAAGAAAAATTGTTGGATGATAGGATTGTTTCGCCTTTCTAAGCCCCTCAATTCCTATATCCTCTTCTCTATTAATATAATCATACTCTGATAAAGTCTCAGCAAAAAGCTGGTTTATAACACTATATGCACCATTAGCAGCGCAATTACCAATTGCCTTTTCATAATGTATATCACATACTCTGCTATTAATTGCCGATGCCAATGTCATTGCAACAGGTTCATCATTGACATACAAAACTCCACCAAATAGCCCTAATTCATCAATGTATTGTAATGCCTCCAATATTGAAGCATATTCTACATCTGCACCTTTATCTTTATTCCAAATGTTCACAACATTTAACGCATCCCGCACTACCGCATCTGATTCCGATATCAATTTCATATTGAACTCTGGATATTTTCTGGTAAATGCTGAAACATGATTTTTCTTTTTGTGATAAGCCCTGCCTTTCAGGCATGCAAGATTTTCCTGAAGATATATATAGTCACCATCTCCAGGATTATTCGTGTATGAAAACATTCCTGGCAGTGCCGACTCCAAGAATAGCTTTTGATCATCATTAACAAGACATAGTTCAAATGCTGTTGCTCTATTCAAAGCATCACTCTGCAGTAATGCAATAATATTCTTTAATTCTGAATTATTCTTCACACCTATTGGAAATCCATATCCATGACGTGAACCCGTTCCATTATAGTATCTGAGAAGAATACCATTATATACGCTAATTTCAATATTATATTTGTTTCTTAAAAGGAATAAATTCGCAGCTGCTACATCACTTCCCTTTAATCTATATTCATCAGAAAGATTTCTAATCCAGCTAACATCAGCAGCACTCGGACTTCTCCAATCTGGTAATTTCATATATTGCCTCATTCCTATTATTTTCTATTCATTTATCTTACCCTTATTATAGCAAATAAAACAAATATTGTACTTCTTTTTTTTGATATTATCAATAGTAATTATATTATCACGACATTAAATTAGCAATCATAACGCTTGCAATCTTATTTCTAATACTTTTCAATAAGTTTTTCTTATTAAAATGCACTCATTCTTAATATCTACCCAAAAGTAAAAACAGCCTAACGAAATATATCTATTCCATCAGACTGTAATATCAATGTTTTTCTTTCTTCAAAATATAATTCAAAAATATAGGACTACCTTAGAAAAGAATTTTAAATTCACTTTGAATTATCTCTTCGACAGATCAGAGTTCGTCAAAACCAAATAGCTTTTACAATCAGGCATATTATTAAAAGCCAGATTGCAACATTAGGGATTGCATAATACCATTTCTTTGACTTACCATTTTTTCACATATTTATAGCTTCTGTTTTACTCCTTTGCCATACATCATTCGGAATATGCTTTATCATTAGTGCTATTAGTGCAGACAATATGATAACATCATCCAAATAACCTAATACAGGAATAAAATTGGAAATTAAATCAATAGACGACATTGCATACACTATTTTAGGTGTGCTAATACACAATTCAGCACATATTCGAATACTTCCTTGCCGTGGCATCTAATCTATTCTCGATTTCCTTATGATGGAAATTAACTGATTTTCTTATCTTTTATACATCCAGCTTCATATAACCACACATATCTGCAAAGCCCAATTTCTGATACAAGGAATGTCCTCTATCGGGAGATTCCAGATAGATTTTAGAAATATTTCTATCTTTTAATAAACCCAACATCAATGCACTGATGTCTGATACTTACTACTTTAATTTCTTTGTTCGTCTGTTCTCCTTATCTTTGTTTGATAGGAGAGTTTCGCGCGCTACACTCTCTGGTGTGTTGGTCTTGTCTGACCATGATTAAATTTTAGCTGACTGGTAGGAATAACTTAACGGATAGGTATGCGGGGTTATCCAGAAAGACCCCGAATGATGTTCGGGGTCTTTATAGAACAGAAGCAAGATACCAAAATGGGCAAAAAAATAGATGATTATCGTTTTTAAGAATAATCATCTATTTTATATTGCTTTATTTTGTTATTACATATTATGACTTTTATTATTCGTACCAATATAGATCTGCTTTTTCAACTAAAATAGTTTCATCATTCACTGGTATCTCATAATAATCCGATGAAACCGTAATGTATTCAAATTTCGTTTGTAATCCACTAATCTCCTGCCAAAATGTTTCAATATTAAGTTCTTGATTCGTAATATTTTTTTTCAAGAAATATATTAGCATATATTCAGAAATCATATGATGTTCATCTATATGCATCTGATTTCTTTTATCAATAGCTAAATAATATAGTTTTGGCATTTCATCATTATGCTTATATCGCTTGTCAGCTTTAAATAAGAAATCTACATTATCCATATTGCTTAAAAATTTTTTATGTTTGCTGATCTGCTTTTTGTAAATACCATTAATAGTTTCAAAAATTTTTCCATATCTCTTATCAATTTCATCTCCATAATGTTTATCTATCCATTTAGCTTCAATTATTAAACCAATATTTCTTTTTTGATCCAATATTGCATAATCAATATCACTATTTTGACGATCACCATTTTCGTCTGTAAATGCATACGGAACAGTTTTTGCAGTAGCAACATTACTTACATTACACATTATCTCTTCAATTCTACCTTCTGTAATTGTAGAAATTGTTTTCTCTCGATTAATTATTTTTATGTCTTTTTCGTAATGACCATTTATTACAGTAAATTGCCAATCATTTACTAATATTAACGATGGAACGCTTGAACAAATTATCAATATTCTCTGGTGGTTCATTCATTGCTCCTATTTCTACCATTGCTAATGGATATAAAAGATAACAATTAACATTATGATGTTCTAACCATTGTTCCATTTTGTTTTCAACATCCTCATCAATAATCTGATGTAGACTACCCAATATATCATATTCATTCATGCAGAATACCTCTATTCCTCGTTTTTTATACTATTGTTTTTCAATTTACATTCTAAAGCAATCTATTTGAAGCTTTACTACTTACCATTTCAAAGAATCTATTGATCATCATCACTTCGCTTATTGGAGCAATTGAACATAAAAAACCTTTATTCTCACAGTCTGCAACGGTACGAAGCTTGTCTAAGAGTAAAATATTATCCATCTGACTCTGCGTTAAATTTTCAACATCTTTTCTTAATTGACTCATCTTAGTAGTATTAATATATTTTAACAATTTTCCCAAAATTCCTGCTACTACATCTGATATCTGTACGAAAATATCTGTTTTAGAATCTACAAACATATAGTTATCCGCCACGTTTTCTCCGCATCCAATCTGCTCTTTCACACCATCCTGAACCTCCAACTCAATATCAAATCTAAGTATTGATGTCTGATATTTTCGTATAGGATCAACATAGAATTCAACATAATTCTCTTGCATAATATAATCGTCATTATCATGCAAAAATACTAACTCATCACTTCTAGAAGCTCTAGTAAGCATTCCAGCTAAAAATTTTTCTTTTTCTTTCATTTCTTTTCGATTTCCAAGCAAAAAAAGAAGATCATTGCAGAAAGCTCTAATATCCTTATATTGAATATTAGGATACCTATATTGAACCATTAACTTTTGCAATTCGTCCGCCTTCCCTTTAAACATATTATAAAAAACACTCTTCATCTCAAAATAATCATATTCAAACTCACTTAATTCATCAGGACTCACAATGGAATCAAATATTTCAACAAGAGTATAATATAAATTATTAACGTTAATATAATGAATGTAAAATGGCGATTCATCTATCCAATTTAGTATTTCATACAACCGTTTTTCCTTTATGCAATTTAAAAATTCTCCCTTTGAAAATAATGTTTTAAATTTAATTTCCTTTACATTTCCTTGCAATTTCAATGGTTTTCTAAATGATTCCAGAGATATGTCAATCATATCTTTTTCTTCTCTTACGACTCCCGCCAAAACAAAATCTGTTAAGTAATCTGTATTGAATTTTCCTTTACTCTCATCAACCCAGAATTTTCTGCAATTATTACTTTCATCATAATAAAATACATATTTCTTCTTATTGTTTATTCCCCACATATCGCAAACATCCTGCTGCATAGAAACAAATGGATCTATACTATTTTTTTCCTCTTGCATTAAATTATCATCTCCTTGTAAATTTCATGTTTTTCTCAGACATAGTTTCTCCCATAGCTACACATATTTTTTGTTCTTTGAAAATCTGCTTTCTCTATAAATTGCATTTCCATAATGCCATTGGATGATTTTCCACATTCTCAAGAATATCCGGATCTTGAAATAGTAATTCTGGTCTATACTCCTTGTTCTCAAAAGCCTCCATATATTCCATTTCCTTCTGAGTTACCTGCATTAACTCTGAAAGATATTTTCTGGCACTAGATTTTCTCTCTTCCAAATCAAAATTATCCTTTTTCCGAAGAACTGGAAAAAGATCACGCCTTATTTTTTGGAATGACAGTCTTTCGATTGCGGATGTATCAAATTGCTTATTAACATTTTCCTGGGAAATCGTATTGTAAAAAATAATACATTTTCGAAACAAACCTTCTTCTGTCGAATCAAAAAGTCCATAAAAGACCATATTATTGAAATCATAAAGATCTCTGGCTGCTGCTCTGCTCATCAATGCATTGGTTTTTGCTGCAAATATCTCCATAGGTGCAAGCGTATGTACCTCAAATTGTTCTTCAAAGACATCTGTTAATATTCTTGAATTTATCGGTTTCAAAATATGTGCCCTTAAGGAATAATTTAACTCTATCTTGATATTATCCATATTCCCCGCTGAATTTCGATATTGATAATGAAACGCATCCAGACTGAAACTAAACCTGGAAGCGGATGATAGCTGATAACCTTCTATATCCATATATTCTTTTATGATAGTCGTAATCTGCTCTCTTGCTGCTGTCATTTCATCTTTTGTTCCATTCGGTATATAATCCATATCAATGTCAACTGATAATCTTGGCAGATTAAATATCAGCATATTAATTGCAGTACCACCCTTTAATACCAGATGTTCCTGCAAATATGGTTCATTGTTGAAATATTTCAATATTTCCTTTAACCGTAACACTTTCTCAAAAGTATCTCTGACAAAACCGTATTCCTGCGCCTTTTTGCCAAGCTGAATTTTATTATATTCTATCATCTTCTCCATTTTTCCCATTCTTTCGGTATATTTTTGTATCTGCCACAACCAGCTTCCATTTAGAATTATAACTGCCCTGATAAATATCGTTTGATAAATACCTCTTACTCTTTCCGATATGCCCCAGACATATTTGATAAAATTCCTCTGTAATTCCTGTTGCTCCACAATAATTTTCTATTAAATATCCCATTTTCTGATATAAAAACTGATTCTGATATTCTGATAAATATTGGCATAATTTCTTTTCATTTAATTTTCGTATTGACCCAATAAAAGCAATTATCTCTTCCATACCTGCGATTTTATCCATATCTTTTACACTGTCAATCAGCGTCTTTTCAATGTCTGTTACCCGAATACCATCACTGTACTGTACATTCTCTACACCTGTCTTCATTTTTGTAGAAAGATATTTATAAGTGTATCCATCAAATTCAAAATCTTGAAATCTTGTTTCAGATGACACATAGACATCATAAAATACCTGATCGGACATACCATGATATTCGATTGCTGTATGATGAGAAATATATGCACTTTTCGTAATGGAACATCCAATTTGGAATCGATTTGCTACAGGTGCGCCAGTTTCTCCGCTGATGCAGGTATATAAATTTTTCCTAATTTTCATTATCAACTTTTGTTTCATAAGTCGTTTCAATGCAGATCTTGTGCTTTCTACGTTATTATAATACTGGTTCACATATTCTGCCGTAAACACTGGCTTTTGTAACAATTCAAAATATAGATTCATGTAATCACCTTACTTTTTGTATAAAACAGTTCAATACTAGACTGTTTTATTCTTATTTTAAACTTATCATATCTTATTTTCTCACAAAAATCAAGTTTGTTTTTTGTTAGTTTCAGTTCTATTTTAGACTTTTTCCCACAAATATTAAACTTTTTACAATGTAAATTCGATAAGCATCCATAATTAATCTTAAAAAAATAACCAACCGCTTATCTTGCAATAATAAACGATTGGTTACTTGTTTTTAAATTATTTTCATACTTCTATTTGAGCACTTTACTCCAGATTTAATCCAGCAATCCAACTTTCAATATCTGCCATGCTCTCTGTTACAGCAGAACCTCTTACTGCAAAACCATCAAGTATGGTTGCATCTGGGCACAGTTCTTCAATTTCAGAAGGTCCGCTTCCTTCATGAGATGCAAAAGGAATAATCGTCTTGCCAGCAAAGTCATACTCCTCTAAAAACGTGTAGACTGGTATAGGAAGACCTCCCCACCAGATTGGATATGCTTCTGTCAAGTTAGGACTAAAAAAATTTTACTTATTTCTGAAAGAATCCATTTGGAGCCTTTCCCTTTTGTATCTAGTATATTGACATTTAATAATCCAATCAATTTTATTTTTAATACTTTTCAATAAGTTTTTCTTATTAAGTTGCACTCATTCTTAATATCATGCCCAAATAGAGTAGAGAAATAAATGGCTAGCATTATCTCCCTCTCGTTGAACCGCAC
>CAZPHI010000018.1:0-39232 GCA_964586425.1 uncultured Lachnospiraceae bacterium | reverse complement strand
TTGATGCTTGCCGTCGGAAACAAGACATAGGACATAAAGGGCAGTTTGTTTTAAGTCCCTTAGAATATCAATTTAGAAATAACAATTTAATTTCATATGCAGATTTATCATTTGAAAATCTAATAAAAGATGGAATAGTACATGAAGTGATTATCGGACCTAAATCCAATATTTGTGAAGAAGATTTGAAACATTATTTATTAATTAACGGATATGGAACAGATGTTGTGATAAGAAAATCGAAAGCAAGTTATAGATAAAATGATTTTATAGGAAATGTGAAGGGATAAGTTATGAATAAAAGTAAAGAACAAACGATTAAAGAGTTAACTATGATGTTACTTTATCTTGCGAAATTTCAAGATCAAGATATTTCATCATTGGATGGAAAACCAATTTTCAATGCATGGAAAGGGTATGGTTTTGAAATACTAAATGAGTTAGATGAAGCAGACTATATACGACAGGGAAAAAACCCCTCAAGAAGTAAATCTGTGTGTATCACAGAGATCGGCATACAGAAGGCACAAGAATTGCTTAAGAAATATGGTATTGATGATTCGGAATGAAACTAAAGGACTGAAAATGAAAATGGAGAACACTGAAAAGTGTAGGAATGGATTAAATGGTTCAAATAAAAATGTGGAAAGAAGGAAAATATGGCGATTCCAACTAATATAAAGACATTGTTGTCCGGTAACGTTGTTGAATGGGCAAGAATTGAATTTAAAGAAACATGGGATGCAGAAGCATCTCTTAAAACGGTGTGTGCATTTGCTAATGACTTGGACAACTGGGGTGGAGGATACATTATTGTCGGTGTTGCGGAAGATAATGGAAGACCAAGATATCCATTAAAAGGTGTACCTCTTGAAAAAGTTGATGCTTATCAGAAAGATATGCTGGCGAAATGTAAATTACTCCGTCCTGCGTATGTTCCTATTATTGAAGTGATAGATTACTTGGATAAGAAATTTATTGTATTGTGGTGCCCCGGAGGAGACAGTAGACCATATTCTTCACCGAAAACAATGAAGAAAGATAATAAAGAAAGAATTCATTATATCCGTAAATCGTCCAATTCAATAGAACCATCAGATGATGACGAAAAAGATTTGTTTAATCTTGCAAACAGAGTACCTTTTGATGATCGTGTCAATCATCAGGCTGAAATGACGGATTTGAATATTACGTTGATCCAGAGTTACCTGAAAGAAGTAAAGAGTTCCTTATATGAAAAATCTAAAACTTGTGATTTTGTTGAGCTGTGTACGGATATGAACATTATCAGTACTTTGCCGGAATATGTAAAACCAAAGAATGTTGGACTGATGTTTTTTAGTATGGAACCAGAAAAGTTTTTCCCGTATACACAGATTGATGTTGTTCAATTTCCAACAGGGCTTGGCGGAAATGATATTATCGAAAACACATTTAAAGGACCAATTCATCAACAATTACGTGATGCGTTACAGTATATTCAGAACAGTATTATTACGGAGAAAGTGGTGAAACATCCAGATCGGGCAGAAGCAGATCGATTCTATAATTATCCTTATGCTGCAATAGAAGAGGCATTATCAAATGCTGTGTATCATCGTGCATACGATGAAAGGGAACCCATTGAGGTAAGAGTGGAAAATGATAGAATAGAAATCGTAAGTTTCCCCGGACCAGATCGTTCTGTTACCATAGAGGGTTTAAAAAATTATCGCGTGTCTAATCGTAGATACAGAAATCGTAGAATTGGTGATTTCTTGAAAGAATTAAGACTGACTGAGGGAAGAAACACTGGATTCAAGAAGATTGTAGATGCACTAGCGGCAAATGGATCACCAAAACCTGAGTTTGAAACAGATGATTCAAGAACTTATTTTATTACAAGATTGTTTATTCATGAGAAATTTGATGAAATATCAGAAAAAAATGGCATTGAAAGTGGCACTGATGGCATTGAAAGTGGCATTGAAAATGGCATTGTAAATCAATATGACAATAAATTAAGCGGTTTTACAGAGAAAAAGAAAGCAAAGATGTTGAAGCTGATTCACGAAATAGAGACAGATCAAAATTTGTCACAGGATATATTGGCTAAGAAAATTGAAGTCGGGAAGAGAACAGTTGCCCGTTACTTGAATGAATTAAGCGATATGGAAATTGTAGAAAGAGTTGGCGCTGCAAAGGGTGGCAAATATGTAATTAAAGGCACACAAAGTAAAAAGAACTGTTAGGAGGGATATATGTTACTGACAAAACCAACAGAGCATCTCATGGGAATAACGATACAGGGAGATTACAACGACTTTTCCGAACTGGTTGACAGCATATATAGTATAACCGGGTTGGAAGAAGATCCTGCTGACATATATTACGGAGTAAAGAACCGGCTCCTTGGAATTTGCTATGATATCAGACATGCATGTCAGGGAGACCGCAACGTTATTCTGGTTGATAACAATATGGACAATGATAAAATGAAGTGGCATGAGATGATTACACCTGAACAGAATGTTTATTATAGTGTAGAAGTATTATTCCCGGAAGCAATTTTTGTTGCAGCAGCAGTTCCGAATATGTACATGTTTTCAGATAAATATTATGGGAGTCGTGCTATTAAATCAGAAATGTACATTCCACCTGTGCCATTTTCAAATCTGATGAGAGATAAAGCAAATTTGGATGTCTTGTGTAGCGGAATCTGGCAGTCATTGGGACAAGTGATTGGCGATGAAGAACTGGAGAAAATAATTCATGCTTATCATTTGGCGAGAGAATCTTATATGGATTATGCAACGCAGTATATAGATAAATGCAATATTGAGTTACACAAGACAGCGGTGGAGAAACGAAAAGATAAACTGCGCAATATTGCCAAGAGAATTGTCAAAAAGCCGCAGACATATTTTTCTATGGAGCAGAATTTAAAATACTGGGCGAAGGAATATAAGACGTCTCTATATAGCTTAACAGATCCAAAGTTAGAATATCCAGAAGAAATTATTTGGTAATTGTTTGTATGGAGGAAATTGATGAAAGTAAAGTTAGAAGAAGTTATTGCAGCATTAGACTCAGCTGATCCAGAGATGGAATTTTATTACAGTACAAAGACAGAAGAGATTCTTATGGTTTTTGATGGGATGGTAAATGGCGACGATAACAAAGAACTTATTGAAGAAATAGAAGATGGCTGGATAGAGGATTATATACCGCTTCCAGACCAATATCAGATCCATGAATACAGCATGATGGAAGATTTTGTATATAAATATACAACAGGGAAAGCACAGGAACAGTTGGGACATGCGATGCAAGGAAGAGGAGCTTTTCGTAGATTCAAAGATAAATTATACGATTTGGATTTGGAGAGAAAATGGTATACGTTCCGTGATGAAGCATATGAAAAGGTTGCTTGTGAATGGTGTGAAAAATACAAAATTGATATTGTGGAATAGGAGCAAAGATGGAAGTTGGATTATCAGCCGTAGTGCAAAAGAGAGTAAAGAACAAGGAATTACAGTCCTTGGAAAACAAAGATCTTGCGTTTTGCTGGGACACACATTTAATGAAACATAAAAACAGAAATGTTTTGTTAGTTATTAATGTGAGCAGCAGATATACAATTGCTTTGACTGATATAGAGCCAAGAAACTGGAATTACTACGAAGTGTATATAGGAAACGCAATACATATGGCAATGAAAGCGGAAGGGTATTCTGACAAGCAGGTTAGTAAATATTTTCAAATGGCTGGACAAACGAAAATTACAAAAACACATGGAAAGAAATCGGTTGGGGGAATTAATCGTGTAATGGCTGTCACAGATGTCTATGATGATCCGTTAATGAAGGATGCAAAGTATCAAGTCGAGTTATGTGAATTTCTGAATCGAGATATTTGTACCCCGCCGGGATTTGATGCATATGGATATCCAGTAGAATTATTTCGTTTAGACATGGAGCGCCTGGGAATAGGATTAAAGAGGAAACCTGCAAAAATTATAGAATTTCCGAAGTGTTGATGAAATAAAAGTAATAGAGTTGTATGCAGTACTTTTGAAGTTAAGATGATTGAAATGTAGAATGTTCGTCTCACCAGTCTCATGACAATAATGAGACTGGTGAGACGAATATGAGACTGAATCAATTAAACCAATTCATAGCATCCACATACTCCTGTAATCAATTACCAGATAATGCAAATTTGGCATATGTAAGTGGCTGTTCCTCGGCAAGGTGATACAGATATACAATATCTTCTGGATTTTCTAGCGAAACAGTAGCGTTGAATTCCTTACAACGGATAAAAAGAATGGTTCCAGATGCAACAGTTACCTCGATGATATCAGAAATCGGATTGTACAAAGCAAACTGAAATTGCAAATTATCATTCATGAGAAGCACCGTCTTCCCAGAGATATTTTGCGCCATCAAGCATATCAATGATGGCAGTGAGCATATTTTCATAATCGGTCTGAAGTGAAGCAATATCATCTGATGAAGGTAAGTTAGCAGCAGTAGCATCGAGAAATGCATTTTGCATCACCTGAAGCTGGCGATATAAATCATGTATGGTTTCAACGAGTGGATAGATGGTTTCTTTCTTACCAACAACGCAGACTCGATTGTAGATACATGATCTGGTGAAGTAATCTTTTTTCTTCATACCGCTGGCGAGAATACGAGCTTCGATTTGTTTGCGTTCCGCATCGGAGATTCGGAAACTGATGGTTGGATTTTTGTGTTTATTGCTCATGGTAAACTCCTTTCAAGTAGCAGTTGCACTTGTGCTCATAAGCGAGTGCAGTGCAACAAATTAATAGGTGACTTTGATGTGTAAAGTAGATTATATCAGCCTTTAGCCTGTTGTTGTGTCTGCTACTAATTTGCTACTAGAGAAATCAAAAACCTTGTGGAAATGGTAACATTTCTTGAAAGAGATGTACCAGAAACCGCCAGTTATTGGCATTTACTTTATTGTGGCACTTTCCACGGGACGAGACTGTATGGTCACTTGGATATAAGCTTAATAAGAGCTGCAGATTGGGAGGTTTCCATGAATAAAACCTATATTGCACCTGAGCTTAATACTATTGAGGGGCTGTCAGCACAATTGCTTGATTTGAACAGGAGACTACAGGATTCCGAGAAGCTGCGCACGCAGATGCTAGAGAATATATCCCACGATTTGCGTGCACCGCTCACGGCAATAAGGAGTTCAATTGACTGTCTGTTAGAGTGTGACAGTCTAGATGCTAGTGAAATTAACGATCTGATACGTATAATTAATCAGCGCTCCAAACATCTCGAAACACTTGTTAATGACTTATATTATCTGACTTGTATTGATAACAATGCACCTAATTACAACATGCATTATCAGTGTATTAATGCGGGAGAATTCTTAGAAGAATACTTCTATAACTGCCGATGCTTTAGCAGTACTTTACATAGAGAATTAATCCTTGATGTTCCCGTCGATTTTCCATTCACAATTAGTATAGATCCGGATAAGATGACGCGTGTACTAGACAACCTAATAACTAATGCAGTTAAATATACTTCAGACAATGATACCATAATAATTGGTGCCAATACGCATTACAATATTGCCTCTAATTCCAGTGAGCCCTCTTATATTGAAATCTATGTCAGAGACACGGGGCAAGGAATTAAAGAAGAAGATATATGCAACATATTTGAACGCTTTCATACTGCTAATCAGGCTGGTGATTGCGGAAGTGGGCTTGGCCTTTCCATCGCCAAAAGTATTATTACAAAGCTTGGCGGCAGTATCAACTGTGAAAGCAGATTAGGGGGCGGCACAACATTTACCATTAGACTACCTCTGAAAGACTCCTCTCATTAATGCACACCTCTCTATCACAGTAATTAAGCACCGAACGGCGATGTGTAATTAATAGGCAGGTTGGTCGCGGGAAAATGCTTCTTACACTGCTAAGAACCTTAAGCTCCGTTTGCTCGTCAAGAGATGAAGTTGCTTCATCCAATATGAGAAATGGGGCTTTTCTTACAAGTGCACGTGCAATGGCAATTCTTTGCGCCTGGCCTTCTGATAAACCATGGCCTCTCTCTCCAATTACTGTCTGTAATCCATCCGGCAATTCCATTACAAAATCATAAGCGCATGCCTCGATTAATGCTGATTTTATATCTTCATCACTGCAATCTAATCGCCCCATTCTCACATTCTCTTCAATTGTTCCGCTAAAAAGAGTGTTGCCCTGCGGCACATAACTTATGAATTCCCTTGCCGATGCATCAAGCAGCTTCTTCTCGCCATTAGCATTATAGAAAGTAATTATTCCTTTAGCTGCATCAGTGAACGCCATTATCAGACGAATAAGCGTGGTTTTGCCAATTCCTGACTCACCTACAATCGCAACGAATTCTCCCGGGTTAATATCCATCGAGACATTATCAAGCACATATTCATCTGTATAGCCAAACGAAATCTTATCAATGCTAATCCCAACTTGCCTTGTATCCATCTTTGTCTCATGCATTTCTTCCTCTGACAGATTCTGAATCTCTATAATTCTGCCTGCTGATGCAAGCACTGAGATGATTTTGGGAATACTTTGAGCAAGTCCCACAAGTGGCGCCTGAACTCTGTTCACCAGTGTGAGGAAAACAGTCATTGTGCCAAATGTTATCGCATTATTAGAGATACCAATTGTACCCCAGGCAAATGCTAATATATACCCTATCTGAAAAGCAAGACTCATAGTTGTAGAAGCTACAAGACTTGTCTTATTCTTCTTAAGAATCCAGTAAAGCCTCTCATCCCTGCATTTTGTGAGCTTGTAGGAAGAATATCCCTGTGTACAGAAGGTCTTAATAATCAGAATGTTACTTAGGCTTTCCTGAATGAATGAACGGTATCTGGATTCTGATTCCTGAACCTTAATCGAAAGATTCTTAAGTCGCCGTCCAAGCCAGATACTGCTTATACTTCCAATTGGTGCAATTAACACAGCACATAATGCCAGTCTCCAGTCAAAATACACCAGCACGTCCATCTGTAGCACTATCCACCATATTCTTACCAATTAATGATAGTCCAATTGATGCTGCTGAGCCTATTATATCAAATAACATAATCAGCAAAAGTGATGGAATATATGGTTTTGTGTAATGCATTAACCACCTTATGTATTGTGACTGATTATTCCAATCATTTAAGAATGCCTTTAATCTCACTCATATAACCCTCATATAATGCAGTTAGTCTTTTCGCCTCAGTTGCGATATTGTATCCGGCCGCGGTTATAATTGCATAATTATCTTTTCTTTCAATTCTCTCAATCAACTTCACCACCCTGTCAGCCCAAATCTTCGGACTGCTCTTTAGGCTTTCAAATTCCACACACTCCGTTAACTTCACCTCTTTTGTAATCGTATCCGCCAGAACCATAGGAAGATTAGATACCTGCGCTTCGATTCCAACAACTGGCAAACCCTCATTAAAAGATGGCATGATTAATGCGTCAAAAGCCTGATAGTATTCATTAACATTAGACACTGAGCCCATGAATCTTACATGATCTCTGATACCAAGCTTTCCTGCTTTATTCCTGATTCCATCCATCAGTTCCCCATCTCCTAGCAGCACGAGTAATGCTTCCGGTCTTAATTTGACAAGCTCAGCGAATATGTCCAGCAGAAAGTTGTGATTCTTTTGATGCATAAATCTTCCAACATGCCCGATAATAAGGTGATTATCCCAACCCATCTGATTCCTGATTCTTTCGCGTACCAATAGGGAATATGAGAACCTTTCGGGCTCAATAGCATTTCTAATATAAGTATAATTGCCTGAATTAAGCACGCCATCACCAAAGTAAAATCCGACTGCTTCCGTGCTGCAGCCATAATAGTGAGTTGCTACAGTTCTAAGCTTATATCTGGCCATATTCTTAATAAGCCACTTTGCATCCAGATTAATCTTCGTATTATGGCTATGCGCAATTCTTACTGGCACATTAGCCTGCTTAGCATAATAGAGCGGATATGCCGCCATTGCTCCATTATGTCCATGAATAATCTTATATTCCTCATGTTTATTAAAGAATGTTTTGCAGAATTCTCTGTATTTCATAAGCTTGAGAGGATTAAAACCAGGTGTTTTGTATATCCTTCCTCCAAGCTCCTTAACTTCCTTTTCATACATATATCTATGTGACAGATTGTTGCATCCCGGAAAAAGAAAACATATGAAAGTTCTAATCTTTCCACAACGTCTGTCCTTATCAAACCAGCTCTGATATGCTATAGAAGATGCCACTGTGGTATCATTCTCACCATCATACAGAAAACCAAGCTGATACATCCTCTCAATCAGTGCATCCACATTCTCATATCTTAGTTCCGACTCTCCTATGCCCTTGTCGATCATGTACTTATTAGAATATATCCTCTCTGTCATGTTGAAGTACTTATGACAGATATCAAACATATTAATCGCAAATACATCATATTCCAGTATTCTTAATCTATCCCATAATGCATCAACATCTATTTCATCAATATAATAATCAACATAGAGTGCTATATCTACCAGACTTTTCAAATCAGTTCCCATGAATGAAAAATGCTTTACCATATGAAAGATTAAGTAAATCAACTGTTCGTTTACTCCAAGCGTAGTAAGATTAATCCCGCAACAATTTGTTACTCTTAATGTATCAATACTATCAATCTTCATTGCCTCCAAGAGACTAATTGTTTTTCCATTGTAATCTTCCCAAAGTCTTGTATGAAGTTCTACTACATGTCTATTCGCCAGAGCATATACAAGTACTGACTGTTTCGAATGTTCTTCATTCTTTTCATAACCAAGTTCTTTAAGTAGTTTCTCTGCCTGAGCTATCTGTGATTCTTCCACAAGAATATCCGTATCGCTTGAGATTCTGGTTAGAAACTGTGGATATAGCTGAGCTAATACAGGTCCCTTGAATATTACAAACCTAAGCCCCTCTTTATTAACCTCAGCTAAAATCTTTCTTATCTCTTCATATATTACAAGCTGTCTAATACACTGATTACGTACAAGCTTCTCAATATCTTCATTAGTTGCAATTAGCTTTAATACCGGATATATAAGCGGCAGTATCATTCCGGCACCAGCCATCTCAAGTACCTTGTTAATGTCAATTGAATTCTTATCCCATGTATGCGTAGTGCCGTTGATTGCACTATCAATGCATTCCAGAAGAAATCTTACATTAACATCTAATTTTCCACCCATACTGCACTGTTCTATGCCATTAATGTATGGTGAATATATTGTATATGCTACAATTCCTGCTGCTGATAGAATAAGTCCAATCAAAGCATATATTGCAAGTGTCTTCATTCTGCTTTTCTCACCGACACCATTACGCTTTGCTGAAACTGCCTTGTCAAGCATCCTAATATTAGCGCTTCCTGATACATTCCTTACCTCAACAACATATCCCTCAGCTACAGCATTCGCAAGATCAATTGCATCATCCCTGCTTTTTGCATATGCAGTAATATTAATTACACCCATTGCCGTAGAATCCCCTGATGTCTCTATCATCTTTTGAATCTGTTCCCATTGATATCTGCCATCCAGCTTTAATTCTGCACGCTTTGCAACCGCCCTTCCAGTAGCCAGGAAGGAATATGCTCTTGCAACATTCTGTAGTGCTGCTGCCTCATCATAATCTCCATATATAACACTATATACAGAAGCAGATGCATAATAAGATACTTCTTTGACACTCTGCTGATACATCAAAGTTCCTATGATAATCATTGCCATTACTGCGATTACTATTATCCAGCACTTTCTGACAAGCTCCCGCAGACACCGGAATATATTAATATGTAAATTCATGTTTTCCCCCTGCTCTTTGCTGCCTTAATTAATACTGTTAACAATACAATAATAATTATCAAGCCTGCTCCACCCATAATAGTATAGGAGCTTATATAGCTTGTATTCTCCCCCTGTTCTAGAGTTAAAACCGTCTGTATATCTGAATATGTCTTATCTTCTTCATCTGAGTAACTAATTGGAATTGTTATGTATAGCTGATTTTTGTCATCTTTCATCTGACCGTTAGCATAGATTTTGCTATAATTTAGCGAGAATGCCATCGCAAGATTAGCGGACTGGCACGTATCTGATATTACAACCCGAAACTCAACCGATTCAACCTCACCTGGATCTATCGATTCTATATATTCCTGATTGCTTTGTCCAAACACCGGATATATATCCTGTGTTGATGTAGAATATGTTACTATAATACCTTCAATTGGCTCTGTACTCCCTATATTCTTAAGATTAATCTTAATTGTGGCCTCCTGACCCGGACTACATTGCCCTGCCGAAATCTCATATGAATCCAGTATTACCGAAGATACTGTTGCTGCATATAGTTGCAGCTGTGAGACTTGCAAAAACTGTATGATAATACAAATTATCAATATTACAGCCGGCATTAACCCCTTCTTAACTTTCATTATTCAATTATCAACTCCCATTCAAAAGTGTCAAAACATCTCGCTTTATGTCTCATAAAATAACATAATGTCGAATACAAAATACACTTTATCGCATTAATATTGGTAAATTTTTTTCGAGTATATCACAGTTTTTTTTAGATTTCAATTAGAATATCAAATTATTTTATATTTATTTTTACCCCCCATAAGAGGGGTGCTGTTTTCAAAATTAGTATGATATAATCAATTCTCGTAAGCAATAAATATTTATTTATTCTTACGAAATGCTGTTAACACTTTTTTACTTATAAAAGGAGTATATATTTATTACAGATTTTTCGACATTTTGCTTATTACCCGCATGGCTTCGTAACATGCGATCTTTTTCATAAACCTTTATATTTTTTGACTTAAGAGCCGGTCTACTTAAAGTAGCCGGCTCCTTCTCCTTCTATGTTTATGTTGATATTTTTAGGCAATTGCCAAAACTCTACTTTTAATATATAATTGGACACATGAATAAAATTAAAATTTCTACAGACGATATTATTGAAACAACAATAGATTATGTCGCAAAATATGGATTAGAGAACACCACAACTAAAAAAGTTGCAGATATTATGCAGATTTCCGAAGGCACTATATTCAACCGATTTAAAAGTAAAAAGGAGCTTTTATCCGAGTGTCTCTATTATATAGATAGGAATATCGATGCCGAAATAGGCAACAGCAAGATATCCATATTCGATATATCAGGAAGCATAAAGAAACTTTGGTACAAGTACTTTAATTATCTTTTAGCACATCCATCATATAGCAAATTCTACCGTCAATTTCGACAATCTTCGTTTTATACAGATGATGTCATCAAAGGGCAGGACAAATCTTTCTCTAAATTTGTTCAACTAATCCAGAAGAATCTTGATTTAATAGGCTTTAATACAGATATTCTCTGGGTTTATGTCATTGAAACAACATTGAATTTTGCAATACGAGTTGCTGATGGAGACATTGCAAATACACCTAAGAATATAGCACTTATCTACAAGTTCCTGTCAAAAGGTTTTATGGGTAATCTGCACTTAGGTTAATCCTTGAATAAAAATCGCTGGAGCCGTAAGGCTTCAGCGATTTGTTGCATATATACATGCTTCATATATATTACTAATATTATGTGATGCTGCATCAATAATAAAACTTCCATCTTCATTAATCTGATCTACATAAGCTTTATTATCAGCTTCATCCGTTTCTATTCTAACTGATTTCATTACTTTATCATAATCAAATTCTTCACCAAGCCTGCTAATACTATATATCAACCGATTGATTTTCTTATCATAATAGCAGTCTCTATAATCAAGCTGAGATATTACTCTCCTGTATATATCTTTCCAATCGAGCCTTCCAAGTATATCTTCATCCAGCACACCTATGCTTACTGCATAAAGTATTGCAGAATATGCATATATTACTTCACCACCAATATCTGGAACATAGGTCTCTATATATGCCTGATAATGATTTCCTGCAAGATATGATGCATCAAGTCCTTCAATTAACTTACCAACCATATTAATATCTCTAATTCCACATAGATTCTTATACCCAATCGAATTGCCAGAATGCCCTACAATTGCAAGTACATTATGAATTCTTACTGTATTAGCTGCAATTGCTGAATTAATTATACCAGTACATATATCCTGATTCTGTCCACCAATCAATCTATTTGTTTTACTAAGCAATGTGCATAGATACTCTCGTCTAAAGCCTGACCTTATATAAAGTGTTGGCGCCTGATACATCTTATCACCATCAGCTATAATCTCATCAATATATTGACTGCTATCAACCTCTGTAATTACAGGTATTCCCTGTCTATGATATTCCCCCATCGTGAATGCGTCTGCATAGTTATTATTGGTTCCATTCTTAGTTCCCGGCCATATATATCCGCCAAATCCCCACTGTATAATCATAGCTGACTTTTTCTTATCAAGTGCATAATCTATATTATCTAGTGCCCATGGAAGAATTGCATCATCAGAACCAAGCGATAACACGAATTCACCCTTTGTATTAAGATACGCATACTCAAAGCTTCTATGAAGCGGCAATTCTCTAGGCGTATGAATATATCGTAATTCAACCTGTCTGTTTGCATGCTTCAAGTCTTCACTAAGCTGCTTGCATAAAAGATATACCTCCTCATTACCTGCACTAGAATTATCGCTGATTAGAATCTCATAATCTTCATAAAACTCATTATTATTAATATCACTTTGCGCCCCGGAAACACAGCATTTACGCTGATTGATGCAGGAAATTATTGTATATTTTAATGTATCTGCATTATTTCTTGCAGGAATTACGACAGATATCTTCTTTTCTGGCTTTGAACATAACATGTGCTTCACATCTGCATCATACAAGCAATCCAGATATGCCACATAACTTCCTGCTCTTCCAAGTTTAAATGCATGTTCCATATAATCAAGCTCATAGGTTTCCAGTCGCTCAACATCACGTTTGCCTGCCTCAGTCATTGCAAGTTCATTAAGCAGACACCCCGGTGCAAGTAATACAAACATCTCTTCTGGACGTTCTTTGGTCAGCTCATCAATACGACACATAATAGCCTGTGAATCCGTCTCTTCAATATATGCTGCCTTAATTCCAGCCCCAGCTAATATCTGCATAGCCATCTGCGCCATATATTGATTGGTATACTGGTCCGCAAGCACCAGATAAATGCTGTTAACACATACATCTATAACCCAGTTATTAACACAACTTAGATTAATATCTGCTTTGCAATTACCACTCTTGTTAATCAGGGACATAAGTGCATCCTCTCCTGCAATATATAGAGACTCCTGAATCTGTTGTATATAATCACTATCCTGAATATTATGTGCAAGACATTGCTCATCCATTGCCTGAATATACTCAAGCTCATCCTCTGCTGCTCTGCCTTCAAATCTTTTAAGTGCACACATTGAATACAGACATCTTTTTGCTTCTATTGTATTGTTAGAATTCGCATATAGAACATAAAGCATCTCGTAATATTCATCCACAAATTCATATCCACATACTGGTGTAGCTGCGGACTTCAGTATTGATATTGCCTTCGCCCAATCGCCCTCTGCCATTAGCAGTCTTGCATACTCTATATACCACAAAAGGCGGACTGGCTTGATATCAAACAGAGTAGTAAGAATATTCTTAGCATCAGCAAGAGAACCACTTTCCGTAAGTCCTTTCACCTGCCTTAGAATATCTACATACCTGTTTTCCTTCATGCCTGTCCGCCTTTCTATTCTAATCTAATATAGTATTAGAAATAAACAAGTTCTTCTCTTGGTGCCTCAGCCTGTTCAACCTTTGTAGCATACATAACTGGTCCCTTTTTCTTATAGGCCATAGAGAATTCATACTTCATAACCGCCTCAATCATAACCCACTGACGGTCTGTAAGTGTATCTGCTTTATCCCATTTGCATACATATCCCATGAATGATGTATCGTCAGCGCAACATGTCATAGCTTTTCTGCCTGGTATAAACATTCCGTCTTTCATACGTTTGCCTCTATATACCATTCCTTTGTAGCGTACTGTTTTACCCTGATACATCTCAGGTCTTTCATTAAGGTCCATATAGAATATACCATAATCATCATCCTCAACTTCGATAACGTCCGCATTAAGGTCATATGGAAGCTGTTCTGCAATAGAAGCCATACTTCCATCAGTATTCTCGAATATAATCTGAGCTGATGGCGCATTAACTTTAACGCTTCTTCTATAACTGCCAAGATTCATGCCAGATGCACATCTATTAAATATAACCATCTCTGCATTCTTAATCGTTTCAATTGCAAATGATTTCATATTATTCCAAGAAACTTCAAAAGTCTCTGCATTAACAATTGTAATACTCTGATAGATTGTCCATCCAAAAGGCATCTTCATATTGAATATTGGATCACTTTCCCACATGCCGTTGTATTCAATAACGATAAGCCATGGGTCGTATTCTTTATCAAGCTTTTGAAGCATCGCTGTATTGAATTCCTCTTTTTCAAGGCTCACTATATCCATACCATGTTTCTTAAGGACTTCTTTATCGTATTCTTCTTCGCCTTCTTCAAGAACAATTAACAGCTTCTTCTGCGCATCATCAAACTGTCCTTGCTTTATTGTTTCTGTTATAAATGTTGTTTTTCCGCTGTCTAAAAATCCATTGATAAGAAATACCGGAATTTCATACTGCTGATCCATATATACGTCCTTTCATATCAAAGAGAATATATCGGTGCTCTTAATAATTAACAACCAAATAATTCTTTTAACTTTGCTTCGTCTAGTTTTGAACCGATAACACAGATTCTTCCTGTGAAATCAGGTTTTCCATCTCTTACTTCAAATTCACCTGGTACAAGGTCAAAGTACATCCATCCGCCATCTTTAGATGGAAGCATACCCTTTGAACGAAGAATCTGTCCACATTCTGTTGTATCAGCAAGTGTCTGAAGAATCTTCTCTAACTGTTCTTTGTCATACTTATTAGCAGTTTCAACACCCCAGCTTGTGAATACTTCATCTGCATGATGGTGATGATGTCCACATCCACATTCTTCTCCGTCGTGGTGATGGTGTTCATGTTCTTCATCATCATGCTCATGGTGATGTCCGCAACAACACTCATCATCGTCATCGTGATGATGATGATGTTCATGCTCCTCTTCCATATGCTCATCAATAAGCTCTAACTCAAGATTAACAGCATTCTCCATAGCAGAAAGGATCTGTGAACCATCAAGATCATCCCAAGGTGTTGTGATGATATGAGCCTCTTTGTTCTTCTCTCTTAATAATTCCATGCATGTTGCAAGCTTATCTTCTTTAATATTCTGTGTTCTTGAAAGAATAATTGTTCCGGCATGCTCAACCTGATTATTGAAGAACTCACCAAAATTCTTCATGTATACCTTGCATTTTGATGCATCTACAACTGTTGATGCACTGTTAAGTTTGATTTCATTCTCGATGTGTAAGTCTTTAACAGCCTTAACTACATCTGATAATTTACCAACACCAGATGGCTCAATAATAATTCTATCTGGGTGATATTTGTCAACTACTTCCTGAAGTGATTTGCCAAAATCACCAACAAGTGAACAACAGATACATCCTGAGTTCATCTCACGGATTTCAACTCCTGACTCCTTTAAGAATCCGCCATCAATACCAATCTCGCCGAATTCGTTTTCAATGAGCACAACCTGCTCTTTACCAAAAGCTTCTTTTAAAAGCTTACTAATTAATGTTGTTTTTCCTGCTCCAAGGAAGCCGGAAATAATGTCTACCTTTGTCATAACTTTCCTCCTATAGTCTGAGTGTTTTTTACGAAGACTCGCGACCTAAATTCACGCATGTGAATTTGGGTCTGTGATAGTTGCAATTTGAGCTTGTCTCAAATTGTATGACCATAAGAATCGGCTCATCAGAGCGATTCGTTGGTCTAACCTTCTAGTCTGAGTGCTACTTACGATTTGTTACAGTCAGTTATTCTAGCACAAATGTCAAATATTATCAACGAGCTTACCCTATCTTTGTGAAAGTTTATCAATAAGGTTTCTTGCTGCGTACAACTCTTTCTGCAGTTCATCTACTCTGTCACGCAGTTCTTCATTCTCACAGCTAAGCATGTTAGTGATCGCATTATAACTGCTTGTATAATCATAAGCCTCTTCTTCTAAGATTGGCCTCTTAATAATAAGGTTCTGCTGTCTGATATCTGCTACTAACTGATGGCGAAATGCGTTCGGTCCCGTAGCATTTCTATATCTGCTTTCAGCATGTGAATGCGGCTTTAGTATCTCGTAACTGCAATCTAGAATCTCCTTCAATGTAAATAGCTGGTATCTTGATTCATCAGATGCTGCTTCCCTTGTATATTCAGGCCAGAACACCCTAACACAGTCTCTTCCTGCTATTGTATCTTCACCCATATCTTCTGAAATAACATCCGCAAGCGCGCTGTCTATCTCAAATACATGTGCATAATATCCAACAAGATTAGCAAACAGCTCACCTCTAAATGCGTCCATCCATACCTTACCATCTTCATCCGGCGTCCTGCTGCAGCATATTACAACAACCGGGAAGAATCTTGTCTTATCATTAATCAGGTCTGCAAGCATCTCCTTCGATTCTAAACTTATATATGAAGGCTTTGATAACATTGTCCTGACATCCATAATACCTACATTCTCAGCAATCTTACCATAGAATCCAGGTCTGCTGAAGAAAACAGTTTTATTATTATCATGACGGCTTTCAGGTTCTGCATAAGAATTCTCTACAATGAATAGAAGTCTGCCATCCTTGTTCTCAATCTTAGCATCTGTAAGCCACATCTTACTGGCAACACTGGTATCTGGATGTGAAATTCTCGCCTTTAGGCTGTAATTCTTCTCATCATATATTATTCTTACACGAAATCCTCTAATTTCTCTATAATATGTACATATCTTGTCTGGCAAATCAGGGAATACATCACTGAATTTAATTTTCATCCAATCGTATACATATGAGCATGCCTTGATAAATGTTTGAGCGACCTGCTCTTTCCCGCCAACCAAATAGCTGTATGACTGAAATACGTTATATCTTTTAAGTGGTGCCAGCTTGCCTAATGTAAGCTCTTTTCCATCATCCTCATGACGAATACGAAGAATTCCTTTTTCTGCAATTACTTTTGAAATCTCTGGATTTTTGATGAATTTCTCATTAATCAGCCCAATCACCGAATTCACATTCAACGGAACCGGACGAGGATAATCCATCAGATACGCCATAAGCTGATTACGTTCCAGCTTGAACATCGCCTTCGCCAAATCTGTATCATTATTAAGAATAATTCTCAATTCATTAAGCATATTCTCATCGGCCATTCTTATTCTGTAATGGCTTCTAATCATTGAAGTCCAGTTTCTCTTCTTATAATGGCTGTGTCCAAGGTCCTCAAACAAAGAAACTATTGTGTCATCACAAAGCTCCAAGGTTGCAAGTACACTATTGAACTTTCTTGAAAGGTCAGGTGAAGTCTTCCATAAATCGTAACCCTTGTATCTCATATCATGCTCTATCTCATGCCAACCCTCAAAGAATACGGTTTTGAACTGTATCTCCAATGTCTTATCAATTGGGAGCTCCCATGTTGCTTCAGATATCTTATCACTTATATACTTGGGAAGATTGAATATACCGTTGATTTTTATTGGCTTGAATTCAGATTCGTCCTGACTGCTTACAGACCATTCAACTTCTTCAAAGCATTTTTTCATAATCTCCTGACAGATTTCCAAATCGTCTTCAAAGTACATTACAATACGAAAACCTATCAAATCCTGCATCTTATGCTGTTCATTGTACTGTTTGTCTCGGTCGTTCAATTTGCGTTCTATAGATTTAGGGGTCTTCACTCTCCTGAAAATCCTATAGTAGATACCGCATTTGTTCAAAGCTCCCTCAATAATATCTCTTATATAATCCTCGACTACGACAGGTACATTGACCTTCTCCGTAATCTCCTGCAGTGTAATCACCGCATTATCATCTAACATACTAACCTCCTAGTCTGTCGAATGGTTTAGTCAATGTCTACATCAATAATAGCCTTAGCCTGATTCCATTCCTCAACTCTGTCATTATATTCTTTGTTAATCCACTCTATTGCTGCTAATTTTCCTTCTTCATTATCAGAAAATGTTTCTTTACTCTTCTCTTCATCTTGAACATACTCAAATGCTAATGGCCCCCGCCATACATATGCACAAAGTATAAAATCTGGTTTTTCGCCTTCGCGTTTTATCATATATCTCATCTTTCCATATGTACCCG
Organism: uncultured Lachnospiraceae bacterium; assembly: GCA_964586425.1. GTDB lineage: Bacteria > Bacillota > Clostridia > Lachnospirales > Lachnospiraceae > CAZPHI01. The sequence goes on along the minus strand of CAZPHI010000018.1, from coordinate 20,821 downwards.
AATACTTACCCCCGTATGTAAAAAATGCATATGGTAACATGTCTTTTAATGAAATTGCTTCTTCCACACTTTTCCCTCCTCTACGCGAATGAATTTTGTGTAAGCCTGCAATATAAAATCACATCTGTGATTTCCTGCCAACTATTTTGACTGTCTAATTGTTTTATTATACCAAAAATATGCGTTAGTTGCAATGATACTCATAATTATAATTTGTTTTTACTACTTTTTCAGTACTGGATTTGTACAAATTCTTACAATTAACGGAATAACCATAAGTATCCATACGATTGGTTCTGCAAGGATTATTCCCATATACCCAAGTACCGGCACAAGGAATATTACAACAAGCACCTTCCCAACAAGCTCTATTGAACTTGATACAATAGGAGTTACATGGTCCCCGATTCCCTGCATAGCATTTCTAATAATAGCAATAAGCGCTGGTATAAAATAGAATACTGTGTCTATTCTAAGATAGAGTGTAGCTGTATTAATCACCTCCGGATCATTCGACCCTGTAACCATATATATAAGCTGCGGTGCGATTGTATATGTACAGATAATTACGCCTATACACCAACACCAGGTGATAATAATTACGCTTTTTAGCCCTGTTCTGATTCGTTCTATCCTTCCTGCGCCTAGATTCTGACCGCAATACGTTGCCATTGTTGTGCCAAACACGCCAAACATCAGCATGTACAACTCTGTGATTTTTCGAGCCGCTGTATGTGCAACAATAATGGATTTTCCAAATGTGTTGATTGCCCCCTGAAGTGTCACTGTTCCAAGTGAAACCAGCGACATCATAAATCCCATTGAAAACCCTGACGCATATAATTTTTTTGTAAGTTTTCTCTCAAGCAGATAATCAGTCCTGCGAAGTCTGAGTAGCTCGTACCTTCTAATCATATATATATAGCAGGCAATCAATGCAATTAACTGTGCTCCAACTGTAGCTACCGCCGCGCCCCTTACTCCCATTGAAGCATTAACAATCAGAATATAATCACCTAGTATATTAAGAACAACCGATATGCCTAGAAAAATCAGTGGAGTAATCGTGTCTCCAATTGCCCTTAGGATTGCCCTTCGTCAAGTCTTTCAAAACAATACCTCCGTATATCGAATCTGACTTTGCTTCTATATTATTGCTTGTACCACGTATTCATATCTGCAAAGCATTATCCAATAAAAACAAGTGGAGAATCAAAACCCTCCACTTGCTTCTCAATCGCTATATTATACACTTTACAGTGTCAAATATCTATATATTTACAATTATATTTTATAACTATATCTTTATTCTATGGCAACTGCAATTTGACATTAAGATACACGTTAGTTCCTGCATTAATACTTTGTGCTGCATATCCTATCTGGCTTAGATTAGTAGAATCTGTAGGTTTTTCTGCTAAAGCCACACCTCTTCCATTCACAGTATCAGATACTTTAACCCAGTTGCCTGTAGTTGCTGATGTTTGGTCAGCTACCAATACACTTGCAATACCTGAGATAACTACTTTAACCCTCTGACCATCAGGAACGCCATTCTCATACACAATACCTATTGCTGATGTTTCTCCTCCTTCTGTAGTCCTTATACCTTCATCTGTATCACTTAATGAAACTATTGTACCCTTAATCGAGGTAATTCCTGTCTTATTAATAAAATAGGTATATAACCCACCCTCAGCCGTTATTCCCATTTTATCTGTCGCGAATTGTTTTCGCAACAAATCAATGCTTACAGTTCCTGTCATTTGACAACACTCCTTTTAGACTACAGCACTCCCCTTTGCATTACAACACATCATCTGCATTATTATGCTGTAATTATATAAGGAACTGCTGCCTTTGCCTCATCACTTAACTCTATATATGCAGCCTCGTTAATTTCAGAATTAACCCATGCCGGTGTAGTAAGTTGTGGATTCCAATACCACTTTGAGCTTGTTGCCGTAACATATGCACTGTCACCTAACTCTCCTTCTGGATATTCTGCCTTTAATGCAGCTTCTGTTTCAAACGTTCCTTTATAAGGATTAATTACACTAGAAGGCAATTGTGTATCTGGTACATTGCCTGATGCATCTAAGCTTGCAATGCCTCCTGCTTTACCCTTTTGATCCATAAGATATTCATAACTAATAGCACTTGCCATAATACCCCTCCATACTCCATCTCGAAGTTAATAATTATTGTGATACATATCTAGGAAAATCTCCTGTCACGATTGTGACGTCTGCCATCTTCTTCATCATCTCTTTCTGGATATACAATCCATAATATGCATGGATTGTATTTCTAACATCTTGGCAGTTTTCTATACTCCCATTCAGTAATTCCTCGGATATTCAATTCTATCCCCCCTACGTGTAAACCTGCATGAAAACATGCGTGAATTCTTTGTCAGCAAAGTACGAAACCAATATACTTTTGCTATGTGGTTTCTATATATAATATTATTTTTTTTGTATTTTGTTACTTATGCTGCTTTAGACGCATAGAAAGGCAAGGGATGCGTCCCTTGCCTTTCTGTTTTTCAATTCTTAGACACCCTGATTTCTTCGGGGTGCTCTTTTTTAATTACCTTTATAAAAATCAAAAAGCCATACAACCTAGGCAAATCCTAAATCATACGACCTTTCCTTAGTGCGCCGCCAGGGGTTCGAACCCTGGACACCCTGATTAAGAGTCAGGTGCTCTACCAACTGAGCTAGCGGCGCATATTAAATTATAACAACCTGCATGTAACAAGCTATTTGCTCTAAGTGACGAGCACAAAAGCTATTATATATTATGGTTTTATAAATTGCAAGTACTTTTTTAAAAATTTTTAACTTTTTTGTTAATTTAATTTATAGTCATTTTATATACGTTAATTTTCTCTTTTTTTTCGGGCTTTACTTGATATACAAATCGCAAGCATATATAATATAGAAGATGCATTCAAATAATATGCAAAGAATGGAGAACCATATGCAGAATAATACCAATAATGAGAATGACAATAATAAGGTTAATCGTTTTGAAGCAAACCGTAAGTATTTTACAATCAGCGTTTACGCCGTCTGTGTTGCTTTAATCTGTTTCTTATTATATAAGTCAATTAATGATCTCGATGCTACAATTACAGGAGTTAAGAAATTCTTCGGAGTACTATCACCATTTATAATTGGTGCATTTATTGCATTTGTACTCAATCCGATTGTAAAAAGATTCTATAATATTTTTTTCGTAAAATACATTAAGATAAAGTCAGACAAAGCACGCAAATATATTTCAATAGCAATAACATATATAATTGCAATTGGCTTTATCGCCCTACTGATGGTTGTTATTGTACCTCAGTTATATAGCAGTGTTGTTGAATTAGCTGGCAGAGTTCCTCAATGGTTTGAACAACTTGAGAAGTTCCTGCAGCAATTAGAAGAGCGCTACCCAACATTACCATTCCTTGATTATGAAACCATTAATAATACAATTAATAATGCAATGCCACAGATTATTAATTATGTATCAGGAATAGCATCAAATCTGCTTCCTCTGATATATTCAACATCAGTTGCATTAATCTCAGGAATATTCAACTTAATAATTGCTATCATCGTATCTGTATATATGATTTCAGATCACAGTGCATTATTATACAATGCCAAACGAGTTATGTACGCATTTCTCCCTAAGAGCTTCTCTGATAAAATAATTAATGTACTTAATGAGAGTGGTCGTATCTTTGGTGGATTCATTGGTGGCAAAGCCGTTGATTCACTTATAATTGGATGTATATGTTTTATTGCAATGCTGATTTTTAGATTCCCATATGCGATGTTAATTAGTGTAATTGTAGGAATAACTAATATGATTCCTTACTTTGGACCATATATGGGTGGATTTATCGGTGGTATCATTATAGTAATTGTTAATCCTATTCAGGTTATTTTCTTTGCTATATTAATACTTGTTATTCAGCAGTTTGATGGTCTTTACTTAGGTCCTAAGATATTGGGTGGTTCTACAGGATTAAAACCACTTTGGGTTATATTTGCCATCACTGTTGGTGGAAGCTTATTCGGAATTCTCGGTATGTTCCTCGGTGTTCCTTGTCTTGCAGTTATTGGATTCATTCTTAATTCAATTATTGATGGCAAGCTTCTAAAGAAGGGGATTATGCTTACTCAATATCCTGCTTTTTCAAGAGGACGTGCAGCCGCAAAAGTAGATGTTAATGCAGCCAAGGCAGATGCTAATGCCAAACCAACTAAAACTGATACTTCAAAGGCATCAGCTTCGGATACCGACGGACCAAAAGAATCGAAATAATTAAAATAATCAAAATTAAAATCGTGTCAATCCTATATTAATATAGCGACTGGCACGATTTTTAATGTGTACATACTACATATTCACTTGTAATTTTGATATTATTATAGATTTTTTTCAATCATTGATACTAAATCAGCTTTTGATACTAAGCCAATAGAAGTCTCAACCTGCTCGCCTGCTTTGAATAAAAGAACTGTTGGAATATTCATTACCTTATAGCCTACTGCTATCTCTGGTGAATTGTCTACGTTAAGCTTTCCAACCTTTACTTTACCCTCATACTCACCTGCAAGTTCCTCAACAACTGGTCCGAGCATCTTACATGGTCCACACCAGTCAGCATAAAAGTCTACTAATACAAGACCTTTATCTTCAAGAACCTCCTGCTTAAAATTATCACTGTTAAAAATATTAGCCATATCCTTTGTCCATCCTTTCTTTAATCGAGCATTGCTGCTGTGTCTTTATTATAACCAAAGTTTTAGTTTTTCTTCATATCACTGTCTTTATTATTATCTTTACTATCTTTATTGCTGCCTGAATTAAGTATATCACTTACCTCTTTCCAAGAGCGTCTCAGCTCCAAAGCCTTTTTATTGAGGTTATCCATTCCAGCTGTAGCTGAAGATATCTTTCGCTTTATCCCGCTATTCTTCATGCTATATGTCGACTCCTAATAATCTGTGATTACTATATTATATGTTATTAAATGCTTCTCTTAGCCACCAGTTTGTTAATTGGTACGCCTTCAGATGAGAATCTTTCTTCATATTCTGTCATGACATTACCCTCATTCATTACAGCATCATTATGAAGGTCATATGAAAGTGCTGTTATATCCCACTTTGTTTCACCTATTGCTTCAACTGACCAGTCAAATAATACGCGGTTATCTGTCTTAAAGCATACATCTCCATCTGCTGCAAGAATAACATCATATCTTGCAAAGAATTCATTAGATGTTAGTCTTCTCTTAGCATGTCTGTCCTTTGGCCATGGATCTGAGAAATTAAGATAGATTCTTGATACTTCGCCTTTTCCAAATACCTCCTTTATATTTTCTGCATCCATTCTAATGAATCTTAGATTAGGTAGCTGTAATTCATCCTGCTTTTCAACAGCTCTAAGCAATACACTTGAATATTTCTCTATTCCTACATAATTAATATCAGGATTCAAACTTGCAAGTGTAGTTATGAATCTTCCTTTACCCATTCCAATCTCAATATGAATAGGATTATTATTGCCAAAGACCTTTCTCCATGTTCCACACATTCCTTGTGGTTCTGTGAAAACATACTGATTTTCTATCATTACTTCCCTAGCTCCAGGAACATTTCTTAATCTCATCATTACCTCCAACTAATAAAACATTTATTTAATTTATCAATCTCAAGTGTCTTGAAAAAACACAAAAAAAGGATTACACTATGGATTAATAATATACAAAAAGTCTCGGAATTACAAGATTTTTTGATAAGAAAGGAAAAGAGGTAGATAACCATGCAGGAAATCATCAAAACTCTTTCTGATATTGAAGAAAAGTCTTCTAGAATTCTTGAAGCAGCTAATAACGAGAAGGCTGCACTTGAATCTAGTTTTGCCGGCAGAAAAAAAGAATATGAATCAAAAGTTGAAGCCAAGACCGTTCAGGCACTTGATGAATTAAGAACTCAGCTCAAATCTGTATCACAATCTGAATTAGACCAGCAGGCTAAAGATGCCGCGAACACATTAGCGCAGCTTCAAGAGTCATATGATGAGAATCATATACAGCTTGCCACACAGCTTTTTAATACATTAATTAGCGAAGAAATGGAAGGATAGCCATGGGAAAATTCACGTACAGTGCAATGACAACTAAAATCAAGGCCATGTATGGAAAGCTTCTTAGCGATGACGATTATAAAAAAATTGCTGGTTTCACAACAATTTCTGAACTAACATCATTCCTCAAACAGCTTCCATCCTATGCAGATACATTCTCTAGTATAAGTGATACTAACGTCCATCGTGGACAGCTCGAGAAAACTATATCTGTTAGTTTGTATAATGATTTTTCAAAATTATACCGCTTTGCAGATGCAACGCAAAAGAACTTTCTACAGTTGTATTTCCTAAGATATGAAATAGCAATTGTCAAAGAAGCTCTGTGTTCGATATTCGACCAACGCGATGAGCCCATTGAACTTTCGCAGTTCTACACATTTTTCAAACGCCATTCCAATATAGATGTATTACAATTAGCATCATCCCGTAATATAGACGAACTTATAGAGAATCTTAAGGAATCCGAGCTTTATCCGATAATGTGCAAATTACGAAACTATATGGAACCTACATTATTAGATTATGAGATGCACCTTGATTTGTACTATTTTACACAATTTTGGAAAAACCGAAAAAAATATCTAAAAGGCGAAGACCTTGAAGCAATGACTAAAATCTATGGAGAAAAGATCGACCTTCTCAATATCCAGTGGATATATCGAGCCAAACAATACTTCAATCTCACACCAAACCAGATTTACCAGATAATTATTCCAATTCAATACAAACTTAAGCAGAGTGAATTTGCTGGGCTTGTAGAGTCTGAGTCCATAGAAACTATGAACCAACTCATCAAATCAAGCTACTATAATAAATATATAGAAAGCAACAAATCAGCTACTAACGATGCTGCCGGAGTTGAAGATACTTATCTAAGACTTCAGCATAAGCTTAATGACAAATCAAGCAGACTGCATCCGTACTCTGTGGCAATAATTAATTCCTATCTGTATAACAAAGAGCGCGAACGTAACCGAATCGTTACTGCAATCGAATGTATCAGGTATGGTATGGACAGCGAAAGCACACTCAAATATATTACAAGATAGCAAAATGGAGGATTACAGATGATTGTAAAGATGAAATTCCTCACAGTTTCCGGTCCAAAGGAAAAGTTAGAATATGTAATTGAACGATATCTTACTCATTACGAGTTTCAGATTGAAAATGCTTTAACAGAACTTAAGGATGTCGAAAACCTCCGTCCATATACGGGTGTAAGCCCCTATAGAGATACATATGCTCATTCCGAAGAGCTGCTAAGAGGTATTAATGGCACACTACTAAAAGGCATTAAACCTGATGAAAAGATAGTTCAGTCACTGACTTATGATGACTCACAAAAAACTGTTGAAGAAATTATTAATTATAATAACAACTATAACGACAAGAAAAAACAAGTCAATGAACTTGTAACACAGGCATCGTCATATATGCAAAACCTTGCCCCTTTCACAGCATTTCACTATAACCTTAAAGAAGTTCTGGGATTCAAGCATCTCGTTCATCAATTCGGTAAATTGCCAAGGGACTATTACGGAAAATACAAAAAGTACTTTGAAGAAAAGAATGATTTTATCTTCGTAGAATGTAGTGAAGATGATAATTTTGTGTGGGGTGCCTACTTTGCACCTGTCAAACAGATTGAAGATGCACATTCGCTTTTTGCATCACTACATTTTGAATCATATGAGATGCCTGCCGAATACAGCGGCGAACCTAATGAAGTATATAAACAGCTTGAGACGGAACTCGCAACCGCCAATGCTTCACTTGCAAAGCTTAATGAAGAGCATGATGCCTTCACAAAAGAACATCTTCAGGCATTAGTTAATGCCAATGAAAAACTATACGAATTATCGAATAGTTTTGATGTACATAAGATGGTTGCATGTACTAATAAGGAAGGGGCTAATGACTTCTTTATTATGTGTGGATGGATGCCAAGAGATTCAGCTAAGAAGTTCGAGAAAGACCTTAATAACGAGCCCGATATCTTCGTTGTTGAGAATGCAGATAACAAAGGAATTGAAAGTAAACCGCCTACCAAGCTTAAAAATCCTAAATTCTTTAAGCCATTTGAGATGTTTATTGAGATGTATGGACTTCCAGATTACAACGAAATCGATCCAACAATGTTCGTTGCACTGACATATGCCTTCATATTCGGTGTTATGTTTGGTGATGTTGGTCAGGGCTTATGCCTCGTTGTTTTAGGATTCTTGTTATATAAGCTTAAAGGAGTCCGACTCGCAGCGATTATCTCCTGCGCTGGTGTATTCTCTACCATATTCGGATTTATGTTCGGTAGTATATTCGGATTTGAGAATATAATAGATGCAATTTGGCTTAGACCGGGTCAGGCAATGATTGAGAATCTGCCCTTTATGGGTAATATGAATACTGTACTTGTAGTAGCAATTGCCTTTGGTATGTTCCTTATATTAACAACAATGGTTATGCATGTCATTAACGGAATTAAAGCTCACAAAGCCGGAGAAGTAGCATTTGACACCAATTCAATTGCAGGTCTTGTATTCTATGGCACTCTGATCGTAGTAATTGTACTTTTTATGACGGGCAATACACTTCCTAGTGGAATTATACTTGGTGTACTAATTGTTGTTCCACTTATATTAATGGCATTGAAGGAGCCACTTACTAATCTGGTTGAGAAGAAGCCAAAGCTTATCGAAGGCTCAAAGGGAATGTTTGCTGTACAGACATTCTTCGAGATGTTTGAGACACTGCTCTCCTTCCTTTCTAACACAATATCGTTCGTCCGTATCGGTGCATTTGCCATCAGTCATGGTGCTATGATGGAAGTTGTTCTTATGCTTGCCGGTGCAGAAACAGGCAATATTAACTGGATAGTTGTAGTTCTTGGTAATATTCTTGTATGTGGTCTTGAAGGATTGATTGTAGGTATCCAGGTTCTTCGTCTTGAATATTATGAGATGTTCTCCAGATTCTACAAAGGCGATGGCAAGGCATTCAAACCATTCAAAGCCAAAAAAGAAGTTAAATAATATAAAATAATAATATAGCGTCCCTTGGGACAGAAAAGAGGAAATTATATGACAACACAGATTTTATTAGCAGTCGCACTTATTCTTAGTATTGTAATTCCATTCGGATATTACCTAATTGGTGAAAAGAACAAACACAGATATAAACTCACAATTGCAACTAATACATTCTTTTTCTTTAGTGCAGTAATTATTGGAACAATCGTTATGTTCTCAGGTGCAACACCTGTTGCTGCTGCCGAAGCTGCTGAAAGTGGAAGTGCCTTAGCAACTGGTCTTGGTTACCTTGGTGCAGGCCTTGTTACTGGTCTTTCTTGTATTGGTGGTGGTATCGCCGTTGCCAGTTCAGCAAGCGCTGCTCTTGGTGCAATCAGTGAAGATTCAAGTATTCTTGGTAAATCACTTATCTTCGTAGGTCTTGCCGAAGGTATCTGCCTTTACGGACTTATTATATCTTTCAACATCTTAGGTAAACTCTAGAATACAGCTTAATTGAAAGGATGAATCGTCCATGAAAATGTATCTAATCAGTGATAACATTGACACGTATACCGGTATGAGATTGGCTGGTATTGAAGGTGTCGTTGTTCATCAAAAGGAAGAACTAAAAACACAACTTGATAAAGTACTTGCGGATAAATCCATTGGAGTTCTTCTAATAACAGAAAAACTCAGTGGACAATTCCCGGATATAATTAATGATATAAAGCTACACAGGAAGCAGCCGCTTCTTGTTGAGATACCTGACCGTCATGGTACAGGCAGACGTGCTGACTTTATTACCTCATATGTTAATGAAGCCATCGGTCTCAAATTATAATTAACCCTACGAAAGGAGCAGACTCATGACAATCGAAGAAAAGTTAGAACATATTATGAATTCTTCCATTGAAGATGCCAAAGCGCAAAGTGAGGCAATGCTTTCAAAGTATACCAGTGCGCTTGATACTGAGTTTGAAGAATATAAACACTCCGTTGATACTAATGCCGGACAACGTTTGAAGGCCGAAACCAATCATATTAAGATGGAAACCAACAGAGAACTTGCGAGTAAACAGATTGAAATTAAGCGTGCAATAAGCAAAAAACAATCTGAACTCAAAGATAAATTATTTGTTGAAGTCAAGGATAAGTTAGCAACATTTATGGGAACTCCTGATTATATGTCGATGCTTGAGAGACAGATTAAGGCTGCGAAAGCATTTGCCGGAGAAGACGAAATCATCATATATGTAGACCCAGCTGATGAGGCTATTATTCCATCACTGCAGATGAACACAGGTCTTCCAATCAGCGTCAGCCGCTACTCTTTCTCTGGTGGCACACGTGCTGTAATTAGAGCAAAGAATATTCTTATAGACAATTCCTTCGAGAAGAAACTCGAAGAAGCATATGAAACATTCACATTCACAGGAGGTAAGATTAATGGATAGAACCGGTGTTATATATGGAATTAACGGTCCTGTAATCTACCTCAAAGGTAATACAGGATTCAAGATGTCCGAGATGGTATATGTCGGAAGCCAGCGTCTTGTCGGAGAGGTAATTGCGATTACCAAGAGCATGACAACCATTCAGGTATTCGAGGAAACTACAGGACTTAAGCCTGGAGAAATTGTACATGCAACAGATAATGCAATATCTGTTACTCTTGCACCTGGTATCATCAATAATATATTCGATGGTATCGAAAGACCACTAGCCGAAATCGCCAAAGATTCAGGAGCTTATATTAACAGAGGTGTTCAGGTTGATTCGCTTGATACTAAAAAGCTTTGGAAGACACATATGACCATTACTAAAGGTCAGGAGGTATTTGGCGGAACCATTATTGCTGAAGTTCCTGAAACTACAGCAATTCTTCACAAAGTAATGATTCCACCTAATATGTCAGGTGTTATAACTGATGTTGTGGATGATGGCGAATATACGATTAATGATAAAATCGCTACTCTAGAATGCAAGGATGGTACTGTAATCGACCTTACAATGACACAAAGATGGCCTATCAGAATACCTCGTCCAATAGACAAGAGATTTGCTGCAAATGAACCTCTGATTACCGGACAGCGTATTCTTGATACATTATTCCCAATTGCTAAGGGTGGTACTGCTGCTGTTCCCGGCGGATTTGGTACAGGTAAGACAATGACACAGCATCAGATTGCTAAGTGGTCTAATGCGGATATTATTATATATATTGGTTGTGGAGAACGTGGTAACGAGATGACACAGGTTCTTGAGGATTTCTCAAAGCTGATTGATCCGAAATCAGGCAATCCTTTGATGGCGAGAACTTCTCTTATTGCTAATACCTCTAACATGCCAGTTGCAGCGCGTGAAGCAAGTATATATACAGGTATTACTCTTGCTGAATATTACCGTGATATGGGTTATGATGTAGCAATTATGGCCGATTCAACATCTCGTTGGGCTGAAGCTCTTAGAGAGCTTTCAGGACGACTTGAAGAGATGCCTGCCGAGGAAGGTTTCCCTGCATATCTTGCATCAAGATTATCTGCTTTCTATGAAAGAGCTAGTATGGTTCAGAACTTAAATGGCACAAGAGGTTCGGTATCAATTATTGGTGCTGTATCGCCACAGGGTGGTGATTTCTCTGAGCCAGTAACTCAGAATACAAAGCGTTTTGTAAGATGCTTCTGGGGTCTTGACAAAGCCTTGGCGTATGCAAGACATTTTCCTGCTATTCATTGGCTTACAAGCTACAGCGAGTACCTAACAGACTTGGCACCATGGTATACACAGAATGTCAGCCCTAACTTTGTATCTGCTCGTAATCAGATTATGGCTATTCTTAATCAGGAAAGCAGCCTTATGGAAATCGTTAAACTGATTGGTAGTGATGTTCTTCCAGACGATCAGAAGCTTACGCTTGAGATTGCCAGAGTTATTCGTCTAGGATTCCTTCAGCAGAATGCATTCCATGCTGAGGATACCTGCGTACCTCTTGAGAAACAGATGAAGATGATGGAAACAATTCTATATCTTAATAATAAATGTAAAACCCTTATTAATATGGGCATGCCAATGTCAGTACTTAAGGAAGATGACATATTTGAATCAGTTATTGCTATTAAGTATGATGTTCCTAATAATAAGCTGGCAATGTTCGACGACTATCATAACAGAATTGATGAATTCTATAATAAAGTAATAGCTAAGAACGCTTAGGCAAGGAGGAAATATGGCTATTGAATATCTTGGACTTAGTGAAATCAACGGACCGCTTGTAGTTCTTGAGGGTGTTAAGAATGCCTCATACGAAGAGATTGTTGAAATCAAAGTCGACAATAAAGAAAAACGTCTCGGCCGTATAGTTGAGATATATGAAGATAAAGCTGTTATTCAGGTATTTGAAGGTTCCGAAGGAATGTCAACTAATAACAGCCACACAAAATTAACAGGTCATCCAATGGAGATTGGTCTATCGGAGGAAATTCTTGGAAGAACCTTCAATGGTATTGGTGCACCAATTGACGGACTTGGCCCCGTCATCGCAGAAAAATACGCTAACATTAATGGTCAGCCTCTTAATCCGGTATCGAGAGAATATCCACGTAACTATATTCGTACAGGTATCTCTGCTATTGACGGACTTACTACTCTTATCAGAGGGCAAAAGCTGCCTATATTCTCAGGCAATGGTCTTCCACATGACCAGCTTGCTGCGCAGATTGTACGTCAGGCTTCCCTTGGCGATGACTCTGATGAGAACTTTGCAATTGTGTTTGCTGCAATGGGACTTAAGAATGATGTTGCTGAATTCTTTAGAAAAACATTCGAAGAAAGTGGCGCATCATCACATGTATGTATGTTCTTAAATCTTGCTAATGACCCTGTTGTAGAAAGACTTATTACACCAAAGGTTGCACTTACCGTTGCGGAATATCTAGCATTTGAAAAGGATATGCATATTCTGGTTGTACTTACTGATATGACATCATTTGCTGAAGCTATGCGTGAGGTTTCTTCTTCAAAGGGCGAGATTCCTTCTAGAAAAGGCTATCCTGGCTACTTATATAGTGAGCTTGCAACAATCTATGAACGTGCCGGTATTGTTCGAGGTAGGAAGGGTTCTGTTACACAGATTCCTATACTTACAATGCCTAATGATGATATTACACATCCTATTCCCGATCTTACAGGTTACATTACTGAGGGACAGATTGTACTAGACCGCCAGCTTCACGGTCAGGCAGTATATCCACCAATTAATGTCTTACCATCTCTTTCACGATTAATGAAGGATGGTATTGGTGAAGGCTTTACAAGAGATGATCATCAGGATATCGCAAACCAGCTCTTTTCATCATATGCCAAGGTTGGCGATGCTAGAGCTCTTGCTTCTGTAATCGGTGAAGATGAATTATCTCCACTTGATAAGGATTATCTGAAGTTTGGTAAAGCATTTGAACATGAATTTATTGGTCAGGGACATGACGAAAACCGTACAATTGAGGAGACACTTGACTTAGGATGGAAGCTGCTGAAGATTATTCCACGTAGTGAACTTGATAGAATTAACACTAAGATTCTTGATAAGTACTATCCTGAAGGTGGTGACGCTGATGAATCCTAATGAATTCCCTACCAAGGGTAATCTGATTCTTGCCAAGAATTCTCTTGCACTTGCCAAACAGGGTTATGAACTTATGGATAAAAAGCGTAACATACTTATTCGTGAGTTGATGGATTTGATTGATAAGGCTAGTGACATTCAAGGTCAGATTGATACAACATTTACCGAGGCATATAAGGCTTTGCAAAAAGCCAATATTGAGAATGGTATTCACCATGTCGAGGTACTTGCGCACACGGTTCCCATTGATGATACGATAACTATTAAGTCAAGAAGTATTATGGGCACAGAGATTCCACTTGTTGAAGATAATTATGAGGCAAATGCTGTCTATGCCTTCTATAGTACGAGGGAATCGCTTGATGAGGCTAAGCAAAAGTTTGATAAAGTGAAGGAACTTACTCTACAGCTTTCTACAGTTGAAAACTCTGCTTACAGACTTGCCACTAATATCAAGAAAACCCAGAAGCGTGCCAACGCGCTAAAGAATATAACAATTCCTTCATACACCGAGCTTGTCCGCTCAATCACTAATGCACTTGAAGAGAAGGAACGCGAGGAGTTCACACGTCTGAAGGTAATTAAGCGTACGAAGCAAAAGAAAGATGCTGCTAAGAATGCGTAAAGAAATTGGAATAGGTAGATTATTAAAGCTAATCCTTTAATAATCTACCTATTGTCAATTCCTCATTCACTTTTCTCCATTGTCCATCTATATAAGTTGGTTTATACACATATATAATCTGTAATCCCTGATTTGCTGGAGTAATTGTATTAACAATGTCTCCTGTTCCACATATCTCATATCTAGTTCCCTTATCAGATATGAGCACAATCTCAATTCCAAATGTCTTAGAGTATACATCTCCCATTCTTTTTATTCCACCACCTACATCGTAATATCTGTCGGTGTCAAAGTTTGTTTCAACCTTGGCTATCTCTCCATCCATATACTCATATATTCTATCAACTGCTGTTTCTTTTCCTTCTCTTATTGCCTCACAGAACTGCTCTTTTAGCAACTCCTTATCATGATTAACTATTGCATCACATACATTATGGGCGATCTGAGATGCCTCTTCATACTGCATCTTGAAATTACTGCTGTGGCTTGAGTGACACCCAGACAGATTTGTACAAATTATGATAACTATGACTATGTATAAATATCTTTTCATGCTCCCCTCCTCATATTGGTGCCATAAAACGCAAAAAACGGTTGCAATTAAATAATATTAATTGCAACCGAACTATCTTAGCTTACGCTTTAGACTTCTAGTTTTGTGTCCTTATATTTCTATAAGTTTACCCTTATTTACTTTATCATATAATATATATAATATCAACAACATTTTCTTCTATCATAAAGGTATGGTATTTTTATTTTACTTATATTATAATGGCTTTATATGCTTACACATAAATTGAACACAAAATAAAGTGAGGACATTATGAAATCTTTTTATAAATCAACTTTAAGATACTTGAGATGCGCATCTGTAGCGCTGCTCATCGTAACTTATATGCTGGCTTCTAACATATGCAGTATTAGCTCAATAACTGCATATGGAGCCGATGTTTCAACAGCTGCTGCCACTTCTGACAAAACGGCGCTTGCATGGCCAACACCACCAGAGATTACATCTGGTAATGCCATATTAATAGATGCTGATTCAGGTGCAATCCTATATGATAAGGCTTCACATGAAAAAGGCTTCCCTGCCAGTACAACCAAGATTATGACTGGTCTGCTAACTGTTGAGAACTGCAGCTTTGATGAGACTGTAACATTCTCCTCTACCGCCGCTAACAGCGTCAAATGGGACGAGGCCAATCTTGGAACAAAGACTGGTGAACAATACACAGTAGAACAAGCTTTATACGGCTTATTACTTAGCTCAGCCAATGAGATTGCCTATGGACTTGCAGAACACGTTGGTGGCAACCTTTCAACATTTGTTGATATGATGAATGCCCGTGCCAAAGAACTCGGTGCAACCGATACACATTTTAATAATGCAAGTGGATTATCTGATCCAAACCACTATACAACCGCTTATGATTTAGCGATGATTGCGAGAGGCTGCTTTAATAATGCAACATTTATGTCAATCGATTCATATTCCGATACATATGTAATTCCGCCAACTAACAAGACAACGACTTCAAGATCTTGCGTTCACAGGCACAAGATGCTCAAAGGGCGTTCATTCTACTATCAGTACTGTAAGGGCGGTAAGACTGGATTTACAGATGAATCAGGACACACTCTTGTTACATACGCCGAAAAAGACGGCATGCGACTTATATGTGTAATCCTTAATTCACAGGATGATTTAAGATTCATAGAGACAACTTCATTATTTGAATATGGTTTTAATAATTTCAATCGTATATCCATATCAGAAAGCGATGTATCATCACTGTTTACAAGTTCAAGCTACTATAATTCGAAGGTCTACGGTAATAGCGATATAGCATTTGCCATGAATGCCTCTTATGTTGACTTGCCAGCAGGTTCAGCTGTCTCAGACATTGATATTCAAGTTAACCACAATGCGAATACCGATACGACAAACTACGATTATACAGCCGACATTAACTTCGTATATAATAACAATGTTGTTGGAACTGCAACACTGATGATGACTACTAATAAGAACATCAGCGATGCTTCGAATCTGCCATACGTTCTAACGGACGAAAGCAGCACACCTAATAGCAAGCAATGCTTTGATATTGATATTCGTGTAGTTGCGATTATCTTATGCGTTGCGATTATTGTTTCCTTCGTACTTGAAGGGCACTTCTTAAGAAAGAGACGCGGAAGACGTCGCAGATAGATTCAAATCATGATATTCTTTGGAGCTGAGGATTATATTCCTTAGCTCTTTTTCATTGATACCATTCGCCGCATTAAGCATTCCACACCACAGATTAAGCCCCGCCTCATCAGGGATACGTTTGAGCAGTTCCTTATAGATTACCGTCACCTTTGCAGTATTATCTATATTCAAATCTCTATTGTAATGAAGTGTCATTCCTTTATAATCAGCTACGTTCCAGACAGCCTCAAACTCACTCGACCCGACGAACCTGTCAATCAAGAATTCCAGGCTTACACCGCGTTCATAGACCTCGCTCCATAGCTGTGTTTCGGTCGCATCAGCATTTCTCAATAGAAGGCTCTTATACAGATGCCCTATCACTTCATCATATGCGCTACTTCCATCAGACACCGCTGTTACTGCATTAAAGCCAGATAATGCCTTATATTCTGTACTTCCAAAGAACTGCACACAGACTTCTGCCGGCGAATATGTGCCATCAGCTATTGCACTCACCCAAGCCTTCAAGCCCGCCTCATCACTATGTCTTAACAGAATAGTGCCATATAGATTCTCGACGTAACGATTAATCGTGTCTTGCTCTGAATTCACATCTCTATTCTTGGTAAATGCTTTCACGCGAATATCAGCATTGTACAAAGCCCCATAATCCGTGAGCTCATCACCTCTATTAAGAGCGTAAAAGCATCTGCCTGCTTCAGAATGTGCGACAGATGAATACCAGTCCGTTTCCTCAGACATCTCAACGCCAACATCTATATTGCCCTCTCCGCTTAACTCGATTGCTATGCTAAATGTATCACCTTCTGATAGTAGCACGCTCTGATTTAGCTTAATTGTATGATAACCTGCGTATCCACAATGTCCAGTTGCCGCAACTAAGTTATCCACTTTTATCTGATAATCCACGTCATTACTGTTAATTAAGAACATAACTGCCTCAAGCGATTCATCCGATTCTGCCTTGTAGTTAACAACAGTTTTTAGATAGCCATTGCCTCTAATATATCCGCTCTTTATCGCACCATCATACTGATAATTATTGTCGTAATTATCGCCCGTATCAAAATTATAGATATAGGCCTTATTAAGCGATGTCTCATAATATGAAATATAAAAATATCCCCCATCCGCAAAGTCACTCCCGAAGCTGTTACGAACAAGCCAGGCACCATCTTCACCAGGCGAATACTTGAAGTTATCTGCACTATAATTATCATCCCAACCGACAATTGTAACTGCATGATTCCTTGTGGTATTCATTGTATTATAATAGCTGTAAGTACCATCTGCTTCATTAAGTTTCAGATACTGCGCGCTGTAATATATATTCGCCGAAGCCGCACCATAACTGCTAATACTCTCTTTGATGCCATCAATATCTGTTGTGTCAAGTATCAGGCAGTCCGTCATGTGCACACTATCTATCGTATATGCGTATTCGTCAGCAAGTCTATTAGAATTGATGCTTTCCATAGTCTCATCTGTGAACGTAATCTGTTCCTCGTCTACAAGCCCTTTCCAAGATGCAAGTGCTGCCGCCGCAAAGTTATTATTGCCGCCAACTTCAAATACTGACTGCGACACATTATTCTCATCTCCATCTGTATGATTACCTTTTTGCGTTGTCAGATAATCGCTTGAAACTTGATTATATGTATAATATGCAAGCTGAACCTCCGAATAATCAGGACTCTCACTTTTGCCTTGTTTTAACATATTGATTTCAGCGCAGGATATCGCTGAGAATGCCCAGCACAGATTATGGCGCCCCTGATTGCGAACTAATGGAAGTTCTCCTCTATCGGGTATGTATACGGCTTGGGTGGACTCAGCTACGGATGACTCCTGAGTGCACTCAGCCACGGATGACTCTTGGGTGGACTCGGCCTCCGCCGCGAATGACTGTGTCCTTAGGGCTGGCAATAAAACTACAAGCATTGACACCAAAATAAAAGCATTTCTAAGGAAATGCTTTTGCTTCTGAAGGCTTATTCTGCCCATATTCTTATCTGTCACTTTGCTTTTTTCTGTCACATCTTTCATGTCTCTTTTCCTTGACAAACTTCTGCTTTGCTTTGATATTCTTAATGCCAGCCTCATCCGTTAACTTAAGAATCTTAGTTGCATAATAACTTCCGTCATCATTCTGCTTAATCTTTATGCGGCCTTTCACATATCCATGTGTGGCACAGCTTGATAACGCATAATACATCTTGGTATTACTTGAAAACCATCTAATAATCCTCTTGGAATTCCTACCGCAGATATTACATCTAGTGGTGATTACCTCGCTGTCGTTCATTACATCTTCTCTGGTCTCAAATCCCCTTGAGATGTACTTCGAGTAATTATCAAAATGCACCTTTATCTCTTCATCACGACTCTTCGGAATTCGGTAGGTATCAATTGAATAGAATCTTTTGCCATAGTCCATGTTGATTTTCTGAATAACCTTCGTTGTGTATACAGAGTCGCTCAATGCATCATGAAATTCCTCCTCAACATCAAGATCAAGCTGCTCAACTGCATGCTTTAATGCCACTCTAGACTTACCATCATCACAGCAAATTGAATATATCTTCTGCGCATCGAGATAATACAGTGGAAAATCAAGTGGACTCTCCATCTTGTAATAACTCATATTACGCTGCAATTCTACAAGATCCGAATCACCCCAGATCACGAATGTATAATCCAGCCCGCACCACCCAAGGAATTCACTACAGGCCTTAACGAATGACATACCCTGCTCATTAAGAAGCTCCATGGTAATATTGATTACTTCACTGGTGTAGGTGTTAATTCTATCATATAACTGAGGTTTGATATATCTGCGAAATGTGTCAACGACCTGCCATCTCTCATCTAACTTCACCGCTCCAATCTCAATTACTTCGAATGGAACCCCCGTTACTTCGTTATCTTTTCCGGATGGACACTGGTTCCATTCCAGATCAAAAACAATATAGTTCTTCAATTCTCCAGTATCCTTTCCCGCGCTAACACGAATATTAATATAGTTATATTACCACAAAGGACCTGTGCAGGCAACAATTTGATGTGCCCACACAAGTCCTTTGCTTTTGCTTATACAATTTATTTGATGATTATGGATGTAAATCTTACATTATCCCTCAATAGCTATAAAGTTGTTATTGGCAATTGCCTTCTTATCTTCTTTTGGAATTGAAAGACTAAGAATACCATTCTCAAACTTTGCTGATATATCTTCCTGCTTAATTGTCTCGCCTACATAAAAGCTTCGCTGACAACTGCCGGTATATCTTTCCTGTCTAATGTAATTACCAGCTTTATCCTTCTCATCTTTATTATGATCTCTATGTGCCGAGATGGTAATATAACCATTCTCAAGCTTTGCAGTTACATCTTCTTTCTTAAATCCTGGAAGATCCATATCAAGTTCATAAGAATTCTCTTTTTCCTTAATATCTGTCTTCATTAGATTCTTCTCGTGTTTTCCAAATACTGGGCTCTTCTGGTCATTAAAGAACTTACCAAAATTCATATCGTCCATCCAGTCATCAAACAAATTCTCTCCAAAAATACTAGGCATCATCATAAGTCATTCCTCCTTAATATACATTCGACTTAGTCTTGTTAATAGTTACCTTAAGTAGCATTGGATTTGATGTTGTATTGGATATTACATTGGATATCACAACTATTATTGCATCTCTTCCTTTGTTCTAGTTGTAATATAACACATATTATTAGCACTGTCAAGAGGTGAGTGCTAAAATAATCTGTTAATTTTTGCAACCCAAGTAAAATCAAGGGTTGCGGGGTTCTAAAATCTTTATAAACTACTAAAAATTGCAATTGAGACCAAATTGAGACCACTTTTTTCATCTTTTATCCTATGATTTTTTCAAGCATTCTCATTTCTTCTTTTGCTTCCTCATAAGTTCCCAGATGATTATACACATCCATCGTCACATCACTATGAGCATGTCCCATAATGTACTGTAATGACTTTACGTTGATAAGTCTTGCCAGATTTGTACAAGCTGTGTGTCTCAAACAATGTACCGAAATCTTAGAAATCAGATCTGCTTTGCGATGCTCTTTCTTCGCCTTCTTCAATTCGTCCTTATTATAGGCATCAATCTCATCCTCACATCTTCTCCCAAGCATGAAATTATATTCCTTTTGCTTCA
>CAZPHI010000017.1:30087-40332 GCA_964586425.1 uncultured Lachnospiraceae bacterium | reverse complement strand
TCTTTTGTTATGACAACAACAAATTAAGAATAATTAAATTGATAAATACATAATTGAGGTACTGACTGTTTTACCGAGAAGCGTTGATGCCGTCAATCCTCCATTCTCTAGGATTTCTCGGTAAGGAAGAGAGTTCAAGTCTCATTTTCCGCATTAATAAAAAGGACTTCCAATTTGATGTGATTCGGAAGTCCTTTTTATTATTTTATTCTCTATTATAGTTATTACATATTCTGTTTATTCTTTTTACAAATTACAACTATCATTGTTGATATCGAACATATAAGAATAATAACATAGAGCATCATATTATTATTATCTCCTGTATCAATACTACCATCTGCTAATTCTGACACCGTTGTTGACTCATGCTCTGCTGTACTTTCAGTTTGTGGTTCTGTTGGTGCAACTGTCGATGGTTCTGTTGGTGCAACTGTTGATGGTTCTGTTGGCTGTTCTATCTTACTATCTTTCATTATTACTTTCGTCACTTCTGTTCCGGCTACTGTTACTTTGCCATCTTTTCCTACAACGAATGTAATCTTCTCTGCTTTATCATAGCCTAATGGTGCCTGGTCTTCTGTTAACGTATATGTTCCTGCTGTTAATGTTACTTTCTTTGCTGTTCCATCCGATGTCCAGCTTGCCACTTTCTTTCCTGATGCATCTGCAACTGTAAGTGTAGCTCCCGCAAGCTCTGTTACTCCATCTGCTGCATCCACCTTACTAATTGATACCTCATGACTTGTCTGTGCATCTTTCATTACTACTGTTGAGTTCGGCACTGTAGTTCCACCTATACTTACACTACCATTATCTGCAACTGTGAATGTTATTTTATCTGCTATATTATATCCTTCCGGTGCCTTTGTTTCCTCAAGAGTATATACACCAGCTTCAAGCATTATAGTTTTTTGTTTACCAGCTTCTGTTGTCCATGATTCTACTATCTGAGATTGGCTATTTTTAATAGTAAGTTCTGCTGAACCAATTGAATTGCTAACAACAGCATCTATCTTATTAATTGCGATCTGATGCTTTACTGGTGACTCATTATTATTAAAATTGAATGTATACGAAGATACATTATCTTCTAATTTTAGCAAACTTGTATTTTGGAATTTATCTGGATATACTGTAGCATCATTGCCTTTATATACAAAGTAATATGTTTCCAAATCTTTCTCATATCCAACTGGTGCCTTAGTTTCTATAATCTTGTAGATATGGTCCTGAACAAGTCCACCATAAGATGCATATCCATCTTTACCTGTAGTTATCTTTATAACTTCCTGTGTCTGCAACGCATCAAATTTATTATCATAAGTTATATCATAAATTGTGTATTCAGCATTTTCCAAAGGAACAGTATTATCTCCATTTCCATATTTATATACTGAGATATTCTTACCTTCTGCACTTGATACACCCGTACTCTGAAGTACAACATTACCAATTGTAGTATTAGAATTCATTGTATCATCAATTTTTCCACTGATACTAATTGAATTTCCTGAGTTCGTAACATTCAATTCCGAACCAACATTTAACGTTACACGCTCAATATATTCTATCTTAATAGGGATATTATCCGGTACTACAATTGTCAATACACCCTCTGAATATGTGTATGAATAAGGTTTTGGAAGCTTTGTTATCTCTGTATTATTAACTTTAATCGAACCCATTACGAATTCCAATGCACTTCCTGCCCTATCAACTAAAGTAATTGTATCACCAGCTGGATTAACATCTATTCCTGCCTTATTAAGTGTAACTGTATAATTAACATCTGGCGCTGAGTCCTCTGTATATGAAGCTTCTTTATCTACTATACCTTTAAATGTTGTCCATGCATCTGATGTTACTTCAGGATAAGTAATTCCATCAACTGTAATCTTTGCTTTATTTGTGAATTTTGTTGTTGCTTTATTGCTCAAATCAGTGTTCTGAGTTGAATATCTTATAAAGAATTGATTGCCCTGTGCAACATTGTTTCTAAATTCACTTGTTAATTCTATTGTAAATGTTTTGCCATCTTCATTCACTATGTATGGAAGCGATACTTGATTTGGGTCTGCCCCATACTCTAATGATGATGCATATACTGTTCCTTGAATCAATTTAGTATTCTCTGGAAGTGTATCAGTAATCAGTACATTTTCTGCAGTATTAGGAAGTGCAGCAACTGATATTACCCAATCAATTCTACCGTAATTAATATTATCATTATACCAGAATATTTTTCTATTAAGATAGTTTGAAACAATATTAATCTCATGGCGGTCAGTATCAGTCTGCTGCTTAACTCCTGTAGCATTAAGGTATGCTGTATTAGAATATGTTGTTTTTGCAGTAGGTTCTTCATCATATTTTGTTCTATATTCAATATCAATTACGCCTTCAGTAACATCACCAAAATCAACATTAAATTCATCAGTACCTGTATATGTAATCTGAGGACTAGAATAACATGTTGTTGGATTTCCTGTGATGTCTACGGAATTTGCAACAATCGAATGTTTGCCATCTGTATTATCAGAAACAACCAGATTGTTCATACCTGATTTCGGGATAGTAACCGTAATTTTCCAAACCATCTCATTCGTAGTAGAATCATATGAAACATACTGCTTGTCAAGCGCAGAGAATCCTGTTCCTACATCAACCGATGGCTTTGATGTCACTTTTGTTCCTGTGCCAAATGGTGTAACATCTGCTGCATTTGTTCTAGCATCACTTCCAATTGGTGATATATCATCTGCAATTGTAGTATATACGATTTTGTACTGATTGGTTGAACCTGTAGGGAATGTATACCCCTGTTCTGAAGAAATCTTACTCCATGTCATACCAAGTGAAGAATTTTCAACCCAAACTGTAGAGTTATCCCATGTTTCCAAACTGCTTTTTCTTTCATATACTTTAAAATCTGATACATTAGAAAGCTTATCTCCCAATGTGTCCTTGAATATAGTTCCAGCTATATCTATGCTGTCACCCTTTCCTATATAAACAGTCCATGTTATAACACCATCATTATTAGTTCCTGTTTTATTGACCCAGGTCTTTGATACTTTTGCTGAAGATGTTACTGTATTAGGATTTGTTTTTTCATCACTTTTTACAGATGCACTATTCTGTATTTTATTACCATTACTCTGTGGACTCATATATGCATCTTTTGATACGTTAACAGAATATTTTGCATATATAACCTCTCCATCCTGCATAGAAGCTATTTTATATTGAAATCCATTATCAGTTGCAATTGCTGTTGCTCCCAAATAACTTGATTCACAATTTTCATCAGTGTAAAAACTTACAGAACCATCTAAATCTATATATTCTCCCATTGTATCAGTAAGAATAACATTAGTATTAGTTCCAGTTGATGTGATTGCAAGCTTAAAGCTTTGTTTTAGTGGATTAGTATTATCGTTTGGTGTTATATTATCTTTTTTGACTTTAACACCATCATTAGTCGTATCACGAGCAACTTCTACAACAATATTGCCAATACCTGGAAAGTTAAAAGTAACACTTCCACCATTAGTGTTTGGAGTTGTAAGACTTGTAATTACACCATCAAGTCTTAATGAACCTATTTTATCAGTCCTTGCAAGAAATGTCTCTGATGTATACTTTATAATAAGTTTATTACCATCAATTGTAAAATTACCAACTTCTGCTGCGCCTTCCTTAAGCTTACCGCCAGTAGAAGTTACATTAAGATTTTCAGGTAAATTATACTCAAATGAATCATCTGTAGTATAAGTTATAGTATTCGGAAGACTCCAGTTTAAATAAGCTTTTACTGTATCGTTATAATTTACTGATACCGAACTTCCTGGTGTTACCTTTTGATTATTGATAGCTACATAACTTTCTTCACCAAGATAACTATTATCTACTAAGTTATATACCTTTCCCTTTTGTGCATCATCTCCAGCAAAAACAGCGCCTATATTAGCAAGCATTATATTCATGCCTGATGCAACCATAATAATTGCTAAAAATGCTGCAATAATTCTTCTCATTTTCCTTATCATTTTTTCCTCCATAAGTATATATGAATTTTTACTCATTATTTCTTTTGTATAATATCAGTTTACGTTCTATATTTCAAGAGAAATTTGCAAAAAAAATCGTCAAAGCATAGATTTTCTAGGAAAATTCTATGTTTTGACGATATATCTACATTAACGGAGCAAACAATCTAAACACCTGTCCAACTACTTTATCTCTTATTCCCTGTTTTTTCAGTTCCTCCAAAGTAACCTGATGACATTGTAATAATGTATCCTGATAATCCTTTTCAATATCCAATGCCACTTTATTCTTATAGGTATATACTCCACATTCAAAGTGCAGATATAAGCTTCTAAAATCTAAATTAATTGTACCAACTACTGAGCGTTCATCATCTGCAACAAATACTTTTGCATGTACAAATCCAGGTGTATACTCGTATATCTTTACCCCACCAGCTATCAAATCTCTATAATATGATTTTGCGAGTAAAAAAGCATATCTTTTGTCAGGAATATGAGGCATTATAATACATGTATCAACGCCTCTTTTTGCAGCATATATTAATGCATATTTTGTTTCATCATCCAATATCAGATATGGTGTCATTATATGAACATAATTTTTAGCTCTATTCAATATATCCAAATATACCTGTTTTCCAATATTTTCTCCATCAAAAGGTGAATCTGTATATGGAAGAACATATCCATCTCCACACATTGGTTTTACAGTTGCTAAAGCATCTTTATCATCATATTCAATATACTTTTCATATTGATCATTCACATCTTCCGATACATTCCAAAGTTGCAAAAACATTAATGTAAAATTCTCAACAGCCTCACCTCTAACCATAATTGCTGTATCTTTCCAATGACCAAATCTTACTTTCTTATTAATATATTCATCTGCAAGATTAATTCCACCAGTGAATGCTGTGTGTCCATCAATCACGCATATTTTTCTATGGTCTCTATTGTTCTGATGGGTTGAAAGAATTGGCTTTATTGGTGCAAACATCTTGCATCTAATTCCATAGTTTTGAAGCTCCTCTGGATATTTGTATGGCAACAAAGCAAGACAGCACATTCCATCATACATAAATCTTACTTCTACACCATCCTTGGCTTTTTCTTTTAATATCTCTAGTATTGTTGACCACATATAACCATAATCAACAATAAAATATTCCATAAATATAAACTTTTTGGCACTTTTTAGTTGTCGTATAAATTCAGGCCACATATCATCGCCCAATGGATAATACTGTGTTAATGTATTGTTATATGGTGGATATCCAGAAAAATTGTCCATATATTTTACAAAGCCAATTTCCTCTTTATCATTAATTTTATTAACATCTGCATCCTTATGCATAAGTGGTAGAATATCAACCCAAAGGTCTTCCATCCTTTTTTCAATAACTCTTGTGCCCACTTGAATATTACAAAAAATATATAATAAAGTTCCGAATATAGGAATAACTAAAACAGGAATTATCCAAGCAAGTTTAAAGCTTGCATTAATATTCTCATTAAGAATATATACAAGAACAGCAACCCCTAATATTGTAAAACATGTGTATACAACAGCAGTATATTCGCTAAACCACATCAGCGTTCCGAATAAGACTATGAACTGTACAAACAATGATACAATAACCATTGTCGTTCTACCAAATATTAGTCTAAATAGACCTCTTAATTTTTTTCTCAATGCTTTTCCTTCCTAATTAAGTATTCCTTGATATACTAATCATTTTTTTCTTTATTTTCTTCTTTATTATCTTCTTTATCTTTATTATTCTTAAAATGTTCCATTTTACGTTCTTTTCGCAATTGCTTTCTTATTTGACGCTTTTCTCTAGATGCTTCAATTTTTGCCTCATACTCTTCATCACTAAGTTCATCATCATCATCATCAAAATCATCAAATCTAGGAACAATAGCTTTCTTATTAATCTTCTCAAGTCGATTTTCTATAGATTTATTCATTACTTCTGATATTGTGGCTGCAATAGGTACTGCAATCAGCATTCCTAATACACCAAGTAATCCACCTCCGATTGTAATTGAAACCAATATCCATAATGGTTTTAATTCAATCTTATTACTAAGTAATTTGGGATAAATTACATTTCCTTCAAATGTCTGCATGATCAATAAGTACAGAACAAATTCCAAAGCCTGCATAGGATTTACAACTACTATTAACAGTGCTCCAATTACCAGACCAATATATCCACCAACAATAGGTACAAGTGCTGTAACACCTACGATAACACCAATCATAGCTGCATACGGAAGTCTTAATACAAACATACCACTTGCACACATAAGACCAACTATGATTGCATCAAGACATTTACCAATAATAAAGTTAGTAAAATTCTTAGACACCGATGAAGATGTCATCAATATAAGATTCTCCACCTTTTCAGGGAAATATGCTTTCATGAATCTTTTTACCTGTTTTCCAATTGCTTCTTTATCAAAGATTATGTATATTGCAATAATGAATGCAAGCAATGTGGTTATAACACCGTCAGCAAGCGATGATATTATTGAGAACGTTGTGCCAAAGACATCTGACACGCCACCTGATGTAAAACTGAGTGCCTGTTTTATTATATTGCTCCAATCAAGATTAAGATTTTCCAACCATTGCTGTACCTGTGGAACCATATCTCCATGCTCTTCAATCCATGATTTCAGCCAATTAAAGCCTGATGGAATTGCTGTTGTCATAGCAGATACCGTATTAATAAGTTCTGGCACTACAATCAATAATATAAGTGTTGCAACTGCAACTATACTTAGAACAGACAAAGCAAATGCTATTGGCTGCTTGAATCTCTTTAACTTAACACTCTTAATCTGTTCTATTATCTCTTCAAACTTTCTCATCGGAATATGCAATACGAATGCCATTGCGCCTCCTAAGATAGCAGGGAAACATACATTAACTAATTTCATTACAAATCTGTAAGCAAATCCAAGATTCTGTGAGACCCAGTATATAGCTATAATTGCTGTAGCTATTTTAATAATTTTAACACTCTGTTCCTTTGATTTTTCAACCATAACATTACTGAGCTCCTTGTCTAAACTATGTTTTCGTTACATGCTAAACTATTACTTCCATTCTTCTTTGCACAAGCTAATGATTTTGTAGCTATCTCCTGCAACTCATTAAGCTTTGCTTCACGCTTTGTTTCTTTAATTGCAATTCCAATACTTACCGTTACATCATTTTCTATATCCTCGCTGCCATTCTCATCAACTATTACTAATGAAGTAAGACCTTCCTGAATTCGTTTTGCTATCTTTATTGCATTATCATCTTCAATATCCTGAATAAATATATCGTATTCTTCACCACTTGTTCTGGCGATAACATCTGTTTCTCTCCTTGCTGCTTCCTTTAGGACCTCCGCAATAGCCTTAATACATCTGTCACCATGAATATGTCCATATTTGTTATTATACTTCTTAAAATTATCAATATCTACCTTGATTATTGCAGCTGAATCATTCCTTCTTTGGCAGAATGGCCATATAATCTCTGTTCTAATATCAAAGCCATGTCTATTATATAATCCTGTAAGTGCATCTTTTTCTGAATGAATCGTCTTCTCTTTGAGATTATCAATCATAACCTCTGTTCTTACCGTTACATTATGTTGATATCTTGAAATAAACACCGTTGCAAGCTGTACAATACACATATCAACTATACATCTTGTATCAAGCTGTACATAAAGCATTAACCACATCATTACAACTGTCTGTCCAATAATGAATATAAGTCGTGTTTTTTCATCAAACACCGGAACAAATATAAAGAACACACATGCTGCAACGTATACAAGCTGGCTTCGCATCTCTGCCATATCATATGCAGATACTGCCATAATTGCCATTATTGTAATCGCAAAATAAGCTGTACTTACCATCTTGTATTTTGTAATTCTTTCTTTCTTAATTAATATCTTTAATAATATTGTGAATAATAACTGGCAGACTTCAATTCCTGTCACTAAAATAAGAATCATCTGCTCATGTTCATCAAATATTCCGCTTTGCCATACCACTAACATCAAAATCGGAATTATCACTGCTAGAATAGCAGAACAAATAAAAGCTCTGTCTGCATTAATTGTGTCAAGACAATCGTGCATTTTAATTTCTTTTTCTTTACTCATAACTCTCTCCTATCTCACTGTATACCTCATTATTATATCCCTTACTACTTTATATTCTATTTTATTACAAACACTACTATTTTACAACCACCTTTTATTGCGTATTAGTCATTGATTTTTGCAATAAAAAAGATACTGTTACCATAAAACATATTTGATATGTTTTATTTCACAGTATCCTTTTTTCAAACTAACAATATATTTATAGATTTGTATATCCCATAAGGTATTCATCTACAGCTCTAGCTGCTTCACGACCTTCTCTAATAGCCCACACAACCAACGATTGTCCTCTATGCATATCACCTGCTGTATATACTTTTTCAACAGATGTTGCATATTTGTTTACTTCTGTTTTTACATTAGTTCTTTCATTTAGCTCAACTCCAAATGCTTCAGCAACGTATCCTTGCGTGCCAAGAAAACCTGCTGCAATAAGAACCATATCCGCATCAAGCATATACTCACTTCCAGCTATCTCAGCCATATACATTCTGCCTGTTTTATCATCACGCTTTGATTCAAGCTTAACTAATTTTAATTTGCAAAGATTTCCATTCTTATCTTTAATGAATTCTTTTACTGTTGTCTGATATATACGTGGGTCATTGCCAAACACAGCGATTGCTTCCTCCTGACCATAATCAGTCTTGCAGACTTTTGGCCATTGAGGCCATGGATTGCTCTCAAGTCTTTCATCAGGAGCTTTTGGCATCATCTCTAATTGAACTACTGATTTACAACCATGTCTAATTGAAGTTCCAACACAGTCATTACCAGTATCACCACCTCCAATTACGCAAACATTTTTACCCTTTGCAGATATGGCCTTACCATCCTTCAAATTAGAATCAAGCAGACTCTTTGTTGTAGCCTTTAAGAAATCAACAGCAAAGTATATACCTTTCGCATCTCTACCCGGTGCCTTTATGTCTCTTGGATTAGATGCACCACAGGCAAGTACTACGGCATCATATCCGTCAAGAATCTTCTTAGCTTTGATATTCTCACCTACATTAGCATCTGTAATAAATTCTATTCCTTCGGCCTTCATCACATCTATTTTACGATCTATTATATGTTTTTCAAGTTTCATATTAGGAATTCCA
This sequence comes from uncultured Lachnospiraceae bacterium, assembly GCA_964586425.1. GTDB lineage: Bacteria > Bacillota > Clostridia > Lachnospirales > Lachnospiraceae > CAZPHI01. The sequence continues at coordinate 30,984 of CAZPHI010000017.1, read as the reverse complement.
TATCGAAGCAATCCACCAACTCTGTCAGCTCGTTCGTATACAGTAACTTTGTGTCCTCGCTGATTCAACTGGTCTGCCGTTGCCAATCCACTTGGTCCCGAACCAATTACAGCTATCTTTTTATCTGTTCTTACCTTAGGAGGCTTAGGACCAGCAAGTCCTATCTCATAGGCTTTCTCAATAATTGCCTTCTCATTCTCCTTTGTACATACAGCTTCTCCATTCAATCCACATGTACATGCCTTCTCACAAAGACCTGGACACACACGACTTGTGAATTCTGGAAAGTTGCTTGTCTTATGAAGTCGTAGATACGCCTGCTCCCAGTTACCTCGATAACAGAGATCATTCCATTCCGGAATAAGATTATTCAGTGGACATCCTGATGCCATTCCTTTTATCATCATTCCAGCCTGACAGAATGGAACTCCACAATCCATACATCTTGCGCTCTGCTGTCTCTGTTTTTCTTCTGATAAAGGAATGTGAAACTCATTAAAATTCTTAATTCTTTCCTTTGGTTTTATTTCCTGACTTGTTTCTCTTTCATACTCTATAAATCCAGTTGGTTTTCCCATGGCAGTTGTCTCCTTTCAAATCTATGCTTATTTTGTTGCTGCGTAAAATGCTTCTATCTGTGCCTGTTCGCTGCTTAATCCCTTTTCTTCCATCTGCACAATTGTATTCAAAATCTTCTTATAATCATGTGGCATTATCTTCTTGAACTTAGGAAGATATTCTCCAAAATTATCGAGAATTTCTTTTCCCTTCTTTGAATTTGTATATGCTACATGTTCAGTTATAATATCTTTTAATTCTAATACATCATACTTATCAGTTACAGCTTCAGATGAAACAAGTTCTTTGTTAAGTTTCTTGTATAGATTTGAATCTTCA
>CAZPHI010000017.1:27246-29987 GCA_964586425.1 uncultured Lachnospiraceae bacterium | reverse complement strand
GCTTGTTGCTCCGTATAATGCAACATTTCCGATAATTATATTCTCATCTTCTTTATATGTCACTCCTGTTGGTGGATATACAATAAGTTTTCCACCTGACAAGCCCTTACCAAAGTAATCATTACTATCTCCGACAAGTTCAAGAGTAAGACCCTTAGGAATAAATGCTCCAAAGCTCTGTCCACCTGCGCCATTACATTTGACTGTGAAGGTATCTTCTGGAAGCTTATCATCATACATTTTTGTAATCTCTGAGCCAAATATTGTACCCAAAGTACGGTCTGTATTCGTTACATCAAGCTCAATGCTTCTCTTCTGTCCATTCTCAAGTGCATTCTTAAACTGTTTGAGAAGTACTTTTTCGTCAAGAGTTTTTTCAAGTTCAAAATCGTATACATTTTTCTTATCATACTGAACCTTACCACATGCTTTTTCATATGGATTATTAATAATTTTCTCAATATCCACTGACGCAGCATGTCCATTAGTGATACCATCTTTTCTCTTTAAGAGATCTGTTCTGCCAACTAATTCATCAACTGTCTTTATTCCAAGTTCTGCCATGTATTCTCTTAATTCCTGAGCAATAAAATGCATAAAGTTAATTACATATTCTGGCTTTCCTGTAAAACGCTTTCTCAATTCAGGGTTCTGTGTTGCAATACCAACTGGGCATGTATCAAGGTTACACACTCTCATCATTACACAACCCATTGTTACAAGTGGCGCTGTCGCGAATCCAAACTCTTCTGCACCGAGCATTGCTGCTACTGCAATATCTCTACCTGACATAAGTTTTCCATCAGTCTCTATGATTACCTTATTACGAAGTCCATTCATAATTAACGTCTGATGTGTTTCTGCAAGTCCAAGTTCCCATGGAAGTCCTGCATTATGAATTGAGCTTCGAGGAGCTGCACCTGTTCCTCCATCATAACCAGATACAAGAATAACCTGTGCTCCCGCCTTTGCAACACCTGCTGCAATTGTACCAACTCCAGCTTCGGATACGAGTTTAACTGAAATCCTTGCGGCTTTATTAGCATTTTTCAAATCATAGATAAGCTGTGCCAAATCCTCAATTGAATATATATCATGATGAGGTGGTGGCGATATAAGACTTACACCTAGTGTTGAATGTCTTGTTTTTGCCACCCATGGATATACTTTCTTCCCTGGGAGATGTCCACCTTCACCTGGTTTTGCACCCTGTGCCATCTTAATCTGAATCTCCTTAGCACTCACAAGATATCTAGATGTAACGCCAAATCTACCAGATGCAACCTGCTTAATCGCAGAACATCTGTCTAATCCATCAGGTCCAATAGTCAATCTTTCTACACTTTCTCCACCTTCACCACTATTAGACTTACCATGAATCTTATTCATAGCTATTGCCAATGTTTCATGTGCTTCCTGAGATATAGAACCGTATGACATCCCACCTGTCTTGAATCGTTTAACTATAGAATCAACGCTCTCAACTTCATCAATCGAAATACCCTTTTTAGGATAATTAAAATCAATCAGCCCCCTAAGATTATCAGCCTGTGTCTCTTTATTAACTAATTTTGTATATTCTTTAAATGTTTCATAGCTTCCAGTTCTTGCAGCAAGCTGAAGAAGATGAATTGTCTGAGGATTATATAGATGCTCTTCCTTACCGCTTCTGAATTTGTGACTTCCTGCACTATCTAGTGTCTTATCAGTAGATAAGCCTAATGGATCAAATGCTTTTGAATGCAGTGTCTCAACATCATTCTGGATATCTTCAATAGATATACCACCAATTCTACTTACAGTATCTGTAAAATATCTGTCAATCATATTCTTATCAAGACCAATAGCTTCGAATATCTTAGAGCCTTGGTATGACTGAATTGTTGAAATACCCATCTTAGAGGCTATCTTAATAATTCCATGAATTACTGCTTCATTATAATCACTTACAGCTGCATAATAATCTTTATCAAGCATTCCATCATCAATTAGTTCTTTTATACTTTCCTGAGCGAGATATGGATTAATAGCTGAAGCTCCATAACCTAATAATGTAGCAAAATGATGTACCTCTCTTGGTTCACCACTTTCTAGAATTACTGATACGCTTGTTCTCTTCTTTGTCTTTACCAGATGCTGCTGCATTGCAGAAACTGCAAGTAAAGCTGGTATTGCAACTCTGTTCTCATCGACACCTCTATCTGAAAGAATAAGAATATTAGCGCCTTCTCTATGTGCTCTATCTGCCTCAACATAAAGATGATCAATTGCTTTAGCAAGTGAAGTATTCTTATAATAAGTAATAGGAATAATTGCAACTTTAAAGCCTTCAACTTTCATATTCTTAATCTTAAGTAAATCCGTACTTGTAAGAATTGGATTATTAATTCTAAGCATCTTACAATTTTCTGGTTTTTCTTCAAGTACATTACCTGAATTACCAAGGAAAATTGTTGTTGAAGTAACAACTTCTTCTCTTATTGCATCTATAGGTGGATTAGTTACCTGTGCAAATAACTGTTTAAAATAGTTATATAAAGGTTGATGTCTGTTTGATAAAACAGCAAGTGGCGTATCAATTCCCATTGCACCAATGCTTTCCGATGCATTCTGAGCCATTGGTAAAATCGATGTTTTTACATCTTCATATGTATATCCAAACGATTTTTATATTCTTGCTCTTTGTTCTTTGGTATATTCCTCAACCTTTTTATTAGGAATAGCAAGGTCGTGTAGATGAA
>CAZPHI010000017.1:19104-27146 GCA_964586425.1 uncultured Lachnospiraceae bacterium | reverse complement strand
GTTCTGCTCGAAAGAGAAACTACGTATGTATTATCTGATGTCTGTTCAAACACTCTTCTTGCTACATATAGACGTCTGTCAAATGCTAAACCGCAATCAACATTCTTAGGTTTTTTAATGAAACCCTGATATATTGATGGCATACAATCTATTGCTTTTTTTCCAAGAACCTTAGCATCAATTGGAACCTCTCGCCATCCAAGGAATTCCAGGCCTTCCTTTTCAGCAATAATTTCAAACATCTTTTTTGCTTGATTTCTTTTTAAAGTATCCTGTGGGAAGAAGAACATTCCGACTCCATATTCTCTTTCTTCTCCAAGCTCAATTCCAAGTGGTTTTACTGCCTTTTTAAAAAACTTATGTGATATCTGCAGCATAATACCAACACCATCACCTGTTTTGCCTTCAGCATCTTTACCAGCTCTGTGTTCAAGATTTTCTACAATCTTTAATGCATCCGATACTGTCTTGTGTGTCTTGATACCATCTATACTTACAATTGCACCAATACCACAATTATCATGTTCAAATCTTGGATCATACAGTCCATTTTGTTTGCCTGAGTCTTTCATACTTTCACCCGCTAGCCCTTTCTTTCTGCTTGATTTTTTTCAATATACATCAACGTTTTAAAGTACGCAAGACATTTTTCGTTTGAATTGTCAGATAATACATTAACTTAATATTATAAAGTGTATTATCTGTCTTTATCTGTAATTGTTTCTTTATTTTCTCCGTAATTATGTATTTATATAGCAAAAATAACACCTCTTATCATGGTAAATGCGCCATAATAAGGGGTGTTATTTAATATAATTAAGAATTGATGTACAATTTTAATGATTAATGTTATCGTTCACTTTAGATTTTTCGTTATTTCATGTCAACACTCGTTTTCATGATGTCTTCAGCTTTTTTAATAACTTAAATCGACTTATTAATAATAATCTTTACAGCATTATGAACAACATCTATATTCACGTGTCTGCACTCTCCACCATACTCGCCATCTAGCACCCATGCAATTGCATCCTCAGATACAATCGAAAGCTTAGATGCCTTAAAGCTATATGCCATGCTGATATCACTGATATGCTGTGAAATTAATGCTGTAACAACCTGCTGAAGTTCTAACGGATTTCTAGGAGTTTTAATCATAAGAACTTCAAATAGTCCATCATTAAGCTTAATGTTCTTACCTGTAATCCCTTTCATTCCACCCATAGATTTCGAATTAGTTATTGCTCCAAATATGAACTCATCCTGTATAGAACCTCCCTCATATTCGATTCTCATCTTATATGATTTTAGGCTTGCAATACGTTTAACGCCTTCTAGTATATATGCCTGATGTCCAAGTATATTCTTCATATTCTGAGGTGTAGCATATGATACATCTGTAAATGCTCCAAAGCCCGCAACATAATTAAATCCTCTACCGTTAAATCTTCCTATATCTATTTCCGTTGGTTTTCCGACAATTATTCTTTCAGCAGCCTTAGCCATATTATTAGGAATTGATAGACTTGTAGCAAAATCATTCGTTGTACCGCTAGGAATATATCCAATTGGAACCTGATTCTTAAATTTCATCACTGCATCTACTGTTTCATTAAGTGTTCCATCACCTCCACTACAAACAATGCAATCATATTGATTTTCAACACTTTCAATATAATTATGACCATCCATAGGTGCCTTTGTAGGATACACTGTTACTTCATAACCAGCTGATGAAAAAGTCTGGAGAATCTGTATAAGGTAATTCTTTATCTGTGCCTTTCCAGAATTAGGATTGAACACAAACAACATCTTTTTCCTATTCTTTTCTATCATCAGCCAGCCTCCTTTATATCTATGATATTATATTTATAATACTATTAGGATTATCTATCCCATTTATCACATAATGCATTAATCTGATCTGCAAATCTTGCAATATCTTTATTAGCGCCACCTTCGTTATGTGCGATAACAGTAAGTAATCTCTTTCCTGCCGCTTTAAGTCTGTCAAATACTGTATGTGTACGTGCAGCTGCGTCAGTGGTTCTTCTAGCTTTCTTCTCTTTGTTGCCTTCTGCTACACACTCGCCTGCATTAGCAAGGTCATATTTTGAACCTGTATATGGTGCTTCTGCATTATACTGATATTCATCCTTTAAACACTGTGTAAACTCTTCACATGCACTGTCTTCACCATGTACAACAAAGATCTTCTCAGGTTTTTTCTCAAATGAATTAATCCATGCAAGTAAGCCTTCTTTATCCGCATGACCACTTGCGCCCTGAAGTTGTGCAATCTCAGCTTTAACTTCAATTGGTTCTCCAAAAAGCTTTACTTCCTGCGCACCTTCAATAATTGCACGTCCAAGTGTTCCATTTGCCTGATATCCAACAAAAAGAATCGTACACTCAGGTCTCCACAAATTATGTTTTAGATGATGTCTAATTCTACCAGCTTCACACATACCTGATGCTGAAATAATAACCTTTGGTGTCATATCAAAATTAATATTTCTTGATTCATCACTAGTAACTGCAAGTTTAAGGCCTGGGAATGTAAGTGGGTTAATCCCCTTCTTCACAAGCTCCATAGTTTCCTCATCGAAGCAGCTGTCAATATTCTTATTGAATACATTAGTTGCCTCAATAGCTAATGGACTATCCATATATACATCAAAATCATTAAGTAACTTCTCTTCTTTTATCTTTCTAATAAAGTAAAGTATTTCCTGAGTTCTGCCTACAGCAAATGATGGAATAACTACATTACCACCGCGTTTGAAGGTTCTCTCGAATATTGTAGCAAGCTCTTTAACATAATCAGGTGTTCCTCCATGGCTTCTATTGCCATACGTAGATTCCATTACAACATAATCTGCTTCTTTAGTATACACAGGATCTTTAATTATAGGTTTATTCAAATTACCAATATCGCCTGAGAATACTATCTTCTTAGATGCATCTTCCTCAGTCATCCACACTTCAATACTAGCTGAACCTAGCAGATGTCCTACATCAGAGAATCTAATTTTGATGCCTTTATCTACATTAATTATCTCATCATAATTACATCTTACAAAATGTTTCATTACATTCGTAGCTGCATCAATATCATATAGTGGAACAAATTCTTTAAGATTTGAACGTTTTGCTTTACGATTTCTCCATTCAGCTTCAAACATCTGGATATGTGCACTATCTCGAAGCATAATGTCACACAAATCAACTGTGGCAGATGTTGCATATACCTGCCCTCTAAACCCTTGAACATAAAGTAATGGAATTAATCCTGAATGATCAATATGCGCATGCGTTAGCAATACATAATCGACCTCTGCCGCATTAATTGGTAATTCCTGATTTTCATATACATCATTACCCTGTTCCATACCACAATCTACAAGAATGTTCTTGTCTCCAACCTTAAGATAATGGCAACTGCCTGTAACTTCATGATCTGCACCCAAAAAAGTAATAATCATAAACCCATCTCCATTCTGCTATACATAAGCGAGCATTTTTAATACATATGTTTGATGTATCTTAACATTATCTTTCTAGATAATTTACTGTTCTGGTATACTTTTTTCCTGAACAGATTAATAGAATTAACCACCTTCTTTAATTCTTCATTTGATATCTCTTCATTACCAAATCTTGCCTTTAATATAATATCTATTATATCATCAATTTCAAATTCTGCAATGTATTGACAGTTTTCTTTCAAATTACTTGCAAATTTTTCATAATCCTCCTGTCTATTTCTTTCAAATCCCAGGATTAAACATATTTGCTCAAAATATTGATATAGTTGAAACATTCGTTTCTTATCGTTCATATTAGTCTTTAGGTCAAATAAAGCATTTGTACGCTTTAGAGCACTAATATGGCACATCGCATAAATGGATGCAAGTAGTAGAACTATTACAATAGATATCAATAATGTCATATTAATTGGTGTTTCATTCGTAGTATCTGTATTATCTTCTGTATGTGCTTCTGTCTGGCTTACCTCTTGTGATGTCGGTTCGTCTTCTACCGTACTTTGTATATTCTCGCTTGACTCCTCACTAGGTGTTACAGTACTGGAACTTTCCTGCTCATTTTGGTCTGATGAATCAGCTTGAATGACATAAGCAGTAGTAAACTCTACAGGAACCCAGCCATATCCATCCTTATAGATTTCAACCCATGCATGTGCACTTTTATCCTTAACATATATCTCATACTCTTCATAAGTACTTGAAACTTCTTCAATGCCCTGCATATATTTTCTAGTTACTGTAGTAACATCATTCCTTCTATCCTCAGGTGATATAACATAGCCCTCTGCATATCTCGTTGGAATTCCAGCCTTTCTAAGAATCAAAGCTGCTGCTGTCGCATAATATACACAATAACCTTTTTTGGATTCGTTAAGAAAATACGAAACTGCCTCTTTATCACTAGGTACCCTGCCCGGTGTTAATGTATACTCATAATTATCTTTAAAATAATCCTGTAATTTAACGATAAATGCATTGACTGCCTCTTCATCTGTATTATCCACAGGAAGTATTTGGCCAAATGCTTTTTCGAACTCTTCCAAATACATATTATCATATTCAGTATAAACTCCATATACATACTGTCGATATAAATGTTCATATGAAAGTCTGCTATAAAGCCCTCTTTCATCAATCATGTCATCGGAAATTTTTTTAAATACAGAATAATCTTTAATATTAGGTATATATGTTGCTACAGTATATTTTTTGTATGAATTGAGTTTTACATTGCTAGCAATATTCATTACATTATAATTATTCAAACCACTTTCTAATGATGTAGCATACGGCAAAATTGCATATCCACTATTAGCTTCAGTATAATCAATTGTTATATCAGCAAACATTAGAGGGGAGTCTATGTTTTCTTTTTTCATTGCATCCATAAAAGTCTTGTACGCAGTAGAATTTGATTGTATGGTATCTAATATATTATATGACATTGATATACCTCGTGATGTGTCTGACGGATTAGACATCAACGAATAATATGTTTTTCTCAATTCAGTTTTTATATTTGATGCAGCTTTCCAACTTCCATCTTCAAACACATCACCTGCATAACTTCTTAGATACACATTATTATTAGACATAGGTCCATAGTATCTGAATACAGTTTCTCCCGTGTATGAAACGCCATCTTGTTGTCCAATATTATTTCCATTAGATAAACCTGATTTGACCCCATCACCATTTGAATTATTATTGATTTCTTTATCCGTCGCATCGTTAAGTACATACTGTTTTATGTCTGTTAGCATCTGTGGTCTTTTGTAAGTGATTGGATTAACAACTATAAATCCAACCAAGAAAGCAATCCCAGCCATAAAAGAAACTTGTAGTGTTGAAATCAATGCCAATACAAACATAACATTCATTACAATAACAAATATAGGTAACATAATATCGAAGTTAAGCGGTAATAGCATAACCACAGCCATAAGTAATACTACAATTATTCTCATTTTTCGCTTAGAAGTTATATACGAGAACAATAGCACAGTTAGAATCATTACAATATAGACAAACATCATCTCATTAGATGGTGTATCATAAGGCTTATTAATCCAAAATGACCAGCTTGTACCTCTGTTTTGAATTATTACTGCATATTCATTAACAAAATCAATCATACTATTGATAATATATTCATGTTTGATAATGCAGAATATTATTACGCCTGCCAGTATAGCTATATTAATGTATGTCAGATTATATTTCTTTCTAAAATAATGTGGACATGTCATTAAGAATGATAAAAGCATAGTCAACAGTATCATTATTCCAATTCCATCTTTCAATTCTATGTTCTGAATTAATGAAAGCATAAATCCGATACTGCCAACAGTACATAGTAATGAGCTAACAATATAATTAATAATTCTTTTAGTCATATGCCACCTCCCTTGAATCAATATCATGCTGATATTCTTTCAAAGAATATATTACAAGTGACTTGACAGGAGTACTAATCAATGCTGGTTCATATGTAACTATATCCTCATCTTCGAATGTAAGATAATGAAGAATATATTGCTTACTAGGATCATATATAGCGGTCACCGCATTATCTACACCATTCTTTGGCACCGCATTAGCAATTAATCCAGATATAACATCCATTAATACTTCTTTATTCTGTGCAAAAAGCATCTCTGATTCATCCGTTGTTTCATTGTGATACGCAATATAAATCATTGCATTCTGTTCTAGCATAGAATTAGCCGTTGCTAATGTCATAGCATATAACATATCAAGTTTGTATCTATCCTCTTCTGACTCGGCTTGAATAATTTCTGGTGAAATAATATGATATACATCCGTTGGGGAAGCATAATTTTTCGTCATTAGTCCGCCCTCTTTTACAGAGAGTTTCCAATGAATCCTATTTAATTTATCACCTGCCATATAAGCCCTAATATCATATATTTCCGAAGTATCATCTCCTGCGCTAGCAGAATATACACTGGTATTATCATCTTGCATATTATCAGATGTATCAAATTCATAATCAATATAATTAATTTCAGGCATTACTACAATATCAATAGCTATATTATCTTTTATTCTCGATTTAAAAAGTCCTAATGAATCAAATGCTGTTATTTCTTCTGTACCTATTGTAATTTTTCCACAATGTTTACATTTTATAATCATATCAAAGAATACTTTATTATCTTTTCTTTTTAATTGATTAAGCTGAACGATCTCTGTCTTTCCATAATTATTATATGAGACTTTTACCTTAATTTTATATATATTAGGAATCCAGATTCTTTCCTTAATTCCTAATATAATATGTACTTCATCTCCAATATTCACATAATCTTCTATATCAGTTGCAAATTTTACGCTCACATTAGCTTTAGAAATTGCAAGACATATTCTTAGCACGATTGGAAACAATATATACATAATCAACAAAGCAAATGGTTCATACTCATAGTAAAGAACAGTCATTGCAAACATTGCTGCTAATCCTACAATATACAGGATTTTACGTCTAACCATTCAGTCCTCTATTTCCCACCATTTGGTGCAATCTCTGGCATTGGAATTGCGTTGTTTATTTCTACCAGGAACTTTTTAATTCCAATTTTGTCAACTTTTGCCTTATTAGACATAATTATTCTATGCCCTATAGTCTGAGTAATTACAGCTAATACATCCGATGGAAGCACATACTCATGCTCTCTGATATATGCGTTAGCTTTTGCCATCTTTATTAATGCAATTGCTCCTCTTGGACTGATTCCTAATCTTACATATTCATTATTTCTTGTATATGCAGCTATTCTAGCAACATATTCATATATACCATCATCTACATATATATTGTCAACGTGGGATTGAATACGTAATAATTCCTCTTTTGATAAAACGCACTGCACAGAATCAATGCCGTTATTACCTTTATTTTTTAATATTAAAGCTTCTTCACTTATGTTTGGATATCCCATGGATATTCTTATCATAAATCTATCAAGCTGTGATTCAGGAAGCATCTGTGTTCCTATTGAACCTGTTGGATTCTGAGTTGCTATTACAATGAATGGTTTTGGTACTTCTCTTGTAATTCCATCAACAGTAATTCTTCCCTCTTCCATAACTTCAAGCAATGCTGATTGAGTTTTTGGAGATGTTCGATTAATTTCATCACCCAAGAATAAATTACACATTGCTGCACCCTCTCTATACTCAAATGTTCCACTCTGATTATTATACATTGAAAAGCCTACAACATCTGAAGGCATAACATCTGGTGTAAACTGCATTCTTTTTTCCGTTAGCCCCATCGCTTTAGCCATTGCAACTGCTAATGTTGTTTTTCCAACACCAGGAATATCGTCAATTAATATATGTCCTCCAGCAATAACAGCCTCAAGTGCTGTTATAATCACCTCATCCTTACCGACTATTACTTTTTTAATTTCCGCCAATACATTATCTATTTTGTTCATTAATTCACCCTTTTCCTATAATCACATCTTC
>CAZPHI010000017.1:5347-19004 GCA_964586425.1 uncultured Lachnospiraceae bacterium | reverse complement strand
CAATACATTATCTATTTTGTTCATTAATTCACCCTTTTCCTATAATCACATCTTCTGTTTTTATCTTAGGTACATGATGTACCTGTTTTTCATCTCTGTAATACACAATATCTCCATCCTTATCAATATTCTCTATTACGACTTCTTCCTTAGGATAACCTAAAGCAATAACTAAGCTAACCGTATAATTATCTGGTATCTCGGCCATGTCAGAAACTACACTGTATAAATGCTTTTTATCAATATTAGCAATAAAACAGCCACCCATATTCTTTTCAACTGCTGCTAATAAAATTGACTGTCCAATAATACCCTCATCCCATTGACAATTGACATTCTCAGGAGTCATCATTATTACATAAGCTGATGGTCCTTCACCTTCTATAGGTCCATCCCAATCCTTATAATATCCCGCCCATCTTAAAGTATCATATACTTTTTCGCAGTTTTTTACTGAATTAACAATAACAAATCTTACCGGCTGCTTATTAGCACCAGATGGTGTCATATGACCTGCTTCCACTAATTCAACCATTACTTCATCAGTAATCTTCTTTTCCTGATAAAAACGCCTATATGAACGATTTTTCATAATTAAATCTTTTAACATTATGCCCTCCTGTTTTATTTTATTATAAAAAATCGAGCAGGGCTTGCCTACTCGATTAAATTAACAGTTATTATTATATCATTCTATCTAATTCAACTGGAGAACTAGAGCACTTAAGTGCATCTTCTCTAGTTACAAGTCTAGCCTTAACAAGCTGTGCAAGTGAAAAATTAAGCGTATGCATTCCTGTTGCCATACTAGCCTGTAATACTGTCTGAATCTGATGAGCTTTATTTTCTCTAATAAGATTACCAACGGCAGTATTATTAAGCATTACTTCAGTAGCAACTACTCGTCCAGTTCCATTAGCAAGTGGAAGTAACTGCTGTGTAATAACGCCTTCAAGAACATTCGCTAACTGTGTTCTTAATGTATTCTGTGTATTAAGTGGACAACCATCAATAATACGTTCAATTGTCTGTGCTGCACTAGTTGTATGTAATGTTGAAAGAACAAGATGTCCAGTCTCAGCTGCAGTAACAGCTGCGCTAATAGTCTCATAATCTCTCATCTCACCTAGTAAGATTATATCAGGATCTTCTCGAAGTGATGATCTTAAAGCTGTTGCGAAATCGCTTACATCAGCGCCAACCTCTCTCTGATGAATCATTGCTTTTCTATGTTTGTATACGTATTCGATTGGATCTTCAATTGTAATAACATGTTTTGCCATCGTCGAATTGATATAATCAATCATTGATGCAAGTGTTGTAGATTTACCACTACCTGTAGGTCCTGTGATTAACACAAGTCCTCTAGGAAGTCTTGCAAAAGTCTCAATTACCGGTGGCATTCCTAACTCTTCAAATGTTGGAATTACAGTATTCAACAAACGAATACTTGATGCAAGATGATTTCTCTGATGATACACATTGATACGAACACGTGAATTCTGTCCATCCATACCTGCTACATCAAGGTCATTACCAGCCTTGACATATTCTACCTGCTCATCTGTAAGCATTGATAAAATCATATCCTCAGACTCTTTAATACTTGGTACTGAATCAAGCATGTTCAGCTTACCAAATCTTCTTACAGCAATCGATGTTCCCGCTGTAATGTGAACATCTGAGCACTGATTATCTCTAGCAAATCTTAATACGTCATAAATATCCATTTAACTCTCCCCGGCTTTTTTGCCTTATTAATTATTTAGTAATTATACCTATAATATATTATCATAATTTCATATATTTTTCAACAATTTTTCTAGCACAAAGTAATATTCCTCGAATGTTTTTTTGCAGCAAAGAGGATTATCAATTATAATTCCATCATTCCTTAATCCAAGTAAAGTGAATGCCATCGCAACCCTGTGATCTTCATATGTTTCGATTATTGCATGTTTTATATTGCAGCCCTTTGGATTAATAATTATATCATCTCCATCCTCTGCTGCATATATTCCCACTTTATTCAACTCTGTTACAATCGCATTCATCCTATCGCATTCCTGAAGCCTGATATGCCCAACATTTCTAATAACACTTTCTGTATTTGCCATTGCTAATACAACTGCCATAGTCATTGTCTGATCCGAATAATCCTTCATATCAATATCAATTCCATCATATATGCCATCCTTAGGACCTGTAACAACAATTCCATCTGATTCCTCTGTTATTATGCAGCCGATTTTTTTCAATGCATATATGTATTTCAAATCTCCCTGCATTGAAGAACTTGTTACATTCCTAACCTTTATTGTTCCTCCTGTGATAGCTGCCATCGAATAAAAGTAACATGCAGCTGACACGTCAGGTTCGATTATATAATGTCCAACTTCTACGTCCTGTTTGCCTTCACAATAATAGCTCTCTCCGTCGAACTTAACAACTGCACCAAACTTCTCCATCATCTCTCTTGTAATTCGAATATACGCGCCATCCTTTCTTTCACTTGTAATTCGTATTCTAAGTCCATTAGCAGTTAACGGTGCAACCATTAGTAACGCACTTAAAAACTGAGTACTTTCACTTATATCCATATTAGTGTCACTGCAAATTCTGTTGTTTCCCTCAATTATAGCCGGCAAATATCCATCTTTTTCAATATATTCAACCTTAGCTCCCATAGAAACCAATGAATCAAATAACGGCTTCATAGGTCTTTTCTTCATCTGTTCAGAACAATTAATTGTATATTTTCCATCTGAAAATGCTGTAAAAGCCGTAAGGAATCGTGCCGCCGTTCCTGCACTTCCCACATCTATGCAGCATTGTTTAACCGGAATATCTCCACCAGTTCCAATTATAGTAACTATCTTAGCCTTTTCATCTACTGTAACTTCAAATCCAAGTGTAATCAAACAGTCCAGGAAATGTCTGGAATCATCTGAAAATAGTACTCCTTCAAGTACTGACTTACCTTTAGCAATTGCTGCCATTAAGAGTGCTCTGTTTGTCATACTCTTAGAACCAGGAACACATACTGTTCCTGATATTTTGCCTTCAACTGGTTTTACTCTATAAACCTGCCTGTTATCAATATTATCAAATATATCATTTATCATTGTTTGCATACCCTTTCAATCCACTCTAATAATTTTCTATATGTCTCGTCCTTATTAACTTCATTAATTATCTCATGTCTTGCATTGTCTACAATTATAAGTGATACGTCATCTATTTTTGCTTTCTTTAATTCACTGTATACCTTAGCAACATCTTTTCCATAATTTCCAACTGGATCGTCTTTTCCCGAGATAACTAAAATAGGAAGGTTTCTAGGTATCTTTTGAATATTGCTTCGTTTTGTAACATAAAGAATAGTTTTGAAAATCTGATATAAGCCAGATACAGTAAAAACAAACGAACATCTTGGTTCATTATCATACCTCTCAACTACATTCTTATCACTTGTAAGCCATGAGTTTTTTGAAGCTGGATTTTTAATTATTTTATTATAGTTTCCAAACATAAGCTTTGAGGCCAAATCACTTCTATAATGTGGATCCTTTACTTTAGAAATCAGGGAAACTATACCCATCCCCGTCTTAACCATTATACGTGGCTGATTTCCTGTCCCCATTATAATAGCAGAAGTTATTTCATTTCCATAATTCATCATATATCTTCGTGCCACGAAAGACCCCATACTATGTCCAAGTAATACCAACGATACTCCAGGATATGTCTTTTTCAAATAGCATGTAAAATTATGCAAATCCTCTACCATAATTTTTCCACCATCAGACTCTCCGAGATACCCCAACTCTTCATTATCAGACACTGTATTTCCATGACCAATATGATCATTGCCTGCTACAAGAATTCCTGCCGCATTAAGATACTCTGCGAAGTCATTATAACGTTCTATATATTCCTGCATTCCATGTGATATTTGAACAATTGCCTTTATTTCACCAGCAGGCATCCATATAACCGCATGAATACTGCTCTTTTTATCGGCAGATTTATATCTTATGTTCTTCTTCATTAATGCACCTCTTTCACATTGCTTCTGATACGATTTACTGAATCGCGCCATCCTGCAATGCATTCACATCTTTTCTGTTCTGATATCAATGGTTTATATTCACGTTGCAGATTCCAGTTTGATTTTATCTCTTCTGTATCTTTATAATAATGTGTTGCCAACCCACTAAGATATGCAGCCCCTAGCGCTGTACTCTCTATTACTTCTGGCTTCTGAATATCTGTACCTAATATATCTGATTGGAATTGCAATAAGAATTCATTGGCACTTGCTCCACCATCAACTCTCAACTTCGAAAGTGAAATTCCACAGTCTTCCTCCATCGCTTTTATTACATCATAAGTCTCATATGCCAATGATTCTACTACTGCACGTACAAAATGAGCTTTTGTTGTTCCTCTTGTAAGTCCAAATACCGCACCTCTGGCATATGCATCCCAATATGGTGCTCCAAGTCCGGTAAATGCTGGAACAACATATACGCCATTACTATCCTTTACGGATTTTGCAAGTGTTTCGGTTTCAATAACATTTTCAATCAAATGCATGTCATCACGCAGCCACTTAATTGCAGCTCCTGCCACAAAAACACTGCCTTCTAGTGCATATGCAACATTACCATCTGTTCCAATTGCAATCGTTGTAAGCAGACCATGTTTAGATTCTACTGCTTTATTACCTGTATTCATAAGCAGAAAACAGCCTGTTCCATATGTATTCTTTGCCAATCCCTGTTCAAAGCAGCACTGTCCAAACAAAGCTGCCTGCTGATCACCTGCAACCCCAGCTATAGGAATTCTGCCTCCAAATATTGAGTTCTTAGTATATCCATATATATGACTTGATTCATGAACCTCTGGTAACATTGCCTCCGGAATATTGAATTTTGTTAAGAGTTCCTTATCCCATTGTAAAGTGTGTATATTAAAAAGCATTGTTCTTGAAGCATTCGTATAATCAGTAGCATGGATTTTTCCACCTGTAAGCTTATATATCAACCATGTGTCTACTGTTCCAAACAGTAATTCGCCTGCATCTGCTTTCTTTCTTGCACCATCTACGTTATTAAGTATCCATTGTATCTTTGTTGCACTAAAATAAGGATCAAGTATAAGCCCTGTTTTCGATTTTACTGTGCTTTCATATCCTTCTTCTTTCAATTCTTTTATCATTGGTGCAGTTCTTCTACACTGCCATACAATCGCATTATACACTGGTTCACCAGTAGTTTTATCCCATACAATCGTTGTTTCTCTCTGATTTGTAATTCCAATAGAATCTATATCTTCAGCTTCAATTCCTGCCTGAGCAAAGGCTTCCATCATCACCCCGAATTGAGATGCCCATATTTCATTAGGATCTTGTTCCACCCATCCATTATCTGGAAAATACTGCGAAAATTCTTTTGCAGCACTACTAATAATCTTACCCTGCTTATTGAATATAATACATCTTGAACTTGTCGTACCCTGATCAAGGGCCATTATATATTTTCCCATAATAATCTCCTTAACTTACAGCAACACTTTAACTCATTATAGCATATAAATAAAAAGACTGCCACCAATGGAATTAACCATTAGTGGCAGCCTCTTTATCTATAGGTTTGGTTGTAGAAAGTAAGCTATTTTATCTTATAAACCGTATCCTGCTACAATTGCTGTAAATTCTTGTGAAGATGCGAATAAATCAAATGCACCCTGTCTTGTATTATTAGCAAGATATCCTGTCCAGATATTCAATGATTCGTCAGATTCACACTCACGTCCCATGAATGTTCTGTAAAGCATCTTAACAAAATCAGCATCACTAAGATCCATGGCAACTGCCTCATCTGAGAATACAAAGTATCCTGCAACCTGCTGAGGTGTTAATGTCTTCTTAATAATCTGCTCACACCATGTATTGAGTCCATCTACATCACCTGAACGTCCAAATACTTTTTCGTTACATCTTTGAACAAATGATGTAACCTGATAATTCTTATCTCTGAATTCTGTTAATTCTATGCTTCCTGCTGTAATACCATAATCTGTACAAATATTTGTAAACTCTGTAGAACCCATAAACTGGCTTAATACGAAGTTTCTAGATACACCTGTTGCAAGGCATCCCTTCCAAACATTCATACCATCAGCTTCTGAAGTACGATTCATAATTGCTTTATACATTACATTAATGAATTCTTCATCACTTAAGTTTCTAGCTAAGAACTCTGCTCCATTAATGAATAAGTTTGCCATCTCGGCACCTGTATGTTCGCCTGAGAGTAACCAACCCTTCCAAGCATTAAGACCATCTGTTTCAGCCTCACGTCCAAGGATTTCTGTATACATTCTTCTAGCGAATGCTTCAACAAGTTCTTCTCTTGTTGGCTCAGTCTTTATAACTTCTTCTCCATCTACAATTAATTTAACATCTGTAAATGTTATATCAGCATTTCTTGCTGCATACATACCAACATATACATAATCAGAATCAATTGATGTTAACTGGAAGTCAAATCCTCCAGTAATTGTTGTTTCATTACCGAATGTACAAGCATATCCGTCTGAATTACTTTCAATCTTAAGATCTACTACAGATCCGGCTGCGTATGTGTTAACGCATGTTCCACCCTGTGTAAGTACTCCACTCTTTCTTGCGAAACAGTTCCATACATTACCAGTTTGTGTAAGTTTTAATAAACCAGCTGCTACATAATCACCCATTGGATCAGCTATGTTAGTATCTATATACATATCATCTCTTGCCATAAGACCAAATGATACCTGATCATTAGAAGCAAATGAATTAATAGTTGCTGTAGCAGACAATGTGAATGTCTTTCCTACTGGTACTTTATAATAGTACATTGCAATACCATCAACTGTTGCTGCAATCTTACCTTTGTTGTTAGCAACTGCAATATGCATGTTACCATTTGCATCAGCACCGATTGTCTGATTAGCTGTACTTGGGTTACCACCGATATTACCGAATGCAGAACCTTTCCAGATTCCAAAGTCATCCCACAAAGTGCTCTGAGCTAAATCTGATGAATAATCAGGAGCTACATATGATGGATTTGAAACAAGTGTTGCTGCTTTTGTTGGAGCTGTTGCTCCAGCTTTTACATGGTCTGCAAGTCCTGCAACATTCTGTGTTTTGATTGCATTAGTAATCATATACGCATTGTATGTTGCACCCCAGATATTAGTATGAGTATTATCTACACTTGATTCTTTATTAGAATTCCAAGCATGATAATATAATGTCTCACTAGCACCAAGTGTATCATATACGTTCTTAGTCATTGCTGTCATATCTACAACAGGTATATCAAGTGCTGTTCCAAGGTCTCTGATTGCCTGTGGGTAATCACCACCTGGGAATCCTACTACGTCTGATGTAATATGAAGATATGAATTTGACCAATTCCCTGTTGCTGTTCTTCTTACAATTGGTGTTACAAGAATTACTGTTACACCCTTTGCCTGAGCTTTTTCAATATAATTCTTATACAAAGAATTAGCGAATGAACCTTCGTCTGTATAAGTTCCATTAGGATTTGTATATCTGTCTGCTTCTGTTTTTTCATCATTATGACCAAATCCGATCATAAGGAAATCACCTTCTGCCATACCATCAAGTAATTCCTGATACTGTGGATCCTGTGTATAACTCTTTGATGATCTTCCTGATAAAGCAAGATTTTTAATTGTTACATTCTCATCAAGATATTTGTTAAGCTGTGTTCCATATCCATATCTTGGATAGTAATATGCATCATTAAATTCGCAAACTGTTGAATCTCCAATTACCCATAAAGTTGTTGGTGTAGTTGGTGTTGGATCTGGATCTGGTTCTGGACCTGGACCTGGATCAGGTGTAGTAGTATTAGCAATTGCATCAATTATATTCTGTCCATATGTTGTCCAGTAATCTGATTTAACTGTATACTTGCCATCTGCATCAGTTGTATATACTGTTAACTCACTCTTACCATTAACAACGAATGTCTGCTCACCCTTTGTAGTTTCTCCTGCCATTTTTGTAGGAGCAACAACTGCTGATGAGATATTGATATCAAGTCCCTGAATAGCTTCTGCAATTAAACCTGCACTAACGAAACCACCAAGTTTACTACTATGTGTTTTTTCTCCAGCTCCCATTGCAACTGAAGCTACTTCTGATTCTTTGTTACCAGCCTTTGGATCTGCTTTGTAAGCATCTTCATACATTGTCTTTGTTAAATCAAATGCATCTATTAATAATACTTCTTCTTCTGTAGCTAACTGCTCTACTGCTGTTACATATGCATTATTAGTTGTTACCTGTGTACCTGTTATTGTATCTGTTGAATCATGATGAGGTCTGATATTACCATTCTCATCATAGTACATTCTAGATACTGGTGTTACAAGTACTGGAATTGCACCCTTAGCTTTTGCTGCATCAATGTATTGTTTTAAGTACCATTTGTAAGTACCGCCACAATCATATGAATAGAATGTATCTCCATATTTGTCTGTAAGTGAAGCTGGAGTCTGTACCTCAGTACCAGCTGTTACAGGATATACTCCATTTGCATCTGGTGTACCAAGTGGTACATATCTGTCTTCAAGATATCCATTTGCATTAGAACAATCATTATGTCCAAACTGAATGAAAAGGTAATCACCTTCTCCAATATTATTTGAAATCTTATCTAATGAACCTTCATTAATAAAGTTACGAGAACTTCTTCCTCCATTAGCATAATTCTGAATTGTAACCACTGATGAATCAAAATAATTCTGAATGTATTCACCCCAAGATCCAAGATCCTGACCAATTCCGCCCATGTACATACCATTTGCAGAGTAATCCTTAACTGTTGAATCACCTGCAAGGAAGATATTGATTCCATCACCTAACGTGATATCTCCACTTGGATTTGAAGGATCTTCATATCCATCTTTAACAGCTACTTCTACTGTATATGATACTTCTGTTCCTTTATTACCACTTACAGTCTCTGGAGCAACAACAAGCTTAATCTTGCTGCCTGTATCTGCTGCTGTAAGTTTATATGTCTTGTCAACATTAGCTGTTGAAACTTTCAAAAGTGTTTCTTCTGCATCAGTAACTCTGTACCATTTGATAATAGATGCATCGTTACTGTCATTAGCTGTTCCAAGAGAATAAGCTGCAGTTAATGTATGTCCTGGTGTAGGAACATTAATATCACCATTATCAAGTACATATGGATTTGTTGTAAATGCTATTGTAGCATCCTCTGCTTTGTAATTAGCAGGTGTCCAACTTCCAAAATAATTCGTAACATCAATTGCTGCTACGTCAGCAGCAGATAAAACGCCACCTTTTCTTGAACTTGTGTCAACTGCTGTACCATCAAGAGATACTGTGTTGTATTCTCCAAATTTTGCTGCAGTAGAAATATTACCACTCATATCTGTCCAACCTACAGCTGTAATCATTGAACTATTCTCAAACTTTGTATTAACGAATCTAACCTGAGCATTCTTGCCCCAAGGACGTCCAAAGTAACCAGCTGCCTGCTGTAATTCATCATTACCTGTTACTGTACAATTTCTAAAAAGATATCCATATGTTGCTACATCTTTTGCTGCAGTAATATAACCATAATATCCTTTATCTGAGTATCCTTTGAATGAAAGTTCGCAGCCATCAAATACTACATTACCATCACCAAAGATATAATCTGTATTACCTTCGATAAAGCAATTCTTATAATATGCACTGTAGTTCTTTCCACCAGTATAAAGTGTATCCTGGCTTCCAAGGAATGAGCAGTTATAGAATTCTGTCTTATCAGCTTCAACTGCAAGAGCTGTTGCTCTCTCTGTTGCAGCCTTTGAAGTTACATCTGCATTATATTTTCTTGTAAATGTTATTGATTCCTTGCCTGTAATTTCAACGCCATCTTCGATTTCTTCATCTGTAATATATCTATTGAATGAAGTTTCGAATGTAATTCCTTCTGCTTTGAAGCCTGTTGCAGATTCTTTAACATATGTTGCACAGCCCCATTTTGATGCTGACGCTTTATCAAACTGATCATATGCATTCTCTGGATTATAATATCCTGTTGAATCAGCACTGTAGTACTGATATCCAATACCATAATACCATGTAAGAAGAACTGTACCAGCTCCTTCTGCTTTTAATGTTACATATGGAGCTGTTACGAATATCTGCTCTCTATATGTACCTGGTGCAATATGAACTGTTACTCTCTTGCTTTCATCTGTGATTGACATTCCTTCACAAGCTTTCATAGCATCATTAACAGTCTCATAATTGTTAGCTTTATCACTAAATCCAACATATATATCAGCAACCCATGTAACTGGTTTTACTGTTTTATCTGTTGATACAAACAAAAGATCCTTTGTTACTGCTGCACCATTAACTACGATATGAGTACTTGTTGTATAGCCATCAACCGTAGCAACTGCTGCATATGAACCGTTACGAAGACTTACTGAATAATTAGAACCATTAACTGTAGCAACGTATTCATAATTATCATCTACATTAACGAATTTTAATGCTGTTACAGAAGCTGATGCTGACAATCCTGTAAATGCTGCTGCAACATTATAGACTGCTTTTTTAGCGACTGTAATATTTCCTGAAAAATCTGAGTTATTAACTATCATACCACCATCTGTAATCTCATAATCATTAACTCCGCTAAGTTCTGCGCTATATTCTACATCAGGATCTAACTGAGCTGTAAATTCAAGATTAGCATTGAGTGTTACTGTTACATCTTCTGATAATGTTTCTTTATCAGCAATTAATTTTAACTCTATATTTGAAACATCATATGATGCATCAAAACCTTCAAGTTTTCCTGAATATGTATACACACTCTTTGTTTCAATTGCAAGATTTGTATTAGCCTTGCCTGTAATAACTTCTGACATAGAAGTTGTAACTTTTTTAGTTGCATTAGTAAATCCAAATCCAGTTGCACCCTTAAGTGATGCTGTATATGTATATCCTGGTGCAAGATTTGCTGTATATGTTGAACCACTAATTACTGCTTCAATTTCTACGCCTGTTGTATCATTAGTAAATGACATTGTATAACCAGCAGCACCTACTGTATTCTCAATTGTACCAGATACAGCTACTGCAGGAATTCTCATAACACGGCTAAAAAGCACTTTTCCAGTTGATGCATTAGAATACATCTTATATGTACCATCTGCTTTTGCCTCAAATGTAAATTTGTCAAATCCACCTGTTAATGTAGCGGACTGAACTTCTACACCTGTTGCAGTAGTATTAGCAAAGTACATTGTTGACTCAACTGAGTTATGTGTTGTAGCATAAACAACAATTGTATCTCCTGCTTTTACATTGGCAACTGAAACATATCTTTTTGCTTCACCACCTGTACCATTGCAATAAAATCCACCTTCAGCAACATATCCATCTGGATATTCGCCTGTTGCTTTAGCATTAGTTCCATAATTTTTTGTAGAGCCTGCGGCGAATAATCTGTCACCTGCGACAGCATTAATTGTAAAATCTCCAACCGTAGTGTCTCCTAAAAGGAATTTACCATCCGCTCCAATTGTAGCACATGTATTCCAATCTGCTGCTGCAATATTATTACTGTAAAGACTTGTGTCAGTCTCAGCAACACCACCGATATCCCATATATCGATTTTTCTTTGATTTGCTGCAAATGCATCTATTAATGCTGTGCCAAGACCGGTGACACACATTGATGCTGCCATAATAAATGCCATAAGCAGACTAGTGACTCTTTTTAATTTCTTTTTCACTCTTTTTACCTCCTATTTTTTTATGAGTAACTTAAGTATAAAGTATGACACAAGGTCAAGGTCAACTCTTTTTAGTTAAATTAGTATAAAAAAATCCAGAATTTCTTCTGGATTTTTAGCAAATGTAATATATAATTGTTTTATGATGTGTTCTAAATTATATCAGTCTCAATAATCGGAATATTAATAAGTACATATTGATAATCTTTATTATCCTCTCTTATTGTATTTACAACAATACCCAGAATATCACCTGAAATCACATAATTATTACTCTTAACGCACTCCTGCAATTGTTCCATCTTTTCATTCACAGCACTATAATTCAAAGAATCGCTATCCACATTCTCACTTTCTTCCATAAATGAATCCAATTCAATTGGCAGTTTTACCATACACATTAACGATTTTTGCCTATCATATCGAATTGTATATCTATTCTGCTTTAGATTGAACCTTTCTACATCCTTTTGCTTTACAGACCAGCCCTTGCAAAAAATATAATTTCTATTAATAAAATCATCTTTTTTTATTATATACATAAGCTGTACTTCTGGTGATTTATACAAATACTCCTGCAAAACAGCAAGTCTATCAGGTTCATCAAGTATCTTGTCATCTTCTTGAAACAGCACATAGCTTATGGAATTACATTCCTTTACATATCCTATATCCGAATTCTGTTCTGCTTTTTTCATCAAAAGAATATCATCTTTTAGGCGATGTCTAAGATGAGTAAGATATTCAATTTGTTCATCCATATTCTTCATATGGGCTTCATAATTAAGGATTATCTGTTCAATAGTTTGTTCTTCCATTCCAAATAAATCCTCATGCGTAAAACCATATTTTCGTTTAAGGCGCACGGACACAAATTTGGTTATATCGCCATCCGAATAATATCTATATCCATTTTTTTCAGCCCTTTTACTCTCTATGTATCCCATCTTTTCATAACGTCTTATTGTATTAGTAGATACATTGAGAATACTTGCTAATTCACCTATTCTAAATTTCATATTTTATTCCTGGAATTTATCCTTACCTTCCTTTGGTACGGAATGCTTTTGCTTATTAGTAACATTTTTATATACTGCTCTTATACTAATAATTAGCAATGGCACCCAAACAACATACATCATAATATAAAACCACGCAGCTGTAACTGGTTTCGCATTCTTAGCATCTTCATCAGTATAATAAACCTTTACTTTATTATTATCAGCTGCATATACCGCTGACGATAATGAAGCATAATGCCTTTTTCCATCAATTTCAAATACAGCTGTATTCTGGCTGCTTGTAAGTTCTGCAACTGCACATGTTCCATTCTTCATGAGCATTAAATCGCTTACATTAAGATATACCGTTATTAATAAGCATACACCAAATATAATCATACCCACAATCCATATTGCTGCCTGTGCCCAGCCTTCTTTCTTCTCTTCTTTTTCATTAAAATGATAATCATCATCAGCCCCATAACCTTCAAAGCCCATAACAAACCTCCATAAATTAACATATTCAAATATTTTTATTACTTTATATAATAAAATATAACGTAATATTTATCAAGGAAATTTAAGCATTTTATACACTTTAGACACATATTTTTTCTTAGTTTTTTTGCAGTCATCTACAGTTTTTTTCTTAAAAATGCATTGAACAATTTACTATATTTTGTTATAATCTTTTTATATTGATAAAAAGTTCATATTAATGCAATATCGGAGGGAATTATGCGATTCTTACAATCCATACTATTAATGGTGAATTAATAAAAACCTATGGTAAGCTT
>CAZPHI010000017.1:0-5247 GCA_964586425.1 uncultured Lachnospiraceae bacterium | reverse complement strand
GATTCTTACAATCCATACTATTAATGGTGAATTAATAAAAACCTATGGTAAGCTTAACGATCTTGAGAAGCAGATAGCATCTCCAACTTTTCTTCGGTGCCACCAAAGTTATATCGTTAATCTTGATTATGTTACAGATTTAAGTGAAACCGATTTTATAACCAAAAGCAATGTTCTTATTCCAATAAGGAAGAAAGAACATCGTCAGATGATTTCTTCTTATATTGAATACAAGAAGAATTTTGTACGTAATAGAATTATATAGTATAATATACATTTTCATTAACCAACAATAAAACCTGCGCAAACTCTCATTATAAAGAGTTTACGCAGGTTTTATTATTTAATATCTGTTATAAGCCATTTGTTCTGTGCTTCAAGAATTTTATCTTCTTTTGTTATTATCGAAAAACCTTCCAACTCCTCATTAGTTCCTTGCGGTAAAGCTACTATACATCTGAATGTATGTCCATTAACACTGCAAGGTGCATAGTGAAGTGTAGTAGCATAGATTTCTACTGCAGTACCTTTTTTCAACAAAAAGCCTTCTATATTACTACTGTCATATGAATAATCCTCTTCCAAATCCTGTTGTTTTCCCAGTAACAGAATTAAATCATCACATGCGATATTAACTTCTGAGCTTCTATGATATTCAAGAGCTGTCAAATATTCATTATATCCATTACAATACCCTATCTGCATATCCAACATTCCAAAAAAACTATTCTTTAATTTTTTCATATCTGCCGAACACTCTAGGCTCTCAACTGATGGTTCATATATAACACCACTCTCCACTACAACATTATCCATTTTACTGATAATATCACTGCAGTCAATATCCGTAATAACACGTCCATATTTACAAAATGACTTATCATTAACATCATATATTTTAAAATCTGTATATTTCTTATTAATCATTATTCTACACTTTCCAGACATATTCGCTAATCGTCTATATCCTTATCAATAATATCCATATATCTTAGTAATTCTTCATTCCAGAATTTCCAGTCATGAGCACCTTCTGGTATCTCATCATATGTATAATCAAATTCGTCATTCAAATTAAGAAAATAATCTCTTACGATATGATTTTGTCTGAGCCATGGATCCTGTCCTCCACACGCATGGTATATAACAGGCTTCGTACTATAGCATTCCACCATCTGATATGCCAGATACTTAAGCCCATATGAATTCTTATTAAGATCTCCATCTCCAAAAAGTTTTATCCTGTTGTAATATTTGGGTGAACCATCCTGTGGGAAATCCGAATCCGCTTTATCTCCTGCCGAGAATGCCCCTACACTATAAAAATTCTGTGGATACATCAATGCCGTATGTAGGGCACCATATCCTCCATTAGAATATCCAACAATATAATTATCTTCTCTTTTTTCAGATGATATATTAAATAAAGAATGTATCATCTGAGGTAATTCTTCACCAACATACTTAGCATATTTATCGCCATAATTCATATCCACAAAACATGATTCATGTGCATTAGGAAGAACAGCTACAAACCTTTTATCATTAACATACTCTGTTAACGGAATATTATATAACCATTGTGTATGATCACCACTTCCACCATGATACATCCATATTGTCTTTAACTTTGTCTCATCATCTCGTAATTTGTCTGGAACAATTACAATACATTCATTATTTCTATGTAGAACCTCTGAATACATATTAAGCCTTATCACAGCCATTGATTACACCTGCCCTTCCAACAAAGTAATAATACGATTTTCAAACTCTTCCCACATCATTTTATCATGTCTGTTAATTATATTATTTTTGTAAGAATCATTCATATCATTAAATCGCTCATCAAGTTTTATTGTTTGAGGTATAAAGTTTTTCAAATCAACTGTTTTCAGGCTGTCCATCGATAAAACATACCATGATACTGATTCATCTATTCCAAACCACATATTTGCTATTTGTGTTATCTCTTCTCTAATGTAAGTACCGTATTGTATTCCATGTTCTTCATTATTAAAACCACTGTTTACACCTTCTGGTATAAAACATATACATTTTTTTCCATACATATCAAGCTCAAGACTTGTTTTTGTAACAATATCCACAGCACTTATTCCTTGACCAGGAAGAATAATCAGTCCTATTCTACATTCCTGCATTGCTCCAGTTATTGCATCATCTAATAGTATTTCCATACTAGCTGGTATCTTTAACAATGCCGAATTAAAGTCCACTTTCATATACGCCATACTGTATACCTCCTTTCAGTTAATATTAATAATATTACATTTACCAAAGGAAATATACAGCCAACGTATCTAAATAAATAAAATTTACATATTAATCATCTTTTATTATGCGTTAAACATAACTTTTTCGCTGTTAAATGCTTTGCCAATTCCAAATGTAATGAGGCCTGCCGCTACAAATGTACTTATTGCTGTTAATGCGAATTGCAATCCTGTAATATCTCCTGTTAGAATAGCTTTAAGAGCCATTGAACTGTTATATAATGGAATTGCAAACATATATGGATTACTTTCAGCATTACCATACATTGTAAGCATTCCAGCTACAATAACAATGATATATAACGGCATAACATATGTTGAAGCCTCTTTTACAGTTTTAGCAAATACAGCTACAAGACCAATAAGAGCTACATATAGGAATACTAATCCAATCATAATAACAATCAGTTCAATAATCTGAACAGCTGTAAATGATATAGAAAGTCCTGCCAAATCAAGTTCCATATTCTTTATTACGAGAGGCACTGCTACTACCATAGTAACAACATATACACTAGCTGATATTACTGATAAAATCATTAATGATACTAATTTTCCCATAACAATACTTGTTCTTTTTGCTGGAGTCATCAACAGGCTGGCAATGGTGCCTCTTTCTTTTTCACCAGCAATTGTATCAACACCAAGACTCATTGAACCAGCAAAAAGCATAATAGTAATAAAATATGGAAGAAGCATACCCAGCATCTTACCTGTTGCCTTAGCATCATCCACGATTTCATTAGGTGTTACATCAAATACTTTTACAGCATCCATTGAACCATATTGACTTACTAATACACTCTGTCTGAATGCTTCCATTACACTTGCATTAAATGTTGAAAATGCATTCTGAGAATAATCCTCTGATGGATTATAATACATATCAACTAATGGCAGTTGTCCCTTTTTTGACATATTATTAATAAAGTCATCTGGGAATACTACTAATAATTCATTATCTCCTTTGAGAATATTATCTTTGATTTCTGTAAGATTAGCATCTTCATTAATATATATCAAATCCAGCGAATCTAATGGTAACTGAGAAGTCATACTCTTAAATACATCTGGTGCATTCTGAATATATACACTTGATACATGCTTCTCCACATCGTTCTCAGCATTAGTTGCAAGTGTTGAAATAAGTCCAAACATACCAACCATTAATATAACTGGTAATATAAATAATGAAAATATCATCTTTTTATCTTTAAAAACTCTTGATAACTCCTTTGACATCACTATCTTAATTGCGTTCATATTAATCTCCATTCTCTAAATATTATACAATCTCTATGCTTCTTCCTGATGATTTTCTTTATATAATTTAAAGAATGCATCCTCAAGATCAGCTGTTTCTGTACTACTTAATATACTCTGTATCGTTCCATCAGCAACCTTTTTACCATCAATAATAATTGCTATTCTATCACATAGTTTCTGTGCTTCTGACATTATATGAGTTGAAATTATTACTAATTTCCCTTCATTTTTCAATTTTATCAAATAGTCAGTTACCGACCTTGCTGTTATAATATCAAGTCCGGAAGTTGGTTCATCGAATATGATTACATCTGGATTATGAACAAGACTTACAGCTATTGCAGCCTTTTGTTTCATGCCTGTTGATAGCTCCTCAATCTTCTTATCTTGAAATTCCTTAATATCAAAATAATCAAACAGCTCTTCTCTTCTTGCATCTATCGAAGCGGCATCCATTCCATGCATTCTTCCAAAGAAATCGAAAAGATATTTTGCTGAGAACTGAGGATCTAGTTTAATGTCATTAGTTAGAAGGCAGATTTTTTTTCTTACATCCTCTGCATTATTAACCGTATCAGAACCTTCAACATCAATTGTTCCCTCTGTAGGTTTTAATAGTGTGGCAATACATCTAAGAGTTGTTGTTTTACCGGCACCATTAGGTCCTAGCAAGCCAAAAATCTCTCCTTTTTCAGCTGTAAATGATACATTATCTACGGCTATTTTTGCTTTCTTCGTAGTCTTTTGCTTTTGCATCTGTCGTTTACTTAATTTGTAAACCTTTGTAAGATTATTAATTTGAATCATACACATCTTCGTATGGTTTCCCATACTCCTCCTTCATATTGATATTGTTTTATACACATTGTGTACATGCATAAATTTACATCTTTTGCTCATATATTTTATAAGCAATTATATATGTAAAGAAGAACACCACCACTAACAGTAATAACATTACTGTTAATTCCGGGGCAAATATTCCTCCTACAAATCCCATTATATATGCTGTAATCAACATAGTAATTGCTGAACATTTTAATGTTTTTCCCTGTATTGCAACAATTCTTTCATCAAAAGCATTAAGTCTGGCTTCTTTTAATTTTGTTTCATTTTTAATTATACATATGTATTTTATAAGTAGCATTATGCCAGCCATTATTAATCCTGATGATGCTCCTGTATAAAATCCTTTCATATAATCTGACATTGTTATACTATCATTATTATTAATTATCTGCATTCCAATCAATGACAAAATTCCTAGTAGAATTATAAGACAGGCAAGCTTTATCTTGGTCTTTACTACTTTTCTATATTCTTCATTATTCTTTGCGTTTGAACCATTAATCATTCTTATAAGCATATGGCCCTCCTTCTATTCATCATCATCAAATTCAAAAATTTCCTCTATTGTCATATTAAAAAATCTGGCAATTTTATGTGCTAATACAAGTGATGCATTATATCTTCCATTCTCTAACGAAATTATAGTCTGTCTCGTTACATCAACTGCATCTGCAAGCTCACTTTGTGTTACCTTATTCTCTTTTCTTAATATCTGAATTTTATTATACAATCAACCACTTCCTTATTATCAATAAAGTAAAGCTTACTATACTTTAAAAGTATAGTAAGCTTTACTTCAAATGTCAAGTGTATTTTACATATTATATGTAATTCTTAT
>CAZPHI010000016.1:0-42484 GCA_964586425.1 uncultured Lachnospiraceae bacterium | reverse complement strand
ATAATATAGAATTAGATAGGTGGCACAATGGAGAATAATTACTACAAAAATATATCCTTTAGATATTCTTTTAGAGATTATCAACAGAGGGTTTTAGATACATCCGACGAAAAATTGAAAGATAACAAATTACATATTGTTGCAGCTCCTGGTTCGGGAAAGACTATATTGGGGCTTGAGATGATTAGAAGATTAGGTCAAAAAGCACTTGTTTTTGCACCATCAATTAGTATTCGTGAACAATGGGCAGAACGATTCTTGGAAGGATTTGTACAAGAATCGAAGGAAGCACAGGAAGAATGGATGGGAAAAATCTCTAATGACCTGGAAAGACCAGAGATAATAACCTGTGTTACATATCAGGCATTGTATCAACATCTATCTAAGGAAACAATGGAACAGCTGGCAGAATTATTAAAAGCTAATAATATTACAACGATTTGTTTGGACGAGGCACATCATCTTCAACGTGAATGGTGGAAGGCCTTAGAAACTTTGATTGCTAGTCTTGGAGAGATTAAGCTTATTGCATTAACTGCAACTCCACCATATGACTCAACTAATCAGGAATGGCAAAGATATATTGATTTATGCGGAGAGATTGATATGGAGATATATGCTCCAGAGATGGTCCAGAAACGATGCATTTGTCCGTATCAGGATTATATATATATGTGTTTGCCAGATGATGATGATAATGCACGTATAGCGGACATTACGAGTGACAGGAAGGCTAGAATTAATCAGATATTAAAGCGCGAAGATTTATATAGGCAGATAATGAAACATATTGGATTAAAACAGCCTGAGTTATGTTTTGAAACATTTTCAAAGAATCCTGAATATGTTAATGCTTTGATTGAATATCTTCAAATCTATGCATACCAGTTAAGATATGATTATGAAGAGAATAGAAAAGCTGCAGATGAAGCGTTTGATGTATTGGCACCATCAATTCGAGAACTAATACAGAATAGTGAATTAAATCAGAATCTATCCAAAGTGGAAGATATTGCAACGATTGAGGAATCTAATACCTTTAGGTTTGCTGAAAGTAAATTCTTTGTTTTGATGGAGGGGATTATTAACAAAGATGCTGCAAGTTATGATGAAACATTCATTGAGGATTTGAAGAATGAATTGACACATAAGCTGTTATATAGAGATGGAAGACTTGTTAAGACGAGAATGGAAGATCAGATTAGTGATATTCTTAGAAAGTCAAATTCAAGATTTGTTGGTGTAGAGAATATTGTTGATGCTGAGATGGCAAGCTTGGGAGATAGTATGCGATGCCTGATTCTGACGGATAGGGTTCGCAGGGAATGTCTAGATAAGATAGAAACTTCAGAAGTTGTTGGAGAGCCAGGATGCGTTTCAATATTTGAGAGCCTTAGGCGTAGAGAGCATCTGAAGAATATTGAAGAATATATGGAATATAAGGGCGATGAAGAAGTAAAAAATAAGTCTTATAACGAGGCGCAGCATCAAGACAATTCTAATGAATCAGATACAATGCTTGGAATGATTTGTGCAACATTTGCCATTCTTCCACAGAGTGTGGTAGATTCGGAAGAATTCTTTCATACATATACAGAGCTAAAACATACGGAATATGTGCAGATTGCAATAGATGATCATAACAGAAAAGATATGCTTCGTGAGGTAACAAGAATATTCACAGAGGGAAAGATTAAAGTATTAATAGGAACAGTTGCGTATCTTGGAGAGGGATGGGATGCTCCATGTGTTAATAGTGTTATAATTGCAAGTACTGTGGCAACTTATGTTCAAACGAACCAGATGAGAGGCAGGGGCTTTAGAATTAATAAGCTATACCAGAATAAAACTGCTAATTTGTGGCATTTGCTAGTGCTAAAATCAGAAGGAATGGATGGCTATATTCCATATGATGACTATGATAAGCTTAGGAATAGATTCGATTCAATACTTGGGATTAATGAAGATGGAAGTGCAATTACAAGTGGAATAGAGCGAATTGGAATAGATAAGAGAATGTATACGCAGCAGCAGGTTGAGACAATTAACAGACACAGCATTGAAGTTGCTTCAGAACGCGAAAAACTGTATCAAAAGTGGATGAATCTTACAAGCGTTGTTGATACTTCTAAGGTTGTGTATGTAGTTAATGTCGCTGATGACAGACAGAATAGTAATGCGGAGATATTGGATAAAGCAAGCCTTTGGAAAAAAATGAAGATGAGACGTATGTATACAAAGAATTTTCAGAGTATGAAGTTTGTTGGTAATGCAATAATGGACACTATGAAGAATCTTAAGATGATAAGTGAAGATGTTGAATTGATTGCTGATTATTCAAGGGAAACAGGTAAAGCATATGTTGGACTTAATGAATCTAATAACAAGATTAACAGGAACTTTGCAGAGGCTATAAAAGAATGTGTAATGGAAGTTAATGATACAAGATATGTAATTAAAGGTGCAGATATTCTTAAAAGAAAGTATATAGCAGTTCCAGGATTATTTGATAAGCACAAGGAAGAAGCAGAGATGTTCTTTAATTATTTTCAGAATAATAATCTTTCTTGGTTTAGTAGGAATAAAAACAGAGAACTAATATATACGAGAAATGAATTAGGTAAGAAGGCATTATTCGAAGCTAGACTGGAAGTGTATTCAGGAACTAAGAAGAATGTTACAGTGCTAAAGGAAATATATAAAGCCATGTAAAGCAATGTAGAACTATGTATAGATATGTAAACTCAGCCAGCTGTGAGTGGAAACAGCTGGTTGAGCATTAAAAGACTATCTAAAATCTATGCAGCTGGAATGTGATTAGCATCCGAAACCGAAGAACTTACAGATAGCATTAAAAATATCTGAACAACTATTAAAATTGAAACACATATTGTAGTACCTCCTCGTTTGTATTTGTCTTAGCTAAGGACAAGATGATTGTATCAAAGATGCAATGTATAGACAATAGTAGAGCATTTCCAAAGGTGTAAGATTATGTAAAAAAAATAAACGAAAAATTCTAAAAAAAGTATTGACTTTTCTGTATGCTGATGGTATTATAATAAAGTATTTTGAATTAGATTTTGATTTCACACGTTTTTGCAAGACATCATCTTCTTAATTTGATGTTTTACAAAAGCGTGTGTTTTTTATATATCGATTGAAATATAATATTATTTTATAGGAGGTATCTTTCAATGAATAAAGGTACAGTTAAATGGTTTAATGCTCAGAAAGGTTTCGGATTTATCACAAACGACGAGAACGGAGAAGATGTATTCGTACATTTTTCAGGAATCGCTGTAGATGGTTACAAATCTCTTGAAGATGGCCAGAAGGTTACATTTGATGTAACAGATGGTAAAAGAGGACCACAGGCAGTTAACGTTTATTTAGCATAATTTAGACCAAATTAAGCATGAGAGCTTTTGTCTGATAGATTAATTTCTATCGGGCGAAAGCTCTTTTTTTATTATTAGGTTTATTATCTATGCTTATTGCTTTTGTTCCATACAGTACTTGGCTGAGCTTTGGCAGTAGGGTATCTGAATATCAATGTCTTTAATGCATCCCAATTGAAAGGGTATAGCGGCCAAAAGTAGCTTTTCCCACCAAAAACCGGAGTAGTGATAACTGATATAGTAATTAGGATAATTCCGATGATAAAACCATATATTCCAAGAAAACCAGTTAATATCACAAGAAGAATACGATACATTCTTATTGCCTCTCCAAATTCAATATTAGGCAGACTAAGTGTGGTAAGCATAGTGGCAGCACCATAGAACAGAACTTCCATAGATGCCCAATTAAGTGAGATTGCAACATCACTGATAATGAGTCCGCCAACAATCGCAAGTGATCCTGAAAAACCACTAGAAGAGTGTGCTGATGCGTATTTGAAAAGGTCAAGTCCAATTTCAATAAAAAGCACATATATAAGCAGCTCAAAAGGATTGTTGACACCACCCTTGACTAGCCGCCATTGTTCGGGTATATCAGGAAACCAGGCAGAAAGCAAAAGAAATAGAGGGAGAATTAATAAGCTTGCAAGGATACTAAAGAATCTGACAAATCGCAGGTAATTGCCAACGCTCGGACTTTTGTAGTAATCTTCAGGACTTTGCGTAAATTGAAAGATTGTACAAGGGAGTATCATTACTACAGGACTATTGTCTACAATAAGTATTACATACCCTTCTGAAAGATAGCTGCAACAGACATCAGGGCGCTCTGTCATTAAAAGATTCGGAAGTGGGTGTAAAAGTGACTTTTTGACAATAAGTTCTTCCAGACTTTTTGCTCCCATCGTAAGGGAAGTCACGCTTAGTGAATTAAGCTTATCCGTAATGGCTTTGACAACATTTTCATCAGCTTTGCCGTCAATATAACCAATGCATACATCGGTTGCTGAATCACTGCCAACCCGACAGATTTTATAAGTTAGATGACTGTTGCGAATACGGCGTCTAATCATTGCGGTGTTGTAAACCATAGTTTCAACAAAACCATCTTTAGCACCTTTGATGACCTTCTCGGTGTCAGGTTCACTCACACTCCTCATGGGGTAATTTCTTGCATCGATAATGATAGCATCGGAAAATCCATCAATAAAAAGGACGGATGGACCAGATAGCAGTTGATGAATCGCTTCGTTCATATCGGAGCATAGTGATATCTGCGAGTATCCTATCTTCTTTTGGATAAATGCTTTAATATCCGTAAGTTCATAGCCATCCATGTACAGCGGATTTTGTATATCGGAAAAGATTTCAGAAAGTATGCTGGTGTTACAAAAACCATTAATTCCAATCCAGTAAGAAGAATGTCCTCCAATTATAAGTTCACGAGTCATTATATCAAAACTATTTCCTAAAGGAAGCATGGAATTAAGTATTTGTTTATTATCCGACAGCTGTGATGATATAGAAGATGTCTGATTAGAAGATTTATCTGGTTCATTCATTGTTGTATTGCTGCTCATGTGTTCCTCCTAGATATATTTATAATATATTTATAACCATATTTTCATAAAATAGTGATTTTTAATCATAAAAGATATATAATATATGCATATATAAAAAGTGCAGATTTTCTCTATTTGCAGGAAAGAGGTTTCCGATGGAAGTTAATTTTAATGAGATGTTATATTCTGTATCCTATGCCTTGGATTGTGTAGAACATGAGCTTTTAGGAGTAACCGTGTTTCATGGTAAAAGAGTTGCATATATAAGCTATATAATTGGGCAGCAATTTGGACTTGATGATGATAATCTTCTTGATCTTGCAGCTCTTGCCACATTACATGATAATGCATTAACAGAGTATATAAAAAGTGAATATGATAATGCAGATGGTACAGGGGCATTCGGTAAGAAAGCAAAAGATACTCCAATGATGGCACAGATAATTCATATTGCAGATTATATTGATGCAAGTTATGACTTAAGCTATATTAATAAAAGTAAATATGATAAAATAATTGATTTTATTAAGAATAATGAGAATATACTTTTTTCTGCACAGTGTGTTGAAGCATTTATCAATGGAATGACATATGAGAAGATGAAAGCTATTGAGGGTGAGAAAATCAATGTGCTTCTGTGTGAGCAGCTTCCACCTTCGATTAGAGAGATGACAGATGACGAGGTAATGGATTTGGCAACAATTTTTGCTGAGATTATTGATTACAAATCAGAATTTACCAGACATCATTCATTAGGAATAGCGCAAAAAGCCAAAGTGATGGGAGAATTCTATGGCTATGATGATGAAACAGTTGCAAACTATATCTTGCGGGAGCTTTGCATGATATAGGAAAATTGGTTGTTGACAAGGATATTCTTGAAAAACCCGACAAATTAACAAAAGAAGAATATAGGCATATACAAAATCATGCATATTATACTTTTGATATATTGAGGAAGATATCGGGCTTTGAAGATATTACTTTGTGGGCTTCATCACATCATGAAAAATTGGATGGAAGTGGATACCCATTCGGTAAAAAGGCGGAAAATCTATCATTTAATGAGAGACTTATGGCTTGTCTTGATATATATCAGGCATTAATAGAAGACAGACCATATAAGAATGGTTTGGGACATGAAGCGGCTATGAATATCCTAAGAGATATGTCTGACCGGAATATGCTTGATGAAAGTATTGTTACAGATATTGATTGTATATTTGGATAGAGATATTAGGGATAGATATTGCGTATGATGATAATCAGGTAAAATATTCATGAGGCAAGTTATCACCTTGCTTTTCGTAGTAGGTGAATGTGTTATTAGTGTCACAG
The DNA here is from genome assembly GCA_964586425.1 of uncultured Lachnospiraceae bacterium. Classification (GTDB taxonomy): domain Bacteria; phylum Bacillota; class Clostridia; order Lachnospirales; family Lachnospiraceae; genus CAZPHI01. Next base: position 36,180 of record CAZPHI010000016.1, on the reverse strand, counting down.
GTAGCAAGAAGAATAAGCTCTACAGATACAATGTTATTGGCTTTGAGCTCGTTATACAGCCAGTTTTCGTCCTTGCCACAGGCTTTGAGATTACGATGCATTATATTACCATCAATAATAACATTGGCACATAGTGATGATGGTTCAGGTTTTTGCTTGAAATCCTCAGGCGTAGTGGGGCGGTAATTAGCTTTGGGAAGAAAACTAATCTTACCATTGGTTTCAAGAACTGCAGATTGAAGCTGTGATATATCAAAATATCCACTGACACGGCATTGCTCGAGGAATTCGTTAATATCTAACTTTGCTTTACGCAGATTGTTCTCATAGAGTTTATTGTTATTAAGCAGAACTAAAGGTTTGCCAATTATTATTCGCCGGAATAATATAGTCTTTGTACACAGTACTGATAAAATCCATGATACAAGTGCATACACAATCATTGCAACAAGAGGATTAACAAAATTATCCTCTAAAGAGGTTGCCATCTCAGCAGCGATTGAACCGATGGTTATACTGAGGATATAGTCGAACATACTCATCTCAGATAATTGTCGGTAGCCCATTATCTTGGCAAGAAGTAAAAGAGCGATGACGGAGCCAAGTGAAAGTAGTATTATTTTAATTACATCCTGCATAACAAAGCCTCCTGTTAATAATAATAATAATAATAATAATATGCAAACCAGATATACGATAAAAATCTCCGGCTTATTAATACATATAGTATTAACATACGCCGAAGATTTTATACATACAAAACACTAATTAGGAAAAGAGGTAAATAATGGTTAATTGTGAAAGCTGTGCCAACTATGTCTATGACGAGGAGATGGATTATTACATCTGCGAAGTAGATCTTGATGAGGATGAATGTAGCAAGTTTATGAGCAGTTCATTCAAAGACTGCCCATATTATCAACTTGATGATGAGTACAAGATTGTCAGACATCAGATGTAATATATTATAGATGAATTACCGGTAGGTGTTCAGCCAATAATTAAGCTGTAGCAGATAGGCGATTTGTTGAGGACCAGCCATCAGCTGGCCATAGAATGGACGGCCATAATCGTGCGGCGTATCGAGCCAGTGAATAACATTGTCTTTGTCAAGAAGAGAGTTGACAGGTTCGTTTGGTGAGTTAATTATATCAAGTAGATGCTCCTTTAACATATGTTCATATTCAGGATGATAAGTCTTTGGATATGGACATTTTTTTCTGTAGGCAATACTTTCAGGCAGAAATGGAGCACATGCCTTACGAAGAAGTCCTTTTACCATATTATCAGGCGATTTCATATCCCATGGTACATTCCAGAGATATTCGATAATTCGATAATCAGCAAAGGGAACTCTGGCCTCAAGCCCACAATGCATACTGGTTCGGTCCATGCGGTCAAGCAACGTAACCATGAACCACTTAAGATTAAGCCAGGCAATTTCACGTCGACGTTTTTCGATTGGTGAGTCCTCTGTATAGCGGGGAGTCTCAGCTAAAGTTTGATTATAAGCATTTTTGACATATGTGGTAAGGTCAAGTGTCTCATTCACATCGTCTTTGAGTAGGCATGTTCGAGGCGTCATATCCATGGACCAAGGGAAGATGTCAGCATCAAAGCATTCCTTCTTATGGAACCAAGGATATCCACCAAAAATCTCATCGGCGCACTCTCCTGTAAGAGTTACTTTGTTAAAAGGCACAACCTTGCTGCAAAAATACATCATTGAGGATTCTACATCAGCCATACATGGGAGGTCTCTTGCATCAACACAGTCAAAAAGGTATTGGAACTGGTCGTCATTACTGCAGGTCAGATAGCGATGATTGGTGTGACAGTAATCTTTCATAATGTCGACATAAGGACGGTCGATGGATGGCTGGAATTTGTTCGCTTTAAAATATTGCGAGTTGTCTTCAAAATCAAAGGAGAAGGTGTTAAGAACTTTACCTTGCTTTTGCAGTTCACTGCTACAGATTGCGGTAACGATGCTGCTGTCTATTCCACCAGAAAGAAAAGTTGAGATGGGAATATCTGAAATCATCTGCATCTTTATGGCATCTGTAACTAGAAATCTTACCTTGTCAACAGTAGTATCAAAATCATCGGGGTGAGGCCTGCTCTTGAGCTGCCAATAGCATTTGTCAGTAAATGCTTTTGCACTATATACGATGAAGTGTCCCGCTAATACTTCGCGTACACCTTTGAATACACCTTTACCATAAGTCTTTGCCGGACCAAGTCCCAGAACTTCACGAAGACTGTTATCATCAATAATGGGCTTAAAGTCAGGAAAACAAAAGAGCCCCTTTATCTCAGAGGAGAAGATAAGCGTATTATTATGAAACGCATAGAAGAGAGGTTTGACACCAGAGTGGTCGCGGTATAGAAGAAGTTTGTCGTGAGAATGATCATATATTGCAAAGGCAAATATGCCATTGAGCTTAGTGACAAAGTCTTCACCATACGCAATATAGGCTTTTAAGATAATTTCAGTATCACTTGTTGTTTTGAATTTGAATCCCAGACTTAACAAATCAGATTTTATTGCATGCATATTATATATCTCGCCATTGTGCACGATGGAGTAAGAATTACCTTCACATACAAATGTCATAGGCTGGTCGCCGGATATCAAATCAATAATTGAAAGACGCACATGCGCAAGACCACAGTGAGGGTATGCAATAAGCCCTTTGCCATCGGGACCTCTGTGGGAAAGTGTTTTATTCATCTTGGTAAGAATGTCATTGGCATAGTTGTTGTCGGTATAGTTAGCGTTACTATTGTAAAAACCGGATATTCCACACATAATGACTACCCCTTTCGCTGTGGACTGATTAATACTGGCTGGTATTGCTTATAATCTAGAGCCTTCATCATTGCAGGAATTAAGAATTGTGTATGAGCTGTCATTGAGGAAGGTTTATCCTTGTGATTATCCTGACCAAATGGAACAAAGAATATATTCTTGGTATTCATCAGATGACCTATATTCTTAAGATTGTTGGAAAGAGCATCATTAGTTGATAGAGATATCAAAAGTGGTCGTTCGTTGCGAAGGTGTGCTTTCGCAGCCATAAGTGAAGGGGTGTCGGTTATTCCTGTGGCAAGCTTTGCAAGCGTATTGCCGGTGCATGGAAGAATAACGAGTATATCAAACATCTTCTTAGGACCGATTTGTTCGGCGTCCTCAATTGTAAGAATAGGCTTTTTACCTGTCATGGCTTCGGCCCTTTTGAGAAAATCTTCAGATTTACCAAAGCGACAGTTGATTCTTGCTGCAGATAGTGAAAAGATAGTAGTAACATTACATTCATTAAGCACTAGTTCTTCAATTACGGAAAATGCTTTGGCAAATGTAAAAAATGAGCCAGTCATGGCAACTCCTACGTTAAGATTTTTTAATTCCATGGCGCCCTCCCTATATATTCATTGATACATTCTGATAAGGCCTGTGCTGAGGATTTTGGTGAATATATTCCAGGGATTGAAAGAAGGTGAATTGCTTTTATCCCAAGACTTCGAGCTGCATTATAATCAATTCCACCAGGTTTTGAGGCAATATCAATAATTAGATTGTTGCAGTTTAATGTGAATAGCATATCTTCGTTGATAACGAGAGTTGGAGCTGTATTGAATATAAAATCATACTGACTTATTACAGCTTTCAGGGTATAGTAATAGATTGTTGCAAATCCGTCATTCATAGAATTAATGAAACTATTCTGGCTGCGTACACATACAGTTACTTTACAGCCGATAGCTTTAAGGTATTTTGCAATTATTCGTCCACATCTGCCATAACCAATGACGATTGCTGAATTATCACTGATATTGACTGGATGTTCTGAAATTGCTTTTGCAATAGCTCCTTCAGCAGTAGAGATAGCATTGTAGGAGACAAGTTTTTCATCTTTTAGATAGTCACATACTTCAATGTTGTTGAATTCCAAGTATGAGATTATGCTGTCAGGTATTAAACCACCAAAAACAGCTTTAATATTGTAAATTGAGGAAAGTTTAACGATTTCGCTGCCAGCACAGTCACCAAATGGTATCGGACCAGCTACAATAGTAGGAAGCCGGGTAACATTCTCGCTGTTAGACTCGGTTTCCACCTGATTAAGAACATATGAATAATGTTCCTTTAGAATTGTATAGAGATATTCCTGACGATTATCACCCGACAGGACGATTATGCATATATCTTTATTTGAATTGATACTCATTCAATCACTCATTTCAAATATCTGATTATTCATTAATATATGAGAGATTGAAATAATATGTGATGGTTATTACATCTTTTCTTCACTATGTCTCTTCAAAAAATCTTTCGTTTCACGAACTACTACATTGCTAAGGAACAGCAGAGCAATAAGATTAGGGATTGCCATGAGTCCATTAAATATATCTGCTATTGTCCATACTGCAGAAACTGTCATATAAGGACCAATGAAAACAGCCAGAATATATAAGAATCTATATACAAGAACAGCCTTGTGATCACCATGTGCAAGATATTCGAGACATCTTTCACCATAATAGTTCCAACCAAGAATTGTTGTGAATGCAAAGAACACGAGACACATCATCAGGATAAATGCTACTGCTTCTCCAGGAAGAGGAAGCCCTGACTGGAATGCATCTGTAGTTACAGCAACACCTTCAAGTCCTGTGTTCCACGAACCTGCAATTACGATACAAAGTCCTGTCATTGTACACATTACAATAGTATCAATGAATGTTCCTGTCATAGATACGAGACCCTGTCTTACTGGTTCTTTAGTCTGTGCAGCAGCTGCTGCGATAGGAGCAGAACCTAAACCGGCTTCATTAGAGAAGATACCTCTTGCAATACCTTTCTGCATTGCAACTATCATGGCACCCATAATTCCTCCGGCAACAGCATCCATACCAAATGCACTCCTAAAGATTTCAACGAAAGCAGTAGGAATCTTAGTGTAATTACAGATAAGGAAGAATACTCCGAATAATACATATACAATAGCCATAAATGGAACAATAACCTGTGTTACGTTAGCAATTCTTTTTAATCCACCAACAAGTACAAGAGCTGTACAGATTGTAACGATTACACCAGCAATAATGACATAGATTGATATCTGTACACCAAATACATTAACAGTATTAGTTAAATTAGGATCAAAGAAATTCTTAACTGCGCTTGTGATACCATTGACCTGTGTGAATGTTCCAATACCCATAAGACCAACACAAGCACCAAAGAATGCGAATATACATGCTAACCAGCGCCAATTTTTACCCATTCCGTGCTCAATATAGTAGAAAGGTCCACCAAGTACATGACTATCTTTGTCAACAGTACGATACTTAACAGCTAAAAGACCTTCGGCATATTTGGTTGCCATTCCAAAGAATGCTGCAATCCACATCCAGAATAATGCACCGGGACCACCCTGGCAAAGTGCAGTTGCAACACCTACGATGTTACCAGTACCAATTGTTGCCGACATTGCAGTACAAAGTGCACCAAAGCTTGATACTTCACCATGTCCTTCATCTTCGTTACGAACCATAAAACGAAGTGCTTTAGGTAGATGTCTTATCTGAAGGAAACCAAGTCGGACAGTAAGATATATACCCGTTACCAAAATGAATATAATTAGTGGAAGTCCCCAGACGATTCCATCGAACCAGTCAAGAAAATCACTAATGTAATCAAATACATTCATAAGTTACCTCTTTCTTTGTTTTATATTAATTTTTTTAAATAACATAAATTTTAATTTAACACAAAATCCCCTTTTTTTCAATATATAACTGCTGTATACTTTTCTTTTATAAGTTGGAATTATGTGGTATAATCTAGATATTAAGCAAATAAAGGAGCAATTTGATGGCAAAAAAGAAGATAGATTTATCAGGAATTAAGAAAATAGATAATAATGGTAATCCTATTAAGAAAAAGAGTGGTAAACCTGCATATAAACAAAATAGAAAACAGCAGACAACAGCCAAACCATTAATCAAAAGTATGAAAAAAGAATGGATATATATTAATACAGAGACTAGTGTATTAAAGAACGTCAAAGAGATATGCGAAGAGCAACTTGATTGTGATGTTGAATTCTGGGAGATGGCGGGAGTTCTTGAACTAATTGGTAATAATAATACTGTTATTGATATGGAAATTATTAATATTGATGAGATAGATGAGAATACAAGGAATATGTACAAGCTTACAGAAGAGAGTATTATTGCTGCAGCGACAATTGATACTGATAATTCTGATTATGCTAGAGATTTTATGAAGAATATTGAAGCAATTACAAAAGGAAAATTTTTGGAGGATTAAGTCTTTATGATATTATTAGTGTTAACCGCATTAATCTGGGGAGTAGCATTCGTAGCACAAAGTCAGGGAAGTGAAGTAATGGGAGCATATTCCTTTAACTGTGTAAGATTTTTGCTAGGTGCAGCAGTTTTGATTCCTGTGATTATGTTGTTAGACCGAATGGGATTATCAGGCAAGAAACCAGTTGATTCAAAAGATAGAAAGCTTCTTTGGAAGGGTGGAGTGCTATGCGGTATATTTCTTGCAATAGCAAGTAATCTGCAGCAATTGGGAATTACTTTTGGAACATCAGCGGGTAAAGCAGGATTTTTAACTGCCTGCTATATAATAATTGTTCCGATTTTGGGTATATTTTTGAAGAAAAAATGCAAGCTTAATGTGTGGGTAGGTGTGGCTTTATCGGCCGCAGGTCTATATCTTTTGTGCATCAAAGATACTTTTACATTAGGACTTCCTGATATATTACTATTATTATGCGCATTAATGTTCGCAATACAGATATTGTTAGTCGATAAATATGCGTCCATGTTAGATACTGTCAGGCTATCTTTCGTGGAATTCTTAGTGTGTGGACTATTATCTTCAATTCCAATGTTCTTTGTAGATATGAATGGGACATTTGCTGATATCCAGATGTGGGCGATGCAGTTTACATCTGCAAAAAGCTGGATAGCAATTCTGTATGCAGGAATATTCTCTTGCGGTATTGCGTATACACTTCAGGTTGTTGGACAAACTAAAGTTTCACCTACCATAGCGTCATTGATATTCAGTCTTGAATCAGTATTCTCAGTGTTAGCTGGATGGGTGATCTTGGGTGAAACATTAACAGTGAGGGAACTTACTGGATGTATATTAATATTTGCTGCAATTATAATTGCACAATTAAAATTTGGTAAAACAGAGGTTACAGGGGTAGAAAAAACAATGGAAGGGATTAGTTGAATATGGGTGAAAGATATGATATAGCAATAATTGGAAGTGGGCCAGCTGGATTATCGGCTGCAATCAACGCAAAGGCAAGAAATAAGAATTTTATTCTGTTTGGAAGAGAAGAACTGAGTGAGAAACTTATCAAGGCACATCAGGTAAATAATTATTTGGGATTATATGCAAAATCAGGTGTTGAGATTGCCAAATTGTATAAAGAACATATCAAAGCTATGGATATAAAGATAACAGATGAGAAGGTTACGAATGTGTATCCGGCGGGAGATTATTATTCGTTGCTTACTAACGAAGGTATGTATGAGGCAAAGACAGTAATTATAGCAACAGGAGTTAGCTTTGGTAAGCCTATATCTGGAGAAAAGGATTATTTGGGAAAGGGCGTAAGCTATTGCGCAACTTGTGATGCATTCTTCTATAAGGGAAAGACCGCAGCAGTTATAGGATATAATAAGAGAGATGAAAAAGAAGCGGAGTTCCTTGCTCAAGTAGCTGCAAAGGTATATTACATTCCAATGTATAAGCAGGATGTAGAAATTAGTGATACAATAGAGGTAATAAGAGACCAGGTTGTTGGAATTCATGGTGATGAATCAGTTAAAAGTCTGGAATTGAAGAATCAGTCAATAGATGTAGATGGTGTATTCATTCTTAGGGAAAGTGTGGCTGCAGAACGATTACTTCCAGGACTTGAAACTAGCAATGGACAGATAGTGGCAGACCGCTTAATGCGAACTAATATGCCAGGGTGCTTTGTGGCTGGAGATGTGGCAGGAAAACCATATCAATATATAAAAGCAGCTGGTGATGGTAATGTTGCGGCACTTTCGGCGGTAGCTTATCTGGAGGAACATTAGAACTGCAATAATATCTGTAAAGTATTCGCGTATAATGTCGATAAGAATTATATAAATAAGAGCAAAAGGATTTGCTTATTAAAAACATGGAGGTAAAAGGTATGAACGTGAATCAAACAAATGTAGAAGGTAGTGAAAAGGTGTATTCGTCATATACGAACAATACACAAGCAATAAGTAAAAAGGCAGATTATGGCAAAACAGTTGGTGAGCCAAAACTCAGCGAAAAAGCACAAAAGTATTATGATGAACTAAAGAAGAAATACAACAACATGGATTTTGTATTAGTTGACAAAGACATGAAGGATCAGGCAAAAACACAGGCTGCTAATTATGCTAATCCAATGAAAATGGTAGTACTTATTGATGAAGAAAAAATTGAGAAGATGGCTTCGGATGCGAATTATAGGAAACAGTATGAAGGTATAATCAGCAATGCTACATCTGGATTATCTCAGATGAAGCAGTCTATTCAGACATCAGGTGCACAGGTAAAAGGTTATGGAATACAGGTTAATGACGGTGGTACATTAAGTTATTTTGCTGTATTAAAGAAAAGTACAGCAGCACAAAAGACAAGAATAGAAAAAAAACAGGCCGAGAATAAGGAAGCTAAGAAAACTAAGGAAACTAAAGAAGCTAAAGAAGCTAAGAAAACTAAGGAAGCGCAAGAGCAGGAAGAAAATAAGCAGACTATAACAATTAGTGCATCATCAATTGAAGAATTAATGAAGAAGATTGAAGATTATAATCTTGAAGACAGAAGTAATAATATAGAAACCAATGAAGAAAAGATAGTAGGGCATCAATTTGATTATAGAGGATAGAAGATAATTGTCGAAAGGATAAAAGAATGCAAAATAAAAGACGTAATTATATAGCAGTTATATTAGCATTAATAATTATATTATCTGCAGGTATGCCTGTTTGTGCAGCTATATCATTGCAAAGAGATGGTAAACCGGTTACGATTAAGGTTGCATTCTATCCTTTGGACGGATTCTTTGAATATGATTCTGATGGTAATGAATGTGGTTACGGAGTTGATTATCTTAATGAATTGAAAAACTATGCGAATATTGAATGGGAATACGTTCCAGTAGACAGTTGGGAAAAGATTGGACCAATGCTACGGGCGGGAGAGGTTGATGTAAGGCTGCCTGTATCAGAACCTCTTACACCATCCGTAATGTATAACTATACAACTAATGCAATTCTTCCAACATATCATGCGATAATGACATTAAAGAGCAGCACTCGATGCTGGAATGGTGGATGCAGTTATCAGTAATGTAATGGATTTGACAGATGATATGAAAATTCTGGATAAATTTGCAGTTACAAAAAACTATATAACTACAGTAAAGGATTCACCATATTATACAATAATTAACAATGCAATGCGTGAATTGGAATTGGAGAATCCATCATTTTCTACTAAATTATACGAAAAATATTATCCAGAGCGTACAGTTGAGCCATATACAAAGGATGAGATTAATTACATTAATAATTCAGAAACTCTTAAAGTAGCAGTATATACTAATAGGGAGCCAGTCTGTTATTATGATGAAAAGGAAGCAAGATTTAAAGGTATTGCAATTGATTTGGCAGAAAAGCTATCTACTAATATTGGAATTAAGTTTGAATATGTAGCAATAACAACAGATAATCCAAGGGATATGTTATCAGAAGCTGATCTAGTTATGCCGGTAACCAAAGAGTTTGATGATGATGATTACTTTGTTACACATAGTCTCTTGGATTCAGAGATAGTAATGAGCGTAAAGTCTGGTTCTGAACAGTTGTCAGATAATGCAACAGTAGGAATTCTTACATCGACTGAGGGAATTAGAAGATTAGTTGAAAAAAAGGAAAATTATAATATTGTGTTGTATGATAGTAATGCAGATGCATTGAAGGCATTACAGAGAGGTGAAATAGAAGCATTTATCAATTCATCATATGTAATTAACTGGTTATTGGATAATCCAAGATATGATAATCTCAGTATATTGAGATACAGAAGTATTCCTATTGAATATTCAATATGTGGTAATGCAAGTGAGCAGCTATTATATTCGATACTTAATAAAGGCATAAGCAGAATTACTGAAGAAGAACAGAAGGATATAATTAAGAATGATACTAGCTTTTCAATGTCAGATCTTACGGTATTAGATAAGCTGTATATCTATAGGGTAGAAATCAATTATGCTTGTGCGGTTGTAATAATTGCCATAGTTGCAATTATTCTATATACAAAATCTCGAACTAGATATATTCGTGAAATAGAAAAAAAGAGTAGAGAACAAAGAATGGCCAATATGGCTAAAAGTAATTTCCTGTCAAGAATGAGTCATGATCTAAGAACTCCAATGAACGCGATTATTGGAATGTCTTATCTGGGGATTAATAGTCAGTCCTTAGATGAAACAAAGGATTATCATAAGAAGATTAATGAATCAGGAAAGTATCTTCTTGGACTAATTAATAATGCCATTAAATTCTCATACAAAGGTGGAACAGTACAATTTATTATTAAGGAAGATGAGGTCGTTGATGGTAAGGTTGATATGACATTCATCGTTAAGGATAGCGGATGTGGAATGACTAAAGAATTCCAGGCAAAGATGTATGAACCATTCGAACAGGGTGAGCATAGTGATGTTGATACTGAAACTGGTACTGGACTTGGTTTGTCAATTGTAAAAAAACTTGTCGAGCTGATGAAAGGAACCATTGAATGTGATAGCGAGGTCGGAAGGGGCACAACATTTACAATAAAGCTTAATGCAGAGGTATGTGATGCTAAAGCGGCAAATTCAGACAATGAATTAGCAATTACTGATACAGACAAGGAGCTGCCAATTCTTAGAGATAAAAGAGTATTATTATGTGAAGATCATCCTCTTAATACAATGATAGCAGTGAAGCTTCTTGAAAAAGCAGGAGTAATTGTTGAGACAGCAGAGAATGGCAGGATAGGTCTGGAAAAATTCGCTAAATCAGAAGAAAATTATTATGATATTATTCTTATGGATATAAGAATGCCTGTTATGGACGGACTTGAGGCTACAAAGGCCATAAGGAAGATGAACAGGAAGGATTCAAAGGTAATTCCAATTATCGCAATGACTGCTAATGCTTTTGATGACGATAAGGTAAAATCATTAGAAGCAGGAATGAATGAGCATCTTGCAAAACCAATAGATGCTAGGCTTCTATACAATACACTTGAAAGGTATGTTAAGGTTGAATAATAAAGTAAAGAAATATATGTGTGCATTGCTTACAGGTATAATATGCACTAATATAACTGCTTGTGGTAATGCAGTAAATAATACATATAATACATTGGAAACAGAAATAACAGCAGATGCTATCATTACGCCAAGTATTGATTGTTATAAAGATAATGATTTTGCTGTACCTGATGGATTTGATAGAGTTAGAGATGATGTGGAATATGGTACATATCAGGAAGGATTATTCTACTATTCATCAGCAATTGATGCTAAGAAAGAATTCACAATAATTCTTCCTGCAGGATATTCGACTAGTGAGCAATATCCTGTAATATATGCACTTCACGGGTTTGGATTATTCAAAGGCGAATGTACTGGGTGTGAACAGCGAGCATCATATGACAGATTTGCAGATGACCTTGAGAAAGATTTAATGCCTTATATTGAAGCTAATTATTCGGTGAAAAAAGGTCGCGACAACACTGCGATAATAGGAATGTCGCAAGGGGGTACAGAGGCGCTAGCAATAGGGTTCTTGATGCAAGATAAGATAGGCTATATTGGTTCACTTGCACCATGCCCTGGAGTAATACCTACAGAATTTTATAAGGGTTCATATTGGAATGTCCCTATTCTTGAAGATTTTATAATAGATAATGAAGAAACAGCACCACACTATATTCTTCTTACTGTAGGCTCTCTAGATCCATGGGACATACCATGCACGCAATATTATGATCAAGTCATGACTCAGAAGGGCATTGAACATCAGTATTATATGTTAGATGGTGGTGATCATACCTATGAGACATGGGCACATTCATTATATAATTTTGCAAGAAGAATTTTTCCAAACAAATAAATAATTCGATAAGGTGTAATAGAGATGATAAGAAAAATGTTGTTAAGAGACGCAGAGACAGTGCGTGAAATGATGCGTGTATTCTATAATTCACCAGCAGTAATAAGTAATGGTTCAGATGATATATATATGTCAGATATTAATAATTGTGTGGGTGATTCACCGTATGTTGAAGGCTTTGTCTTTGAGGATGAGGAGAAGGAATGCATTCAAGGATATGCAATGATTGCTAAGAGCTTTTCAACAGAATTCGGGAAACAGTGTATTTGGATTGAGGATTTGTATATTTCACCTGAATATAGAAGATGTGGAATTGGTAATATGTTTTTTGAATATATCAAAAAGATGTTTCCTAATGCGATTTTTAGATTAGAAGTCGAAGAAGAAAATATAGCAGCAGTTGCGCTATATAAGAGAAATGGTTTTGAATTTATGGATTATAAAGAAATGTATATCAAATAGTATATAATATTGATGATTTTTGACTTTTGTATGCAAAAAAATAACAGAAATTACTTGACATATTTTTTAATAATTATATAGTTATATTAGTAGCTTTAAATGAATACAATGGATAAAATAGAATTCATTGCAAAGTTATAAAATTAAAGTTGAAACAAAAAGGAGAAAAAAATGAGTACAGTAGCAGACAAATTTGAAGAATTAGGTGTTATTCCAGTAGTAGTATTAAACGACGTTAAGGATGCTCTTCCATTAGCAAAAGCATTAGTTGAAGGTGGTCTTCCATGTGCAGAGGTAACATTCAGAACAGCAGCAGCTGAAGAATCTATCCGCGTAATGCATGAAGCATATCCAGATATGTGTATCGCAGCAGGTACAGTTCTTACAACAGAGCAGGTTGATCGTGCAGTAGCAGCTGGTGCTTCAATCATCGTTAGTCCTGGTTTTGATCCAGAAATCGTTGATTATTGTATTTCTAAGAACATCGAAGTTTGCCCAGGTATCGTAACACCATCTGAATTAGCACAGGTTGTTAAACGTGGTTTAACAAGAGCTAAATTCTTCCCAGCTGAAGCAGCAGGTGGACTTGCTATGATCAAAGCTATGTGTGCAGCTTATACATCAGTAAGAATTATGCCAACAGGTGGTATCAACGCTAAGAACATTACAGATTACCTTTCATGTGATAAGATTTTCTGTTGTGGTGGTAGCTGGATGGTTAAAGGCGATATGATTAAAGCTGGAGAATTTGATAAGATCAAAGAGATGACAGCTGAAGCAGTTAGCTTAGTAAAAGAAATCCGTAACAAATAATTATAATTATTTGTTGTAATAGACAGAGTCTTTCTAGCTGAAAGGCTCTGTTTTTTATTCTTTTCGAAAAAAAACAGTAAAAGTGCAAAAATGACACATTTTTTCCCGTGACTTTCTTAAGAATTAAGTATGAGTTAAGAGATGTGCTACAGCAAATTGTCTATATGAGCTTTGTAATGGAAATTATGGTGTTCCTCTTCTTTAAAAATATGTTCGGAAAGCATATGACAGATGTATTCTTTACTGATGAAAGGAGTGCTTTATATAGAAAACAACAGATGAAGCAAATATTGCATTCAACGTTATATTTTGGTGTAATTTTGTTTGTGCTACTAATATTGAGAAATAGAATTAACAAATTAGGCAGCTGCATAATTGTTGCAGAGGTAGTATATTTTATTGGATGCCTAATTAGCAATTTTACAATCAGAGAAAAGCTGGTACATAAGAATATTAATATTAACATTAAGAAAATCATTGGTGTTTCAATCATGGCTTTAATTATTCTTGTATATAATGTTATGTCTATGAATTTGTTTCTTACACAGCCATATATTAACACTGTTTCTAATGTACTCGAATTGAAAGATGAGATTACATACAATGAAGATAATGGTGTCTATACAATTACAACAGAGAAGGATGATTTCAAGATACTACAGCTCACAGACATACATCTTGGAGGAAGTATTATGTCTGTATCAAAGGATGTCAAGGCCTTGGAGGCATGTTATAAACTGATTAACTATACCAAGCCTGATTTTGTTGTAGTAACAGGTGATTTGGTATTTCCAATGGGAATTATGTCATTTTCACTTAATAATAATGCTCCAATTATGCAGTTCGCAAATTTTATGAGAAATACAGGAATTCCATGGGCATTTACTTATGGAAATCATGACACTGAAAGTATGGCAACACTAGATGTCAGTGAGTTTGATGCGCTTATGAAATCATTATCTTTCAAGAGTTCAGGTAATCTACTGTATCCATATGTGCAGCCGGATATATATGGAAGAAGTAATCAGATGATTGAGATAAGAAATACAAACGGCTCATTAAAACAGGCACTTTTTTTAATAGATTCTAATGATTATATAGCTGATGCAGGAACTATTAATGAGTATGATTATATTCATGATGATCAGGTGGAATGGTATAAGAAGAATATTTTGAATCTTTCAAAAAGTGAAGGATATACTATTCCATCATTAGTATTCTTTCATATACCATTGCAGGAATACAAGGAAGCTAATGATCTATACGAAGTCGGAAGTAATGAAGTAAGATATTATTATGGAATTCTTGGCGAAAAGATGATCGATAAAATCTGTTGTTCAAAATATAAGAGTAAATTATTTGAAACAGCTGTAGAACTTGGAAGTACAAAAGCTATGTTTTGTGGACATGACCATTACAATAATCAGTCACTTGAATACAAAGGTATCCGTTTGACGTATGGTTATAGCATTGATTATCTTGTAATGCCTGGAATTGCGCAGGATACAGAGCAAAGAGGAGCGACTCTTATCACAATAGACAGAATTGGTGATTATAATATTGAACCAGTAAAACTAATGGATATAGAATAAACATATTAATAAAAGGAGCTTATATTATGTCAGATTATTTTGGAAAAGAAACCCCAAAACTTGGATTTGGATTGATAAGACTGCCACGCAAGGCCTTAAGAACGGATGTGGAACAGGTCAAGAAGATGGTAGATATGTTTATGGAAGCAGGATTTACTTATTTTGATACTGCTTTTGTATATTTAGGCTCAGAAGCAACTATTAAAAAGGCGTTAGTTGACAGATACCCAAGAGAATCCTACACTCTTGCCACCAAATTAAACGCATTTTTAATGGCTCCTAATGAGAATGCTACCAAGAAGCAGTTCTACACTAGCCTAGAGCGTACTGGTGCCGGATATTTTGATTATTAGCTGCTTCATGCATTGATGGATAATAATTACACCAAATATGACAAATATCACATCTGGGACTTTGTAAAGGAACAGAAGGAAGCTGGACTTATTAAGCACTTTGGATTTTCATTCCACGCAGGTCCAGAACTTCTTGATAAATTACTTACACTTCATCCAGAGGTAGATTTTGTTCAGCTTCAGATTAATTATGCTGACTGGGAGAATAAGTCAGTTACATCAAGGGCAAATTATGAGGTCGCAAGAAAACACAACAAATCAATTGTTGTTATGGAGCCAGTTAAGGGTGGCAATCTTGCTAATCCACCTCAGGCAGTTAAGAATTTATTCAAACAGTATCATCCAGATATGTCATATGCCTCATGGGCTATTCGTTTTGTGGCTTCATTGGATGGTATTATTACGGTGCTGTCAGGTATGTCTAATACGAAGCAGATGCAGGACAATCTTTCGTATATGAAGAATTTTGTCCCTCTTAATGAAGAGGAACAAAAGATTATATGGGAAGCACAGCGAATCCTTGGAAGAGCTGCAACAATTCCATGTACAGCCTGTCATTATTGCACTGAAGGCTGCCCTAAGCAAATCGCAATTCCAGAGATATTCAAAGCAATGAATAAGAATCTTGGTAATGGACAGCTTGATGCTGCAAAGGAAGATTATGCATCTATAGCAACAACCGGGCATATGGCATCTGATTGTATCGGCTGCAAACAATGCGAAAGGGCATGTCCACAGCATTTACCAATCACAGATGAACTTGCAAGATGTGCTGAAGCACTGGAGAAATAATTATTGTTAAGATAATGTAGTTGTATAATTTACGCATATTTTACATATATTTACACTGTATTGATAGCAGATGTTTGTGGTAGAAGATATAATCAAGTTGTTTGAACAAAATACTGTATATCTAGGAGGAGCAATGTTTTCAATAGGTGAAAAGGTAGTACATAGTCCAGAAGGTGTATGCGTAATTGAGGATATCGTAGTAATGGATATCAATAACGAACGAAAAGATTATTATAAAATTCAGTCAATACAGGATGAACATATTGTCGTATATGTGTCTGTCGCTGATAAGAAGCATTCTCTCAGAAAATTAAAGTCTAAAGAGGAGATAGAAATTCTTCTAGATACTGAGCCAGAAGAGAAGATATTCTTAAAACAGAATGTTCAGAAACGTGCGCATATTCAGAAACAGGCGATTCTTGCTGGCGATTTTGAGAAGATAATTAAGTTGATTAAGTTATATTCTAGAAAGAAAGAGCAGGATTACATAGCAATTGGTGATTATATCTGGCTTAAGAAGGCTGAACGTTTTGTGTTGTCAGAGGTAACAGAGGTTATGGGAAATGAATATATTGCTATGATTGGATAAAAACTGAATTAATATATTATGTTCAAAGGCCGAAATCGATTCACTGTTTATTATATGGTGGAATTGGTTGCGGCTTTTGTGCATGCTCAAATATTTGCAATACTATCGATATGGAATATTGTCGTATAATGCATTCTGGGGTATAATATAAGTTAATGTGAATTTATGAAGGAATTGAGGTTCAATATGGAAAAGACAACAATAGATAGAATTAGAAAATTCAAAGAGGACAGAGACTGGGATCAGTTCCATACACCGGGTAATCTTGCTAACTCGATATCTATTGAGGCGAGTGAGCTTTTGGAGTGCTTCCAATGGAGTGATACAGAATATGATTTGCAGCATGTGAAGGAAGAGTTAGCAGATGTGTTAGTGTATTGCCAGCATTTGCTTGACAAGTTAGAACTTAATGCGGATGAAATCGTGAATATGAAAATGACGATGAATGAGAAGAAGTATCCGGTGGAGAAAGCAAGGGGAAATGCTGTGAAGTACGATAAATTGTGAGGTGAACAGACATGAGTGGAAAAGATACAAGCAGATACCTTAGCCTTATTCTTAGGCATAAGCCGGATGTGATTGGTATTACTCTTGATGAACACGGATGGGCTAATGTAGAAGCATTAATGGAAGGAATAAGAAAAACACAACCTATAGATATGGATATGTTAGAGAAAATTGTAGCAGAAGATGAGAAGCAGAGATATTCATTTAATGAAGATAAGACGTTGATTCGTGCAAATCAAGGCCATTCTGTGCAGGTGGATGTTGAGCTAGAAGAAAAAATACCACCTGACATTCTATGGCATGGAACAGCTAAAAAGTATGTAGAATCAATTGAAAAGCAGGGATTAATTCCAAAGTCAAGATTGTATGTTCACTTGTCAGCTGAATATGATACAGCAGTTAATGTTGGAAAAAGGCACGGCGAATTAGTAGTGTATCAGATAGATGCAAAAAAGATGATTGAGGATGGATATATATTCTATCAATCAGTTAACGGAGTTTGGCTAACTAAGGAAGTGCCATTTGCATATATGAAAGGTGTATGGCGGTAATACATATTATGCAAAGCTATAAGTTTAGTAAACATAGGAGATTTTATGAAACAGAACATGACAAAAGGCAGCGTGCTGTCTATAATTATAAGATTTACAATTCCACTTTTTATCGGCAATTTGTTTCAGCAGATATACAACACAGTTGATACTATCATTGTTGGACGTTTCCTAGGTAAAGATGCGTTGGCAGCAGTTGGTTCAACGGGAACATTAATGTTTGTAATTATTGGACTGGCTAGTGGATTGTGCACAGGATTTACAGTGTTAACTTCGCAAAGATTCGGTGAAGGTAATGAAAAAGAAACAAAACGAAGTGTGGCGAATGGTGCACTCTTATCAGTAATAGTAGCGGTTGTGTTAACAGCAATATTCATGATACTAATGCCGAACATATTACGATGGATGAATACGCCATCAGCAATATTTGAGGATGCTGGTGGCTTCATCAGTTATTAATATAATTCTAGATTTGTTATTGATTATATTCACCCCGCTTGGCGTAGCAGGTGCAGCATGGGCAACTGTAATTGCACAAGCTTGCTCAGCGATATTTAGCTTTATCTATATAATTAAAAAAGAGCCTTTACTCCAACCAGAGATTGGAATGTTTAGACTAGACAAAGCTTGTTTGAGCAGGCAACTTTCAGTTGGTGTACCAATGGCACTACAGTTTGGAATAACAGGTTCAGGCACGGTAATTATGCAGGCTGCTTTCAATCTATTCGGGGCAACAGCGGTAGCGGCATATTCTGCGGCAAGCAAAATCACAAGCTTACTTCTGCAGGGACCAATTTCATTTGGACAGACAATGGCGACATATTCTGGACAGAACTTTGGCGCAAGCAAAATTGACCGAATTAAGAAAGGCGTTAAGATAACTTTGCTTGTAAATGCTGTATATTCAGTGGCAACAGGTGTAATTGCATACCTAGGTCTACCACTATTCATGAAGTTGTTTTTTGATGCAAACGTAGATATAACAGAGATTATGACATATGCAAAAACATATATGGCTATCAGCGTACTTTTCTATCTACCACTAAGCACAATTTTCTGCTTTAGAAATGCTATGCAAGGCTGTGGGTATGGCTTCCTGCCTATGATGGGTGGAGTCGTTGAACTTGTAGCAAGAATGATATTCGCATTCCTTGCAATGAACACCATGAATTATGTTCTTGCATGCTTCTGCGATCCAGCAGCCTGGTTATCGGCAGCAGTGTTTACAGGAGTGTCATATGTGTTTGTGATGAGGAAGATTGAGAAGAATTCCAAAGGAATATAGATATCTTGTGAAAGGGAGGGGACAAAAGTAATGTCAAAGAAAAAGATATATCTCGAGGATATAATAGATGCACGATTAGATAAGACTTATTGTGAGATATATGATTATATAAAAGAACAAATTCAAGCTGGTGAGCTTGTGCCTATTAAGTCATCTAAAACTAATGGTAAGACCCCACCGCTTGTTAATGCGTATTGGAAAATTATAGAAGATGCTGATTATTCTGATATTCTACAAGAACTACAATATCGAATTAATACAACAATAGACGTATCATATTATATTAAGAATCCACAAAAATATGTTGATAAAAAGCAATATGTTCAGTTGATGAGCAACTATTTGGATCATTATAAAGATAATCTTTTAGTTCCAATAACTATTAACGAACGAAGTTTTGAAATCTTTCATAATGAAAAATTTATTGATCGTAACGGAGGCAGAGAATTCCTTTCAACGCTTGGACTTTCAGATGACAAATTGAATTTCTATGAAACATCGGAACCAATGTCTTATTATTCACATCACAAACAGTCACCACAGATTTTTTTGATAATTGAAAACAAAGATACATTTTATAGTATGCGAAGACATCTGATTCAAGGAAACAATAAAATCATGGGATTGGAAGTTGGAACTCTTGTATATGGAAGTGGAAAGGGAGTATACAGAACATTTGATGATTATGTTAAAGGTGTAGAACCATACTTCAATGATGATGAAAACCAGATTTACTATTTTGGCGATTTAGACTATGAAGGAATATTAATATATGAGACATTATGCAAAAAGTATAATGTTAAGATAAATTTATTCTGCTATGCATATGAAAAAATGTTAGAAAAAGGAAGAATAATTGGATTTACTCAGCTTCCAATTATGAAAGTAAATCAAAATCAGAATATTGGCACGTTATTTTTAAATCAATTCTTGGATTGTCAAAAAGAAGTAATAACTGATTTATTGAGAAGTGGACATTATATACCTCAAGAAATTGTTAATGAATTAGATTACTGATTACATATGTGAGGGAGATTTATTATGGAATATATGGATTTCTTAAAAGGATTTTCAAAGAGGATGAAAAATGTTGGTCGATTTGCAGTACTTGTTGATAACAGTAGGCAAAAAGTAACATGGAAAAAAGATTATGAAGTTAATAGTTTAGATGAGCAAATGAATCTTATATTTTCAGTGCTTTTATTTGTTATGGAATATTCCCTTAAAGAGGAGAATTGTACTATTGATGACATAACTGTTTTTTTAGAAGATATTAATAATTTATATTATAATAAGAATTATAATTATGAAAAAAATAAAGAACTTGCAGTCTTTATCGTGGATGTTATATTGGGAAATTCGGGAAGCGCAATGTATTTTAATGGGTATGATTATGAAAATCGTAATTATAAGGAGATTAATATTAATTATATATCCAATAAAGTAGTGTATTTGGATAATGGAGTTAGGAGAACATCATATAGATTGACGGATGAAGGATATAATATGATTCTTTCTACAATGGAATTAGAGAATAATCTTAAACTTACAGTACATGAGATGCTTTTTAAGATGCATCTTGAAAAGGCTGATTATGGTCGTGCTGTTGATGATATTAAGAATGTTTTTGAACAATTACGTATACAAAATCAGAAGATTCAGGAAGCTATGCATCGAATTCGACAGAACGCATTATCATATACGATTGAAGAGTATCAACATCTTGAGGAAGAGACAATTGGTACAATAGAAAAAACTAGAGCGGAATTCCGTGCCCATCAGATGGTTGTTGATATGAGAGTAAAAGAATTTGAGATGCAAGAGATGGATGAGTCAGAATTCAATGCAAAAGATCAGGAAAGCTTGGCTAATTTGAGAATTATAAGTGGATTTTTAACTCGCTCATTAGATGAGCACCAGCGAATATTAGGTGAACATTTTGATCTTAAAAGTTTGTATGATAGAGAACTTCAGAATTTTGCGAGTATGACAATGGTTCAAAGATTTAACATAAGAAGTGAAATATATGATCGAGTTCTAATGGATATAAATAAATTAGAAGGAATAGATGAAGTATTTAAACCGTTGTATTTGAAGCACATTCCACAGTTTTATAATATTAATAAGGCTTTTGAATATCAAAAAAAATTAGGTAAAGAAACAGAAGATGACTCAATAGAAATAGAGTTTGATATAGAAAAATATGAGCAAGAACAAGAAGAAAAAAAGAAAGAGTTGTTGGCACAATATAACAAGAGCTGTGCCTCGATAATGTCATATTTATATGAGAATCAAAGGATATCTCTGTCTATGTTGAATGCAATTGATAGGGATGCTAGCAATCCAATAAGAGATAATCTAATTCCAACGGCAGAGATATTCCGTGAAGTAATCATTGAATTTATAACGGCAGGGGTAATAGATATTCATGCCTTACGACAGGAACAAGCAGAGCATATCACAGAGCAGTCGGATAGCTTTCAATTGAATGAGATGCTTTTGAGTATTATAGACGAAAATAATTATAATGATATTAATAAGATATATATTGATAAAGTTGAAGGTGCAGATTATGTAATATTCAACCATGTTAAGGATAATAACGGAAATACTCGAAGAATAAAATGCACAGATGTTGAATTATGGTATGAGTAGTATATGGAGGAGAAAAATTATGGCATATGAAATAGAAAACATAAGAGTAAGTCAAAATATATTTTATGAATTGCTTAGTAATGGGAAAATATCGGAACATGATAATTCAACTTTATTTAAAATGTACGTAGAAAATGATGAGGTCCTTAATCTTGTAAAAAGTCAAGCAGAAATAGCAGATTGTATGATAGAGAGATTTGGAAATACTATATACATAATGCCTAATATGACAAATAACATATTGGGATATACGAAAACGGAACTTAAAAAGCTGTTATGTAGTTCTAAGGGTCTGAATAGAGATTACTATTTATCACAGTTTATAATATTAACTGTGATAGTGGAATTCTATGATGGTCAGGGAGGACATTGCAAATCACGTGAGTTTATTAAGATGGGTGAATTACAGAATATAGTTGCCCAACGTTTGCAGGAGGGTGTTCGAATAGAAAATGAAAATGAAGAGAATGGAGTAGGAGAATTATATGACTCAGGATTGGATTTTCACAGCATGAGTCAAGCTTTTGATGCATTGAAAAGTGATGAGAAATCACGTTCACTCACAACCAAGGAGGGAGTGTTAGCTGCAATTCTTTCTTTCCTTGAAAAACAGGAATTAATTGTATTCATAAAAGAAGATGAGATGATTAAGACAACAGAAAGATTAGATCACTTAATGGAGATGAAGCTTCTGAATAAAGGTAATTATACACAGGTAATGAATGCGTTGGGGGTGAATGCAGATGAGTAAAATCAATAGAATTAGAATTATGAATTTGAATTATAATTCTAATACCATAAAAATAGATGATGAGATGTTTGATTTGAATGGAGAAACGACACTTTTATCTTTAAGGAATGGTGGAGGAAAAACAGTTCTTGTACAGATGGTAATTAGTTTGTTTGTGAATAGTTCATATAGAAACTTTACAGATAGACCATTCAAAAGTTATTTTACAACGAATCATCCAACATTTGTTATATCGGAATGGAAATTAGACCATGATAATGGATATTTCCTTGCTGGAATGATGGTAAAAAAATGCCAGAATCTTGAAGAGAATAACAACGAAGATTTGGATATAATTACATTCACAGGAAGTTATAAAGGAGAATGTGATTATTGCATTGATACGTTACCATTGATTGATGAACAAGATGGAAAGAGAGTATTAAAGGGCTTTGGGGGATGTAAAAAAGTATTTGATGAATTAAAGATGAATCCTAAATCTGATTTTACATATTATGATATGTCTAGTCAGCATTATAGGAGACAGTATTTTTTAAAATTAAAGGAATATCAGATTGATAATAGAGAATGGGAAAGCATTATTAAAAAGGTCAATCTAAAAGAATCAGGACTATCTGAACTATTCACTAATGCAAAAGATGAACGAGGATTGATAGAAAACTGGCTGCTTGATGCTATTCAAAACAAATTGAATAGTAATAAGGACCGTGTTAAGGAATTTCAGAAAATTGCATACAAACTAGTTCAACAATACAAGGATAATCAGGTTTCAATCAAGCGTAGAGATATTATCACAATGTTCTTTGAGGATGCTAAGGAGATAAGACAATATATCGAAAAGTATGTTGATGTACAGAATGATTTGAATATGAACAAATCTAAAATTGCTAATTTCATTAAGGAAGTTAATATTCAAATTGATTTATTAGAGCGTCAGTATGAGCTTGAAACTAATGAGATGAATCAACTTAAGGCATTATTGATACAAATCTATAGAGAAGAGATATCATATCAAATTCATAATTTAGAGAAGAGAAAAGGGGAAGCTGTTGTTGATAGACTAGAGGTTGAAACTAAAATCGCAGAGGCTCGTAATCATCAAGATAAAGCACTGCTTGATATGTGTAGGTATGAATGCGCAGGTCTTTATGAAGAGTTGAAAGAATTCGATAATGAGCGAATTGAAATTCAATCAAAGATAAAGATTGCATCATCTGAACAAAAGGATACTAAGTGTAGAGTTGATGAATTAGGTGCTCAATTATTCTTATATTATAATGAAATTACATCAAAGACATGCCTGCAATTGAGCGACTTAGAGAATACGAAGGAAAAGCTGGATATAGAAAAACAGAATCTAGATGACTCAAAAGAAAAACAAGAAGATGAACTTAGTAAATTAAGAGAAAGGCGTTCTTTAAAACAAGGTGAAACAAATAGCTATAATGATATAGAGAAGCGATATAATCAACGTTTTAATGAATCATTAATAAGAAATATTCTAGGTGAGTACGAGGAAGGTCTATTAAATATAAAACAACATGAATATGAAGTTGATGAACAGACTGCTAATAGAAATTGCACCATTACTGCTACAACGATATCACAGTTAGAACAGGAATGTACTGCTCTGAGTAGCGAAGCTGATTTACTTAAAGAAAAGAAATTCAAAGCTGATACCTTAAAGAGTGACTTAGAAAAGGAAAAAACTGATTTGTATATGCAAAGACAGAAACGTCTTTCTTATATGAAATACGTAGAAGCACCGGAAAGTGAATTAGATGAAAAGATTATATTACTGTCTAGATTTGATGAGAAGATTCAAGAATTAGATGCTGATATGGAGAATACAAAGGAAGAATTAAAAGAATGCCAAAAAGAGCGCTCTAACTTAAGTCAAGGAAAGGTAATTGAAATTCCCAATAATGTAAAAGAGTATTTTGCTAATAGAGATATATCTTATCTATATGGTATGGATTGGCTTAAGAATAATGGTAGAACTGTTATAGATAATCAAAAGTTAGTTAAGGATAATCCTTTTATCCCATATAGTATTATTATGGATAAAAATAATATAAGAATGCTTAAAGATGGAAAAGAGGAAGTATTCACAAACTTTCCGATTCCAATAGTATTAAGAGAAGAGCTAGAACAAAATCTTCACACTGAAGGTGGCTACGTAAGTATTGCAAAAATCAATTTCTTTGTAGCATTCAATCATCATTTATTAGATGAAAACCATCTAAAGGAGATTTTACAACATTTAGATAATAAGATAGACAAATTAAATGAAAAACTCAATCTTAAAAAGGAAGATATAGATAAATTTCGTGATGCACGCTTAGATATTGAACACCAGACATATTCTGAAGATAGAGTGAATGATAATAAATCAGCAATTGCTAAGGTTACAAAAGAACTGAATGATATAGCAATAAGACGTGAAGAAATCAATCTTCAAAAAAGAGATAAGCTTTCTTTGAAGGAAGAAAAACAAAAATTATTACGTGAACTCAATAGGAAACTAGATAAAATCGAAAATAGAAAGAGCGAATTTGCTAATCTAGTGAAGGATTATGAAGTATATTGTTGCAAAAAAGAAGAGATATTGCATCTGGGAAAAGCAATTGATGAAGCATTAAATAACATTAATCTTTTGAAGGTGAAAATAGATGAAGTTGAACAACAGATTAATGATAATAATTCTAAACACTCGTTTTGTGAAAGTGAGCTAAAACAATATAATGATAGTTTGCAACACTATGTCATGTATGAAGAACAGATAACGATGGATAAGTACGACAATCTTGAGTGCAATATAGTAGCAATTGAAGAAGAGTTCAAGTCGTTAACACAGGGAGTATCACGAAAAATCGAAGATTTGCAAAATGATTTGAAAAAAACAAATGAAAGATATAATCGAAAAGAAGCGGAATTAAAGCAGAAAAATCATTATCAATTTGAAATAAGCGATTATGAAAATCTAGTAAAAACAGAATCGATAATGAATCGATTACAACACGAACTAGAGCAATCAAAAAAAGCTGAGGATGATGAGAATGCAAAGAATACAAAATTAACAGAAACAATTACAAAGCTTGATGGACAGATTAAAGCGAGGTTTGATAAACTGCTTGAAAAGACTGGCTCGGAAGTAGCAATTGAAGAAAAGAAAATTGTAAATATTAATTTTAAAGAGCGTACTGCAATTGCAGAATTTCAAATCGAAAGTAAGAATAAAGATATTATTAAAACAAATCACAGAAAACAGTTGTTTGAGCAGACCAGTAGTGTTATGGAACAGTTTGATGGATTCATGATAGATGAATCTATTGAGACAGTTCAACTAAGTAATATGGGTGAAGCTGAAATCAAAAGTTATCAATCTGATTTGAGAAAAGAATATCAGAGATTATCGGAAGAATTAAGAACTAGGGAAAATGAGGCAGAAACCGTTATTAGAAATTATGCATCTAAAATAGAATATCAAGATGATTATTTTAGAAAATGCTTTGATAACCTAATTGCTACTAAAGGTAATGCATTCAACCTTATTAAGCAATTAGATGTAAATTGTCAAGCATATGAAACTACAGTAAAAAAACTATTAGTAGATTTGGAGATGATTGAAAAAGAACGAGCTACAGTCGAAGAAAGCTTTTTAGAATATACAAAGAGTATTGATGATAATATGCGAATGATTGATAAAAATTCGACTATTACTATCAGAGGAAGAAATCTCAAGATGCTAAAAATATATGTGCCAGATTGGGACAGCAATCAGGAACGTTATAGGTTAAAAATGAAGGATTATGTTGAACATTTTATTAAAAGAGGAATCGAAACTGTTGAAGAGAATAAGAATGTAGAAGAGGTGTTAGGCACCCTAATTACAACCAAAAAGATATATCAAGAAATTGTTGGTATTAATAATATTGAGATTAAGATGTATAAGATTGAAGCTGAGAGAGAAGTTTTGATTATGTGGTCTGAAGTATCTGCTAATTCTGGTGGAGAGGGATTCTTATCAGCATTTGTTATCCTATCATGTCTATTAAGCTACATGAGACGTGATGATACTAATCTATTTGAACAGGGTGAAGAAGGAAAAGTATTAATTATGGATAATCCATTTGCTCAGACATATTCAACACATCTGTTAAAACCATTAATGGATATTGCTAAAAAAACAAATACTCAATTAATATGTTTATCTGGACTCGGCGGCGATTCTATATATAATCGTTTTGATAATATCTATGTGCTCAAGTTGAAACAATCCAGCTTAAAAAAAGGAGTATCATATATGGATACTGAGCATATTAAAGGTAATGAGATTAAGAAGATGCAATCGTCTCAATTCAAAATTGAACAAATGAGCTTGTTTGATATTCAGTAATTTGGTAAGCTAATGTTAATAATATTATATTGAACTATCAAAATAACAAGGAGAATTAGAATATGAAGATTTTAATGATTACAGGTAGCGCGCACAAAAATGGAACAACAGCAATGTTAGCCTCAGAGTTTATTCGTGGCGCAGAAGAAGCGGGGAATGAAGTGTATCGATTTGATGCAGCATTTAAGAATGTACACCCATGTATTGCATGTGAAAAATGCCATAATACAGATACAGGTTGTGCGTTCCAGGATGATATGAATGAAGTTAATGAACATCTCTTGGATGCTGATGCGGTTGTATTAGTATCGCCAATCTATTACTATGATATTAATGCTCAGATTAAAGCGGTTATTGATCGCTTTTATGCCAATGATGCGGCATTACATGGTAATAAGAAGGCAGCACTAATGCTTGCGATGGCAGATGATACGCTAGAATCAGCAGATGGTGCAATTGCATCATTTAAAGGAATGACAAAGTATCTTAAATGGGATAATGCAGGAATGGTTATCGGCGTGGATTGTGCAGATGTTGAGGCATTAAAGAAGACTGAGTATCTGAATCAGGCATATGAACTTGGAAAGGCATTCTAATATTATGAGTTTACATATCTATGTGGATGCAGATGCATGCCCGGTAGTTCGTATAGTTGAACGTATTGCGAAGACTTATGAGATTCCTGTTACGCTACTATGTGATACTAATCATGTGATGTCATCGGATTATAGTGAAATCAAGGTTATTGGGGCAGGAGCTGATGCGGTTGATTTTGCGTTGATTACACTTTGCCATAAAGGTGATATTGTAGTTACGCAGGATTATGGCGTTGCGGCTATGGCTTTAGGAAAAGGTGCAGATGCTATTCATCAGTCTGGAAAATGGTATACCAACGAGAATATTGATCAGATGCTGATGGAGCGACATCTGGCAAAAAAAGCAAGACGTTCGTCTTCAAAGAGTCATATGAAAGGGCCAAGGAAAAGAACGGATGAGGATGATAAGAGATTTGCTGAATCATTAGAGAAGATGGTTAAAAGGAGTATGTATGAGTAAAATATTAATAGTAGTAGATATGCAGAATGATTTTGTTACAGATAGTCTTGGAACAGCAGAGGCTAGGAAGATTGTGCCAGCTGTAGTTGCCAAGATTAAGGAATATAATGTGGCTGGAGATAAGGTGTTCTATACAAGAGATACACATACGCAAGATTATATGAATACACAGGAAGGAAGAAATCTTCCAGTTCCACACTGTATTAAAGATAGTAATGGATGGAAGTTAATTCCAGAAGTGGCTGCGTGTGTTAAGGACGAGAGTAAGATTTTTGATAAGCCAACATTTGGCAGTAAAGAATTAGCTGAATATATATTAGAGAATGAAAGCGATGTTGAGGAGATTGAGTTGATAGGTGTTTGTACAGATATCTGCGTTGTATCGAATGCATTGTTGCTTAAAGCTTACATGCCAGAGATGATGATTTCAGTAGATGCGAAGTGTTGTGCAGGCGTAACAGTAGAAAAGCATGAGGCAGCTTTAGAGACAATGAGAAGCTGTCAGATTAATGTATAAAATTACTATTGATTTATTTTGATTTTAATTATATTCTAATAGTTAGTAACTACTAACCCATTGGATATGATTAGGAGCAAAGAGATGAATAAGATAAAAGATGAATATAATTGTGCATTAGTTATGACACATGATCTTATAGGCGGCAAATGGAAATTAAGAATTCTGTGGCATATAATACATGGCGATAACAGATTCTCAATGTTAAAAAAAGCTATACCAGATATAAGCGAGAAAGTGTTAATCTCACAATTGAGAGAATTAGAGGCGAGTGGGCTCGTTTTAAGGCATGTTATTGAGGTCAACCCTCCGATGATTGTTGTATATGAATTGGCAGAAGAATACAGTTTACTAGCTGAGATTATCGAGAAGATATGTGAATTTACAAAAGGGTATGCCAAGAATAAAAGAATTGTAGTAAGAGATTAAGTAAAAGTAACAAAGATTAGACGTAACTAACTCTAAAATGATACACTTTTATACATACAAAAAAGTTTGTTATTGTTTTAGAAAAGAATATATGGTTATATAAACAGGCAGCAAAAACTGTCTGTTTTTTTTATAACACGGTTAGATGCTACTAATAAAATGTAGTTAAAACTATCAATGCTGTAACGGAGGTTGTAATGAAAGTTAAAAACAAATCGACAGTGATTCTACTGTTGTTAATAGCAATAGTACTTACAGCGATGATGCTCATCGGATTAACAGGCTGCCAAAGCAGCGAGAAAGCTCAAACAGGAACAGAAGGTGCCACAACACCTGAGAAAGTAACAATAACAACACTTAACGGTAATAAAGAACAAACACAGATTGAAGTTCCATACAGCCCCGAGAGAATAGCAATTCTTGATCTTGCATCTCTTGATATCATTGACAGCATAGGAATGGGAGATAGAGTTGTGGGAATGGCGGATACATCGATAGATTATCTATCATCATATTCTGATAACAAGAATATAGCAAATCTTGGCACAATTAAAGAAGCTGATATCGAAGCGGTTATGGCATGCGAACCAGATATAATATTCATTGGCGGACGTCTTTTGGCATCATACGATGCTTTGAGTGAAATAGCACCTGTTGTATACCTTGCAACAGATACTGAGATTGGGTTAGTTGAGAGCGTTACGAAAAATGCTACTACAATTGCGTCAATCTTTGGCTTGGAAGATGAAATCGTAGATAAAACGAAAGCATTTTCAAATAGAATCAGTGCTTTACAGGCAATATCAAAGGATAAAACTGCGTTAGTTGGAATGACTACAAGTGGCAGCTTTAACCTTCTTGGCAACGATGGAAGATGCTCTATTATCGGTGTGGAAATTCAATTCGACAATTTGACTGCATCGGCACAGACTGGTTCATCAGCGCACGGCAATGAGTCTTCGTTCGAGGTGGTTGTTGCAGAAAATCCTGATTACATATTCGTTATGGACAGAGATGCAGCTATTGGAACTAATGGTGCGCAGTTAGCCAAGGAGATAGTGGAGAATGAATTAGTTAAAACTACAACTGCTTATAAGGAAGGCCATATTGTATACCTTGCTAATCCTAATGTATGGTACACAGCAGAGGGTGGAATCAAGGCGCTAGATAGAGTTTGTCAAGTAAATTGTGTAAGAGAACAGGCAAATGAGCTTGAGTATGTCGATGAATCACAGAAGTCTGATGCTGAAGAAAGTGCCAACTCTTCTAGTGGAAGTACTGGCGGTAAGCCTGTAAGGAATCCTGAGAGGGAAAAGCCTAAGTGGGAGGATACAATCACAAATCGAATGTTGCATTGGTCGTATACACCGGAGCAGAAAGAAGAAGTGAAGAAAGCATTAGCTGCAGGAGTTCCGAAAGCAACGATTTTGACTTATTTCTATCCGGAGGTCACTGTGGAGAAGATGAGTTCATATCGGAATAAGCATTAAATGATATAGCATAGGCACAGGAAATGTGGCATACTGTGCCTATGTAAAAAAGAATGTGTTTTGCATATCGGAATTTTTCAAGGAGAATTTACAATGAAATATATTAAAAGTCATAACACAATGGACATGGAAACTGGCGAATTTTCTATGAATATCGACGGAAAAACTGTAAATGTCATAAATGCACAGATAGTACACTGTAAGAACTGCAATTCAATAGCCGTTAGCGATGAAGTAAAAGACAAGGCAAAAGAATTTGTAAAAGTGTATTTATATCCAAAGGGCATGCGGACATCTGAAAATTTGTTGAAATATGGGAATTTATATTGTATAATTTGGCAGTAAATATATTTTTATCGAAAGGAAGTGAGATTGTATTTTATAAAGCTAACAATCAAATTGGGGCAAACTTATGGAAACGTAAGGACGCAAAGCATGAAGTCTAAGTAATAAAATACATATATTTTATTATATTGACGGTTCGGTTGCAATGATAATCATTGCAGCTTTTTTTATTTTAGGAGGTTAATGTATTATGAAGAGATTAAAACGACGAATCTTAGCAGGATTGCTTGCATTTGTAATGTGTTTTAGTACAGTAAATGTAACTGCATTCGCTGAGGATAATCAAACGTCCAGTGAAGTTCAGGAAGTTATTGCAACTAACGAAGCAGGAGGTGAAAATGAATCACCGACAGAAAATATTGTAATAACAGATGCTTCTGTTTCGGGAAATAACATAGAACCCGCTGAAGAAAATTTGCTTAATGAAAATCAAGAACAAGTAACAAATGAAAAAATATATGAAAGTGAAAATTATAATGTAATATTTTCTTTAACATCTTCTTGGGAAACCGGTTATAATGCGAATGTCAAGATTGAAAACACAGGAGATGATACGATACAGAACTGGTACTTATCATTTAAATATGATGAACAAATTACCAATATTTGGAATGCAGAGATTTCTACACATGAAGAAAATCAATATATTGTTAAAAATGCCGGATGGAATCAGGATATTGTTGCTGGGGGAAGCATAGAATTCGGTATTTCAGGTAGTACAGCATTTAATGAGTTTCCAGAAAATTTTAATATTGTAGGAGAAAATAAAGAGGTTCGAGAGGAAGATTATTCTGTACAATATCAGGTTGATAGTGATTGGGGAAGTGGTTTCACAGGTAGTATTCAAATTACGAATAATACAGACAAGACATTAGAAGATTGGGTGTTAGAGTTTGATTTCGAAAGAAAAATAACAAATATTTGGAATGCTGTTATTGAGTCCCACGAAGGAAATCATTATGTAATAAGAAATGACGGATATAATGCAAATATTACTGCTGGACAGACTGTATTGTTTGGATTTAATGGAAATGGTGGTTCAGCAAATAATGTAGCAGAAAATTGTGTACTATATTCATGGAAAATAGATACTACTGAATACGTAGAACTTTCTGATGGCAAGATTGATAAAAATTATTTGGAAAGAGCAATATACACAAATTTATTGTTACAAGGTTTGCCGATTGATAATATTCGGTTGGCGGATGATTACGATGAAGATGGTTTGACATTATCACAGGAATATGAATATGATACCAATCCATTTTCAAAAGATACGGATGAAGACGGATTAAATGATTACGAAGAGATTAATCTATATAAGACAAATCCTATAAATTATGATTCAGACGAGGATGGAATGAGTGACGGAACAGAAATCGCTTGTGGATTGAATCCTTTAAGTTCTGATACAGATGGAAATGGAGTTATAGATAGCCAAGAAATCGTAACACAAGCGGTTAGAATAGACACGGTGGAACAATATCAGCTTCAAGAAGTTGGAACATTACCCAATATTCAAATAACGGGAAAAGGAGATTATAGTCAAAAAATATATGCAACGGCATTGGAAAATGATGCTACAATAATGGATATTGACTGTCTTGTAGGAACTGCGTTTGATTTTATTCATGATGAAGACTTGTCTTTTGAAAATAGTCAATTAACATTTATAATCAGTAATGAAATTTTGAAAAAAAATAAATTAACCGACTTAGCGATTGCTTGGTACAACGAAGAAGAGAATGCACTTGAATTATTAGACACAACACATAATATGGACAATTGCACAATATCAGCAGAAGTTAGTCACTATAGTACTTATATGGTAGTATCGGTGCCTGATTATTTTTTTAATATTGATTGGGAAAATGAAGATAGTATTATTGAAGCAGGCAAAGCCGATGTTGTATTTGTGATTGATACTACTGGTTCTATGGGAAATGAAATACAAAATGTCAAAAATAACATAGAGACAGCTGTGTCTAATCTGGAAGAAAATAAGGTTGATATCCGCTTGGGTCTAGTAGAATATAGAGATATTTATGCCGATGGAATTGGTTCCACCAAAAGTTATGATTGGTATACAAGTGTATCTTCCTTTAAAAGTGAGTTGTCCTCTTTGGGTGTAAGTGGTGGTGGAGACACTCCGGAGTCCGTAGTAGATGCATTGTATTGTGCAAGAAATATGGAATATCGGACGGGAGTTAAAAAGTATATTATACTTTTGACAGATGCAAATTATAAGAATGGTACATCTGTAGATTCCGGTGCAACCCTTACAGATGAAATAAAAAAACTTGTAGAAGAAGAGATTGTTGTATCGGTGGTTACAACGCCATCTTATTATTATACTTACAATAGTCTTGTTAGCCAGACCGACGGAGTTACTGCTAACATTAATCAGAATTTTGCATCCGCACTTACTCCATTAATTACTAAAATGGGTGAACAGGTAAATCAGGGATGCTGGATAAGATTATCCAACGGTTCTGTTGTATCATTGGACAAAGACCCTGCTTTAGGGGATGAGACTATTGATACGGATGGTGATGGTATACCAGATATCATTGAATTAAAATCCAGTTACAAGGTACATGCATATAATCCGTACACGGAAGAAGTGCAGGAGATTGATACATGGTCTTTTTATAGTAATCCGGTAAAACGCAATACAGATGGCGATTCTTTAAGTGATTTGGATGATTTGGCACCCACAAAATACGATACTGTTGTGGTAGAGGAAAATGATTCATCTATTGTGTTCAATACAGGGAGAACATGGTACAATGTAAGTTGCACATCTTTTGATTATTTAGACAATTTAATGCAGATGGTAGATGGAAAAGTGGACAACCCAATTCCGCTAGAGCAATTTCAGCAGATTATTCAAAATGTAACGAATAATGAAAAGCAAGCTTTTACCATTGATGAACTGACGTATATTGCTATCATTAACAATGAAGGTTCCAAGTTATATATGCATGATTTGTCGTCAGTCACAAGGGAAAATGTATTCCAGAAAATTGCTGGTAGAGAAAGTCGTTATTATAAGCATAGCGGTATATGGTGGAATGAAAATTGGAGTGAAGTTCCAAAAGGAACTGAAAGTGGTTTCTTTAAAGGAACGGTTTTATCGGAAGCAGATATTAATCTATCTTGGGAAATATATTGTGTATGTGATGTATATACAGTATTAACAACAGTAGCACAAGTTGGTGCGTTAGTCATTGCAATTGTGGTAGTGGCCGAGGTTACACCTGTTGTTCTTGCCAATATTCAAGGGCTGGCATATTATGTAAAAACATTTGGAATTGTTCAAGGAATTCAAATGTATCGGTATTTGGGAATTCAGAACTTGCCAAACGGTGTAATTTCATGGTTGCAAATGGATATGGCAGATGGAGACAGTTCTGTAGATGATGTTGCATTAGCCATTCAAAAAGAAAGTGTAGAAAAGAAATTGGACACTTACTTATTAAATAAAGATCATCCTGTAGGAGGTTCTAAAGCGAATTGGTTTGAAAAAGCATTAGGTTTTACAAAAGAAAATGCAGGACAACTTGCAAAACAGATTGTATTTGATGAAAATGTGGCTGTCCAGACGGCTGTTACGGAACATGGAATTAAATACAATCAGTTGATATCTATAGTAGGAGCGAATGGGAAGAAGATAGATGTTGTATTTGTGTGGATAAAAAACAACGATGGATTTGTAAGATTGGTTACTGCGATACCAACAAAGAAGTAGGATAAATATATAAAGATTTAGTTCTATTGAGCAGATTGAGATCTTTGAGTATTGTAAGAAAAGGTGAACGCATTTATGTATGAAGAATTGCAAGTAGTAAAAGCGACAAAAAATTTATCAGACAAAGTTAAGATGGGATGTATTGGTACAATTTTATATGTATATTTTGAAGAAAAGAGAGGATATGAAGTAGAGTTTGTCAACGATGACTACGAAACATTAGACATCTTAACCGTAGGTGAGACGGATATTGAAATCGTAGAAAATAATATGAGATAGACAAACTGGAGAACAAGCTTTGGCAATATCACACTCAGGTAATTCACAAAAATATTTTCAGACATTTGTTAATGTGTAAAAGGTGGAAGGTATGTGGGCCAATATTGAAATAGAGTTGCATATGAAGCCAACCTGTCTGAGCCGAAGAATAAAAACGCAGATATTGAAAGATGCATATTTAATGAAAAATGGAGATGTTACCGCTGTTGTTTGGGAGTTTTTTAGAAGTGATATTACTGGTCGGGGTGGTGCAACTCAACAATTACTTGATTTCTTGACACAAAATGGAATCCAGTATGTTATTCATTAACAGTTATAAGAGGTGACATGTATGCAATATAATGGAATGACCCCGCCGTTTGAACTTATATCATTTGAAGATATGAAGAAAAAGCAAGCTGAACAATATTTTGTATGGTATATTGATACCATAGAGCAGAGGATACAGAATTTAGAAAAGTATATTAATTTAACGGGAACGCGTATGGTATTGGATAAAACACCCAATTCATTAATTGAATTATGGGATTGGTTTTCAAATCATATTGAGGTGTGTACAAAGGATGAACAAGAATTAATGTTGGAATCAGCTATGCGTCCAGATTGGATAAAAGCACATATTATGAGCGATAGACGAAAGCTGTCTCTAAATACAATTATGATAGCAGTTGATATTTCGGCATATTTTGGAGAAGTATTTATTAAGAATAATCCCAACATATATTGGGGCTACTTATCAAAACCAAAGAAACTTCATGGTGTAAATAGACCTAGACTATTGGGGTTTGCTGGAGATATGTCAGTTTATGTGTATGGTCGAGTTGAGGTGTGTATTTGGAAGACAATAGAGACAGTAGATAATATGCATTTGTTTAATATGTATCAAGTATGTTTGAAAATGATATAATCATAACTTCTTTGGATTGAAATTGTAATATTTAACATAGTGCAGAGGGGCTGTAAAAAAGTCCCATTGTTACGAACATAATGCCGTATCCGGCATAACCTTAAATGCGACAGCATTTGTATAAGTCACGCATCATCATTCAGAACTTTGCCCAGTTAAAGGCACTTTTCAAAGATACCTGGGAGACAATTCCCGGCAACTGCGATACTTTCATTTATCTTGGAGGCAATGAGCAGAGTACACACAAGTATGTCTCGGAGCTTTTGGGCAAAGGGACGATTGATAAGAAGTCAAGCGGGGAGACAAAGGGCAGACAGGGAAGCTCTTCAAGAAACTATGATGTATTAGGAAGAGAACTGTTTACACCCGATGAGGTCAGAAAGCTGGATAACAAAAAGT
>CAZPHI010000015.1:21420-43119 GCA_964586425.1 uncultured Lachnospiraceae bacterium | reverse complement strand
ACAATTCTCAGATACCGCTACCTGTGCAGCTAGATATACCTGACGAGCTTCAGATATAACGGCCGCTTTCTTACTGTCTGTTATAAATCCAATAAGTGATGGTATTGAGACTGCCGCAAGTATTGCAAGTATTATAAGAACAACTGTAACCTCAACTAATGTAAAACCAGAGGATATTCGCTTTTTTTTCTTATCAGTCCAATGACATATATTCATATTCCATCCTCCTCACTTTACTACAGCGGTTTTATATTATAGATACTATATCAGTTTAATGTTAAGTCCGTATTATACGAATATTACCTTTTTGTTACTTTTTTCGCCATTTACTAGAAAATTAATACATCTTTTCCATATTCTCTCTTTTTATCGGCAAAAAACTGTTAACATGTAATATCTATGCAAAAATATTTATTTTTCGTCAATCTTCGTCAACTGCTATCTGATTTTTACCTCTGTTTTTTGATTTATAAAGATTAAAATCAGCTCTTTCAAACACATCTTCATATGTTTCTTCAACATATCCAATAGAAATGCCCATACTAAACTTTATTTTTATATCAGTATTAAAATCAAAATTCATATTCATAAATTCATCAATAACATTCTTTCCTCTTCTTATTACTTCTTGTCTGCTATTAATATTCTTAGCAAGTATTACAAATTCATCTCCGCCAATTCTACCAACTACATCTCCTATATCACACATAGCTTTAAGTTTTTCGCCAACCTGTTCAAGAACTCTGTCTCCTGTCTTATGACCATATGTATCATTTACACTCTTGAAATTATCAAGATCTAATACAAATAGAGCACATCTTTCATCTCCTGATAAATGCTTAAAATACTCTGTACACAGATATTCCGTTGTAGATTTATTCGTTAAACCCGTAAGCTGATCAATAGCGCTATTAGCAACAATCTGTTGATTAATTCTATTATCGTGAATTCTCAAATCATATATAACAAAAATAAATATCATTGATAACAGCATTGCTGTAGACGATATGACTGTATCTTCAAGTCTTACGCCTGTTTTAAAATTATATACTAAAATAACATATATCAATTCTGTTCCAAAAAGTGATACATAAGTATGTAAAAGAGGAAAAATAAATAAGGACGGTATGAAAATCAAAAATACAGGAAAAAACTGTCCACTCTGACTTGTAAATGGGAATAAACTAACAATCATAATAAACAGGCCTATAATACAATCGAATGCTACGCTCATTCCCTGCACATAACCAAACCTTTTATTTTCA
This sequence comes from uncultured Lachnospiraceae bacterium, assembly GCA_964586425.1. Taxonomy (GTDB): domain Bacteria; phylum Bacillota; class Clostridia; order Lachnospirales; family Lachnospiraceae; genus CAZPHI01. Next base: position 41,854 of record CAZPHI010000015.1, on the reverse strand, counting down.
ACATTATCATACATCTTAACCATTATTGTAAGTGCTGACATCAGCACTAATACTACTGCATACATAATCATCAGTGTTGTATTCTTAAAGATAAACCACATAATTACCATGTATATCATTAATAATGGAACTGCTAGTCTACACAGACCTTTTAAAACAATAAAATTCTTATTCTGTATTTCACTCTGACAGTCATTATAATATATATTCCCCGACTCAATGAATTTTTTTACGTCATATATCAATCCCTTTTTTTTACTCTCCATTCCACTACTCCAAATCAATTGCAATATTTTTATACATTATACTATATATGTTTTATTCTTGCAATGCAAAAGCACCATTTGACTATTCTATTGTCAAATGGTGCTTTGCATTATAACGTAAAGTCTCTATATAATTCAAAATCATCAAATATACTATTCCACTTATTCTGTGCACCAGCTGTTACAACAACATACTTCTTATCGCCCTTAATTCCATAGCTTACCATACAGTGCCTTGCTTCCTGTGTATATCCAGTCTTACCTGCGACAATTGTCACACCTTCAACCTCAGTGCCATACATTCTGCTGAACATCGTACTTGTCAACAATATTCCTTCTGGATGCTGTTCTGTTACTGCTGTTGTATATTGATATGTAGATAAAACTTCTGCACATGTCGGATTAGCCATTGCATACTTCATAATCATCGCCATCTCTAAAGGAGTCGTATAATGATCATCATCATGAAGACCTGATGTATTAACAAAATGAGTATTCTTTAAACCAAGTTCTTCACATTTTGCGTTCATAAGCTTAACAAACTCATCCTCTGTCCCTGATATCATCTGTGCAAGTCCAATAGCCGCATCTGCCCCCGATGGTAATATTAATCCATAAAGCATATCCTTTGCGTTAATTATCTCATCTGGTAAAAAGCCTGCTACCGTTGCATTCTCAAGATATAACGGATAAGTTATATCACTAGTCATTGTATAGGTTTGTTCAAGATTTTTTAGATTTTCAACTGCAACGATCAACGTCATTACCTTTGTCATTGAAGCCGGATAAATTCTCTCATTGCATTCTCTTCCAGCAACTATTTTATTAGAATCAACATCGAGTATAGCGATATAAGGATTCAATACTTTCTCAGAATCTACATTGACATATGAACTGCTTACTGTTGCATATGGATATACAACCTTAGCTGCCTGTGGCTGAGTTTCGAATACTTTATCTATATTATTATCTACAACAATAGCGTTATCAGTCTGGCTCTCATTCTGGTTAACCGTCTGCGTATTATCAGTTCCAAATAATCTTGATACGCCAAAAACTCCACTGCCTGCTACCATAATAAGTACTGTCCATGCAGCAACACCCTTAATAAGCTTCTTTGCTTTTTTATTTCTTCTTTTTTTTGACATTATAATATTAGTTGATTTTCGCATCATATAATTACTTCCAATACATTATATTTTTATTAAAAACCTTTTTATATTATATCATTTCTGCTTTTTCAACTCAATACTATTTAAAAATGTTTTGTAAAAATATGTATAGTATGGTAAAATGGATGATATGTGTAAATACATTGATATATGAAAGGGGTTTTACATATGACTATTAATGAATCCGCAGAAAATTATCTTGAAACTATATTAATGCTTAGCAAAACACTTCCTGTAGTACGTTCCGTTGATATAGCTACTGAACTTAATTTCAAAAAATCCAGTGTAAGCGTTGCCATGAAAAATCTTCGAGAGAATGGTTACATAACAGTATCTGATGCTGGTTTTATATATCTTACAGAATCTGGTCGTGAAATTGCTGATATGATTTTTGAAAGGCACTCATTCATATCATCATGGCTTATCAGCTTAGGTGTTGATGAGAAAACAGCGACTGCAGATGCTTGTAGAATTGAGCATGTCATCAGCAAAGAAAGTTTTGAAGCAATCAAAAAGAATCTAAAAGTAACTATCATATAACTAACAAAAGCTTTTGCAGATTTTGAACTCTGCAAAAGCTTTTTTATTCTCATTAGATTAATTACATCCTTTACAATGCGCGCAGTCACCACAGCATTTGCACGCACTCTTATGTTTTCGCATATATCTTATTGCAAGTACAAACCAAACTGCAATGATAATCAAAATAATATAACTTAATATATTCATTTCTGCCTCTCTTTCTAATAGCCTGCCATCATGCCAACCATATGAACTAGGAATGCAATAATCCAAGCAATTACGCACTGCATAATAACAACAATTACTGCTGCCTTTCTACTTCCCATCTCGCGCTTCACTGCGGCAATTGCAGCTACACAAGGTGTGTAGAGTAAAGTAAATACAAGAAATACAATAGCTGTGAATGGAGTAAACAGACCAGTTAATGCATCAGTTGTACCTCCCAGTAAAACTGTAAGTGTACTTACAACACTTTCTTTTGCAGTAAATCCTGTAATCAATGCCGTTGAGATTCTCCAATCACCAAATCCTAAAGGTGCAAATACTGGTGCAATAAAGCTTCCCAATAATGCAAGCAAACTGTCTGATGATGACTCAACAACATTAAGTCGTGTATCAAATGTCTGTAAAAACCATATTACAATAGACGCAACAAATATAATTGTAAATGCTTTCGTTATAAAATCTTTCGCTTTATCCCAAATCAACTGAAGTACACTTTTTGCACCTGGCATTCTGTAATTAGGTAATTCCATTACAAATGGTACCGGTTCACCCTTATACTTAGTTCCTTTCAGTATTAGTGCGAATAATATACCCACAATAATTCCGGTAAAGTAAAGTGCCACCATAACTAATGCTCCGTATTTTGGAAAAAAAGCATATGTAAACAACGCATATATTGGCAGTTTTGCCGAACAGCTCATGAATGGTGTCAAAAGTATAGTCATCTTCCTGTCTCTATCTGATGACAAAGTTCTTGTTGCCATAATTGCAGGAACAGAGCAGCCAAATCCAATCAGCATTGGTACAAAGCTTCGTCCTGAAAGTCCTATTTTACGAAGAAGCTTATCCATTACAAATGCAACTCTCGCCATATATCCACTATCTTCAAGAATTGATAAGAAGAAAAACAGTACTACAATAATTGGAAGAAAACTCAGAACACTTCCTACACCTGCACAGATTCCATCAATCACAAGAGAATGTACAACAGGATTAATTCCATAGGCTGTAAGTGCTGAATCTAAAATCGCCACTACTTCATCAATTCCCATAGACAATAAATCCGAAAGGAATGACCCTATCACACCGAATGTCATATAGAATATCAATGCCATAATAACAACAAATGATGGTATTGCCGTAAATTTGCCAGTAAGTATCCTGTCTATTTTAACACTTCTTGCATGAGCCTTATTCTCAACTGGTTTTATTACCGTCATATCACATATCTTCTCGATAAAAGTATATCTCATATCCGCCAATGCTGCTGATCTATCCTTGCCACTCTCTTCTTCCATCTGCGTTATAATGTGCTCAAGCATCTCCTTCTCATTCTCTTCTAGTCTTAAAGCCTCGAGAATAATTTGATCTCCTTCAACCAATTTGGTTGCCGCAAATCTTACAGGTATCTTGGCCTTTTTAGCATGGTCCTCAATAAGGTGAACAATACCATGAATACATCTATGAACTGCTGCCGAAACATCATCACCTTCTGCATCACAAAAATCAAGTCTTCCTGGACATTCATTATATCTTGCCACATGAATAGCATGTTCTATTAGTTCTCCAATACCTTCATTCTTCGCTGCTGATATTGGAATTACAGGAATACCAAGTGCTTCCTCTAATGCATTAATTTTGATAGTTCCACCATTATCTCTAACTTCATCCATCATATTAAGTGCGAGAACCATTGGAATATCCATCTCTATAAGTTGCATCGTTAAGTACATATTTCTTTCTATATTGGTAGCATCAAGAATATTAATCACACCACGAGGATGTGTGTTAATAAGGAATTCTCTAGTAACAATCTCTTCGCTTGTGTATGGAGAAAGAGAATAGATTCCCGGCAAATCTGTCACCGTTGCCTCTGGATGATTGCGTATCTCTCCATCCTTTCTATCAACTGTTACTCCTGGAAAGTTTCCTACATGCTGGTTTGAACCTGTTAACTGATTAAAAAGCGTTGTCTTTCCACAATTTTGATTGCCAATCAGTCCAAATGTTAATGCCTCTCCTTCTAAGAGAGCATCTCCTTTTTTCCTGACATGATATATTCCCATCTCTCCCTTTTGTGGATGTGGGATATCTCTTTTATATTCTTTTTCTTTTTCAACTATATCTGTATCATGAACATCAGCTATCTCTATCTTTGCTGCATCTGCAAGTCTTAAAGTCAACTCATATCCTCTAAGTCTTAATTCGATTGGATCTCCCATTGGAGCTACCTTCATTAAAGTAACCTCTGTTCCAGGTGTAAGTCCCATATCAAGCAAATGATGTCTTAATGTACTTTCTTCGCCAACGCTTATAATAATGGCGTCTTTTCCAACCTGTAATTTATCAAGTGTCATTACACCGACCTCTTTTCATACCCTGTTAAACTATATAAATACAGCTTACAATAGTTAGTATATGCTAACTATTGTAAGCTGTCAATAAATTTATGTATCCATTAATAACGATTGTCAAATACTCTTGTAGATTTCTTTTCACTTCTAGGAAGTTCACCAATATCAACAGGTTTTACTTCTGCTGCAATACCGATTTTAGTTTTAAAAGCAACCTGAATTTCGTTCTGTAGTTCATATTTGTTGGCTTCTGGTTTTGCTTCAACAAATAATGTAAGTATATCCTTGCCAAACATATGATCAATAATAATCTGAAATTCGCTTGATGCTCCATCTATATCTTTGAGCATCTCATCAATCTGGCTTGGGAATATATTAACACCTTTAACCTTAATCATATCATCTGTACGTCCAATAATCGTATCGATCCTTGGATATTTACATCCACATGGACACTCACCAGTCATCTTTCTTGAAAGGTCATGTGTACGATATCTTATTAATGGAGCACCTTCCTTCTTAAGAGTTGTAATAACAATCTCACCTATTTCTCCATCTGGTACGGGTTCGCCTGTTTTAGGATCAACTATTTCAATATATACATAGTCATCCCAGTAATGCATACCTGTTTCATAATCACAGCTAATTGCAATACCTGGTCCATATATCTCTGTTAATCCATAGATATCATATAATTGAACGCCAAGCTCATTAGCAATTCTCTTTCTCATCTTATCGCCCCATCTTTCAGAACCGATAACGCCCTTTCTAAGGCAAATCTTTTCACCAATACCTCTCTTAGCTATTTCTTCAGCAAGAAGAAGTGCATAAGATGATGTTGCACAAAGAACTGTTGATTTCATATCCTGCATCATTCTAAGCTGTTTATCTGTATTGCCAGGTCCCATTGGAACAACCATAGCACCTAATTTTTCTGCACCATTTTGGAAACCAATTCCTGCAGTCCACAGACCATATCCAGGTGTTATCTGGATTCTATCAAGATTTGTAATTCCTGCAGTCTTATAACATCTTGCAAACATCTCAGCCCAATCATCTACATCCTTTTGTGTATAAGGAATAATAACAGGTGTACCTGTTGTTCCTGATGATGAATGAATACGAATTATTTTTTCTTCTGGTACTGCCATTAATCCTAGTGGATATGCTTCTCTTAAATCACCCTTCCATGTGAAAGGTAACTTTCTAAAGTCCTCTTCTGTATTAATTCCTGCAACATCAATTCCTTCGAATTTTTTCTTATAAAAGCAGTCCATTGATGTTAATTTGATTAGCTGTTCTTTGATTATATCTAATGTTTGTTGATTCATAAAATTAGTCTCCTATCTTAATTATACTCTATTTCGCCATTGCCATTCCTAAGCTAAATGCTTCCATATTAAGCTTATGGAATTTCTCTGGTACCTTCTGCAATAAAGCCTTCTGCATCTCTTCTTCACTTACTGCAAGTCTTTTTGTTGCTACTGCTGCACCAAGCAAGGCTACATTAAGTACCTTTGGTGAGCCACATTGGCTGCATATATCTTCACCGTCTATGACGATTAGATTCTTTACATGTTTCTTAAGATAGTCAATCATCTCGCTACCATCATAATCTGAGCCACTAAGTGCTGCTGTAACAGGCTTTATTGCCTTACTGCTTACAACAACAGCGCCATCATCCTTAAGATATCCAATATTTTTCACAACCTCTGCAGGTTCAAATCCAAGAATAACATCTGCCGATTTAAGTGGTAATAGCGGAGAATGTATATTTTCTCCTGTTCTTACATGTGACACAACCGAACCACCTCTCTGAGCCATACCAATAGTTTCAGTTGTCTTTACATTCTCACCCATATTAATTGCTGCCTGTGCCAATACTTTAGCTGCAAGTACTGTTCCCTGGCCACCAACACCACATAAAAGATAATTAAATCCCATTATTCATTACCTCCTTTGCTTATTGCACCTACTGGACAAATATATGAACATACCTCACATCCAAAGCATTGTGATGGCTCTATGTATGCTTTCTTATCCTTTAGTACAATTGCTGGACATCCAATTTCATTAATACATTTTTTACAGTTAATACACTTATCTGTATTAATTTCAACTGGTTTAGTTGGCTTTGAAACAGCTACACATGGAGATTTAAAGATGATAGCCTTAACGCCTGGTTTCTTAGCAACTTCTTTTACTGTCTGAATTGCTGTATCTAATTTAAGTGGATCTGTTGTAACAACTTCTGTTAATCCAATTGCTCTTAGAATCTTTTCAATACTTACCTTATTAACAATATCTCCCATCATAGTTACACCCGTACCTGGATGTGGCTGATGTCCCGTCATTGCAGTAGTTGAATTATCTAATACAATAAGTGTCATTTCTGCCTGATTATATACAGCATTAACAATACCAGTCATTCCTGATGCGAAAAATGTTGAATCGCCAATAAAAGCAAAGTTATAAGTATCAGGTTCAATTCTATGTATACCCTGTGCAATTGTAATATCTGCACCCATACAAAGACATGTATCTGTCATATCAAGCGGTTTTGCATTACCTAATGTGTAACAACCAATATCACCTGAGAATACTGCTTTCTCACCTTTCATTGCCTGCTTAACTGCATAGAATGATGCTCTGTGAGGACAACCAGCGCATAAAACCGGTGGACGTACCGGAATCTCTGGCATATCATCATACTTACCATAATCAGCAGCATCCCCATTAAGAAAAGCTGCAATTGATGAAGCAATAGCTGCAACTGTATTCTCACCTGCATTGACTGTCTCATGTGTGAGTTTTCCATGAATATCACAATTAATATGATGTTTTCCACAAATATATGTAAGTTCTGTTTCAATTACCGGATCTAACTCTTCAAATACTAAGACATCACTAAGTCCTTCAAGAAACTCAAGCGCCATTTTTTCAGGGAATGGATTTGGAGTAGCTACTTTAAAAAGTTTAATATCATCCCTGTCTCCAATAACTTCCTTGACATATTCATAGCTTACACCATTAGCTGCAATTCCTTTTACAGCATTAGCTTTTCCTGTAACTTTATTAAATCTATATTCAGATAATACATTGCTGTATTCCTCTAACATTGCTTCTAACTTAATGTGATTATTATAAGATGTTCTTGGGAATATTACCCAGCGTGCTGTATCTTTGATAAAGCCTTCACATTGATTAATATAACGTTCTTTTGATAATTCAATAGTTTCATAACCATGACAGACTCTTGTGGTAGGACGCATAAATACAGGTTTTCCAAGTTTTTGTGAATATTCAAATGCATCCTGAATCATCTCATATGCTTCTTTTGGTGATGATGGATCAAATACAAGCATCTTTGCAAATTTTGCAAAAAGTCTTGTATCCTGCTCAGTCTGAGATGATATTGGGCCTGGATCATCAGCTACCAGCACAACCATTGCACCCTTTATTCCTACATAATTAAGACTCATCAATGGATCCGCAGCAACATTAAGACCTACCTGCTTCATCGTCACCAATACTCTGGCTCCAGAATAAGCAGCACCTGCAGCCACCTCTAATGCTGCTTTCTCATTAACTGACCACTCCACATATATATCACCTGGATTATTCTTTGCGACTGTTTCAAGAACTTCTGTAGACGGAGTTCCCGGATAACCTGCAACAAGATTGACACCAGCCTTAATTGCGCCAAAAGCCATAGCTGCATTACCCATTACTAATTCTTTAGACATCTTGATCCTCCATTCAATAGCGTATGAAGCATATACGATATACGCTTTTGTATTACTTTTTAACTATAATATTTTTACTATACCACTTTTTCCCAACAGATTCCACATATAATTTTGAAAAATTATATGATTATTTTTATACTTTTATGGATTTATTCTGAAAAATGTTTTATACTATCCATATACTATTTGACAACATGGAGGTAAATTATGAAGAAAAATCAAAAGAAATCTTGTACATGTAAGTTTAAGAAATTTGCCATTATTGGTGGTATTATTGTTGTCGCTGCTGGTGCATTTGCATTTATTAAGAAAGTTTTAAAGAACCGCGAGGATGATGAATTCGACGAAGATTTTGATGATGAATTCGATGATGATGATGATGAAAGCACTAATGTTGAGAAAGACGATACTACTACTGAAGATGACAGTACTGACGCCAAATAAAACATGCAACTAATTTTAATGAGTTTATTATTACAATATATTCATTAGATATTAATTAAGGGCATACAGCTAATATAGCTGTATGCCCTTAGTTGTTTCTATGCAAGTTTTTGATAATCATTTCTCATCTCAAGCAGTTTCTTATATGATGTTTCAAGATTTAATGAGTCACCTACTCTAAGTGGTTCGACTATCTCAACAATCAAATCATACATTGGTGTCAAACCCATATTAGAAATCACGCCTTTAAGTGTATGAGCATAATCAAATGCAGCCTGTACATTACCTGCATTGAGTTCATCACCAAGTTTTTCAAAAGCTTCATCTGCTAATGCATCTTTATAACATGAGGCGTAAAATTCTTCATCATCAATAAATCTTTCAAGTGCGCCCTTTACATCGCAGCCTCTTCTATCTAATTCCGTAAGTAATGCATTCATCTATACGTACCTCTTCTCCCAATCATTTATCAATCACTAATTTGTTAGATATAAATAGATTACCAAATTCCGAAGATTTTTCAATAAAATATATGATTTTTGGCGAATAAATGCATGATTCTTACGATTTATATGTTATAATATATCAATATCAAATTATGAATGGAGAGAATTAACATTAACCGAGCGAAGCAAAAATTATTACGAAAACTATCCCAGGGTGGAATTGACATAGAATCTTCCAGAAAATTTGCGGATAAAAAAGCATTTGACCCACTAAAAATTTTCTACAAGAAATTAGACTATAATATTATTAACGGCGAACATCAGATACCAATACGAATATATTTTCCAGATGAGGCATCTATGAATAATCTCGGAAGCAATATGGATGTACTGCTTTTCTTCCATGGTGGTGGATGGATTACCGAAAGTATTGAGAATTATAATCGCGTATGTGCACGACTTTCTAAATATATGAACCAGGTTGTAATCTCTGTTGAATACAGACTTGCTCCTGAGAATCCTTTTCCTTTAGGATTTAACGATTGCTATACAGCCGCCAAATCCTTATATCTACATGGACTTGGATACAATTTCAACCAACATAATATTACAATTATTGGTGATAGTGCCGGTGGCAATCATGCAGCCTGCGTCGCTATGAAAGCTCGTGATACCAACGATTTTAAAGTTGAGAAACAGATTCTAATCTATCCTGTTACCGGACGTGACTATAGTGATAACTCTCCTTTTGAATCTGTACACACTAATGGTGAATCCTACTTTCTCACCGCTCAAAAGATGCAGGATTATGTGGATATGTATGTAGAAGATAAAAAGGATTTGGACAGCCCCTATTTTTCTCCACTTAATGCTGACGATTATGCTAACATTGCTGATACACTTATTATCACTGCCGGATATGATCCACTTAGAGATGAAGGTGAAGAATATGGTCGACGCCTAAGCGAGGCTGGCAATAAGGTAACAATCCATCGCATTGATGAAGCTCTGCATGGCTACTTCGCATTAGGTATTATGTCATATCATCTTTACGAGGCATTCGGATATATCAAAGAATTCCTTAATTCCGATGAGAATACCACTCTAGATACTACAGTTGATACTACAAGCAATATCATTAATTAATATTAGATTGAAAGAAGGACGTCCTATGTCTAGCAACACTACATCAAAGGACTGGAGAAGCATCGATAATACAGGTAAGATATTCCCAGCTACAAGTAATTCAAGAGATACCAGAGTTTTTCGTGTCTACTGTGAACTTAATGAAGAGATTAATCCCGAATACCTCTCAGATGCTCTGCAGAAAACAATCGAAGTATATCCATTGTTTAAATCAGTAATTCGAAAAGGTTTATTCTGGTATTATTTTGAGAAAAGCGACATTCTCCCAAAAGTAATAAAAGAATATGAAGCTCCATGCTCCAATATATATGTTCGTGATCAAAAGAAACTTCTTTTTCAGGTTTCTTATTATGAGAATAGAATTAATTTTGAGACATTTCATGCGTTAACTGACGGAACAGGTGCTGTGGAATTCACAAGAGAGCTTGTTAAGAATTATATTCTTATATCGCATCCAGATGATACCCTTTCCGATTATAATATTCAAAAAGAAGATGCAACTATCAGCGATTATGAAACTGATAGTTTTGAAAAATACTACGCAAAGCCAGTAAAACAATCCGAAGCAAAGAACAAAAAAGCCTACCAGATTAGTGGACAAGCCGTTGAATATGGAGATTTAAAACTGAATGAAGTAGTATGTTCAACCCGTAATATTCTTTCCAAAGCCAAAGAATATAAGGTTTCAGCAACTGTACTCCTGACTGCTGCACTGATGTGTGCTATCAACAAGGAACGTCGCGCCAACAGCAATAATACAATTGGTATTATGATTCCAGTGAACCTGCGTAAGTATTATCAATCCGATACAATGATGAATTTTTTTGGTTGGATAAGTCCACAATATTCATTTGATAAAGCTGGTGATACCAGTGAATTTGAGCAATGTCTTGAGACTGTAAAACAATGCTTTGCTAATGAACTTACCAATGAATCCATAACAGCAAAGATGAACACCCTGGTAAAAATTGAGAAAAATCCTCTGCTTCGTCCTATACCACTTGATTTAAAGGTTCTAGCAATGAGGCTTGCGACAAGGTTTTCAGTAAGCGAAACAACTGCTGTTTACTCCAACGTAGGTGTAATTCACATGCCTGATGAATTCTCAGAATACATCAATCGATTTGGCTTCTTTGTAAGTACACCATGCCTCCAGCTTTGTACATGCTCATATCAGGACAATTTCACAATAAGCATTACCTCTGGTCATGTAGATGAGAATATTCAACGTAATTTTATCAGTATATTAAAGAATATTGGAATAACGGATATGAAACCCTCTGGCAACTATCCAGAACGTGAAACCAAACCATATTCATCAACAATGCTAGTAAAATTATTCACGTTCATTATGATTGCAACGAGTCTGTCTTCCGTCGTATTAAATGTTTTGATAACCCCTTCAAATCTATGGTCTCAATACGTCGTTCTTGGTGTCGTATGTACCTGGATTATATCAATGATTAACTATTACAAGCGACGTAATCCGCTTAAAAGCGCAGTATGGCAACAAATCATATTAACCGGATTATGTCTTCTGTGGGATTTGATGACAGGTTTTGAAGGTTGGTGGGCCGCTATAGCATTTCCAATTATTAATGTATTGACCTTAATTGCCATAACTATTATATCTTTAGCTCAAAAGCTAAAACCTGAGAACTATATTATCTACTTTTTTATCAACTGTATTATTGGCATAATTCCTTCTATTTTATGTCTTTTCTACAGTCCGATAACCGATATACTTTGTGTTATAAGTTCAACCATCAGTATAATTGTTATGTTTGGCTTCATTATATTTGGATGGAACAATGTCAAAAAGGAATTTGAGAAGAAATTCCACCTATAAAAATAATCCAGGTGCATATCAATTCGATATGTAACCTGGATTTTGCTTATTAATTAATTTGCATTACTTCTTTTGCCTTATTAAGTCTTTGATAAAACTGTATATAAAAATCCTCGTTCATATCATAACCATTCGTATAAAAAGCACTAAGAACAAACATTGTGATTTGTTTGTTTAATGTCTCATTCTCACTTTGCGCCATCATTTCCTGCAAATCCTTTAGAAAATAATGCCAGTCAGCAATATACTTTTGATTTTTCTTCAGATTTGATACATCTATCCACTTATCCACTTTAATCTTAGAACGTGTATTATTTGAGCATTCATATATCTGCAGAAAATAATCAAAAGTTTTGTCATGATAGAAACGTCCCAGTGGGAAAAGCCTGCAGATACCCGGTCTAATCGCATGAATACTACATCTTCCATTATCATCAAGATATACACATGCTTCTCTTTCACCTGTCATTCTAAGATTAGGCAGAATCAAGCCATCACATACATTAAGCTCAAGACTTTCCGTCAAAAGCTCCTGCATTGATTTATCAAGCCCCTTCATAAGCGTGTATGCATCAAGAGGATCAAGAACAATAGAACTACCCATTCCCTCACAGCATGCATGACATCCCTTACAGTCATTACAATTAGCCTTAACCATATCATTCAATCCATATAATCTGCCATCAGATATATCCGAAAGCTCACATTCTCGTATCATTCACTTCTCCTCCAGTTATTGAAAGCATTATCCAAACCGCATTATACCATTCTGTCTTTCATCCATCTTCCGCTAAAGAATCTCGTGCCAAAGACTATACTTCTGCAAGTCCAATCAGCGAACATTCCAATCCATACAGCCATTGGTCCCATGTGAAATGCTTTTACGAGGAATATACACAGTGCAACTCTGCAGAACCACATTGTTATTGTTGATGTTATCATTGAGAATCTTACATCTCCAGCTGCTCTCATTCCATATGCTGGAATGAATGAACCTACCCATGCAATCGGCTTGACAAGTGTTATTGCTGTAATCATGGACATACAAAGCTTAGTACATTCATTGTCAAACCCTGCCAGCTTTGTAACTGGGATTGTTATTGCCCATACAAATATACATGAAACTATTATACCAATTTCTGCGATTCCTGTTAGCTTAAGTATATAGTATCTGGCTTCATCTTTTCTATTAGCACCAATGCACTGTCCAACAACAGTCATCAATCCAATACCTACTCCCAGTCCAAATATACCATTAACGTTCTCAAGTATATTAGTAAGTGCCTGCGCAGTTATAGCTGAAGTACCCATCGTTGATACAGTTGACTGTATTGCAAGTTTGCCAAACTGAAACATGCCATTCTCAATTCCTGATGGTACACCAATCGCAAGAATTTTCTTAATCAACGGAATATCCGGACGTATTGATTTGTAGCTGTCTACAACTATTATCTGTCTAGGTTTCCTCAAATAATAGAATACTACTACTGTGCAGAATATTCTTGATATCAATGTAGATATAGCTGCACCTGCAACACCCATATTAAAGCCAAAAATAAGAATTGCATTACCAACAATATTAATTACATTAGATATAACAGATACCCTCATTGGGAATTTGGAATTACCACCAGCTCTAAAGAAAGCTGCTCCGGCATTAAAAAGTGCAAGAAAAGGATACGATAACACTGTAATCATAAAATAAATCAGTGCGTTCTTCATTACTCCTTCTTCAACTTTGCCAAACACTGCGCTCAAAAGCTGAGTTCTGAATATTATTCCAAGTATTGTTATTGTCATTGATATTATGAATACAGTAAGTACAACCTGTTTTGCTGCTTTGTTACTTCCACTTTTATCCTGTTTGCCTATATACTGTGAGCATATAATTGCAGCTCCAGTTGCCATTGCTGAGAACACCTGAATCACAAGATTATTAATTGAATCAACAAGTGAAACTGCAGATATTACCTCCTTGCCAACATTACTAACCATCATTGTATCAGCCATTCCCATAAAGGAATTCAATAACTGCTCTATAATAATGGGAAATAATAATGCACGCAATGCCTTATTATCAAACAGCATATTCTTTTTATCTATTTTTTTCTTATCATATAGCGAAAACATGTTAACCTCATCCACGGCAATACATACAGAAGCTAAAGTTTTCTTAAAATTCTTACAGCCGCAGCAAATTCATCTTTAGTAATAAGCCTGTTAGAAAATCCAGCCTTAGTAAGAATCATATCAGTCTCATTAATCTCTGATGGTGTTATCTTACCAGACAATGCCATATATTCTAACTGCAATCTATAATTATATCTTTCTTTAAGAGCCTTGTTCTTTTTATGTCGTGTTTTTCTTTTAATCAATTTTGAATACCGCATTATCAATCTATCGTTAATTGATGCTCTGCAATATTTCACCAAGTATACCACATTAAAAATCACAATAACCACAATTAATGTGCCTAATAAAACTAATAATACATATTTTATGACATATAACTGATTTCTAAACATTGAATTAGTATCATCTGATAACCCATCACCTGTTTGTCCACCATTATTAGTCTGGTCTCCCTGCTGTCCAAATATATTCATGAATACACTCCAGAATCCATTATTATTATTTGACGAAGAATTATCATTAACACTTGAAAACGGAGTAACATCAACTGGTACCCAGCCCTCTTCTCCTACATAGATTTCAACCCATGCATGAGCATCTGCATCTGTAACATCAACCTCAACTAATGCAGTCTCACCAAGCTCTGAATAGCCATCATAATAATCCTTATATTCCGCATTATCAACTAAGCTACCATCTAATACCTCTGAATAGCTGACAGCATAACCCTCTACATACCTTGCTGGTATGCCCATATATCTGAATATTAGTGTTGCTGCACTTGCATAATGTGCGCAATACCCCTTCTTATTCTTTGTAAGAAAATAATTCACAAAATCCTGATTACATGGTGTTGCACCAGGGCTTAATGTATATGGATAATTATTCTGAAAAAATGCTGTTACCTGATTTACGATTTGCTGCGTAGTTCCAGAAAATCCTGCTGTTTCACATATTTGAGCGATAGTATCTTTGTTTTCCTCTGGAATCTCATTCCATATTGATCTATATGCATTGGTAGAATATATCTTTATTGGATTATTAGAAAATCTAGGATAGTAATCATATTGCATACTTTCCCCTCTAAAGATACTTTTCTTCATATCTGTTACATAGTATGGAACATAACGTCCAAGCACAGCATCTACATTCTCTATAATCATGCTGCCCTTAGCCGAGCCTTCAAAATTATAATTATAAGCAATGGAAAGGTCAGCACCTTCTATATTCTGGGCATCCTCTTCTGTTGTTGTAAAAGCCTCTCTTGTCCATATATTATCATATGGATTATATTCAACCCCAGTAAAATACTTAAGATATAGAGTATCATAGCTATATGGTGTGAATTGAACCTTAAGATCAGTACCATAATCATAGCTTATAGAACTGACACCACCGAGTACACCACTATTCATACCACCTACAGAATCATACTGATTAAACATTCCTGCCAAGCCTAATTGTACGAATGTTGCTACCCTATCCATAGTCATACTCTTAATACCGCTGTTTTTCTGATTTGTACTATATCTATCCTGCGGAACAGCAATTGCAAATGCTACTGCAACAATTAAAACTACAATTGTAGTCTGAACCAGTGCTGTCAATGTAGCCTTCCAATTATATATATATCTGAGATTATTATTCTTATCAAGTGCAAAGCCATTATTATCCCTGGTTTTAACATAATGACCTCCCATCTTCATAGCATATGCTGCTATCACACTTGAGAAGAGCATGAGTACATATATAATACCTGGTTCTCTATGAATATATAAAGGTACCAAAAGCATTATAGTTCCAACAATTGCTGCCGGAAGATAACGCATTTTCCTGGATATATATATATTGAGAATTATTGCTTCAACAATACCTATAAAGCACATCGCTGCAGTAATAGCTAGCTGTCTGTTTGCTACCTGCTCTGCATATGACCTTACACCATCCAATTTAAAGAATACGGAAGCTCTTTGATTGGTATCATTAAGCACTGCATAAAATCCACTATTAATGTATCGTCTATAATAAATTCCAAGGAATACAAGCACCAGCATCAATAACAAATATCCAAAATTCTCTGTTTTGGAATTATAGTATACAGATGCAAGTAGAAGCGAAGACACTAAAAGAACAGCATTTAGCACAAAACCATTGAATGGACTGCCAATTGCTGTAAGATACGAACCGACGCCTCCTGCAACGAGAAGATATACCATAAATCCTTTCAACAGGAATGTATATATTCGGCGTTCTTTTTGATTATATACTTTTTTTCCAAGGACTATGCCTTCGCAAAGTACTGTGTCCTCTTCCTTAACCTTGCCCTTGCGATTAATTTTGTATTTATTCATTATATATTATCTCTGCTCCTGCTAAACCCTGTTCTGCGACCAGATAATTTTTTCCCATATCCGTTCTATCGCATGCACCAATATAGACATATGATTTGACTTCCGGATGTCTCTGACGTATCTCCTGTGAACAATCTATACTTGCAGATACAATCCCTGTTCTATATATTTGCTCCAATGCCATTTTAATATCAAGCATATTAAACACATGATAAGACAGCAGTTTGGAATTATTCTCATCCCACCACATATATGTCAACGGAACACCATCAACACATGCCATATTACCTAAATTATACGAAAGATCAATCACATTGTCCGCTGACTTTGTATCACAATCAAGTGCGACATATAATATAAGCTGTCTTTCGGACATTCTTATACGCTCTTTGACCATGAACACGTCCTTCTTGGCCGTTAGTTTCCAATGTATATCTTTAATTCTATCACCAGGTACATATTCTCTAATATTACTTACCTCAGAAAAATCACTGCCTTTTGCTGAACTCTCTTCACTTTCAGATACGCCATCATAAAATCCACTTTTTTCAACTTCGTCCATAACCTCTGTTTTAGGGTATACAACTATAGTTTTCAAGCTTTCTTTCTTGTTAATTATAGAAACAAGTCCACTATAATCTCGAAAATCAACCCCAAGCATACTTATATCAATACATCCGTTCATCTCCGGTTTAAGTGGCAGCTGAGTTCTTGTAATATTCTTTGGAACCGCTGCTAATGATACAGCAATATCCTTTTCCGACTTGATAAATGTATTAGCAACCCGAAGTCTTACATTAACATCAAGTGCGCCCATTAATGTAGGATTCTCAACAATAATACCAGCCATTACATCGTCACCCTTTTGGGCAGCTGAATCTGACACAGTAATATATACATTAGAATTATAGACAAGATGTCTGCATCCAATGATTGAAATTATCGGCAAAAGTATCATCAAAGTAATAAGCATCAGAAACACATAGCTTCTAAAAAACAGGAATAAAAAGCCTATTATTGCAAGCAGTATAATATACATTATAATTCTTCTAATATGAAACTTATATGTCATATTTCACCTCATTCTTCACTTCCAGACTAATTCCTTGGCAGCTTTACTTCACGAAGTAAAAGATTCATCGCCTCATTCATCTTAATTCCTTCTGTCCTCGCCTTTGAACTCAGTTTTACTCTATGTCCAAGTACATCTACTATGATTTTTTGAACATCCTGTGCAGTAACATAGTCTCGACCATCAAGGACAGCCATTGCCTTAGACATTCTAAGCATAGAATTAGCTCCTCTTGGGCTTACTCCCATAGAGAACAAATCACTATTTCTAGTTGCTTCAACAATATTAACAATGTATTCAAAGATTTCATCATGAACAAACATATCATTAGTCTGTTGTCTTATTGACATTAATTCCTCTGTAGAAAGTACTGCATTAATTTTCTGAACTAAGTCAGCACTATTACCTTTGAGAATTTCAATTGCATCCTGATGAGATGGATATCCCATTGAAAGACATATCATGAATCTGTCAAGTTGTGATTCCGGGAGCATCTGTGTTCCTGATGAACCATATGGATTTTCAGTTGCAATAACAATAAAAGGCTGTGGAAGCTTTCTCGTAATACCATCAACAGTTACATTGCCTTCCTCCATAACTTCCAATAAAGCTGATTGTGTCTTTGGAGATGTTCGATTAATCTCATCAGCCAGGAAAAAATTGCAGAATATAGGTCCCGCTTTAAATTCAAATTCCTTTGTATTCGAATTATACATTGAAAAGCCTAATATATCACTTGGAAGTACATCTGGTGTAAACTGAACTCTTTTATAATCCATTGATAAGGCTTTGGCAAATGTTGTTGAAAGTGTAGTTTTACCCACTCCCGGAATATCTTCCATCAGTACATGTCCACCTGCTATCACTGCTGCAAGAACCTTCTCCACAACATCCTGCTTACCTTTGATAACCTTGTTAACTTCACCCTGTATTTCATACAACTTATTCATTATATATTTCCTCCAGAATTTATAATAATATCGTAATACGTAAAGTTAACTTTAGGTCAACAATATTATTATAAAATAATTATAAACAACATTTAGTATACTCTTATAAGTCCTGATATCTCTTTAACATCTGTCATCCCTGTGAATATAGCAAGTGCATCATTAAAGTGACATTCTTCAACTTCATCAGTAATAATTACAAGTTCTGCCATACCATTACTTCTCCTCTTTTGGACAACCTGTGCAATACTAACTGCATTATTGCCAAGTACGCTGGCAATATTAGCAAGAACACCAGCTCTGTCCTGTACCTTTATTCTCATGAAGAACTTGCTGCTTGTCTCACTGATATCCTTTACCTTAAGATTCTTATAGCAGCTGCATCCTACACGTCCGCAACAATTGTGAACTATATTACGACATACATCAACTACGTCTCCCATTACTGCACTTGCTGTTGGCATCTCTCCAGCTCCACGTCCCATGAACATTGCATCATCCATTGCATCACCATGAACGAAAACTGCGTTAAAAGCATCACGTACACCTGCAAGAGGATGCTTTTCATCTATAAGCATTGGATGTACTTTAACCTCAATTCCATCCTTTGCATTCTTTGCAACACCCAACAGCTTAATTATATATCCAAACTCTTTTGCATATCTAATATCATCTGCAGATATTTTAGTAATACCTTCTGTATATACCTGTGAAAATGTTACCCTGGAGTTGAAAGCTAATGAAGCCATAATAGCTATCTTTCTACCTGCATCAAAGCCCTCTACATCAGCTGTTGGATCAGCCTCAGCATATCCTAATTCTGTTGCTTTCGCTAAAGCATCCGTATACTCCATGCCTTCTTCTGTCATCTTTGTAAGTATATAATTAGTAGTTCCATTAACTATTCCCATTACCTCTGATATATGATTACCAGCCATACTCTGCTTTAATGGACGTATAATAGGAATTGCTCCAGCAACCGCTGCCTCAAACTGTAAGTCCACATTATTATTATCCGCAGCCTCCATTACTTCACGTCCATGCTCAGCTAGCAGATCTTTGTTAGCTGTAATAACCTGCTTTCCAGCATTCAATGCCTGTATAACATATGTTTTAGCAGGTTCAATGCCACCCATTAATTCAATTATAACTTCTATCTCAGAATCATTGAGTATCTCATCCCAATTATCTGTTAATACCTGTGCATCTATCCCAGGTCTTTTCTTTCCCATATTTCTTACAAGAACTTTTTTAATCTCTAATCTTGCACCTATTAATTCAAATATATCTTCCTGCATCTCTTTAGCAAGTTTATATACACCACCGCCAACTGTTCCGGCTCCTAACATTGCTGCTTTTATTACTCTTTCTTTCACTCTATTCTCCATTCCTGTGCAGTATTAACACAAAATATTTTTTTGTATAAAAATTTTGCCATGCCTATTGCAGCATGACAAAATTAATTTTACATATGTGACATTAATTCCTGTTTTTGATCTTTGAATTCTTCCTCTGTCAAAAGACCTGTATCATATAATACCTTTAATTTTTCAGCTTTGGATTTGAATTCTTCAACTGACATTCTTTCTTCTACCACCGGCTCTTCTACTATCGGTTCTTCTACTATTGCTTCTTCCACTACTACCGGCTCTTCTATATATGTTGCAGCTATCTCTTCCACTACTGGCTCTTCCTCAGCTACTACTGGTTCTTCCACTACTGGCTCTTCCTCAGCTACTACTGGTTCTTCCACTA
>CAZPHI010000015.1:9778-21320 GCA_964586425.1 uncultured Lachnospiraceae bacterium | reverse complement strand
ACTACTGGTTCTTCCACTACTGGCTCTTCCTCAGCTACTACTGGTTCTTCCACTACTGGTTCTTCCTCAACAGGTTTTGATGCTTTTAGCTCTTCAACCTTTTGCTGAAGTTCTTGCTGTATTTTTATTTCCTCTGCAATTCTTTCTTTTTCATTCTTTTTTTCAAGCTCTGCATGATGATTCTCTTCTGCAATTGCTTTCTCTTCGTATCTTCTCTTAGCAGCCTGTATCTCTTTAACTATCTGTTCTATATTATCAAAACCTGGACAACACACATTCTCACCTATGTACTGATTATAGAACTTTCTATTAGCATTAATTTCAACCACGCGATTCTGACTAATTACTGACATTGCTACTTTCTTAATGTTCTCATATCTTATTGTAAAGCTCTGTGAAGTTGTATACATCTCTCCATTATATACTGGGAAACCTTCAACATTCATGTAATCACTATAAAGAGCAATCGATATGTCACTCTTTTTTCCTAGACGACCTTTTTTAAATTCACAAGAATACTCTTTTAAAACCTTGTCCATAGCCATTACCTGATTCTTATATTAATATAAGTAATCTTATCCCTTCTCATATATTCTACTTTGCAATAAACTATTAATTAATAATATCAAAAAGCTCCTATTCATAGGCTTTTCTAGTTTACTTCAATAATTTTTTACATAATTTAACAAATAAATTATACTACTTATATACCTACATAGCAAGTATTATTCTTACACATTTTCCACAATTGTTTTACAAAATAATGATTTTTTCAACATTTGTATCACAAAGAAGTACTATATTAATTATTTTCATCTATACTGAATTCATTCCTATCATGTATAACATAATTCTTTGAATTAGCCTGCATCTGTTGATACGATTTGTAATCTTCCATAACTCTCTTTGCCGATTCTACAACATCCTTTTGCAATTCTCTCGCAGATATCAGATTACATCCTTGCCCAATTATTATAATCTGTTCTAACCCATCCGATGTTGCAACAGTAACATTATGTTTTCTTCCATTTTCATGTGCAAATTTTTCTATATACTGGTCTGCTGTTTCAGCTTCTTTGGTATATACAACATGAATATTATTGTATTCCATTATTTCAGAATTATGTCCAATTACCCTATAGGCATCAAATACAACGATTAACTCATATTTCTTTATTCCCTGATAATTACACATAGCATCTAGTAATTTTCCTCTAGCACCATCTATACTTGTTTTAGCAATTTCATTCAAATCATCCCAGGCAAATATACAATTATATCCATCTACTAAAAGATAATTAACTGCTTCAGAGCTTTTAGTACTCTTGTTATAGGTATTATTTTGTTTTGCAGATGATTCATAAGTTGTTGTCCTCTTTGATATATGCCAGCCTTTTTTAGTTCCATCTGTTTTACGATTTGCATAATGAGCCTGATTTAATATAGAATTGATTTCTTCTTCATCAATTGTCATTTCTTCTACGTAATTTTTCTTATATATCAGTTCAGACATAACAGCTTGGACTTCTTCATTCACCTTACTCTTCATCTGCGTTTCAATATGCTGATGCATTTCAACCTCGTACCACGGTACAACATAGCCAGCACCATGTGAACAAAATACAGAACCACATGGATTATCAATATCATTTTCCGGATTATACAAACAACTGCCTATAACTTCCTCTGAATTATGGCATTCTTTGTAACCGCCATATATGAGTGCTATATTTCCACGTCCACTTGTATAACTTACAATTTCTGTTTGATAATCGCTTATTGTAGATACAGGTGCACTTCCTGATAATATAGTAAAACCATCTATGCTTTCCATTGTAGACTTGCCATACATACGCTCTATATCTGACATTGCTCGTCCTACACATTCATTTGGTATCTTAATCACAAAGTTATAATATGGTTCAAGTAACACAGACTTAGCTTTCATTAATCCATGTCGCACAGCTCTGTATGTTGCCTGCCGGAAATCTCCTCCTTCAGTATGTTTTTCATGTGCACGCCCTGCAACCAATGTGATTTTCATATCAGTAATCGCAGAACCACTTAACACACCAACATGCTGTTTTTCTTCAAGATGCGTAAGTATCAGCCTCTGCCAGTTCTTATTAAGAAGGTCTTCACTACATTTACTTTCGAATACTAGTCCACTTCCTTCTTCCAGTGGTTCAAGTATAAGATGTACTTCAGCATAATGCCTCAAGGGCTCGTAATGTCCAACCCCTTCAACTGTATCGCTAATAGTTTCTTTATATACTATCTTGCCTGGTCCAAATTCTACATCAATTGAATATCGTTCTTTAATAATCTCCTTAACCACTTCAAGCTGAACCTGTCCCATAACCTGAATTTGAATCTCATTATAGTTCTGATTCCATACAATATGCAATTGAGGATCTTCCTCCTCAAGCATTCTCAATTTTGGAAGAATTCCAGCCGCATCCACCCCACTTGGCAATTCTATTCCATAATTAAGAACTGGTTCAAGCATCGGCATCATATTCCATTCAGAATTACCAAGCCCCTGTCCTGCTATCGTATGTGTTAATCCAGTAACTGCACAAACTATTCCAGCCTTCGCTTCATTAATACTTTCATAACGTACTCCTGAATATACTCTAATCTGCGTTACCTTCTCATTGTATGTCTCACCATCTGCACTAACATAGCTTATTGTATCTCTATTCTTTAGGCTGCCGCCTGTTATTTTCATATATGTAAGACGATTTCCACTGTCATCACGTCCTATTTTATATATTCTTGCTGCAAATTCCTCCTTGTATTTACAAGAACTCATAAATCTTCCCATTCCATTGATCAATTCCTCAACTCCATTAAGCTTTAATGCTGAGCCAAAGAAAACTGGATACAAATCTCTGTTCAAAATATTCTGAGCAATAATTTCATCGCTTATTTTCCCGGTTTCAAGAAATTCCTCCAGTGATTTATCATTCGATAATGCAATTTGTTCGTATAATTCATTTTCTTCATTATGAAAATTCACAAAATTACCATCGAGATTATCATTAATGCTGCTGATCACCTTACTAATTTCTGTTCCAGGTTGATCCATCTTATTAACAAAGATAAAAACCGGTATTCCATATCTTTTTAAAAGTTTCCACAACGTAACTGTATGTCCCTGAACGCCATCCGGTGCACTTATTACAAGTATCGCATAATCTAATACTTGCAGCGTTCTTTCCATCTCAGCCGAAAAGTCAACATGTCCCGGTGTATCAAGCAACGTTATATTAAAACTCCCTATATTAAAAGCAGCCTGTTTTGAGAAAATCGTTATTCCACGTTCTCTCTCAAGGCTGTAATTATCTAAATATGCATCTTTGTTATCAACTCTTCCAAGCCTTCTTATTATGCCTGTCGTATATAGCAATCCTTCCGACAATGTAGTTTTACCTGCATCTACATGTGCTAAGATGCCCATTACTATATTGTTATTATTCATCAGCTAACCTCTGTTCATTTAATTTGTTTTTTTCTTTTTTTCTCTTCATACAATGCCTGATCAGCAGATTTAACCAATTCCTTGGCCGACATATTAACTGTATCAGTACATTTACCCAACCCTATACTGATATCAATATTATACTGTAAATTAGTAATGTTATTTCTCACTAAAAAAGCATCGCGTATCTCTAGTATAAGCATATTCACATCTTTTTCATCTATAGTTCTATATACAATAGCGAATTCATCCCCACCATATCTAGCAAGAAAGACATTCTTTTTATCACATGCAGTACGAAGCATATCTGCAGTCTCAATTAATGCATTATCACCCTCAAGATGTCCATATAAATCATTAATATTCTTAAATTTATCTATATCTATCATAATAAAATATGACATTTTCACATGTGAATCCTTAACAATTGATTCTACATACACATCCAGATAACGCCTGTTATTAAGTCCTGTCAACTCATCCTTTGAGATTTGATACTCCTGAAAATTACAATAGATCATCAGAATAGACATTGTTGCCATTGGCCACATAATGGGAAGTCCAAAAGATGTATATGTACACGCTACCCCCACTGCTGGCAAAATAGAAAAAGAACAAAGTGACAAGCATTCCATCCTTCTATAACCTTCATTAGCCTTAATTGCTTCAATAATCGCATGCGCTGTTGCTGCGATCAGATATCCTGATGCACATAATATCTGTACAAAATAAATACTTCCCCTATGATATATATTAGATTTATCAATATAGAAAATAAGCTTAGTCCATGGTGATGTTACACACAAAGTTATCAATATAATCAAAGGTATCGATATACAGAATTTTTGTAACAGAGAACGCTTCAAATTCCTGTGAATCTTATTTTCAGAGTATATAAACCAAAGATAACCTATTACACCTGTATCAATCCTATAAAGGATATTAGTTATATTATTAAAAAATATTGCTGTATTAGAGGTCCATTTATCCATTAATCCCCAAAACATATCTAATGCGAGTATAACTATAATTGCCCATACAACCTTCAAGAAGCTTACTTTCTCAATACTTTTATCTACATTTTTATTCAAATTATATGCTATATACATCAAAATCAAAATACATAGTACATTAATCTCTACATAAAGAGCTATATACATAAGTTCTCCCTCCCATTCATTTGTAATTATATCCGTTATATTATACATAAATTTTACTAACGCTTCAATAGGAAAACATTCTATGCTTATAGGACTTTCTCTTCTCTGCTTTCAAAACCACCATATACTCTATGTGATATTGACAACATTGTTCGCTTTTTCGATACCATTCCAATAGCATCAATAACCTGTTTTTCTGTATTTGAATCAAGATTTGCTGTAATTTCATCCATAAGCATTATTACAGGATTGCCAACTACTGCCCTGGCAATGGCAAGCAGCTGTATCTGACCTTTTGAGAATAATCCTTCAGACATTACTGTATCATAGCCATCTTCAAGATTAATAATAACATTATGTATTCCACTAATCGTAGCCGCCTCTATAATCTGTTCCCTGCTAATATTCTCATCAAATAATGATATCTGATCAGCTATACTTCCTCTTACCATATGAAAATTCTGTTCAACATAACCGAATATTTTTCTTTTATATTCGTCAGGAATATTGCCGGCATCCACGCCGCATACCTGTACACTTCCTGTATTCGGATTATAAAGTCCAAGTATTAATTTGAATACTGTACTTTTTCCTGAACCAGTCCTTCCGGTAAATGTTACATTTTCCCCAGAATTTATATTGCAACTATAGTTTTTTAATATCTTTATATCATCATATCCAAAAGTTACGTTGTCAAATATAATTCCATTATTATCTAGATTAACTAATACGTCACCATTAGGCATAACTCTTTCTTTTTCCTTTAGGAATTCATCTATTCTCTTTATTCCTGCTGCTGCAGTTTGTATATTCTGAATTTCCATGCCAATGCTCTCAAGCGGGTCAAAAACTTTACCTACATATGCAATTACTGCAACTGCAGTTCCTACCGACATACCAAAGAATTGCTGCATCGTACCACCTAGTGAAGATGCTACCATTATTGCAGCTACAATTATACAACTTGTCCATATTATAATTGGCGAGTATATGGAATCATATACATTTGAACGATCAATTGCCTTATAACTTTCATCTATATACCTGTCATATTTCTGCTCCATATAATCTTCCTTATACATCGCATGAATTGTTCGTATATTGCTTATTGTCTCTGGAATATGATTATTAACTTTACCGATAGCAATTCTATTCTTAGTCTGTGCCTTAAGCATCTTTTTTTGAAATACCCTTGTTAATACAAAAAGAAGTGGTGTCACAAAAAGCATAATTATTCCTAGTCCCTTACTTTTAGCAAATATTACAATGATTATGCTTATTACTTTACATCCATCAACCATCATACTAATTACGCCATTATCAAACAGTGCCTGTACTGTATTAGTATCACTAGTAAATCTTGAAGTTACTACACCTGGTTCATTCTCAATATAATAATGTGCAGGCAGTCGCTGAAGCTTCAAGCACATCTCCTCACGTACCTGTCTTGTTACCTTTTGTCCATATATTGTTATTAACACTTCTTTCAAACCATCTAATATTCCAGATATAGCAAGAATCATAAAATAAGCTACCGCTGTGCCAACATATATATCTGTTCCACCCGTTATTCTGTTAATAATGTCTTCCAGAACCAACGGAGGCAGTAATGCTGCAACTACCGCAGCTATTATTGTAATAAATAATACTATTGTTAGTACAATATGCATACAGATAGTATCTTTTATTACCTTTGCAAAGCCCTGTTTATTGTGCATTAGTAATCACCCCCTTATTATCTTCCTGCATCATGTAGAGGTGCTTGTATTCTGCATTAGTTTCCATAAGCTCATTATGCGTTTTTGCCTCAATCGCTTCGTCATTAACAGCATTGGCTCCAGGAAGCCATATCACCCTGTCAAAACCTGCAAATATTGATAATCTATGAGAGATAATAATCACTATTTTATCTTTTGATATTTTCCTTATATTATCTAGAATTACTAATTCTGTCTTCTTATCAAGTGCTGAAAAAGGGTCATCCAGGATCATTATTTTGCTGTTCTGGTGCAATGCACGTGCAAGCGATACCCTTGCCTGCTGTCCTCCTGACAATCTCGCTCCACTATTTCCAACCATTGTATCAATTCCAGCTTCCATACTCTTAATATCAGTACACATATCAGTAAGTCTAATGTATTCTAACGCATCACCATTCTCATCACCAACGAGAATATTCTCCCTGATGCTTTCACTCATAAGTTCAGGCTCGTGACCGGTATATGCAATCATCATGCTTCGTTCATAATCAGACAAACTCTTTAATTCTCTCCCATTAATTAATACCTGGCCTTTGTACGCTACTTCATTAAGGAATATCTTTGCAAATGTTGTTTTTCCGGAGGCAACAGCCCCAGTAACTCCTATTATCTCACCTTTATTCGCTTCAAAGGAAAGATTGTTGAATATATTATTAATTCCATCTTTATCATAGCTAACAGATACATTATTAACCTTAAGTGTTACATCACCATCCAACACTTTATCATGTATTCTTTTGCTTTCAACATATGGTTTCATCAAAGGTTTTATTCTCTTCCATGAAACCTGAGCTTTTTGCACTGCATTAAAAAGCTTAGCCGCCTTTGATGATTTCACTGCCATCTTTGTAAAACATGCCAGATATGTTGTAAATGCACCTATATCCCACACAGTCCAGCCGGTGTGCATAACATTTTTTGCGCCAAAATAAATAATTAGGATTACGCCAATGCTTGAAATTATGTTATATACTGGCTCCATCGTACTTTCCCAGATATTGGCAAGAATTGCTTTTTTCTCATATTCATCTAGAGTTTTTTGATATGATTGATATCGATTCTTCTCACGTCCGTATATTCTATATGTCAAACCATTGTTAACCCTGTCCATTGTTTCATCTGCCAGTTTTGCTTCACAACGTTTGTAGCTGGCATTATATCTTATTATGAGTTTTTTTAATCTATCTGCAATAATATATGCTATCGGAGTAAATACACTTGCTATCAAAGTAAGTCGCCAGTCATAGATAAAAAGCATCACAATATAAGTAATTAATACAACTCCGGTATCGAATACTTCTGTTGTGAACTTACGCATTCCCTCTGCACATGCATCAACATCAGCTACTGCTTTAGTCATTATTGAACCTGTACCCTCATCATTAAGTTCTTTTTTTGATTTATGTATTAAGCTATTATAAAGCATATGGCGCATATTTCTGCTTGTGTCGTTAGCAAATCTTCTTACATAAAAACGTTTGAAGCATCGCATACCCTGAACGATTAAAATCACAACGACATATAAGACAGCAAGAATAATCATATCCTTTGCTGTCTTAATTCCATTAATAATCTCATATAAGCATTGTGCCAGTTTTCCTTCATAATAAGGTCCGGCAGCCATTCCGATATTATATACAATTCCTGAAACTGTAATTATAATAAGTGGGATTTTTTCCAGTTTAAAGTATGACATTATATGATCTGGTCGATCTATTTTACTAATTTTTTTAGTTTCTTTTTTCTTTTGTTCGTAAAATTCATCCACGATTATTTTCTTTCCCTTATTTTCTCAACAGCCGATAATAAAGCGAATGCTATAATATTAGCAATTACGATACTTGCACCTGTTGGAGTTGAATAATTATATGATACATATATTCCAATACAAAAACAAAGAATTGATATAATAACAGAAGTAATCACAACACTACGAAATCTTTTGCATACTCTCATTGCACTTAATGAAGGGAATACAATAAGACTTGATATTAGCAGAGTTCCCATCATTCTCATGCCTAGCACGACCGTTACAGCTGTAAGCAATGCTATTACCATATTATATACATTGCTTCTTGTTCCTGTAGCCTTTGCAAAATTCTCATCAAAAGTAACTGCAAAAATACGGGGATAAAATATAACAAATAATGCGATTACAGCAATTGATAATACAATTGATATCTGAACATCTGATTTGCTCATCGCTAAGATGCTGCCAAACATATAATTGGATATCTCTGTATTCATTCCGGTTGTTAATGATACTGTCATTACACCAACTGCAAGCGAACCACTACACATAAGAGCAGTAGCTGCATCACCTTTTATTTTACTATTATCATTCATTCTTAGCAATAGGAATGCTGCTACAACACATACTGGAATTGCAACTGCTAATGGAGCCAGATTCGCTGCATAAGCTACTGATAAAGCCGCAAAACCCATATGTGATAAGCCATCGCCTATCATTGAATATCTTTTAAGTACCAGGCTGGTTCCTAATAAAGCTGAACATAATGAAACCAGAATTCCTACTATTATAGCTCTTACCATAAAGGAATAGCTAAACATCTCTAATATACTACCTAACATATGATCCTCCATATCTGAGTACTTTACTGTGCCGTATAAATTGTTGATACAAAACTATGGCCAACCTCAGAATCAAGATAATCCTTTGTTTTCCCAAAGAAGGTTTGTTCCTTACCAATATGTAATACGTGCGTAGCATCTTCAATAACACCATTGATATCATGTGAAACCATGATAATAGTAATATTATCCTCTCTATTAATCTTCTTAATCAGATTATACATATCCTTTGCCATAATTGGGTCCAAACCGGTAACTGGTTCATCTAGCAAAAGCATCTTCTCTGTTGCACATAATGCTCGAGCAAGAAGTACTCTCTGCTGCTGTCCTCCTGACAAATCCCTGTAGCATCTATTCTTAAGGTCCTTTATATCCATTAATTCCAGTGCATGCTCTATATGCTTTTTATCCTCTTTACCATAGAACAATCTAAATCCCAGCTTATTAAGTCTTCCAGACTGCACAACTTCATATACGCTTGCTGGAAAGTCTTTCTGTACAACAGTCTGCTGTGGAAGATATCCGATTTCACTCTTCATTAGACCATCACCAGCTATAATCTGCCCTGCTGATGGTTTTTTTAGATTCAGTATTCCCTTTATTAGTGTACTTTTTCCTGCGCCATTCTCCCCGACTATGCAGAGGTAATCGCCTTCATTAACTGTAAAACTTATATTTTTTAGAACTTCTGTGCCTTCATAAGCAAAGGCAACATTCTCACATTCCAATAAACTCATCATAACCTCCACAAAAGTCAATATATAACCATCTATTATTTTTGTCCAAGAGCTTCCTTTAATACTTCTACATTCTGTTTCATAAGATCAATATATGTCACGCCTGCATTAAAATCATCTTTTGCAATATTGTGCACAGCATTTAACTGTCTATTAGCTGCTCCTGTCTGCTCACAGATAGCCTTGCATACCTTTTCATTAGAAAGCTCTATATGAAACACAACAGGAATCTTGTCTGATTTCACCTTATCTACAAGAAATGCTATTGTTGCTGCATTAGGCTCTGTATCATCAGCACAGCTAGGAAATGCCGCATAATATGTTAATCCATATTCCTCAACCAGGTATCTGAACGGGAATCTATCACCGACAATTATCTCGGTACGTACTGCTGATTTGACCACTTCTGATAACGAGTTATCTAATTCTTCCAGCTGCTTGATATAATCATCTGTATTCTTTGTATACTGTTCTTTATGTTCAGGATCTAATTCACAAAGCGTATTGCATAACTTCTTGCATATTAGGATAGCATTCTTTGGTGAAGTCCACACATGCTCATCATATTCTGCTTTTTCTTCTTGTTCATTCTTACCATGTTCTTCTTCAGTATGTTCTCCAGCCATACCCTCTACAGTTTCTTCCTCAACTAGAGATACACAATCCATAAGTGTAACAATTGATGTCTTCTTATTATCAACGGCATCAAGAATTGTATCGACCCATTCATCTGACTCTCCACCAACATATACAAACATATCTGCACTTGATATTGCTTTTATATCCTTTGGTGTTGGCTCATAACTATGACTTTCAGAACCCGGAGTCATTAACATTGATAGATTGATGTAATCACCACCTATTTGACGAAGGAAATCATATTCTGGGAAGATAGTAGCTACAACATTAATTTTACCATTGTCCTCCGCATCACTGATTCCACAACCTGAAAGACATGCTGCAGACATTAGTATCAATAAAAGTAGAATACTCATTACTCTTTTTGTTTTTTTCATATAATTAACTTTCATCATTTCCTCATCTCTTACACTTCTTTATGAGTGCATACATTTTTATCAATACAGATTTTCTTATCAATACAGATATTTCCATTGATATATGTTTCCTTATCCATACATCCTTCACAGATGCCATAGAACATTGTTTTTCCAGGGTTAATATATATTCTGTGTTCCTTAGACAGATGTCCATACAGATGTGCGAGCTCTGGGCAATCAATATTAACCAATTTGCCACAACGTTCGCATTTTAGATAGAACATTATACTCTGTTCCTTTTGCGGAAGATAACAATAGCATGTGCCACTAATTCCTTCGATGCTTACCTTACCAATAATTCCTTCCTGCTCTAATTTGTCCAAGTTTCTGTATATTGTTGTAAGCCCTACTTTACTTCCTCTTTCTTCAAGCTCATGTGATAATTCCTTGATTGTTATATATGCATTATTATTTTCTCTAATGCATTCTGTAATAACTTCTTTTTGTTTTGTTTTATACTTCTTTCCTGTATTCAATTTAATCTCTCACTTTCTGATTTGAAAACGATTTTCATTTTACTTCTATTTTTGTCTTTTGTCAAGTAAATTGAAAATGTTTTTCATTTTAGTGCAAAAAAATCTACTATGCAATATTTGTATTGCATAGTAGACTTTCTAATTTTATTACTAATTCTGAATATTCAATATTACATACTCCGATACAGACTGTGTTCTAATAGGATATCCCCATCCAGATAGACCTGATGTAACTATTGCATTCATATTATCAACTGCCTTAAATCCATATGTAA
>CAZPHI010000015.1:5968-9678 GCA_964586425.1 uncultured Lachnospiraceae bacterium | reverse complement strand
GAAACTTTCTTAATAACATAATTGATTAACTGCGTAATAAGTGTAAACACTAATAGATGTACAACTGCAATACTCCAAGTCGCCATCTTTCCCCACATATCAAGTGATGGAATCATTATAATACTGCTTACTAAAAGTGCTATTATACAAACCTTTAACTTCTTTTCTTTTGAAACCCACAGGGTTACTGCTCTTTTAGCAGCATAATACATGTATAACCATACAGGTATTACTATTACCGCCGAAAAAACAAACATCAATGCCATACGCATTCTTCCTCCAATTATTAATAACCAGTTGTATCTAATGTAATCTGGCAATTTTCCTTTACATTACACATCTTAAAATAGAATTCTTCCAAAGGAATCCATTTTCTCAGAAATACCTCTATATCTCCACCTCTGTCAGCAATTCTTTTTATCTGCTCTTTTTCATCAACCGTCATATATATTCTATAATCATAATATGCAACAAGTTCTGGATTACAGCTATATGAACCTTCTACAATTAATATCTTCTTTGCATCTAAAGTTCTTTGTTCTATAAAGCTTTGACTCTTACAGTCATATACATTATATGTGAATGGCATACCTTTTGATGCCGGCAATAATACCTCTGATTCAACTCGTTCATAATCTACATTACCTCCAGGTAACTGCAGCCTCTCTGATGTCCGTTGCTGTGCCTGTAAGAAGAAATCATCCATATGAATTACATTACAATCAATACTACTACGAATTGCTTCTGCTAAAGTTGTCTTTCCAGATGCACATCGACCATCAATTGCTATAATTAATCTGTTTCTTTTATTACTTAGTTCAATAATTTTATCAATCACAAACTTTGTATTCATTCACTATATCTCCATAGTATTATGCGTATTTTTAGCTTTTGCGTGCATATGTACCAATCCAGTCTTCCTTAATGCTACCATAATAACTGGAATTAGAATCAATTGGATTATTATTCCTGGGATTGCGTTAAAGAATGCACCGGCTGCAAACATCTGCCAGGTAAATGCTTTGCCACTTAATCCAAGAAGTGCTATTTGGGTGATTCCCCATAGTATTCTTCCTGCAAGCATTGAAATAATCAACGATCTGTATAGAGCAATAATGCATTGCCACTTTGAAGAATTATACAAAAATCCTGCTACAAGACCATATGTACATAGTTCTACTGACATAGCAATACCTGTTGGAAAAAGCACTGGCATGCCAAATATCATATATCTCATGTATGGTAATATGAATCCTACTATAGCCCCATATCTCCATCCGCATATCAATGCACATAATAATACTGGTATATGCATTGGCAATAACATCTTGCCAATCTGTGGTATCTGTCCTGTGAATATTGGTAATACTATTCCTAATGCGATAAACATCGCTGATATTGTAATATTTGAAACTATTTTCTTGTTCATTGCTTCCTCCAAACTATTTTTTCTAATACTAACACCTAAAGTTAACTTTATGTCAATATCTTTTTATGATTTCCTATAACTTTTGAAAAGCAATGGAAGTTCCACTATTAACATGCCAATCCATCCTGCCATATATGAAAATGGAAGAGCTTCTATTCCCATTGAGAATACAAATACAAGTGGGATTGCCGCAATAACACGTACTCCCATATTAACAAAGCTGCTAAGTAATGTGATTTTCAGGTCTCCAATACCTCTAAAATATCCCTGTATTCCATTTGTCATAGCTGGCAATATATACATAATAGAAATTAATCTTAGATATGTAACACCATGAGATATTACTCCTTCATCTTTAACAAATAAAAGCATTAATGGTCTTGCCAGAATAAAACAGATAAGGAAAATAATTATTCCATATATTAATTCTAGTCGCATTCCGCATCTAAAGCCTTCCTTTACACGCTCTTTCTTTCCTGCACCATAATTTTGTGCCATTAATGATGTCATAGCATGTCCAATATTCTGCTGTGGAGTATAAGCAAAATCATCTATCCTGTTGACAACTGCAAAAGCAGCCATAACCGGTACTCCCATAGTATTAACAATTGCCTGGATTCCTATCTTTCCCAATTGCACAGTAGCCTGCTGCATTGCACTTGCCCAGCCATATGCAATTGTCATCTTGAGTAGAGATGATTCAAATCTGAACCATAATTTACCCAAATTGAGAATAGCTACCTTTTTATTAATATACAATGCACATAAAACACAGCAAAGTAACTCACTAATAACTGTTGCGATAGCACAGCCATTACTTCCCATCTTAAGTACAATAACAAAGAATAAATCACCAATTATATTAAGCACCGAACTGATTATCAGGAAATACAGAGGTGTAGAACTATCACCCAAAGCTCTTAATGTACTGGCATAGAAGTTGTACATGAATGTAAAAATAAGTCCACAGAATACTATCCTCATATAGCCTACTGACATATCCATTATATTCTCGTCAACCTGCAATAAAGTCAATATTGGTCTTGCTAATACAACAAATAGCATTGCAAGTATAGCTGAAAACACAAGTCCCGATATCATAGTTGTGCTTATCTGCTTCTTCAATGTATCATATTCCTTTGCGCCATATTGATTACCCATAAGTATACCTGCACCAAGACACATTCCATTAATGAATAGAATAGCAAGTGTCATCAGCGGATTACAGGTTCCTACTGCTGCTAAAGCTTCTTTTCCTACCCATCGTCCTACAATAATACTATCTACAGCATTATACATAAGTTGAAATATATTACCCAACACCAATGGAATTGTGAATTTAATTAATAATGGGGATATTTTTCCAACAGTCAAATCTTTCGTCATATTACTTCACCATACCTATTTTTATATTTATTAATATACACTATCTCTCCACTTTGGCAAGCCATTTTGACACTACTCCGAACAATTTATCAGGCTCTATAGGCTTTGCAATATGTGCATTCATACCTGCATTCATAGACGCTCTGACA
Source organism: uncultured Lachnospiraceae bacterium (assembly GCA_964586425.1). Classification (GTDB taxonomy): domain Bacteria; phylum Bacillota; class Clostridia; order Lachnospirales; family Lachnospiraceae; genus CAZPHI01. The sequence continues at coordinate 6,714 of CAZPHI010000015.1, read as the reverse complement.
TCTTCATCAAAAGCATTGGCAGTCATTGCAATAATTGGTACATTCTTTGCATCATCTCTATTCATACTCCTTATTATACATGATGACTCTATTCCATTCATTACCGGCATTCTTATGTCCATTAACACAATATCATAATAACCTTCTTTTGATGCAGTAAATAATTCGACTGCATGAGCACCATTAACCGCCTGTTCTACTATCATGCCCTGTGTTTCAAGTAATTTGGTTGCAATCTCCTGATTAAGTGGATGATCATCTACTAAAAGAGCTCTTTTGCCGTTCATAACTGAATAATCATTCGCAGTCTTATTCTCTTGTTTATCCTTCACTACCCTATATTCATATCTCATAGTGAATGTGAATGTTGTTCCTTTATTAAGCTCACTTTTCACATTAATTGTACCACCCATCTCATCTATAATCTGCTTTACCAGGGACAGTCCGAGTCCTGTTCCCTGTACACTTGATGAATATGGATTTTCTTCCTGCTCAAATGGAACGAATACTCTTTGTAAAAATGCTTTGCTCATCCCACACCCTGTATCTGAAATTGTAACTTTGTCTGTACAATACTTTTCGTCTTTAAAAACATTTTCAATAATGAGGAGTATTGTACCACCCTTAGCTGTAAACTTCATTGCATTATTAAGAAGATTCATATATATCTGCTGACATCTAAGTGGGTCAACGAAAAACTCGTAATTATCTATTGTATTCATAGTTGGGTGTATGAACATTATTCC
>CAZPHI010000015.1:1355-5868 GCA_964586425.1 uncultured Lachnospiraceae bacterium | reverse complement strand
ATTATTCCAAGCAAATAGTGACTTGATGTATCTATTTTCTTAAGATAATCATTCTTTTCCATTAAATCACTAGAATCATAGGCCAATCTTGTCATACCCATAATTGCATTCATTGGTGTTCTAATCTCATGGCTCATCTGTGATAGGAATATTGTTTTTGAACGATTGGCACTTTTAGCATTATACAATGCATTCTTTAATTCATCCTGTTTCTTACGTTCCTGTTCCTCAAGAAGGGTGATATCCATCTGAGTGAATATACATGCGCAAGAATTATTCTTATCTGTTACATATCTTATCTTTTTAGCTCTAATTTTGCCATTTAAATTAACATGAATATAGAATTCATATTCTCCATGTTCATTAAGTATTTCCTTGATATTGTCTATTGAAGCTTTATCAATATATGCTTGTCTTTCTTCCTCAATCACTGCATTATTAGCGAACCTCAGCATTGATTGTGTATAATCCTCTTTCATAAAATCAAGGCCTGTAATATTATAGCTATCTTGTCCATATAACATAGCTGCTGTATTATCATATGAAACATACTTCTAACCCAAATAGAATCATTATTAGGCATCTTTCGCTGATAATCAAATATTACCTCATCTTTACCTTCCTCAAACATCTTTAACAAGGTCTCTGTCTTATGAAGCTTTATATATTCTTCTCTTTTTATCTCATCCTCTATATCATTAGCAACACTTAAGCCTAATTCATCAAAATTAAGTTCTGCATCAAACTCATGTAATACATTATTATAATTATATTCAAGATTGGTATTCTGTGTAAGATTAAACAACGCATGTCCCAGCATGTTTTCATCTGTTACAATTCCTCTACGACGTTCAATCTCATACTTTTCTTTTAGTTCACATACATCATCTATTATTTTTACAACGCCTACTGCCTTAATGGCATTACCATTCTCATCATATATTGATGACAATAAGAACCTCGCCCAATGAATACTTCCATCTAAGAATCTAATCTTGCAATCCATCTTTTCCGTTACTGAACCATTAATAATTGCAGAAAACATATTTTTGAAATCAGATTTATACTCATCTAATATAATGTAATTCTTATCTTGATTTTCCAGAAAATGCTTTTTATACTCTGGAAATTCAAAATCCCGCTGTGTTCTATCATCAAAGGATGCGTAATCATCCTTGAAATCATATGTCCAACACCATAATCCAGCATTCTGAGTGGCAAGTTCCAGCATCTTTTTACTCTCTCTTAGCTTATCCTCAATTATCATTTCCTGTGTGATATCAGTGAATGACACATATACATACTGAGTATCATCAGGCTGTGGAATTGATTTTCCTTGTATATTAAGCCATAAATAGCATTTTTTCAGCTCGTTATAAGAGCGATAAGTATAATTGATTTGATGAGTATTATTAAGTCCTTCTAACACAGTTTCCTTAAATTCTTGCAAATCATCTGGATGTACATGAATAAAATTTAACCCATTAGCATTCTGAAGTACCTTCATAGCATCTGTCCCTAACATCTCAGAATAATGTTCACTTACAACTATCGGAATAAGATTAACTCCTGTCCATCTAAAAAAACACACAGCTCCTGGTACATTATGAATAACATGTGTAAGCTGATCCCTTATATTCATCTGTTCTGTTATATCTATATACGTAGAACAAATTCTGATTTTATCATTATCACTAATATATTTTGCTTTAAGTGATAACCACTTCTCATTGTTGGTAACAGTCTTTCCCTTGAATACAATTCTTCCATCTATTTTATTCTCAATAATATTCTCGTAGAATTTTGAAAGCATATATTTGTAGTCATTACACACACCAAAAAGCCTATCCTTAGTATATAACTCCTGTATCATTTCTCTGCTGCCATTACTCATATTACAAAATTCTTCGCTCATATAAGCAATTTGCATCAAGTTATTGTTATCAACTTCATAAACAACTATTCCACAATTAACATTATCTAATAGGAATTCCAGCTCTTTTGCAGCATCCACCATATTCATCTACATATTATGTTACCTGCCTAGCATATTTTTATATTATGCTAAGCCCTTCAAATAAGATTTTCAAACCAATAATTATAAGTATTGCTCCACCAGCTAATTCAGCCTTTGATTTATATTTTATTCCAAAGATACTTCCGATTTTTACGCCTATTGCTGACAGAATGAATGTTACAATGCCTATAAACAGTACAGCCGGAACTATTTTCACATCAAGGCATGCAAAAGTAACACCTACGGCCAATGCATCAATGCTTGTTGCAATTGCAAGTATGAACATAGATTTGCAGTCCATGGAATTATTAATTTCTTCATCACTGCCAAATGATTCTTTAATCATATTACCACCTATTAGTGCTAATAAAATGAATGCAATCCAATGATCATACTGCGCAATCATATCCGCAAACAGACTTCCAACCATATACCCTATAAGTGGCATCAAAGCCTGAAATCCGCCAAACCATAAACCTGCAATACACATATGCTTATTCTTTATTTTTCCTAATGATAAGCCTTTACACACAGAAACTGCAAAAGCATCCATTGATAATCCAACTGCCAAAACAAATAAATCTAATAAACCCATATTTCCTCCAATGCGTATCTTTTTCACATTATATACGTCTATATTTAGTATATAAAAGACTCAAAGACAGCTAATACTGTCAATGAGTCTCATAATGCCTATTTTTATTAGCATACATCATCATATCTGCAGAACTAACCATTCTCATAAGTTCTTCCGTATTCTGCTTAAAATCATCTGTGTACGAATAACCAAAATCAGCCTCTGTTGCAATAGTATTATGTGGTCCATAGCAAACGGTAGCAATAACATCCTTAAACCTGACAATTGAGTCTTCTATTACATCTTCATTACAGTTAGTCAATACAATAATAAACTCGTCACCACCGTATCTCACAAGAGAATCATTCTGTCTTATTTGGGATTTTAGTACATCAGCAACACCCTTTAAAACCATATCACCAGTTTGATGTCCAAATAAGTCATTAGCTTGCTTAAACCTGAATAAATCCATCATTATTATTGCAACTTTTTTTGCTATTCCATTCTGTCCATGCTGTAGGAACAACATCTCATCAAGATAACGTCTGTTATATGCATTAGTAAGTGGATCTATATATATCATACTATGTGCATCTTCAAGCATCTTATATACTGAATTAATCTCTTCATTTGCTGATTGATATTCATCAGATATCTTACTTGCAATCTCAAGCACTAACTTTTCTGATACATTATCATCGAAAAAGATTTCCACTGGCTGTGATACCACATAGAATACATCTTTCTTCAATAATTCAAACTTATTTAATGTACAGTGCCCTTTCATTGCACATAAACTTGTACAATTTTCACACCTTACATTCTTGCCCCATACACTAAAGCATGAATATGGAACCTTTTCTATCTTTTCATTCTCTCCGATTGTAACAACCGCTGTATTAGCCGGATCAACAAGTCTTACAATATCAAAGACTTCCGACATAAATCGAATCATTCTCCTTACTTCTGCAATTCCATATCCTTTTAAACTAATGCTCTTGCCATCAGTTATTGACAATGAACTTGCTTTTTTGAATTCACGGACAAGATTTCTAAATCGGCTATTATATTCCAGCACATTACTCAATCTCTTTTTAACCACCGCAGGAACATAAGGTTTTGTAATATAATCATTAACACCATTCTCAAGCATATGAATCTGAACTGCTTCGTCACTTTCTGCAGATATTACTATTACTGGTATATCTGAAGCATTCAGCATACGATTCTTATATTGAAGGAATTCCTGCCCATTCATCTTCGGCATCATCATATCCAGCAAAATAGCTACAATTCTTTCACAATTCTCGCCCAACAGATCCAATCCCTGCTGTCCATCTGCAGCCTGAATTATTTTGTACTCATCTTCAAATAACAGGCTTAATACTTCCCTGCTTATCTGCAAATCATCAATTATAAGTAAACTATCCTTTGCTTTATTCTCAGGCTTTAATGCTGAGAATACTGTGTTAAGTTCTTTTTCAAGAATTCTTTCAGCAGTAACATCACTGAATGTCGCACTTATAAGACTTGTCTTTCCAACCGTACCAATATATATAAGATGAATATGATACCACTTGGTATCACCATCATTCATGATAAACAGACACTCACTGTCGCTACCCATCTTGGAATCTACTGCTTCATCTACAGCTGTAAGCAACTTATAATATTCTTTGTGTATAAGATATGCTTCCAGCGATTTATTGCCGAATTTTTCTGAATAACACTGATTTTTCCTGAGTATATCCACTTGTGAATGTGCATATTCAAATATCGCAAATGGAACTGATACACTTTTAAGTAATGTTCCAGTCTGTGAATCAGATGACCATATCGTATCAAGGTCTGTTATTATAAGCTCATTATTCTTACTACAATCTTTTTTAGTTAATCTAACTGAATTTTCATTAACCAAT
>CAZPHI010000015.1:0-1255 GCA_964586425.1 uncultured Lachnospiraceae bacterium | reverse complement strand
ATTCTTGAAATATTAACGGATACAGGGAAAAGAACCATGCCCTTATTCTGCCACTTTGCAAGAATCTGGCATACATTTTCCCACATATAATAATCTAATTGAACAATAAGACCATTCTGTTCAAATACAGGGATAAAATCACCAGGAGAAACCATTCCCCATTCTGGATGTTTCCATCTAACCAATGCCTCTGCACCACATGCTTTGCCTGTTTCAATTGAATACTTTGGCTGCAAATATACCAAGAACTGTCTTTCTTCAATAGCAGTACTCATCTCATTAGTGAATCTTTGAGCTTTCTCTTCCTTCATACTCATCTCGCTACCATAATAAGCATATATAGTATTAAGATTATTCTTACATACACTTGCTGCTTCTGTTGAATGTGCATATACAGCTTCCATATCTGTATTAGAATTCTCAATTACATATAATCCAAAGGATGCCTTTAATCTGTATGTTGAACACATTCTCTGAATCTCATATTCTACATTATCCAGAAGATTTTCAAGTCTCTCCTGACGATATGGCATACATACACAGAATATATCTGAGCTGATTCTTCCATATGTTCATACTGTAACATCATTTTTCTCTAGCTTTTGTTCTATTCCCCTTGCAATTCTTTTTAATAAGAGATTACCAGCCTGACTTCCAAAAGAAGAATTGTACAATCTAAAATGATCAATATCCATTCTTACGAATACAAATCTTGTATTAGAATTATTCTTAAGCATTGAAACTGTAGCTTTCATAAAATATTGTCTATTATATAATCCAGTAAGGGTATCCTTTTCAGCAAGTGTTCTTATTCTACTAAGGAGATGTGTCTGACTTCTTCCTATAATATTCCTTAATCGTAATTTAATTACAATTGGATTATATGGTTTTGTAACAAAATCCCATGCACCAAGTTCAAGACACTGACTTTCCAACTGATCATTATGTTCACCTGTTGCAATAAGTACTGGAAGATTACTGTATAAATCTTCCTTTGATAATAATGAAAGAAGTTCTTTTCCATCCATTACTGGCATCAGCAAATCCAGAATCATTGCAGAGATTTCATTATATTGTTTACTAATAATATCATAAGCTTCTTGTCCATTGGCAGCTTCAATAATATCATATTCATTCTGAAGTATATTTGCTAGTATCGCTCTATTAATAGTGCTGTCCTCAACAATTAATATTTTATTCTTCAACTTAAGTGCACCTCCTAAGTTAATCATTCTCTTTCCCCTTCTTTTGCAGT
>CAZPHI010000014.1:2585-44167 GCA_964586425.1 uncultured Lachnospiraceae bacterium | reverse complement strand
AAGTTAAGGAATTCCTTGTAACAACTAATCTTTTTGTTAGATGGTATAATAATAAGCCAATATTTATAGGAAGTATTATTGTAGCAGTACTTGCAATTATTGGAGTGTCTATATTAATTATTAGAAGTGGTAAAAAGCAGGAAGAAGAATATTAATTTTGGTATGAGATTAAATTAAGATATTAATTCAGGCAGTTTTGAATGTAAGACACGAAGATTTGTAATGTGTGATTCAAAGCTGCCTTTCCAAATTAAAATGTAAAAAAACTTTGCTTTTATTATTGACTAAATTATAGTCACGTGATATTATGTAAAAGTAGGATCATTATATTATACAATAATGAAAAAAGAGAGTGTAAAGATTAAAAAGGAGTTTAAAATGAGAAAAATCATGAAGAGAATGACAGCATTAATTTTAGTTGTCATAATGGTATTTGGTACAATTTTAACCGGGTGTGGGAAAAAAGAAACAGCTACAGAGAATACTAACATAACACAGGGAGAATGGTTAACCAGACTTAATGAATCATTTGGAATGAGTACATATGAGAATGAAACACCTTACTATTCTAATATTGATAGTAATAATACTTATTTTCCAACATATCAAATAGCTAAAGAATGGGGAATCTTAGATGACAATGTAGAAATAAACCCATCGAAAGAAATCACAAAAGAAGTAGCTGCTAATTCACTTGTTAATATTGCAAATTTAACAGGTGATTCAACAGAAATAAAAAATAAGGATAAGTTATATGATGCGAATAAAACTGGAATAGCAATATCAAATGGTATTTTTTCTTTAGATGATAAAAAGAAATTTGATTATGATAGTTTAATTTCTAAGGAAGATGCTGATAAAGTAATTAGTATTGCAAAAGATAAATGGCTACATCCTAATTATGAAATGAATGAATCTTATGATATCAAATCAGGTGTGGTTGATTTATCAGAAAAAAAGTCAAGTATAACAGATTATAGAATTAACGATGATAATTCTGTTTTTATAGCAACTAGTGATAATTCTATAGTGGAAGATGGTTATACATATGTAATCCCAGCTAACAGTAACAATCTATATGCTAAAGCATATAAGGCGAAATCGGTGGAAGTAGTTGATGGTGGAATATTAATTCATAATACTGATGAAAATCTGGAATTTGAAGATGTTGTAAAAGAGATGCATGTTCAGAATTCGTTTAAACCAGATTTTGCAAATTGTATTATAACAACACCGGATGGAAGCGTTATTGATAATAATGAATCGACAACACAAACTTATACTGATAGAACATATAGTAGTAATTCATTAGCATATAATAGTGGAAGTAGTAATGGTAAAACTAAGCAGACATATGAGATAGCAAAACAAACGGCTAAGTTTGATATCGCAGTTGGTAGTGATGGTAAAATAACCGTTGAGATAGGACCTCAAAAGATAGCAACAACTTATTCAGGCAAGGTTAAAATAAAAGGACGAGAAGTAGAATTATCTAAAACATTAGAAATGTCTGATTTTAGTGTGGATGGTAAAGTTGATTATTCATTCTTTGGCGGATTAAAACTGATTAGGTCACAGGCTTCTTATCAAATAAATGAAAAGTACGCAGCGTCAACAAATTTATTTGATATTACTAATATTGACAAATTTGACTCATCACATAATATTTCAGATGATGCAGAAGCACAGCAGATATTAAATGATACATTTTCAAAATTTATAGAAAAAGCTGGTGAAAAATATCAATCAAGTTCAATAAAAATATGTGATATAGCAACTCCATTAACAATTGGTGGTGTTGCAGGTGTTAACTTTGAACTTAGACTTGGAATATCTGCATCAGGAAAAATCGAAATATCAATGTCTTCAAAAGTAACAGAAGGTATAGAATATGCAAAAGGAAAAGGCATTAGAAATATATCTGAAAAAAGTGTGGATAGTGATATAACAGTAGAGGCTGAAGCCGAAGCATATCTGTATTTTGGTATTGTGTTAGGCGCATTTGGATTTAATATTGCAGATTTAGGCGCAGAAGTTGGAGTTGGAGCATCGGCATCAGCAACATTACATATGATTGATGCATCGGTCGTAGGCGTTGAAGGTGTGTATTTAATGGCTCAATGCAATGCTGGTAATGTAAGTGCTGAATATTTACAGGCTCTACAATATCAGACTGGAAGCTATGCAAGCTCAGTCAAACTACAGAGTTGTGTAGATGTAGATGTATATTTTATATTTAGAATCACAGCAGGAAAGAATTCGTTGCTAGGTAAATTTGTTACTGGAGAATGGAACATATGTGGAAAAGATACAGGGCCACATCTTTATCAGGCACATTTTGAAGATGGTAAATATGTTGGAAAAGATTGTACCATAAAGTTCAGAGCTGAAAGAAAGGCAGAAGAAATTGAATCATCTATTACAGATGAAGGTATAAGCAAATATAAAGATGAGAATTCTGTCGCGGATGTTTCACAAAATGGCAATGTAACTGATGCAGATTCATTGAATATAAAAGATGTATTAGATATAGATGCTTATTTTACTAGTTTAACCAAAGGTGCTAGTAAAACAATAAATGTTACGAGTACACCAAATGGGTATAATAAAGAGCAATTTATCTGGTATTCAGATGACCCTTCGGTTGCAACTGTAGATGGCAGTGGTAATATAACTGCAGTAGGAGTGGGAAGTACATATATACATGTGAAAACACTTGATGAAAAGTATAATGTACAGTGTTCTGTAGCTGTAATTGAAGGAACATCTATTACATTTACACCATTGTAAGATAGGAGAATAAATGAAAAGCGAATTAATAGGAGCATTTGTTATATTATGTATATTTATAGTTTTAATGTTAATCTTTGCAATTATTGGCTTATTTGAGGTAACATATGTTTTTCGATTTGCGAAAAACAGAAATAATAAAAAAACTGTAGGAGAATTAACACAAGTATATGAACATGAGGTGGCCGAAAAGGTAGGAACATTAAAACTTTGGACTTTTGATGCTAAATTTACTACTTCAGAAGGCGAAAACATATTTATTAATAATCAAAATTCGAATAGAAATAATATTATGTGTCTTTCGAATCCCCAAAAATTCAAGACGGGTGATATGGTAGAGATTGTTTATAATCCAGAAAATCCATACAAAATGATAGTAGTAGGAAATTATTCAGGAGTTAAAGAAGGATTAACAAGAATGATACCATCTATTATACTAGCGGTATTATTTTCATTCATATTATGTTCTATTCAATGGTAGAAAGGAAATAATCTATGTTAGTACCTATAATTGTATTATTTGTAATAAGTGGAATTGTATTATTATTTAGTTTTGTAATGGTGTTAAATAACAGTAAGATAAATAAACTACCAATAGAAAAAGTAACTATTGAGTCTGTAGAACAAAAAGGAACTTTATACAATAGGGTGTTGGTTACACAAAGCGGAAATAAAATTAAAGATGTGACGTTAAAGAATTATAAAGCAGGAGATGTTATTGAAGGAAAAATAAAGAAAGAGACTTTTATTGAGGGTACTGAAAAGAAAAAGATGGCTATGCCAGTCTCAATATTAATAACATCAATATGTGTTGTTGCTGCAGATTTTTATGCATTACATGAATATAATATGTATGGAGATAAAGCCACTAATCTTATTATAGGAATATTTATGCTAGCATGTGCTATATGGATAATTGCTTACATTATATCAGATATAGCTGATGCAAAGAAGGTATACTCTAAATCAGATAATATGTATGAAGCAACAGTAGAGGAATATGTTGATAATTATAACACAAATGATTCTGCTAATCCTATTTCAACAAGTATTGATATGATTGTTTCATATGTCGCAGGTGGCAAGAGACAAACTGGTATTGCAATGAAAACAACAAGTAAACATGTTAGAGATCAATATCCTGTAGGAAGTAAAATAGACATAAGAGTTGAATGGTTAAATCCTTCTTATCCAACAATCATGGTTGGTAAAGATAAGAAGAAAATTGAAATAACAAGTATAGTTTTGGGATGTGTAGGAACTTTAGTATTAGCGTTAGGAATTGTTTTTTCTATTTCCTACTTTATGTAATTAAAAGGTGGTATTGTGTTCTATTCAGTGGTAGAAAGGCAGAAGAAAAATATGTACATTAATGGAAGACGTGTATTAGATGAGGCAGATGGTTTGTCTGGTGTCATTAGTGAACTGCAGGAAATAAAAGGCGGTATAGCACATATTCGTGGTGGAGTGGATTGGGAGATACGTGATAGACGTAACATAGACCATCGCTTTATTAATATTGACAATGAATTGCAGGATGATGTTGATAGTATCACAAGAATTAGGAATTTTTGCTATGATGCAGTTGATGAATATGATAATTGTGAACGAAGAGTAGCCAATTATGCTGATGAATTAAAAGATAAGATTTATCATTCGAAGGCACGCACAGTAAGCATTAATGAAGCAAAGTTTATGTCGATAACGAATGGTAATAAGAATATTACCAAAAGAGAAGCTAGTACTGAAGCAATAATATCATTGTTTAATATGTTAAGCAGTAAATTCAAGTTAATTACTGATGCTTTACAGGCAAAGATTAATGGAATGGTCAATGTGGATAAAATAAAAGACGTTTTAGAAGCGATGGAAAAGGCCAAAAAGGAATATGATGAAATCGTAGATAAAGCAAATAAAAAGAAAGAATGTGTTAACGAATATGACAAACAAGTCTATATTGCGTTAGAATGTGGAGATTATGTATCAGCATTTCAAATTGACCCAGAATTACTGAGTGATGAATATAAGAAGTCCCTTAAAATGTATTTTAAGAATAAATACAATTCTAGCAGCGCCAGTCGCGAACAATTCATTAATATGGTTAATGGAATGCTGTACCAAGACACAGAACACATAATTATGAAGGGAACTTCATATGCATCGGATTATATTGATTTATTCACAGAAGATGCATTAACATACGAAAACAATACTGGCTACAAACAGTTTTGGCAGGAATTGAATTATGCCTTAAATAATGAGAATATGGGATTTACAATTGACCAGACTAATGATAGCAAATATAGAGCTGGACTTATAAGTTTTCATATTAATGCATGGGATGCTGATAATAGAAGGTTAGACATTGGATATGGAACAGATACAGACTCGCTAAAGAACTTTAGTCTTGATGAGTCGGATATGTATAAGGCCGGAATTCCTAATGGATTAACATTAGGCGGAATGGATTTTCTTTCATCTAGGGATCCTATTAAGAATGCAATAATAGCAAAGACTGCTAAGGAGAATAATGAAGGACTTGGCTATATCCTTAAGGATGTAACTGATGGCAATGGTTATATTGAATACCAGAATAATTTTACATCAGAGGCTAACGGAACTAAAGAAGCTTGGAAATATGCAGGCGCAGATGCAAAGAATACGGCATGTGAAGTTATATCATTTTGGAATAACGGTGCAGAGCCATTAGACGGAATTCACACAGTCGCAGCAATAAAGGATAGTGATGGAGATTTCCGTATCTATAACACCTATAGTAAAGATGTTAGAAATAAGGAATTTGATTCAATACTTGCAGGACTTGATATTGCAAACAATAATCAAGAATCCATTGTATCAATAATTGGTGTTGAGAAGAAGTAGTTATTCAAAGCTCGGAGGCTGAGATGAAGAGAAGGGATAAGTATGGATTAATAATATCTGCGATTATTATTGTAATTGCAGTTATAGGCATAACTTATTATTTCCTCAATAAAGAAAATAATGCAGCTAATGCTACCGTAGCTAATATTGATGGAAAAGAATTAGAGATATCATATTGTATAACATGCAGTAATGGCCATGATGTATTTGAATATGATGGTAAAAAAGCTCAGATATGTGATTTTTATACAGGAGATGTGCGATATAGTGATATTGAAACAATAACAAGTATGTCTGCAGATAATGATTATATATACTATTTCGCTAAGGATTATGATGAAGCAGTTGATTATCTTTATAAAATCAAGATATCAGATGGAAGTAAAGAGAGAATATTACTTGGTAATGATATACAGGGAATTAAAACATGTACCATTAATAATAATGTATTAATATGTGTAAAGCAGAATAATGTTGAACAGATTAGAAGTGTTGAGCCGTCTGACAAACTAATAGAGGATATTCAACTTATTTACGCATATGAAGATGGCGAAGGTAATATTTTCGAGAATTCAGATTGCATAATCTATGGAATGGACAAAAGAATTGATTGCATAGTTAATAAGAAGGATAATAGCACAATTAGGATAAATGCTATTGAAAGAATGCCATTCTATGCATATATTGATAATAAATTGTATGAATTTAATAAAACCGAGTACTTTGAGTATGGAAAAGTAGACAAAGAAAAAGTTATTGATGTAAACTCCGGATTCTATAGTGGATTTACGGTCTTTGAGAATGAATATGCATATACATTACTTAATATTAATGATGATAAAGGCAATTCAAAATCACCAGCACCTAATTCATTCACGCCATATTCTGGTGATACAATTAAAAACCAGTTACTAAAACTTAATGTTATAACTGGTGATAAGGAAATTGTATATGACACAAAAGATAAATCTGTAAATATAATTGGATATTTCAATGGGGAAATTTATCTATACAAGAATATAGATAAATCAATATACAGACATCAATTAGTATCGGGTAAGGAAGATAAAATTATGGATTTACCAGATATGAAAAAAGACCTCAATGTAGAATGGTATAAAGATACATTAAAATGTACATATAAAGATACTAATGGTAAATGTTGTATAAAAGTGAACACATTTACCCCACTATAGAAAGGACAGGCATCTAAAAATGATGATTATTAGTTTGATTTTAATTGCTGTTGCAATTATTATATTCATAATTGGAATATGTGGTAATAACAAGTATAAGAGAATGTCAGTACTGCAGCCAGAAGAACTTAAAGTTTTAAACTATGAGGAAATTGCTGGAACAGCGATAGTTACAGTAGAAGACAGCAATGGTAATAAGGCAACGATTGATGCTAAGGAGAAAGTCGCAGCAGGGGATACGGTCAAAGGAATTGTATATAATGGACATGTATATTCAATAGAAGAGGCATATCATAAACCAAGTGCAGCTGCATTCGTAATGTCAGTGTTAGTTATGGCTGCGGGAATTATCAGCCTGGCAGTTGCAGTATCGGGTAAGGATATTACAGGCTTAAGTATAATAGCGTCGTTGATTATGGTAGCAGTTGCATTCGGTATTGGTCTTGTGGTATATTTTGTGGATAAAGCAAAAGATACTAGAGCGCATGCAGTGGTATGTGAGGCAGAAGTTGTGGAACACAGGAAGATATCTGCAAGCAATGGTGGATACAATTATTGTATGAAACTAAAATTCGAAGTTAATGGAAAAGTTGTAACAGAGAATGGACCAAGAATGATAACTAATTCATATGAAAGCAGATATCCAGTTGGTACAAAGCTTAAAATATACTACACACCATATAATGCCATCTCAGGTGGGGTAGAACTCTATGAGAAGAAAACATCATGGAATGCTGCGAATGTTATAATTCTGTTAGCATGCATAGCAGGATGGGCAGCAGCAGTGTATATTTTATTCAAATAAAATAGAATAAATAATGTAACTCATACCAGAGAATGAAAGAATACAAAACTTCATTCTCTGGTATATTTTGGTTTATTTGCAAATAACCGTCTATTGTGATAAAATCATACCACTAAAACTGTGTTAATAGGCTGCCGGATATGGAAGGAAGGATTAGCTATGAAAATAAAGAAGATGCTGGCCGTTGTTATGCCGCTAATACTACTTTTGCTTTGGGGATGTCAAAACTCGGCGAAGACACCAACTTTTACGCCGGGTAATGCATTAACACCATTACAAAGTAAGGTAGCAGAAGGGCAGACTAATAAGAATAATGAGGCAAGTGTTCGTTGTGTGCTGACTACTATAGATACTACCGCCAAGAAAATCAACGTGTATGATATTGATGCGCAGAGCAGCTATAATATCACATACACAGGTGGAACTGATCTTAGGAATAGTTATGACAAAGTAATTGCTGCCTCACAGTTGAAACAGGGTGGAATATATGATATAGAGGCTAATGCATCGGGTAAGGCAGGCTCTATTCATGAATCAAAGGATATGTGGGAAAAGAGCAGCATTAATAATTATTCTATTAATGAATCTACAAGTACCATTGATATTGGCAGCACAAGATATAAGTATGGAAGTGGGATTGTTGCAGTTTCTCAAGGCAAGAAAATCACTTTAGGTGAGATAATCAGCGCAGATACAGTTACCATTCGTGGATATGATAAAACAGTATATTCTGTAGCGGTAGAGAATGGACACGGCTATATTAAACTAACAGGAGTTGACAGCTTTATCGGAGGCTTTGTCGATGTTGGCACAAAACTCTGTTATACAGTAACAAAGGATATGATGATTACGGCTCCTGAGGGAGAATATAAGGTTCTGCTTCAGAAGGGCTCATTTGTTGCAAGTAAAACTATTGTAGTGAAGAGGAATGAAGAAGTAACAGCTGACTACAGCGAATGTACGCCAGAGCCAGTCGAGATGGGGTCGATAGCATTTACCATAAAACCAGCTAATGCAATTATGTATATAGATGGTGTGTCAACCGACTATTCTGGGGTTGTTAATCTCTCATACGGAAAGCATAGTTTGCTGGTAACGGCGGACGGGTATACTTCATATAAAGCTACAGTTAATGTCGCTTCTGTATATTCAACTAAGACAATTGAACTTACAGTAGAGAGTACTACTGCGACTTCGGCAACGTCAGCGACGAAGGCAAGCACTGCAAGCGGTACTAATAGCACTTCCGCGGCTAATGCTTCAACGGCCGCACAGACAGATTTGACAACGGGGTATACTGTAACCCTCAAGGGAATGGAAGGCGCTGCGGTATATGTGGATAATGTATATATGGGACTTGCGCCTGTTACTATACAGAAGTCAGCAGGAAAGAAAACAATTACTATATCACGCACAGGATATGAGACTAAGAGCTTTACAATTGATATTGCTAATGCAGCTGGTAATCTGACGTATGAGTTCCCAGAATTGGAGACTGCATCGACAACTTCTACTGCAGCAAGCGAATAAGGCTAAAAATAAACAGCTAAAGAATTGTTTATATTGAATATGTGCTCAAAAAAGGGTATAATTATAATATTTGAGTACTATGTGAAACAAAATAAAGGAGATTTAAGATAGATATGAAAAATCAGATGAATATAAAATTCTCCCCACCAGATATTACAGAGGAAGAAATCAGCGCGGTAGCTGAAGTAATGAGATCAGGATGGTTGACAACAGGACCAAAGACAAAAGAGCTTGAGAGAGAGATGGCAGCGTTCTGTAATGTTGACAGAGGTGTATGCCTTAATTCAGCAACAGCCTGTTTAGAGATGGCACTACGTTTGTTTGACATAGGACCTGGAGATGAAGTAATTGTTCCAGCATATACATACACAGCATCAGCTAGTGTAGTATGTCATGTAGGCGCAAAGATTGTTATGGTCGACGTTAAAAAGGGCACATACCATATAGATACTGATGCACTTGAAGAATTAATTAATGAAAGAACAAAGGCGATTATTCCAGTTGATCTTGGTGGAGTAATGGCGGATTATGATGAGATATTCAGAATTGTTGAAAGCAAGAAAGATATATTTGTTCCTAATGGAAAGATGCAGAAAGCACTTGGAAGAATTCTCGTAGCTGCTGATTCAGCACATGGATATGGAGCAATGAGGGATGGGAAGATGAGTGGCTCGGTAGCTGATTTTACAAGCTTTTCATTCCATGCAGTTAAGAATTTTACGACAGGTGAAGGCGGCGGACTTGTATGGCGTAATATAGAAGGAATAGATAATGAAGATATCTACAAGCAGTTAATGCTTTTTACTTTGCATGGACAATCTAAGGATGCACTTGCTAAGACAAAGCTTGGAGCATGGGAATATGATATA
The DNA here is from genome assembly GCA_964586425.1 of uncultured Lachnospiraceae bacterium. Classification (GTDB taxonomy): domain Bacteria; phylum Bacillota; class Clostridia; order Lachnospirales; family Lachnospiraceae; genus CAZPHI01. Next base: position 34,094 of record CAZPHI010000014.1, on the reverse strand, counting down.
GTTGCCCCATATTATAAGTGCAATATGACGGATATTATGGCAGCAATCGGTTTGGTACAGATGAAGAGATATCCATCAATTCTTGCTAGACGAAGAGAATTGATTCATATGTATAATGAAGGACTTAAGGATCTTCCAGTTACAGTACTTGAGCATTATAATGATTCATGTTCATCAAGTGGACATCTTTATCTGGTAAGATTTGATGGTAAAGATGAAGCGTACCGTAATGAATTCATAATTAAGATGGCAGAGCGTGGTATAGCAACTAATGTTCATTACAAACCACTACCACTTCTTACTGCATACAAAAACCTGGGATTTGATATAAAAGACTATCCTAATGCGTATGATATGTTCCACAACGAGATGACTCTTCCACTTCATACTTGTCTTACAGATGAAGAGGTAGCATATGTTATTGAGAACTTTAGAGATATAATGGAGAGCAGATATGCAATTTAAAAAATGGTCCGAATTACCGACTTATATGCAATGCGAAGAAGTAAAGCCATATTATAGAGCCCTTTACAGAAAACAAAAGGAATTGAAGCAAAAGAGAATGCTTGATGTAATTCTTTCACTAACTATGATAATAATACTCAGTCCACTAATGCTTGTCTTATCGCTTATGATTAAGTTAGATTCGCCTGGACCGGTTTTCTTTCGCCAGGAGCGAATAACCACATATGGAAGGGTATTTCGCATATTCAAATTCAGAACAATGGTCAATAACGCTGAGAAGCTTGGAACACAGGTTACTGTTAACAATGATTCAAGAATAACAAGAGTTGGCAATATGCTTCGTAAGTTGAGAATTGATGAGCTTCCACAGCTATTCAATGTATTACTTGGAGATATGACATTCGTTGGAACAAGACCAGAAGTAAAAAAGTATGTTAAAGCATATTCAAAAGAGATGTATGCAACGCTCCTTTTGCCAGCCGGAATTACATCAAAAGCGAGCATTGAATTCAAAGATGAAGATGCATATCTTGACGGTGCCGATGATATTGATAAAGTATATATTGAAAAAGTTCTTCCAATGAAGATGAAGTACAATCTTGAAAGCATTAAGAATTTCTCTGTGGCAGGAGATGTTATTACAATGTTCCGTACAGTATTCGCTGTGCTCAGATAGTGTTGACATTAGTGATGCTTTAATTATGAATATTAGGGATGGAGGATGAGCATGAAAGTTTCTCTATGCGTCATAGCGTATAATGAAGAAAATGTTTTAAATCATCTGTTAGAAGATATAAAGCAGCAGGATTATCCCCATTGTGATATGGAGATTGTTCTTATAGATAATGGCTCAACAGACAGGACAAGAGATATATGTCTTAGATGGAGCAGACAAGAGCATGGATTTTCCAATGTAGCTGTTGTCACAATTGAAAGAAAGAATCAGGCCGGCGGCTGGAACGCAGCATTTGAAGCAGCCAAAGGCGATATTGTAATCAGGGTTGATGCACATGCTTCAATACCTAAAGATTTTGTTCGCAACAATGTGGAGACGATTGAAAGTGGTGAAGATGTATGTGGAGGACCAAGACCATGTACGATTGATGAGAGTACACCATGGAGAGAGACACTTCTATTAGCAGAAGAGTCAATGTTTGGAAGCAGCGTTGCAAGTTATAGAAGAGATGGAAAGCCGACATATGTCAATTCGGTTTTTCATGGCGCGTACAAGCGGGAAGTAATTGAAAAAACAGGATTTTTCAATGAAGAGCTTGGTAGAACCGAAGATAATGAATACCATTACAGAGTTAGACAGAATGGTTATAAGATTTGTTTTAATCCGAAGATAAGATCATTTCAGCATATTAGAAACAGTCTGCCTTCTATGTTGAAACAAAAATACAGTAATGGCTTGTGGATTGGTATTACTACAAAGATTTGTCCGCAATGCCTTTCGATATACCATTATGTACCATTTGCATTCGTTTGTGCAATTATATTAAGTACAATCGCATGTATCGTAACTGGTATTATGTCTGCTGCAACTGCAGTACATTCAGCTGTATTTACTGCAATCAAATCAATTGTTTATCTGCTTACTAAAGTTATGTGGGCAGCATATTGGATTGCAGCATTAGTTATGTCCGCTGTGGCATATATTAAGGCTGATAAGAAACAAAAGAATATAACGAATATATTATTGCCTGTCCTTTTCTTCTTACTTCATATATCCTATGGAATAGGAACAGCCGTAGGATTATTAAGAAGACAGGATACATCGAAAGGAAACAGACACGATGAATGCGAATAGTAAGACCGATAGAAAAAGAGAACCGGGAGAAGAAACCAAAAGGGATAAAGCACAGCTTTTTATTAGAAGATGTGGACTTATACTAACAGATATAATACTTATTAATCTGTCAGTTATACTTTCTCTGATGATCAGATTTGAATTGACATGGGAAAGTGTTCCTCTTGAATACGTGGAGAAGTTTGAAGCATTTGCCATACCGTATACAATTATTACGCTGGTAGTATTCTGGTGTTGTCGAATCTATCATAGTTTATGGCAGTATGCAAGTATTAATGAAGTATATAAGATTGTAGAAGCTTGTCTGCTTACACAGCTTATACATCTGTCGGCTACAACTCTATTAGGATTGGGACTTCCAAGAGCATGTTATATTACAACAGGAATTTTCCTTGTAATTCTAATTAGTGTTAGTAGATTTATGTATAGAATGCTTCGTACTGCGATTAATTCCTACAGACGTAATACTAATGCGACCAGAATTATGCTGATTGGTGCTGGTGATGCAACTAATGCATTGATTAGAGAGATAGCTAATAGCAGATATCTTGATAATAGCAAAGTAGTCTGTGTAATAGATGATGATCCGTCAAAGGTTGGCAAGTTCATTCATGGTGTAAGAATTGTCGGTAATAGAAATCAGATTAAAGAATTCGCAAGATATTACAGTGTAGATGAAATAATATTTGCAATTCCATCAGCAGATTCAGAAGTAAAGAAGGCAATTCTTAATATATGTAAAGAAACAGATTGTGAATTAAAGATTATACCTGGTATGTATCAGATGGTTGATGGCGAAATCAACATTAAGGATGTTCGTAAGGTTGATGTATTGGATTTGCTTGGAAGAGAGCAGATTCAGGTAGATATTGATTCAATCATTGGATATGTTAAGGATAAGGTTGTTATGGTAACTGGTGGCGGCGGTTCAATCGGAAGCGAGTTATGTCGTCAGTTAGTGCAGCACAAGCCTAAGCAGTTAATTATATTTGATATCTATGAGAACAATGCTTATGATATTCAGCAGGAACTTCTGATTAACTATCCTGAGGCTAATATTGAGACTTTGATTGGTTCAGTTCGTAATGTGAGTCGTCTTGAATCAGTATTTGAAAAGTACAGACCTGATATTATATATCATGCAGCAGCACATAAGCATGTACCACTTATGGAAGTAAGTCCTAATGAAGCAATTAAGAACAATGTTATTGGAACATATAATGTTGGACGTATGGCTGATAAGTATGGGGCAAGTAAGTTTGTTCTTATCTCAACGGATAAGGCAGTTAATCCTACTAATGTAATGGGTGCGACAAAGAGAATGTGTGAGATGATTGTTCAGGCATTCAATAAATCCTCAAAGACAGATTATGTAGCAGTAAGATTTGGTAATGTACTTGGAAGTAATGGAAGTGTAATTCCTTTATTCAAACGTCAGATAGAAGCAGGTGGACCGGTAACGGTAACACATCCTGATATAATAAGATACTTCATGACAATTCCAGAAGCAGTATCATTAGTATTACAGGCAGGGGCATATGCAAGGGGCGGAGAGATATTCGTACTTGATATGGGAGGGCCGGTTAAGATAGTTGACCTGGCGAAGAACCTTATACGTCTGTCAGGATATACTCTTGGTGTTGATATGGAGATTGAGTATACTGGCCTTAGACCTGGAGAGAAGTTATATGAAGAACTTCTTATGAAAGAAGAAGGTTTGCAGAATACAGCTAATAAGCTTATATATATTGGAAAGCCTATTCCATATGATGAGGAACGCTTCTTTGAGAAGATAGAAGAACTGAAAGATGCGGCTTATAGCGAGACTGATAATATTCGTGAATTAATCAAGGGTGTTGTAAAAACCTACAATCCAACAGATAATTAGGGTTTTAGAGAACCGGAGAAAAAACATTTATATTGACTTTTTGACGGATATGTAGATAATTATAGAAATGTGCAGGCTTTTTTACGCACGGATAAAAATCACTAATAATAGATATTGAGGTATAGAATTAATGAAGAAGATAGTTATAGATGCAAGAACAATGGGAAGCAGACCAAGTGGTATTGGTATGTATCTTCACGATTTCCTTAAGGAATTAATCAAATGCGAAGATTTTGAGATAACATTATTATCCGATGTAGCTACAAGTGAGTACATCAAGTATTTTATGGATAGAGGAATCGAAGTGCGTACAATGGGAGAAGAGATATACGAAAGTATAGGTGTATTCTCTTACTTTAAGTTCATACAGAGACAGTTAGACGAGCTTCGCCCTGATATATTCTGGGAGGTTAATGCAATTATTCCTGTTAAGCTTAAGAATGCAGGCAAGATTGTTGTTACAATTCATGATATGTTCCCTATAACACACAGAAAATATCTTGGTATGAAGTATAGTCTGTATTTTAAACACAGCATGAAGAAAACATTGCGTTATGTAGACCTTATTCTTTATAATTCAGAAGAGACAAAGAAGACAACGGAGAGAATATTCCAGCTCTCAAAGTGGCTTCGTAATAAGGTTGGATATATCATAGTTAATCCACTTACAGAGCTGCCAACAACAAAGGATGAGGGATATTTCCTTTATGTTGGTAATATGGAAAAGAGAAAAGGTGTAGACCTTTTATTAAAGGGCTACAGAGAATATAAGAGATGCGGAGGACATCGCAAGCTTGTTATCGCTGGTAAGATGCAGGAAGAAGATATCCAGAAGCTTCTTGATAAGACAATAAAGGAAATCGATGGAATAGAGTATCTCGACTATGTAAGCAATGAGAAGAAGAGAGAATTATTCGCTAATTGTGGATGTTTCTTATTCCCATCTAAGGCTGAGGGATTTGGTATTCCTGTTATTGAGGCAATGAACTACTACAAACCAATTATTGTTAGTGGTCTTAATATATTTGACGAAGTTATTGGCGACTGTGTTAATAAGTTCTATCTTGAAGGTACGGAGAGCGAGCAGGTAAGAAAGCTGGCTCAGTTAATGTACCAGTTTAGTGATAATGTAGACAGGGAAGCATATAAAGAGGTAATTGAGAGATATACACCGGAGAAACTCGGCGGTTCACTTATTGAAGCATTTAAGGAACTGTAAGATATTATCGAATCTCACATTAGATTCAAGGATTCGCATTCACAAGATACAAAGGCGTGTGTTGTGCTGATGCGAATAGGAGGAAGAGATGAATTTTTCTAAATTAGCCATAGAATCGGCTGCAAAGTGTAAGCCGGTCTTAGTTAAGATAATTCCAATAGAATGGCTCAGGGCGATAAGAGATAAGATAGTAGCTAAGAATACAGATAATCTTAAGAATGCCAACATAAAGCCATATGACAGTACGAAGAATAAGATGGGTGTTAATCTTATTGGTAACATAAGAGGCGATAATGGTCTTGGACAGAGTACAAGATTCATTGCAGATATCTTAGAACATAGTGATGTTAACTATACAATACACAATTTCTTTGTACCACCAGGCGTCAGTATGACTAATCATACCTGTGATGATAAAATCACAGAAGAACTTACTTATAACAAGAATATTATTCATATCAATGCAGATGAATTCACAATTGCCTATCTTAAGATGGGAAGAAGCGTGTGGGATGACAGATATAATATAGCATACTGGTTGTGGGAACTTGAAGATTTTCCACAGGAATGGGTAGGCTGTATTGATTTGGCTGATGAGATATGGACTCCAGCTGAATTCATCAGTAATACGCTGAGAAGACATACTGACAAACCAGTATATACGGTACCTTATCCGATGTCTGCACCAGTTGATGATTCTTTTGACAGAGAATACTTTGGATTGCCTAAAGACAGATTCTTATTCCTTATGATGTTTGACAGCAGCAGTATTATGGAGAGAAAGAATCCATTAGGAGCTATTGAAAGCTTCAAGAAGGCATTCGGAACAGATAATGACAAAGTTGGTCTTGTAATTAAGGCTAATCAGATAGAAGATTCAGACAGAGAGATGCTTGAGGAGATACTCAAAGGATATGATAATATATATCTTGTATCGAAGACACTTACTAAAGTAGAGATTAATAGTCTGATTAAAACCGTTGATGTATTCGTATCACTTCATAGAGCGGAAGGCTTTGGCCTCGTGCTTGCAGAAGCGATGATTGTTGGAACACCAACAATTGCTACCAATTGGTCAGCTAATACGGAATTCATGACAAAGGATGTAGCCTGTATGGTTGATTACAATCTTATAGAGCTGAAGGAAGATATTCTTCCATTCAGAAAAGGCTATAAATGGGCAGATCCTGATATTAATCAGGCAGCCGAATATATGAAGAAGTTATATGAAGATAAGGAATACTATAATGAGATTAAGACAAAGGCTACAGAGTATGTGCTTGATAAATTAAGCATGAAGAGAGCTGTAGAACTTGTGGAAAGACGATTAGCAGAGATTGATGCTGATTGTGGAAAGGTCAGGGAATAAAGTGAAAGCATTAAAAGAATTATATGAATACAGACAGATGATTTACAGTCTGGTAAGAAAAGATCTTAGAGGGCGTTATAAAGGTTCAGTATTAGGCTTCTTATGGACGTTCATCAATCCATTATTACAGTTGGTTGTATATACACTTGTTTTCTCGGTAATCATGCGTTCAGAACACGACCAGTATTATATATATCTGTTCGTTGCTTTGGTACCATGGATTTTCTTTAGCTCATGTGTTACTGGTGGTTCAAGCAGTATTCTTATGAATAAGGATATGATAAAGAAGATATATTTCCCACGAGAGATAATGCCAATTTCATATGTAACAAGTGCATTCGTTAACATGCTTTTCAGCTTTATAGTTATATTTGGAGTACTTATTGTCTCAGGTTTTGGAATCAATCCTGTAGCATTATTATTCCTGCCTATTATTATGATTGTAGAATATATACTTTGCCTTGGTATTGCACTTATTGCATCGGCAATAACTGTATACTTTAGAGATTTGGAATATATACTTGGAATCGTATCTATGGCATGGACATATCTTACACCAGTTATGTATGGTATTGAGGATGTTCCAGAGAAACTTCAGCCATTCCTTAATATGAATCCTATGACACCTATTGTTGTGGCATATAGAGATATACTTTATTACAAACACATCCCACATGTAAGCACATTAATATGGGCCTTCGTCTTGGGAGTAGCCATTGTTGTAATAGGATACGTGCTCTTTAGAAAGCTTCAAAGAGGTTTCGCAGAAGAATTATAAATCAGTAAATACAGATTGTTCGGGTTTGGAGGAAAGAATGAAAAAAGGTAATGCTATAGAAGTTCATGATCTGACTAAGAAGTTCAAGGTCTATTATGACAAAGGAAATCAGTTAAAAGAGAAGATATTATTCAGAAATAGGAATAGATATGAGGAAAGATGGGTTCTTAACGGAGTAAGCTTTGATGTTAAGAAGGGTGAAGCTATTGGCCTTATAGGTCATAACGGCTGTGGTAAAAGTACAACTCTTAAGCTCTTAAGCAAAATCATCTATCCAGATACAGGTACAATTGAGACGTCAGGACGTGTTTCAAGCCTTATCGAGCTTGGCGCAGGCTTTCATCCGGATATGAGTGGTAGAGAGAATATCTACACTAATGCCGCAATCTTTGGCCTCTCTAAGAAGGAAATTGACGAAAGATACGACGATATCGTTGCATTCTCAGAGTTAGAGGAATTCATTGATAATCCTGTAAGAACATACTCATCAGGTATGTACATGAGACTTGCTTTCTCAGTTGCTATCAACGTTAATGCAGAGATACTTCTTATCGATGAGATTCTTGCAGTTGGTGATGCTAATTTTCAGGCAAAATGCTTTAACAGACTGAGGGAAATCAAAGCCCAGGGTACAACTATCGTAATTGTATCGCATTCACTTAGCCAGATTGAGCAGATATGCGATCGTTCTATATGGCTTCATGAAGGACTTATAGCCGGAGAAGGAACACCTAGAGATGTACATCCAAAATATCTTGATTTCATGGGTGAACAGCGTCAGGAGATAGCAGAAAAAGAAGCAGCAAGACAGAAAGCAAAGAATGGTGAAAAGTCAGATTCAGAATCTGAGACAGCAGATAAAGCTGAAACAGATAAGGCAGGTAAATCAGATAAAGATAATAAGGATGAAGCCGGTACAAGATGGGGCAATGGTAATGCAAGATTTACTAAGATATCTATGCTTAATGCAGCTGGTGAAGAGCAGAACGTATTTGCCACAGGTGAATCCATGAAATTGTCCCTTTCATATAAAGTTAAGACACCGGTTAAAGATGCAGTTTTTGGAATTGGTATCTTTAGAGTCGATGGCGTTCAGTGCTACGGAACTAATACAAGAATTGATAAGATAGAAGAATTCAATATCAATGAGGATGGAAGAATGGTAGTAGAACTTGATAATATAGGTCTTATACCAGGTGAATATACATTAGATCTTGCAATTGAATCAGAGATAGGAATCCCAGTTGATTATTATCGTGAAGCATTAAGATTTCAGGTATATTCTAACATTGATGATGTTGGTGTAATTAGAATTAACCACATATGGAACTTTGATGGAGTAAAATAGTAGTTATGGTAAAATCACATATGGAGGATTGGGATGGACGTAAATAAAACGGTTGAAGAATTATTAGCTCAGGACAAGGGAATCAAAAGAATAATCAGAAAGCTTGTATACAAAGCAAGCCTTCCACTTATATGCAAGATGCAAGAGGAGATTGAGTCGTGTGCATCCGGTAAAGAAGTCGAAGAGAAGCTTCACAACTATATGTCGAGTGCTGATAATAGAATTGGCAGCAATGGTGAAAGAATCACTAATCTTGAAATGAATATCCGTAATAATAATGACATTATCAAGAGACATGAAGAAGGCATCGAGTATATCAAAGTTAAGCAGGATGGAATGGCTGATTATGGCATGGACATCGGTGAACAGTCTAAGAGAAATGAAAAGAAGTTAGACAAGCTCACGAAGGCTGTTCAGACAATGATGGAGAATGGTGTTGCTGTATCAGCACAGCCAGAAACAGATGCAGGTGCTTCTGTGGCAGCAGGTAATGGCAATAGTGTTAACGTTGATAATATCTTTGAGGATGATACTAATTCATATGACGGAATTGATTACTTTGACTTTGAAAACCGTTTTCGTGGAAGTGATGAACATATTCGCGAAGTTCAGAAACAATATCTCCCATATTATGAAGGCAAGAAGAATGTTCTTGATATTGGTTGTGGTAGAGGAGAATTCCTTGAATTATTAAAAGCAGACAATATCAATGCATTAGGTATTGATATGTATGGTAAGTCTGTGGAATGCTGCAAAGTTAAAGGCCTTAACGTATTAGAAGGCGATGCATTGGCATACTTAGATGAATCAGAAGGTGGATTTGATGGTATATTTGCAGGACAACTTGTAGAACATCTTACAATAGAGCAGATTAATAGATTATGCCGTCTTGCATATGACAAGCTTACAGAGGGAAGCTATATGATTCTTGAGACACCTAATCCAACATCACTGGCTATATACACACATGCATTCTATATGGACCCATCGCATGTCAAACCAGTTCATCCGTTGACACTTCAGTATTGTGCTGAAAAGGCTGGATTTAAGGATGTTCAGATTCTTTATACAGAGTCAAGCAAGCTTCCAATGGAAATCCCAGCTATTAAGGGAGAAGGTATTGAAGATGCAGAGGAATTCAACAGAGCAATGGCTGAGGTATCACGCACATTGTTTGGAAGTCAGGATTATGCAATAATTGCTAGAAAATAATATTATTTAACAGTGGAGGAATCACACAATGGCTAATGACAATGAAATTAATATTGAATCCATAATGCAGGAAATCAGACAGGATATCAGAGACAAAGGTTATACTAATGACCTTTTAAGCTTTAATGATATCGTAATTGATACAAGTACGATAAATGCTGTTAAATTCGATAAGGTTGCGTTTAACGAAGAAGTATATACAATCAACCATGGCTGGAATATTCAGGCATACAGACCAGTCCCAGGCGGCAGGATCGCAGTATTCTTTAAGAAGGTAATGAGAAAACTTGTATATTGGTTCGTTGAGCCAATAGTAATGGAACAGGATGGATTTAATGCAGCAGTTGTTCGTATGATGAACCAGATGAACTGCTATATTGAAGAGACAACAAAGGAAAATGCAGAGTTAAAGAAACAGGTTGAAGAACTAACAAAAAAGCTTGAAAAGTAATATTTAACAGAGGTGCATTATGCAGATATATCAGATTATACCAACAATCGCTTATGGTGATGCCGTTGGTAATGACACAGTAGCTTTGAAGAAGGTATTACAGGAGATGGGATACCGCACAAAGATTTTTGCAGAAAGCGTTGTTCCACCATATGACAGTAAAACTGCTCTTACAATTGATAAATTGCCAGAGCTTGCAGAGGATGATGTAATAATATATCATCTGTCGACAGGAAGTCAGCTTAACTTTGATGTCGCTGAATATAAGTGCAGAAAGATAATTATCTATCATAATATAACACCACCTGAATTCTTCTCAGCTAATGATGAATTCATAGAAGGCATCAACAAATGGGGATTAGAGGGTGCTCGTTATCTTGCGGATAAGGTCGATTACTGCCTTGCTGTGTCGGAATATAATAAGCAGGACTTGTTAGCTATGGGGTATCATTGTCCAATTGATGTACTTCCAATTGTCATTCCGATGGCAGATTATCAGAAGAAACCTAACAAGAATGTTATTAAAACCTACAAAGATGGATATACCAATATTATCTTCACAGGAAGAATTGCGCCTAATAAGAAGCAGGAAGACGTAATAGCAGCATTTTACTATTACAAAAAGAACTACAATCCTAAGTCAAGACTGATTCTTGTTGGTTCATATAAAGAAACAGATGTATATTATAATAGATTAAGAAAATATGTAAAACAGATTGGCGTAGAAGATGTTATCTTTACAGGACATATCAAATTCGATGAGATACTTGCATACTACAGGATAGCTGACCTGTTCCTCTGCATGAGTGAACATGAGGGCTTCTGCGTGCCTTTAGTAGAATCGATGATATTCGAAGTGCCAATTCTTGCATATAATTCATCTGCAATTCCAGGAACACTTGATGGAAGTGGATTTGTAGTGGATGATAAGGACCCGGTTTTTGTTGCCGGATGCATGGATAGAATTATATCTGATAAAGCCCTTACTAAGCAGCTTATCAGTAAAGAGAGAATTCGCCTAAAAGACTTTGAATATGAGTCAATTGCGACATTATTCAAGAAGTATATTGAGGAATTTGTTGGTTGATTGCCACGGATTAGGAGATTTGATTATTATGAAGAAGATTGGTTTTGTTATACCATGGTATCATAAAGACATACCGGGCGGAGCTGAGATGGAGCTTAGGGGAACCGTAAAACATCTGCATCAAAGCGGCGTAGAGGTAGAGATTATAACAACATGCGTCAAGGATTTCAATTCTGACTGGACAGAGAATTACTTCAAAGAGGGTGTTGAGGTTGTAGACGATATCCCAATTAGAAGATTCAAAGTTAGAAAAGGTAATATGGATGCATTCCATAAAGTTAATTATAAAATTATGAATAACATACCAATCTCTATTGAAGAGGAAGATACATTCTTAACTGAGATGGTAAACAGTCCTGACATGTACAAGTATATTAGTGAACATCAGGACGAATATCATAGATTTGTATTCATTCCATATATGTTTGGTACAACTTATCATGGAATGCAGGCGTGTTTGTCAAAGGCAGTACTTATACCATGTCTGCATGATGAGAACTACGCATATTTTAGACGTTTTAAAGAATTATATCCAAAGATTAATGGAATTGTATTCCATGCAAAACCAGAGATGGAGCTTGCTAACAGATTGTATGATTTGTCTAATGTCAATCAGAAGAATCTTGGCGAAGGCGTAGAAACTGAATTTGAATATAATGCTGAAAGATTTCGCCAAAAATATAATATGGACAGTCCATATATTATATATGCAGGAAGAAAAGACAGCGCAAAGAATATAAACACACTGATTACCTACTTTAGAGAGTTCAAATTGAGAAATGCTTCTACACATGGAGATTTGAAACTTATATTAATCGGTGGTGGAACGGTGGAAGTTCCAGATGATATCAAGGATGATGTAATCGATTTGGGATTTGTTGATATCCAGGACAAATACGATGCATGTGCAGGAGCCGAACTTCTCTGTCAGCCATCAAAGAATGAAAGCTTTTCAATTGTAATTATGGAAAGCTGGCTTTGTGAGCGTCCTGTATTAGTTAATGAAAAATGTAATGTTACAAGCAACTTTGCGAAAGAATCGCGAGGTGGATTGTATTTTGATAATTATTTTGAATTTGAAGGCTGTTTGAATTACATCATGGATAATCCAGAGATAGCAAAACAGATGGGATTAAACGGTAGAGAATTTGTATTAAGTAATTTCAAATGGGATGTTATCGTAGATAGATTCCTTAAGTTCTTTAATGCAGAGGAAAACGGAAAGACAGGTGGACAAGTTGAAGAAGATAGCAATCATTAATCAGAGATATGGTCTTGAGGTCAATGGTGGATCAGAATTATATTCAAGACAGATTGCAGAGCGATTAAAAGAAAAATACGAAGTAGAAGTACTTACAAGCTGTGCTATAGAATACGTTAAGTGGGCTAACCATTATAAAGAAGGCGTTGAGACAATCAACGGAGTTACAGTAAGAAGATTCAAGACTTTACATGAGCGTACTCCAAGAAAGTTCTCAGCTCTTGATGCAGAGATGCAGCAGAACCCTAATGTATCTGATGAAAGAGCAAATCAGTGGATTGAAGAGATGGGTCCATATTGCCCTAATCTTGTAGATTATGTAGATGAACATCAGGATGAATATGATGCGATTATTATTGTAACATACCTTTATTATCCAGCAGTTAAGAGTATTGTGAGAGTTAAAGACAAAGCAATATTCATTCCAACTGCACATCAGGAACCATTCATTCACTTCAAGATGTACCAGGATGTATTCAATGCACCAAGTGCATATGTATTCCTTACAGATGAAGAGAAGAATCTTGTTCACAGCGTATTCCATAACGAAGACATACCTTACGAAGTAATGGGTGTTGGCGTGGAAGTTCCTAAAGTAGTGGACGCTGAAGCATTTAAGAAAAAATATAAGCTTGATAATTATATTATCTATGTTGGCAGAATTGATGAAGGAAAGGATTGTCCTAGACTTTTCCAGTACTTTATGGAATATAAAAAAAGAGTTAAGAGTGACTTAAAGCTTGTTCTTATGGGCAAGGCAGTTGTTGAGATTCCTCAGCACAAAGACATTATAAGCCTTGGTTTCGTAAGTGATGAAGACAAATTCAATGGAATTAAGGGTGCTAAGGCACTTATTCTTCCATCGAAGTTCGAGAGTTTGTCAATCTCTGTATTAGAGGCGATGACGCTTTCGATACCAGTTGTTGTTAATGGAATCTGCGATGTGCTTAAGGGGCACTGTACAAAGAGTAATGGTGGATTGTATTATAAGAACTATTTTGAATTTGAGGGCTGCCTCAATTACCTCTTTAATCATGAAGAGGAATACAAAACAATGTGTGCTAATGCGAGAAAATACGTTGAAGATTATTTCCAGTGGGATGACATTATGAATAAGTTCGACCGTATTATTGGAAAGGTAGGTAATAATGGAGGCAAAGAAGAGTAATTTTCTTACAAGACATTTTAAAAAATGTTGGATGGAATATGTAAGCGTTGTAGCAGTTATTGGGCTTATATTCCTGGCGCTGTTCACTGGATATAAGTTATGGAATATGGATATAAGTATCCCACTTAAGTATGATGGTGGGGATGATATATCAGCGGCCGTCAATGCTAAGATGCTTTTGCAACAGAACTGGGCTCTTTCAACAGACAGGCTGGGAACACCAATTGGAGCCGATTTCTTTGATTTTTCTGCTAATTTAATGCATAATACAGGGCTACTTGTTATGAAATTCTTCGTAATACTCAGTGGTAATGCTTTTACGGCGTTGAATCTCACATTCTTGTCAATATTCTTTATGACAGGTTTGATATCATACTTTGTGATGCGTGAATTAAAGATAAGCAACTGGATTAGCGTGCTGGCATCAGCAACATTTGGCGTATCTCCATTCATGTTCATGCGTGGAATCGAACATATTGTGTTAACAGAATGTTACTTCCTTCCGCTTTCAGTATTGTTATGCGTGTGGATATATGAAAGAGATGATGTCTTTGCATTCGATAAGACATTCTTTAAGAATCCACGTAACTATCTGGCAATCTTCTTCACGATTTTGATTGCGAATAACGGAATTGCTTATTATCCATTCTTTACATGCTTTATGCTGGTCGTAACAGCTATATCAAAGCTTGCTAAGACAGGCAAATTCAGATATGTATTCAAAGCAATGCTTGCAACAGCAAGTATATGTGTGTTTGTAGTGCTTAGTATGCTTCCAGGGCTTATATACTCATGGACTAACGGTGCTAACCCTGCAGCAATCGTCAGGGGTGGATTTGCAGAGAGCGAATTATATGGATTAAAAATCATTCAGTTATTCATACCAGTTAGTAATCATGGCAGCTCATTACTTGACAAATTGATTACAAACTATAATGAAAATACATGGTTCCTTAATGAGAATATGACATCATACATCGGTCTTTTAGGCATTGTTGGATTCATTGTTCTTATGATTGTATTATTCATTAAGAAAGATTCAAAAGTAAAAGAAAGACTTGGTTTCTTATCAGAACTTAACATAATGCTTGTTCTCCTTGGAACAACAAGTGGATTCGGAACAATATTCTCATTATTAATCTCAGATAAGATCAGAGGCTATAACAGAATATCAATCCTTATCTCTTATGTATGTATATTATCAGCAGCAATAGCTCTTGATGCCCTATACAAAAGATACAAGGATGATGCAGCTAAGAAGGTTAAGAAGTATGCAGTTGTAGTAATCGGCGGATTGTTTGGATTACTTTGCGTCTTTGAAACATTTCCAGATGGATATGTTCCAGAATATGACATAACAAAAGCGAACTTCACAAGTGATAAGGAATTCGTTGAGAGAATCGAGAGCGAAGTTCCTGAAGCATCCATGATATATCAGCTTCCATATCATGAGTATCCAGAGGGTGGAGAAGTTAATAATATGGCAGATTATCATCTGTTTATAGGATTTATACATTCAGAAAAATTAAAATGGAGCTATGGCTCAATTAAAGGCCGTGAGAGTGATGTATGGAATTATGATATGTTACAGCTGGATACAGAAACAATGGTTGATGCACTTAAGGCATCAGGCTTTGCAGGAATCTATGTTGACAGACGTGCCTATGAAGAAGACGAACTTACAGATTTAGAGTCAACGCTTTCTAAGAAGATTGGAGTAACTCCAATTGAAAGCAATAATGGTAACCTTAGCTTCTTTAAGTTCTAGACGGAGGATTGATATGATTAATAATGTTGTATCGTGGCTGGAGGATGATAAGAATAAAGCAAAATTCATTGTTATACATGCAGGAATAATATTGTTTTATATATTATATTACTATGTTGTCTGCCAAAGTAGTTATATGGCAGATGATATGTATAACTCCAATGCATTGGGTCTTGCTTATATGCAGAATGATTCAGTATGGTCACTTACTTACAGACAATGGATACGCTGGATTGATGCCGGACGATTCTTCCCTTTTTCCAATTATGTATACATAATGTTCTACTTTGTACCGGGAAGATTTGCATATAAACTGCTTCTGGTAATAGTAACATATCTGAACAGTTTATTATTCGGACGTTGTGTTAGCAAGATTATGCATTCAAAAGAAGCAGGACTTCTTTCAATTATATTGTTCCCTCTGTGTATGCAGCTTACGGGAGAATTTGATGATGGAATCTATTGCTTCCATATGCTGATTCAGATGACATTCATCTGGCTTTTATTATCACTTTTATGTACTCTCAGATTCATTGACAAGACAAGAATGATCAAAGCAGGTGAATTGCCGGCAGGAAAGACAGGAAGAAGCAGATGGGTATATTACGTATTAAGCGCAGTATTCCTTGTATGCAGCCTTGGAACATATGAGGTGGCATTCGTTCTTGTAGCATTTATAGGATTGGCAGTCTGGGGCTATACAGGCAAATTCCTTGAAACACTTAAGGTTTTGATACCTGATTTTATTGCATATGGTGCAATAATAGTTGTTAATCTTATATTGAGAGCGAACATGGCTGATGTAGGTTACGATGGAATATCAATCAACCTTCAGCCGGGAATTGTAATAGAGACATTCCTAAAGCAGCTCTTAAGTACACTGCCGCTTAACAGATTTATCTCACGAACAAAGCTATACGGTGTGCCGTATTCCAAAGCGGAATTGCTTGCTAACTTCAGAATTCGAGATATAGTAATGGTATGTATCTATCTTGCTTTAGTTACAGCGTTAGCAGTTATGTTCTACAAGAATGTTAAAAAGATAAAGAATTATGTATTCACAATACTTGGTGCACTATCATTGATGGTGCTTCCGGCAGCATTAATTTCAATAACCTTCAAATACCAGGAGATATTGGACTGGGGTACTAATCATATCTCAGCATATATTCAAAGCTTTGGACTTGTACTTTTGATTGTGTGTCTATTGGCGCTACTCGTAAAACATGCACCAAAGAAGGTCAGTGCTGTGATTATCGGTTTACTTGTTCTGATTAATATTCCGGTAATGCTTCTTCAGGAGATGGAATCAAGAACATCCGTATATTACAATAATCTTAATCATAGATTTGCGGTTGAGAATATTGCTAACAGCGCAGAGATAGGAATCTTTGATGATATTAACAGAGAGGATACGCTTCTTTGCACATCGGATTATTACTTTGATGCAGCAGAAAGCAAGACATTCTATTGCAAATATGCCAAGAAAGAGATTGAAGCTGTAGAGTCTCCACTTGTATATGAAAAACTGAATGAGTTAAGAAAGACCTCTTCTATGGCAAATGCTGTATATGCGGTAAGCAGTGATGTAACCGCAACAGAATGTGGAACATTAGGAATTGATCATGGATTTGTAGTATTGCAGAGAATATCCGACTATAAGCTTAATAGTTCAAAAGAAGAATATGCTCTTCATACGAACCAGATTAAGGTATATGTAGAAAGTAATAAAACTGTTATTGTTAACTATACTGAGAACAGTATAGAAAAAACAATTGATTTATCATCACTTACGCCTGTAAAGACATCTGATGATGGAAAAAGAAAGCTCTATGTAATAGACGTAAATAAGGCTGAAACAGCCAGTGTAAGCGTCCATGAAGCAAATTAAATATATTGATAAAAGACCACTTATTGACAATAATAAAAAAAATATATACAATGAAGAATAAAGTTTTTTATCAGACACAAATAAGTAGAAAAAATCGAAAGAGAGTGTGGATTACATGAAGGTAGTACTTTTAGCAGGTGGATTTGGAACTAGAATTAGTGAGGAAAGTTATCTTAAACCAAAGCCAATGATTGAAATCGGAGGAAAGCCAATACTTTGGCACATTATGAAGTTGTATTCTTCATATGGATATAATGAATTTATTGTATGCTGTGGTTACAAACAGCACGTAATTAAGGAATGGTTTGCAGATTACTATCTTCACAACAGTGATGTAACATTTGATTTCTCTAATAATGGCGAGATGACAGTTCATAATAATGTAGCAGAGCCTTGGAAGGTTACTCTCGTTGATACAGGCCTTAATACAATGACAGGTGGACGTGTTAAAGGCATTCAGCAGTACGTAGGTAATGAACCATTCATGCTTACATATGGTGATGGTGTATCTAACGTAGATATTGCTAAGCTTGTTGAATATCACAAGAGCCATGGTAAGATGGTTACAATGACAACAGTTAATGTTGGACAGAGATTCGGTGTACTTGAGATTAACAAAGACAATAAGATTGAAGCATTCCGTGAGAAGAATGACAGTGATGGTGCTATGATTAATGCAGGATTCATGGTATGTAATCCTGAAATCTTTGATTATATTGAAGGACCTTCAACAGTATTTGAGAAAGCTCCACTTGAGAATGCTGCAAAGAACGGCGAACTTATGGCATTCAAACATGACGGATTCTGGAAATGTATGGATACACAGAGAGATAAAACACAGCTTGAAGAGATGTGGAACTCAGGTAATGCTCCATGGAAGGTATGGGAATAATCGACATGAATATGAAAGAATTAACAGCATTTTATAAAGGTAAGAAGGTTCTTATCACAGGTCACACAGGCTTTAAGGGTACATGGTTATGCCGTATCCTTACTGGTATGGGTGCACAGGTAACAGGTTACTCATTAGAGGCACCAACTACTCCTGATTTATTCAGTATGAGCGGTGTTGAAGCAAAGATGGACTCGGTTATTGGAGATATTAGAGACCTTGCAAAGTTAAAAGAGACATTTGCCAAGGCACAGCCAGAGTTAGTGTTCCACCTTGCTGCACAGCCAATCGTAAGAGATTCATACAAGGACCCTGTATACACATACGAAACTAACGTTATGGGTACAGTTAATATCTGTGAGTGTGTAAGACTTAATCCATGTGTTAAGTCATTCCTTAATATCACAACAGACAAGGTATATAAGAACAACGAATGGGAATGGGGATATCGAGAGAATGAACCACTTGATGGTTATGATCCATATTCTAACAGCAAATCATGTTCTGAACTTGTAACACACAGCTATATCAATTCATTCTTTAATGAGTTAGGACTATCAGTATCTACAGCAAGAGCTGGTAATGTTATTGGCGGTGGTGATTTTGCTAACGACAGAATTATTCCTGATTGTGTAAGAGCAGTTAGCGAAGGTAAAGAGATTATTGTTAGAAATCCACATTCAACAAGACCATATCAGCATGTACTTGAGCCTTTGTTTGCTTATATGACAATCGTTATGAAGCAGTATGAAGACAAGAGTTTTGCAGGTTTCTACAATGTAGGACCAGATGATAGAGACTGTGTTACAACAGGCGACCTCGTTAACATGTTCTGTAAGGACTGGGGCGAAGGTGCAACTTGGGTTAACAAGTTCGTAGGTGGCCCTCATGAAGCTAATTTCTTAAAGCTTGATTGTTCCAAGCTTAAGAGAACATTCGGCTGGAAACCAAGATGGGGTGTTGAAGATGCCATCGAAAAGACAGTTGAATGGTCAAAGGTGTATGTAAGTAATGGCGATATTCCAGCCATTATGGATAAACAGATAGAAGAATTTATGAACTAATTATTGAATAATTATTACAGGAAAGAGGTAAATTATGTTTAACAACAAGACAGAAGATCAGGCAAGAGAAGAAATCCTTGGTCTCGTAAAAGAATATTGTGATACATTCCATAAGAAGAAAGAATACACAGAAGGCGACAGAATCTCATATGCATCAAGAGTATATGATAGTGCAGAGATGGTTAACTTAGTAGACAGTTCACTTGAGTTCTGGCTTACATCAGGAAGATATACAGATGAATTCGAGAAGAAATTCGCACAGTATCTTGGTGTTAAGTATTGTTCACTTGTTAACTCAGGTTCATCAGCTAACTTGAATGCTTTCATGGCACTTACTTCTCCACTTCTTGGTGAGAGACAGATTAAGAGAGGCGACGAAGTAATCACAGTTGCAGCTGGTTTCCCAACAACAGTTACTCCATACATTCAGTATGGTGCTGTTCCAGTATTCGTAGATGTTACTATTCCACAGTACAATATTGATGTAACAAAGCTTGAAGAAGCTTATTCAGATAAGACTAAGGCAGTTATGATCGCACATACACTTGGTAATCCTTTTGATTTATCAGCTGTTAAAGCATTCTGTGACAAACACAACCTCTGGTTAGTAGAGGACAACTGTGATGCACTTGGTTCTAAGTACACAATCAATGGTGAAGAGAGATTCACAGGTACAATTGGTGATATCGGTACATCAAGCTTCTACCCACCTCATCATATGACAATGGGAGAAGGCGGAGCTGTATATACTAACAACCCACTTCTTAATAAGCTTATCCGTTCATTCAGAGACTGGGGACGTGACTGCGTATGCCCATCAGGACAGGATAACCTCTGTGGACACAGATTTGACAAACAGTATGGTGAATTACCACTTGGATATGATCATAAGTATGTATATTCACATTTTGGATATAACCTTAAAGCAACAGATATGCAGGCATCTATCGGATGTGCTCAGCTTGTTAAGTTCCCAAGCTTCGTAGAGAAGAGAAGACATAACTTTGACAGACTTAAAGCAGCTCTTGCACCAATCGCAGATAAGGTTATTCTTCCTGAACCATGTGCTAATTCAAAGCCAAGCTGGTTCGGATTCCTTATTACATGTAGAGAAGGCGTTGATCGTAACGCAGTTGTACAGTATGTTGAGAGCCACGGCGTTCAGACAAGAATGTTATTCGCTGGTAACCTTACAAAGCATCCATGTTTTGACCAGATGAGAGCAACTGGTGAAGGATACAGAATCGTTGGTAGCCTTGATAATACAGATAGAATCATGTCGGATACATTCTGGGTTGGTGTATATCCAGGAATGAACGATGAGATGATCGACTACATGGCTAAGACAATTATTGCAGCAGTAAATCAGTAGAATATACTTATAGCAATGTACTCCTGTTGATACAGCAGGGGTACATTGTGGTGTATACAGAAAGTGAATAAATCAATGGAAGATAATAAAAAGAAAGATTTCAAAGGCGGAATTATCCAGTTCATCAAATTCGGTCTAGTAGGCGTATCTAATACGCTGGTTTCGTATATTATATACGCATTAGTGTATAATGCTTCGAAGAATTATCTGCTTGCAAGTGTAATTGCCTGGATTATAAGCGTGTTAAATGCTTATGTATGGCAGAACCTCTTTGTATTTAAGGCAGATGAGGATGGTGAAAAGAGAGTATGGTGGCAGGTTTTATTAAAGACTTACATGGCATATGCATTCACCGGACTTATTCTTAACAACATATTACTGTATCTTTGGATTGATATAATTGATGTGTCCAGATTCTGTGGCGGAATACTTGATTTCCTTGCAAATCATGGTCATGCAATGTCAGGCAAAGATTTCTCTGCTTATGCAGGACAGATACTTAATATGCTGGTATCAATACCACTTAACTTTATAATCAACAAGTTTTGGGCATACAGACAAAAAGATGTCAATGTTGCTGATGAAGCGCAATAGAATATATTAATAACTGAATGTGGAGGATTGTTCATGAAGATTAAACTTTCAAATTATGTGTCACAGTTTTTGGTAGATAATGGAATAAATCATTGTTTTACAGTAACAGGTGGTGGAGCAATGCATCTTAATGATGCATTAGGTCATCAGGAAGGTATGCAGTGTATATATAATCATCATGAGCAGGCCTGTGCAATCGCAGGTGAGGCTTATGCGAGAATTCATAATAAGATGGCTGTTGTATGTGTAACAACAGGCCCAGGTGGAACTAATGCAATGACAGGTGTAGTTGGCGGATGGTTAGATTCTATCCCTATGCTTATTATATCTGGTCAGGTAAGATATGATACTACAGCACGTAGTACAGGACTTAATATTCGTGCAATGGGTGACCAGGAGTACGATATATGTAAATCAGTAAACAATATGACAAAGTACTGTGAGATGGTTGAAGACCCTAAGAGAATAAGATATTGTCTTGAGAAAGCACTTCACCTTGCACAGACAGGCAGACCAGGACCATGCTGGATTGATATTCCAGTTAACTTCCAGGGATGTTTTATTGAAACAGATGAACTTATTGGATATGATCCAGCTGAAGATGACGCAGTGTTGCCACCAGCGGTAGATGATGAGACAATTAAGACTATATTAGAGAAAATTAAGAATGCAAAACGTCCAGTTATTAATGCCGGTAACGGAATCAGAATATCTGGTGGTTTTGAAAGCTTTAAGAGAGTTGTAGAAAAACTCAATGTACCAGTTGTAACAGGCTGGGACAGTATAGATGAGATGTATGATGAACACCCATTATATGTGGGACGTGGCGGAATAATGGGAGACAGACCTGGTAACTGGGCAATCCAGAACAGCGATGTAGTTCTTTCAATCGGCAGCCGTTTAAGCATACGTCAGGTAGGATATAATTATAAGACATGGGCAAGAGAAAGCTATGTTATCATGAATGATGTAGACAAGGATGAGATGAAAAAACCTACACTTCATGTAGATATGCCTGTATGGGCAGATGCTAAGGATCTGCTTGCAAAGCTTGATGCTGCTTTACCAGATGGCAAGTTCTTCGGTGGAGAAGACTGGATAAGCACTTGTCAGGGATGGAAGAAGAACTATCCTGTAGTAATGAAAAAACATTATGAAGATAAAAACCTTACGAACGTATACGCATTTATCAAGGAATTAAGTAATAAGCTTAATGAAGGACAGATTACAGTTGTTGGTAATGGTTCAGCATGTGTTGTTGGTAGCCATGCATATACTATTAAGAAAGACCAGAGATTCATCATTAATTCAGCTATTGCTTCAATGGGATATGACCTTCCTGCTGTAATTGGTGCATGCGTTGCAGATCATTCACAGGATTTAGTTCTTGTAACTGGTGACGGAAGTCTTCAGATGAACATTCAGGAGCTTCAGACAATTATTCATCATCAGATGCCAATTAAGATGTTCATCATCAACAATGGTGGATATCATTCAATCAGACAGACACAGACGAATTTCTTTGGTGGAAAGCTTGTCGGTATCGGCGTAGATAGTGGAGATTTGAGTTTCCCAGATTTATCTAAGTTAGGACCAGCATATGGCTATCCATACTACTCAATCAAGAGTAATGATGAATTATCTGTTATTGATACAGTGCTTGCACAAAAAGGACCAGTTATGTGTGAGATATTCGTTAACAGAGAGCAGAAATTCGAACCAAAGTCAGCTACAAAGAAGCTTCCAGACGGAACTTTGGTATCACCTCCACTTGAGGACCTTGCACCATTCCTTGATAGAGATGAATTAAAGAAAATTATGATAATACCTATGGTTGACGAGCAGTAGACTAAGAGGCATAAGAGGTAGATATGATAAACAGAGATATTAAGAGAGTTCTTATGACTGGTGCAACCGGAATGATAGGTGTTACACTAATCAACAGACTAATTGAGAATGACATAAAGGTAACTGTAATTGTGAGACCAGGCTCTAAGAAGAGAAAACAGCTTCCTAAGAGCGATAAGGTATCAGTAATTGAAGCGGATTTATCACAGCTTAATGAAATAGGCGATAGAATTGATGGGCAATTTGATGCTTTCTATCATCTTGGATGGGATGGCACATATGGCGAATCACGTAATGACTGCTATGTACAGAACCAGAATGTTAAGTATACAATAGATGCTGTACATCTAGCTGGTAGATGCGGTTGCAAAGTGTTCGTTGGAACAGGCTCACAGGCTGAGTATGGCAGAACAACAGAAAAGCTCGGCCCGGATACGCCAGTATTTCCTGAGAATGGATATGGAATTGCCAAGCTTTGTGCCGGACAGTTAAGCAGAATAGAATGTGAAAAACTTGGAATAGATCATGTATGGACAAGAATTCTTAGTATCTATGGTCCATTCGACGGTCCACAGACTATGATAATGTCTGGTATTAACAAGATGCTAGATGGTGTTACTGCTGATTACACGAAAGGTGAACAGATGTGGGATTATCTGTATTCTAAGGATGCAGCTAACGCATTATATCTGATTGCTAAGAGTGGTGTAAGCGGTAAAGTATACATGATAGGAAGCGGACAGGTTAGACCTTTAGCTGAGTATATTACAACAATCAGAGACAGCATTAACCCTGACTTAGCGGTTAATCTGGGAACAGTTCCTTATGCACCTAGACAAGTTATGTATCTTTGTGCTAATATAGATAGCCTGATGGCAGACACAGGATTTAAACCTATGTATACCTTCGAAGAAGGAATAAAAGAAACAATAAACTGGTGCATGAGCCAGAGAATGTAAGCAGGTGATATTGTGAAGAAGATTAGTATTATGGTTCCTTGTTATAACGAGGAAGAGAATGTTGTGCCTCTTAGTGAAGCAATTGTTGCAATGTTTGCAAAAGATTTACCACAGTATGATTATGAGATTCTTTTCATTGATAACTCTTCAAGTGATACTACAAGAGTAAAGCTGAGAAATCTTTGCGAAAATAATAAGAAAATCAAGGCTATATTCAATGCCAAAAATTTTGGTCAGTTCAATTCTCCATATTATGGAATTCTTCAGACAACAGGTGATTGTACAATTCCTGTGTGCGCTGATTTTCAGGATCCAATTGAGATGATTCCAGTATTAGTTAAGAAGTGGGAAGAAGGATATAAGATCGTTTGTGCTGTTAAGAGCCAGAGTAAAGAAAGCAAGATTATGTATTTCCTTCGTTCAGTATATTATAAGATGATTAAGAAGATGTCATCTGTCGAGCAGATAGAGCATTTTACAGGATTCGGTTTGTATGACCGTTCATTCGTAACAGTATTAAGAGATCTTAAGGATCCAATCCCATTCATCAGAGGTATTGTTGGTGAATTAGGATATAAGAGAACAGAAGTTGAGTATACACAGCCAAAGAGACGTGCCGGCAAGACTCATAACAACTTCTATACTCTCTATGATGCAGCAATGCTTAGTTTCACATCATACACAAAGATTGGATTAAGACTTGCAACATTCGTTGGTGCATTCTGCGGCGCAATCAGTGCTATAGTGGGTGTGGTTTATCTTATATTAAAGCTTGTATATTGGGACAGATTCATGGCAGGTATGGCACCACTCATTATTCTCGTAAGCTTTATGAGTTCAATGCAGATATTCTTCATCGGACTTATGGGTGAATACATTCTAAGTATGAACAAACGTCTGATGAACAGACCGTTAGTCATAGAAGAAGAAAGACTGAACTTCGAAGATTCTAATAAAGAGTCAGACAAAGCTTCAGATAAATAATAAAGAGCTGATATAAGCCTTTAGGAGGTTTAAGTAATGGGAAAGAAATATCTAATTAATGGCAGTTTCCTAAAAGAAGAGATTACCGGAGTTGACAGATATGCTATTGAAATTACGAAAGAGCTTGATAAGATATGTGAAGGACTCGACATTACTATTCTTGTTAAAAAGGATGCAGTTAATATCCCATTATACGAGAATATTAAGATTAAGAAGAGCATCTTAACATATCCATGGACACAATTTGTATTCGGCTTAGAAGCAAGACTGATGGGAGCAACACCTATTAATCTTTGCAATGAGATTGCAGTTATCGCTCCACCAGGTTTTGTATGTCTGCATGATGTGGTATATGCGGAAAACAATGATTATTTCCCTGACCCAAAAGAAAGAAAATGGAACGTTGATAATTATCAGAGAATCTGCAATAGATCAAAGAAAATAATTACAGTTTCAGAATATTCAAAATCAAGAATAGAGACACTGTTTGGTGTGGACGAATCAAGAATCGCAGTGATTGGCAATGCATGGCAGCATTATACAGGCAACATCAACGATGAAGGAATATTTGACAAGTTCTCAAGTCTTAAGAAGGGTGAGTACTACTTTACGCTTGCATCCCTTAATAAGAATAAGAATCTTGAATGGGTGCTTGATGCAGCCACACATAATCCGGATTCAACATTCGTATTAGCAGGGAAGATGCTTTCGGAGCATCTAGACCTTGCAAAGCATCCGAATGTTGTATACATTGGTTATGTTCATGATAATGATGCCAAAGTACTTATGAAGTATTGTAAGGGATTCATATTCCCTTCACTTTATGAAGGATTTGGTATTCCACCAATGGAAGCTATGTATATGGGGGCACCTGTAATTGTGTCTGATGTTACATCACTTCCAGAGATATATGGAAAATCAGTACATTATATTAATCCACATGATGCCAATGTCAATCTTGACGAATTGATTAAAGAACCTGTAGAACCAGCTAAGGAAGTATTAGACAGATTCAGCTGGGAAAAATCGGCTAAGAAGTTTTTGAAACTCTTAGAAGAAGATGCAGCAGAGGGTAATGCTTAGAAGTGATTTTATGATTTTTTCGATATTATGCATTGTAGTGCTTGAAAAATAGTGCCAATCTGGTATATAATGTCGGAAGTATCTATCGGATGGAACGCCAAGGCGTTCTTGAATAAATTATAGAATGGAGAACGTTATGAAAAGAACAGCTTTAATTATGGCAGGTGGAAAGGGCGAACGTTTTTGGCCAAAGAGTCGTGTGACACTTCCAAAACAGTTTTTATCGCTGACTGATGATGGCAAAACAATGATTCAGCTTACAGTTGAGCGTATCAGCCCAATAGTTGCATTAGAAGATGTATATATTGCAACTAACAAAGCCTACAAGAGTCTGGTTATGGAGCAGCTTCCAGGACTTCCAGAAGAGAATATTCTCTGTGAACCAGTTGGAAGAAATACAGCACCATGTATCGGACTTGGAGCAGTACATGTTGCAAAGAAGTATGATGATGCAACAATGATAGTACTTCCATCAGACCATCTAATTAAGTTCAATGATATATTCGCAGAGACATTCGAGAATGCCTGCAAAGTAGCAGAAGAAGCCAACAATCTTGTTACTATTGGTATTACACCTAACTATCCAGAGACTGGATATGGATATATCAAGTATGATGCAGCTAATAAGAATGGTGCAGCTTTTGTAGTTGATAAGTTTGTTGAAAAACCAAGTCTTAATGTAGCTAAAGAATATCTTGCATCTGGAGATTACCTCTGGAATAGTGGAATGTTTGCTTGGAAGGTATCAACAATTCTTGATAACTTCAAGACATACATGCCTGACATATATGAAGGTTTACTTAGAATCAAGGATTCAATCGGAACACCTGTAGAGGACGAAGTCCTTAACACAGAATTCACAGCATTTGCATCAGAATCAGTTGATTATGGTATCATGGAGAAGGCTGATAATATCTTCATTCTTCCTGGTAACTTCGGTTGGGATGATGTAGGCTCATGGCTTGCAGTTGAGCGAGTTAAGAAGGTTGACGAAGAGAATAATGTTATCAACGGTAATGTTGTCACAGTTAACACTAAGAATTGTACAATTGAAGGTCACGACAAGCTTATCGCAACTGTTGGACTTAGAGATATTGTAATCGTCGATACAGATGATGCGACACTTGTATGCAACAAGGAGAACGCAGGAGAAATCAAACAGGTACTTGCCAAGTTAAGAGAAGCAGGCAAGAACGAGTATCTATAGAATAAGCGCAATTGACGCAGGGAAGAGGTAAATTTATGAAGAATGCATTAATCACAGGTATTACAGGACAGGATGGTTCATACCTTGCAGAATTATTATTAGAAAAAGGCTATAATGTATATGGTCTTATGAGAAGAAAATGTGAAATTACTTATGGTAACGTTGAACATATTAAAGACAAGATTCACTTCATCTATGCTGATATGACAGATGTTATATCATTAATTCAGGCTATGAAGATATCACAGGCTGATGAAGTATACAACCTTGCTGCACAGTCATTCGTTGCAACATCATGGGATACACCAATTGGAACAGCTGAGATAGATGCACTTGGTGTTACTAACATGCTTGAAGCAATCAGAACAGTTAAGCCAGAAGCTAGATTCTATCAGGCTTCTACATCAGAGATGTTCGGTAAAGTACAGGCTATTCCACAGGATGAGACAACACCTTTCTACCCAAGAAGCCCATACGGAGTTGCCAAATTATACGGACACTGGATTACAAAGAACTACAGAGAGAGCTATAATCTCTATGCTTGTAGTGGTATCCTCTTCAATCATGAAAGTGAAAGACGTGGTAAGGAGTTCGTTACTAGAAAGATTACAGATGCAGTTGCAAGAATCAAACAGGGCGTTCAGGATCATGTTGAATTAGGTAATATGGATGCAAAGCGTGATTGGGGTCATTCAAAGGATTACGTTAAAGCTATGTGGTTAATGCTTCAGCAGGATACACCAGATGATTACGTAATCGCAACTAACGAGACAAGAACAGTAAGAGAATTCGTTGAAACAGCATTCAAACATGTTGACATTGAAATCGAATGGTCAGGTGTTGGCGTTGACGAAATCGGTAAAGATAAAGCAACAGGAAAGACTTTAGTTAAAGTTAATCCACAGTTCTTCAGACCAGCAGAGGTTGAACTTCTTATTGGTAATCCAGCAAAAGCTGATAACACACTTGGTTGGGTTAGAGAGATCTCATTCTCAGAGTTAGTAGAGAGAATGGTTAAGAACGATATGGAATTAGTTGCCAAAGAGATTAAAGCAGCTAACCTTTAATTAGAATTGTGAGTACAGCTGTCGTATTAAGTGAGAAGACTTGTACGGCAGCTTTTTTACTTTACCAGAAATTGTGATTATAAGAATTATGGAGGATGCCTATGAAAGCATTAATTATTGGAGCTGCGGGGTTTGTTGGAAATTATCTTATTAAGCATCTTAGAGATGACAGACAGTGGCAGGTAAGTGTAACTAAGATGGCAAACGAGAAGATTGAAGCTTCCAATGTCGATGTATATGACATGAACATCTTAGAGAGAGAACAGATTAAAGACGTATTAGAGAAGGTAAGACCGGATTATATATTCCATCTGGCAGCACAGAGTTCAGTTGCCTTATCATGGAAGAATCCAGCACTTACTATTGATGTTAATATAAAGGGCAGCGTTAACGTTCTTGACGAGGTACGCGAGCTTGATTACAAACCAAGAATTCTTCTTATCGGTTCAGGTGAGGAATATGGACATATACTTCCTAATGAATCACCAATTGTTGAAGATAATGTATTAAGACCAGGTAATATCTATGCTGCAACAAAATCATGCCAGAATATGATTGGTAAAATCTATGCAACAGGATACAAGATGGACATCATGAGCGTGAGAGCTTTCAACCACATCGGTCCTAACCAGGCACCAATGTTCGTTGTTGCTGATTTCTGCAAGCAGGTAGCAGATATTGAAAAAGGCCTTAAAGAGCCAGTTATTCACACAGGTAACCTTAGTGCAAAACGTGATTTTACAGATGTTAGAGATGTTGTTAGATCATATAGCCTTCTTATGGACAAAGGTATTGCCGGTGAGACATACAATGTAGGAAGCGGACATGCAGTTACAATCCAGTCTATCTTAGACAGCATAATTGCATTATCTGACTGCGATATCAAGTCAGAGGTAGACCCAGATAGACTACGTCCAGTTGATGTGCCAATTATCGAGGCTGATACAACTAAATTAAGAGAATGTACCGGCTGGGTACCAACTATTACTTTGGAACAGACCCTTATAGAGACCCTTAACTACTGGAGAAATAACAACTAATGAATACGCATATAAGCGCCAAATCCTGTTACACTTCAAAAGAATATACAGCCAATATTAATAGCATCCGTGGACTCATGGCAATAATGATTGTTATGGGACATACGGCGCTGCATATGGACAAAGCCCCTGTGCTGTTTATGATGATGCATAAGCTGAGTATGCTTATTGTATGCTACTTTTTCTTTGTCTCAGCATGGGGAATGGTTCAGTCCTACCACCATAATGCCAACTATTTGAAAGGATTTCTTCCTCGAAAATGCTTTGGCATCCTCAAACTAGCTATAGCAGCTCTTATTATAACCGAGCTTGTATACACGCTTATTATGGGACGTTATGAGGATTTTTCATCAGTTACTGCGTGGGTGGAATCGCTGTATACACGAACTAACTGGTACATATTCGAGATGCTTTTCTTCTATCTTGTATTCTACGCAGTATTCTATGCAGTATTCTGTATTGCATATCGGATGAGTAACGGCAAAGGCACCAACGTGACTGACGGAATTATAAAGCTTAGAAGAATGCGTGTGTTGCTCGTGACAGTCATTACAATAGTTGCAATGGTTATATTAATTGCAACAGGAATGGAAAAGCCATATTACATAAGTATACTTGCTTTCCCATGGGGTATTATAATTAGTGAATACTGGGATTGTGTATCGGAGTGGATGAGCAAAAGGAAGATACTTGTTATCATTGCAGCACTAATATGTGCGGCAATAGGAGCATATGGAATCAAGCTTCCTGACAGCTCTTACATAGGTATTGTCCTTAAGAATCTATGTGGTATAGCATCGGTTACATTGATTGCAGTTGCTGCCGGACATATATATCTCAGGGGTAGAATAATAAAGTATCTTACAGGTATATCAGGATGGATGTATGTATTACAGTTTCCAATTCTTGATGCCATAGATTATATATTTGAAAAGAACAGCCTAACTATTGGAGTGCTATATGCTGTAGCAGTATTAATAGTGGACATTGTAATATCATCATTATTTTATGGAACATCAGTATATTTCAAACAATGGAGAGCAAGATGGAAAAGCAGATGAATGAGCAGATGAATGCAGAGACAAATTCACATATAAATGCAGGGACAAATCCAGAGATAAATGCAGAGATGCATGCAGAGACGCATCAAGAAGAGATAAATTCAAAGATGCATCAAGCTGTCAGCGAGAGCCTGGATAGTCAAAAGGATAATGACAACGAAAAAACGATTGGACATCACCGTTTGTATGATGAGGTGATTATCAAGAATCTTGTGATTTTTGCAGTTAGTTTTAGTATTAGCCTTGCACTGTTTATGTTAAAAATCAACAAGGTTACACCTGAGGGCAAATACATCAGCAACATTACACCGTATGCACTGATGATTATTCTGTACACTTTACTGGTACTCGTACTTAATCTTGTTGCAGCGAAGATAAAGTTAACAGCATTTCTCATTGAAAATAAACGTAATAAGATACTAGCATGTGTTCTTTCAATCGGAGCAATGATACTTAATATTCTGGCAATCGTGCGTCTCTACACAACGGAGCTCGACATATATGATGCACCGGTTGACGACAGACTTATCTATCATAATAATGATTATATATTCCTGATTTGCATGGGTATTGTTTTTTGCCTTACAGTTGCCGTAATGGAATCTATGAAGTCCAGAATTCAT
>CAZPHI010000014.1:0-2485 GCA_964586425.1 uncultured Lachnospiraceae bacterium | reverse complement strand
CCTTGCCTTAAATTAAGACTTGAGGCTGACGAAGAAGGTCTAGAAAAGGTAAGGGAGAAGAAAAAGCAAGCCCCTTGCCTTAAATAAGGCTTTTGGTCTGGCGAAGAATGGATTGTGAAGGCAAGGGAGAAGAAAAAGTAGCTCCCTTACCTTAATTTATGACTTGAGGCTGGAATAGAATTGTTGGTGAGAAACCGAAAGTGCCAAGAAGCCGAAAGCGCCAAGAAGCTAATGTTTAATACAATATATTAACAATTAAATGAAAATAATATATACTTTATATTGACAATTGCAATACTTACAATTATAATAAGAATATATCATATAAAAGGAGCGTGCACTATATATTAGATAAAATAATTAAAATCAGGCGGCAACTTAATTCTAGGTTAGTAGAATTGAAGTCTTATATTAATAAGGCACCCAAAGGGCAACTTATTCTTTCTAAAAGTGGAAAACAACTAAAATGTTACGTGAGTAACGGTTCTAATCCAATTTATATTCCTAAAAAGGAATTCTCAAAGGCAGAAAAACTGGCAGTTAAAAAATACTATCAGTTACAATGTGATGAAATATCTCAACAAATCAAGATGTTAGATAGAATAATCACTTCTATGCAAAAATCACCATCAAAAGCGCAATTACTTATTTCTGAAAACTCAATTTATCATGATATATTAATTGAAGGTTTAAAAAACATATTTGATATTCACGAGTGGGAACATGAGAAATACGACACAAATGATAAGAACCCTGAGAATCTTATCCATAGATGCGTATCAGGACATGTTGTTAGATCAAAATCAGAAGAAATTATAGCCAATAATCTTTTTATGAATCATATTCCATTTAGATACGAGTACAAATTGACTCTTAAAGATTCGGTTGTATATCCGGACTTTACAATTCTTAATCCTAAATCTAGGAAAATAATCTATTGGGAACATTTTGGAATGATGGATGATATTAATTATCGCAATCGTACATTTAAAAAACTTCGTACGTATGGAAACAATGGGATAATTCCAACTATAGATCTAATTACAACATATGAAACAAAACAACATCCTATAGATTCTGAACAAATACAAGATATAATTGATAGATATTTTACATAAAACAATTTGGCAATAATATTAATAAAACTAATTCTATCTTATCTATCAATCATACAAGCTATAATGATAAAAAAATAAACTTGACATTGACAAAAATTCAGAGTATATTATGGTTTATAAAAAGGACAATATGGTTTATTAGTAAATATAAATGACTTTATAATAAACAGGGAGGCATATATGAATTTGTATTTCGAACTATTAAAGAACCCAGTATTTACCATAGATGATGTAAATCAATATTATAATAATTTAGATAGTGCACGCTCAGCAGTTAAGCGATTGATGAAAGAAAAAATAGTAGTTAAGATTCGTAATAATATGTACACCTGCATCAGTGGTGAAACCGGTGCGCCAGTTGCAAATCGGTTTCAAATTGCTAGTAATATTACGCCAACATCTTACGTATCTCATCATACTGCAATGGAGTATTATGGGATAGCCGATCAGGTATATTATGATGTATATGTATCTTCAGAGACAAGTTTTCGAGAATTTGAATTTAATGGGTATACTTATCGGTATGTACCAACTAAGAATAGAGAAGGTGTAGAGTCACCTTCGTATAGTGGAGGAGTAAGGATTACAAATTTAGAACGAACTCTTGTAGACAGTGTAAAAGATATGGATAAGATATCTGGATTAGAAGAGGTGGTACAAGATATTAATTCTTTGAATCATATGCAGGAAAAGAGAATACTTAAGTATCTTGAATTGATGTCAAACCATTTTTTATATCAGAAGATGGGTTTTTTATTAGAAAATCAAAAAGATCAAATAGGATTAACGGATACTTTCTTTGATAAATGTAAGAGTCAAATCGGAAAGAGCAAACGATATTTGACAAAAGATATGTTAGTTGGTCGATACAATAAGGAATGGAAACTAATTGTTCCGGAGAACTTAAGTAAGTTGAAGAATGGAGTGATGGAGGACGCCGCAATATAATAAAACCGAAATTGGACGAATCGCAAGTGATAATGGATTTGTAAGAGATACATTTGAAAAAGTACTTCGTTTGAAGGAAATTCTAAAGTATTTTAATGAGCAAGAATATATTGAACGATTTGAAATGAAGGAATATATACCTTAGCCTCTTGCTAAAAGCACTCAAAATATATTAAAAAAAGCCTTGCCATGTACACGTTCATATGATATAATTTGTAACTGTCAGAGCGCTTTTCTGACAGCTATACATCACATACGGATGGATTCCCGAGCGGCCAAAGGGGGCAGACTGTAAATCTGTTGACGACGTCTTCGAAGGTTCGAATCCTTCTCCATCCATTATGGATTACATAAGTCCAGTTTAGCCGGCGTGGCGGAATTGGCAGACGCACAGGACTTAAAATCCTGCGAGGTTAAAC
>CAZPHI010000013.1:0-45430 GCA_964586425.1 uncultured Lachnospiraceae bacterium | reverse complement strand
ATCAGCCTGTAATTCATCATTAATAAGAATCATAATGATGTCTGCTCTTTTTGCAGCTTCTGCTGCTGTATATACTTCAAAGCCCTGTGCTTCTGCTTTTGCCCATGACTTACTGCCTTCATATAATCCGATGATTACGTTGCATCCTGACTCTTTTGCATTCAATGCATGTGCATGTCCCTGGCTACCATAACCAATTACAGCGATAGTCTTTCCATCCAATAATGATAAGTTACAATCCTGCTGATAAAAAATCTTTGCTTCTGCCATATCAATGACCTCCATAATTAAATAAAATTGTATAAATTATTTTAAGTTTGCAGCGCCCCTTGCAAGTCCTGTTAATCCAGTTCTAGCGAGCTCTGTAATTTTAAAATCGCCAAGTAAGTGTGTGAATGCATTAAGCTTTGTCTGATTACCAGTAAGCTCAACCATTATTGACTTCTCAGATACATCAACTATCTTTGCTCTAAAGATATCTGCAACAGCAATTATTGATTGTCTGTCAGATACTCCGGCTTCTACCTGAACAAGTATAAGTTCACGGCAAACTGATGCATCATTTGGCAATTCCACAATTTCTCTTACATCTACAAGTTTATTAAGCTGTTTCTGGATCTGTTCTAGCACATCGTCTTCACCTGTAACCGCTACTGTCATCCTTGAATATAATGGATTCTGTGTAACACCAACAGTAAGACT
This sequence comes from uncultured Lachnospiraceae bacterium, assembly GCA_964586425.1. GTDB lineage: Bacteria > Bacillota > Clostridia > Lachnospirales > Lachnospiraceae > CAZPHI01. The sequence continues at coordinate 44,728 of CAZPHI010000013.1, read as the reverse complement.
GTCTATGTTGTAACCTCTCCTGCTAAATAATCCTGCCACACGGCTAAGTACACCGGCTGAATTATCTACAAGAATAGAAAATCCTGCTTGTCTCATATAACATCTACTCTTTTCTTATATACTAAAATTCGTCACTTTCTCAATTGTAGCAACTTGTATTCCCTTTGTCAATAGACAAATTTGAGTATCAAAAAGTTTTGCTTCTTCTTTGGAATGTGATATAAGTATAAACGTCCTATTGTTCATATGTTCTTTTATATATTTAATTACCTTTTCTTTTGTATCTGTATCAAGTCCTGTCAATGGTTCATCCATAACCAGAACTGCTGATTTTTTTTCCATTGCACGCACTATTGCAACACGCCTCTTCATACCGCCGCTCATATCACTTACTTTCTTTTTTGCTTCTTCCGCAGACATCACTCTTTCTAACGCCAGACGTGCCTCTCCTGCCGGTATTCCCGCAGCTATAGCAACATTCTTGATTCCTGAAAGCTCCTCTATAAGACAGTCTTCCTGAAACACTGCGGATATATTCTCCTTTGCTTCATCAGAATATATTACACTTCCTGCATCAACCTTTTTTATTCCCATAATGACGTTGAACAGAGTTGTTTTGCCAATTCCTGATTCTCCCATAATACAATATCTTTTACCTTTTTCAAACGCATAGGTAAAATCATCTATAATTTTAATTGAATCATACTCTACATCCACGTCTCTGAATTCAATAGCATCTATCCTGTCCATCAGCATACCCTCCTATCAGATAACAAGCTAGATTTTCTCCAGCAGTCTCAGCAATTGCAGCACAGCAAATTCCATAATCAATCCAGTCAGCACCACCAGCAGACTCCACGCAATAAGTTCATCAGTAGCAATGTAGAGCTTCGACAGGTACATTGCTTCACCTATGGACTTTTTGGCGATTCCAATTACTTCTGCCGAAATTCCTGCCTTAAAAGCCATTCCAACAGCTATTTTGCATCCGCTTTTTTGCTCCTTAAGAATTGATTTGCCATAGATGTAATGCCATGTATTATACCATCTGATATGGAATACTCTAGCCATGGAAAGCAGCTTTTGGTCAGTCCTTAACACACCAGTTTTAGCGCTGTTGTATATTATCGGGATGGTAACGATAAATGCTGTTACAGCCGATACCTTTTTGGAACCCGCGATGATAAGTATCAATATAATAAATGAGGCCATCGGCAAAGTTTTGCACAAGAAAATAACTGGTGATAAAAGTTCGTCGATGACTACGAATTTACCACCAGCAATTCCAGCTATGCAGCCGACAAGCATGGCAAGAATAAAACCTGTCATTATATTAACTGTACTAAGTAAAACGACTCCTAACGTGGTTTTATCAGTAAGTAAGTCTTTTAATGCTTTCCAGACATCTACTGGTCCCGGAAGTACAAGCGTCATATTCAGCCACTGCGAGCACAACTGCCATATAATTATCCATAATATTACAAATAATGTTTTTCTTATATATCCTTTATTAACTACTGTCTTCAATTTAACTCCCATTTAGAGGTAGCTTACCACTGCATTACATATAAGCCAGAGCATATTCATATCTTCATCGCTCCACTTACGTCTCCTATGTCCATATACATTAAAAGAAAACATGCACTGAAAATTACCATCCTTATCCTTAATCATTATCTGAAGAATTGCACTTATCTGTGATTTGAGGTATATGTCATATACTTCAACATAATCATCCTGACACTTTGTAATATCACTTACATAATTAATACCATGCTCATCAAATAAATTCATATAATCATTCTCATCAACATAAGATGCATCATTATATATGAACTTGTTAACGCCTTCAGAATATATTCTTCTTTTATCATTACCATAATATACGTTGATACCATCAATCGAAAGTTCCTTTATCAATTTATCAAGTATATCGGATATAACTTCCTTACCACCCTTACGAAGCATATTATATGTATCATTAACAATCTGCATACGTTCAAAACTACCGATTACATTGAATTCATCGGAAATAGTACTCTTTTCATCATCAACAAATTCCCCATGCATCTCTTTCACATATATAATGAATCTGTCTTTTCCTTTTTCTTTTGCAATATATAGTGCTTTATCTGCAATTTTGAATAATCTCTCATATTCTGTTCCATCTTTTCCATACTGGGATACACCTATGGAACATGTGAACTTATATGTCGGTTTGATTCTCTTAAGCTCTTCCTGTGTTAGTTCTCTGACATCATGAAGAATTCGTCTAAGAGTCTGAAGTTCAGTAACATTCTCAAGTAAAACAAAGAATTCATCTCCACCGATTCTTCCAACAGTGCCCCAATGATCAACAAGCTTCTTTAGATTCTTAGTGAATGTAAGAATTACCTCATCACCAAACATATGTCCATAAGTATCATTAACTGCTTTAAAATTATCAATATCGCATATAATAAAGTATGCAACTGCATCTGGTCTTTCCATATTGAAAGTTTTCACACGGTTCATGGTAAACTCTGTTATGGCCTTTTTATTGAACACACCCGTTGCCGAATCCTTGGTACTATCAACTGCAGAATAATAATAATCTCTCTTTTTCATAGTTTTATCATCATAAGTATTGATCACACCAACCACTAGTGATCTTTTATTACCTCTGACAATTGTATGCCCCCTAAAAACTGCCTGTTCGCTTCTCTCGCCTCTATGGAATACACTTGTTTTTATCTGAAGTTCGAATACATCCACTCCATCTTTGATAGAATTACATAACTTCTCTAATGCGTCCAGATTCTCTCCATCTACCTGTCCCAGCCTTATAAGTCTTCTCTTCCATTCATCCAATGTATCAAGCTCATACATATCAACTCTGTTGTTAACATATGAATATATCTTGAATATGTTCGTTGTAACATCATATTCAAAAAATCTTCCCTGATACAGTGACAGAAAGTTTCTGTATTTATTCATATTATCATCCATGTATGAGAATCTTTCATTCATTGTTGCAAGATCACGAAATTCCAAGTCAACATATACTGTCTCAGTCCCTATTTTGTTCCTCTCAACTACGAATATAACATACCATCTCAATTCCCCATTATCTCTATATATCCTTATTGGAAATGCTACATCACATTCATCATCAAAAAGATTCCTAAAAAGATGTTTGTCATCTTCATACACAACATCGATAAATTTACCACTAATTCTATTATTAACTGTGGATACGAATTTATCATCTGCTAATACGACTTCGTATTTGTTGTCTAACGTAATCCTCGCACATACATAGTTCTTATCTCCTGCGTTATAATCAATATTGACCATAGGCTCTCTCCTATCTGAACTAATATTATAGTCACTATTTTCTCTTTTGTTTCCCCGATTTTTTCTTCAAAAGGAATTAGTGATATGGTACTTTGGTACTATATCACTAATTATACATCATCAAGGCTATTATTTCAATGTAATTTATCAATTAATTCATTATTATTTGCATCTAGAAACCAATACTTTTTTGATTATTTTATTCTCAATTTCTTTTACCTTAAATATATATCCTCCATATTCAATTGTAAAGTTATTACCTTCTTCTGGTATACTTCCATGCTTATATGTAAGGAAACCACTAAGTGTATCTATATCATCAACGTCAAAATCTATATCAAATAATTCCTGTATATCTTCAAGCTGAGTTGAACCATCCATCTCATATGTATCATTGTCATGTCTGTATATGGATGTCTCTTCTTCATCATATTCATCCATGATGTTACCAACTATTTCCTCTAATATATCTTCCATTGTAACAACACCAGACATCTGTCCATATTCATCAATAACAACTGCCATATGTACTTTTTCAGCCTGCATTGATTTGAATAAATCATCAATGTTTCTCGTTTCTGGAATAATATGAGCTTCAAAAAGTATCTCATCCTTCATATCCTTTAACGCGAACCTTCTATTATGTCCATCAGAATATGCCTTTACCAAATCACGAAAATGCAGTACACCTACAATATCATTAATATTGCCATCATATATAGGATACCTTGAAAAGCTTTCTTCTGTAATCATATCAAACACTTCGTTAATTGTCAGGTTTACATCGAAAGCTACAACATTTACCCTGTGTGTCATAATGTCCTTAGCTTCTTTTTCTCCAAACTCAACAATATTCGTTATCATCTCAGCCTCACTTGCAAGGAGCACTCCCTGCTCATGACCTTCATTGACCATTGTGATGATTTCTTCTTCAGTAACATTATCATTGATTGACGATGGGTCAATTCCTACGATTCTTAATACAACATTACAAAGCTTTGTAATTATGAAAGAAACAGGTGTAAACAATATAATAATAAATGTTACAAACTTATATAAGCCAAACAGCCATCTGTGCGGATTCTGCTCAGCAAGCTTTCTTGGAACCATGATTCCAAACACAGAAAAGAATATAAATACTAATATTGATACCAGAACTGCAATTAATATATGTATATCTGTTCCTGACAATTCACACATGCTGTTTATGCCATTAGTAATCATTCCGATTACAAAGGCACCCTGAATCATATTAATTATTATTGCTGTAATCAGCGTAACATCTGTCAGCTTATTGGGATTATCTAATAGTTTCATCAGCTTTGCAGCCAATGCATCCCCATTCTCCATCTTCTCACTGATGTCATTCTCATTAACTGCCTGAAGTGCAGCAACATACCCATACAATATACCACTTATTATGATAAATAGTATAAAGATTAACACTCCGATAACGGGGTGACTCTCACTCATATCTTCACTTACCTTTCTTCATTGCTTTGATATCTCAAGGCTTACCTGTAATGCTTTATCGACCTTCTCAATAATCTGATTATCAAGATGGCATACTTTATCCTTAAGACGCTTTTTGTCTATTGTTCTTAACTGCTCTAATAAAATAACTGAATCCTTCACAATGTCATAACGACATGCATTAATCTCAACGTGTGTAGGCAGCTTTGCCTTATTCATCTTCGATGTAATTGCTGCACAGATGACTGTTGGACTGTGTTTATTCCCTGTATCATTCTGTATAATCAGCACCGGTCTGATACCACCCTGTTCTGAGCCAATAACCGGTCTTAAATCTGCGTAGAATATATCACCACGTTTTATAACCACTTTACTCACACTCCATCGATAACTTTATTGCTATTATTACCATCCTGCGGGTGTGTATTCAGTTAAATTAATATTTATAATCTATCCAGTTCATCAATGTTCCATTTGTCATGGAAATAATCCCTGCTACCTATATATCTGCCTTCATAATAATAATTTCTTGGAATTCGCTTACCGAGGTCACATACAAATTCATAATTGAATGTTCCCGCAAGCTCTGCTATCTCTTCTACAGATATGTAATTATCACCATCTTTTCCAACAAGGGTGACAATATCATTACGATTAATCTCTCCAGCATCTGTAACATCTATCATCATCTGGTCCATGCATACACGACCAACAATAGGAGCTCTATGACCATTAACAAGCACATATCCCTTGGATGAAAGTGCCCTTGGATAGCCATCTCCGTAGCCGACAGATACAGTTGCAAGAATAGTTGGCCTTTGTGTCACAAAAGTTCCACCATAGCTTACCTTCTCACCAACTCCGATATGTTTCACCATTGTAATATGGCTTTTTAACTCAAGTGCTGGGAATAGCATCAGTTTTTTCTTATTAACTTCCTCTGATGGATACATACCATATAAAGATATTCCAAGCCTTACCATATCAAGATTGGCATCCGGCATATCAATGATTGCAGCACTGTTTGAGCAGTGCTTATATTCGAATGTAATTCCATATTCAGAAAGTCTTTGGATAAATGCTGTGAATTTTCTAAACTGCTCGTAAGCACCTGACTTATCTGTCTCATCAGCTGTTGCAAAATGAGTAAATATTCCTCTTGCATCGACCCAGTCCATAGCTTTGATTTGCTTTGCTACTTCTATACCGGTTTCATCAGGTTCAAGTCCTATCCTTCTCATACCAGTATCAACCTTTATATGGCAAAGCGCCTTTTTACCAACTCTTTTGCCTGCTTTAGACAGCTGTTTTGCTGTCTCTACATCGAATACTGTTGCAGCAATATCATACTGTACCAACCTGTCAAAATCGTCTGGTGTCGTATATCCTAATATTATAATTGGTTTATCAATTCCGTTTTCTCGAAGATTAATTGCTTCATCAAGTGTTGCGACTGCAAAAGCACTTACTTTTTTTTGAACTGCTTTAGATACAGCAACATCACCATGTCCATAACCATCTGCTTTAACTACAGCTATTGCCTTAGTTCCTTCTTTTGTTATGCTCATTAATGAATCAACATTCTTCTCAATGGCAGACAGGTCTATATCTGCATAAACTCTGTAATACCTGTTCATAATCTGTATAATGCACAAAACAGTGCATATCTCCTTTTTATAATTTTAAAACTCGGCTTATATTATCAACTATATCGCCGGCCTTCATTGAACGTTTTCCCAGTAATGATGCTGCTTTATCGCCACTTAATCCGTGAATATATACGGCTAATGACACTAATTTATAACATATATCATCATCTGCTGAATCGATATTAATACCTGCAATTATACCTGCTATTATTCCAGTTAATACATCACCTGAACCTGCGGTTGACATTCCATCATTACCTGAAACATTAATATACACCATTCCGTTATTATCTGCAACTATTGTCCTTGCATCTTTTAATACACAGATAAGATTATATTCTTCTGCATATTCTCTAGCTGTATCAATAAGTGAGGTTTTCACCTCATCAATCCTCTTATCCGTTAATCGCGACATCTCACCCACATGTGGAGTAATTATAACTTTGTGAGACTTGCAGAAAGTCTTAAACTTCTGATTCAGTCTCTTTTGTCCGCTCAGAATATTAAGTATGTCTGCATCCGCAATTAATGGTTTATTATCCAACGCTTTTGATTCCAAAAGAAGCTTAACAATAGTGTTAGCCTGTTCAGATGTTCCCATTCCCGGGCCTGCCACTACCACTGATGCCCAGTTCACGCCATCTTCAATAATACTCATATACTCTTCTTCTGATGTTGAATCATCATATGTGCTAATCATTGCTTCTGGCAAGAGCTTTAGGATAAATGCTTTGTTATCAATATGCGTTATGATTTTAACCATACCAGCGCCACTTCTCATCGCTGCTGCAGCCGAAAGGTAGGCTGCACCACCCATTATCTTCGAGCCTGCAATTACAAGTACCTTCCCATAAGTTCCCTTATTAGAATCCTTGCGTCTTTTTGGCAGTAATGACAGGTCTGACTTGGTATAATAGGTGTATTTTTTGACTTTATCAATTGCTTTTCTTGTAAAGCCTGCATCTGCCACAACATTTTTCCCACAATATAATGCTCCTGGATACATTACCAATCCCAGCTTCTTATATCCGAATGTTATCGTGTAATCTGCTTTGACACACTTTCCCATTACCATTCCAGTAGAGGAATTAATACCTGAAGGAATGTCAACCGCCACTACTTTAGCGTCTGCTGCATTAATTAATTCAGCCTCATTAGCATATACTCCCGACATATCCCTTGAAAGCCCTATTCCAAACATCGCATCCACAATTATATTATATGCAGAATAATCAACTTTGCTTATCTTGTTGATATCAGGATATCTTGCAATTATATTAAGCTGATGTTCAAATTCACTGGTTTTCTTAGCATTAGCTGATACAATCCGAACGTCACAATTATATCCTTTATCGCTGAGAATTCTCGCCGCAGCAAGACCATCCGCGCCATTATTACCACATGAACAGACACATATAATTCTCTCTTTTCCCGTTTTAATTAATTTTTTCTCTATATATTCCGCCACTGAAAGAGCTGCTCTTTCCATAAGTACAAGCGATGGTATACCATATTCTTCAATTGATATCCTATCAATTTCCTTCATATTGTCTTTATCAAGAATATACTTCATACTGCCTCCCGGTTGTGTGATTATCACGTTTAGTTTTCTATTACCGCAACTGCACTAGCAAGTTCCTTGATATTAGATATACTAACGTATATATTACGTCCACCCATATTATCATATATTTTCTTTGCTTCACCATATAGGTTCACATATGGCTTACCTTTTTCATCTCTTAGAACTTCAATATCTTTTAATGCAAATGTTGTGAACCCTGTTCCAAAAGCCTTAGCTACCGATTCCTTAACGCAAAAATTACCAGCCGCCCTTGTATAATTGTCCTTAATAAGCTGCTGCTCTTTCTCAGTAAAACAGCGAGTAAAGAAAGTCTGCTTTAAACAGGCTTTCTTCACTCGCTCTATCTCAATTATATCATTGCCTATTCCTAAAATCATGGAATCCTCCCACGCTTAATTAATCTAGTTCATTAAGCTTATCTATATCTCCCATTAGATCTGGGCCTAGTATATCATGCATATAGCCATACATCTTATTATTCTTCGTTTCTTTATCCTGCTTAATTAGAATCTTTTTCTTTAACTTAATTCTAGTATCATTAATCCATTTGTCAAGAAGCTCTATATCTTCTTTGTTGGTATTAAGCCTTTCAAATGAATACTGCAGAGTCGCTGCCAAAAGGCGAAGATTTGCTTCGTTAAGTAATTTGGGCACCTCCATTGATTCGTCTTCAAGTGCTGTGATTTTTTCTTTTGCTTCCTGAATCAAGCGTTGATTCTGGCTCATTAGCTTCTTATGTTTTGCATCCTGAGCTCCGTCCTCTTCCATATTATCAACAACATCCTGGATAAGCTTTGCCTTAATCTTCTTAACTTCTTTTAAGTCAGTATTTACCTGTCCCTGCTTCTTCAAATAATCATTAACCGTTGTTTCGAGATTGCTAATCTCCTCTGTTTTTTCCTTCTCAGGAATCAGCTTGTACCAGCGTTCATCAAGCGTCAATACCGGCACCTGAGTTCCAGCAAGCTTCTCTTTTAATAATTCATAAGTGATTTTAGCCATAACAGATAATCCTTTCTATATTACTACTTATCCTTGGTAGCCAGATTATATGATAATCTCATAAGACTTTCTGATAGGTGAACATTCTCAACAATTATATTCTCTGGTAAATTAAGATCCGTATGTGCAAAATTCCAGATTCCCTTTATACCAGCTTCAACCGCCATAAGAGAGACTTCTCTTGCTGCAGATTTGGGAAGTGTAAGAGCTGCAATCTCAATATTATTATCTTTGATAAACTGCTTCATCTCAGTATCAAGCATAATTTTAATTCCTCTTACATTCTTTCCCTTAAGTTCAGGATTAGAATCAAATATACCTTTGATTATAAATCCTCTTTTTTCAAAATCTCTATAATTAACTATTGCCTGTCCAAGATTACCTGCACCTATAATAATCATATTATGAGATCTGTCAATTCCAAGTATCTTACCTATCTCTTCATATAGAGATTGGACATTATATCCATATCCCTGCTGTCCAAAGCCACCAAAATTATTAAGATCCTGTCTGATTTGTGATGCTGTAACTTTCATCTTCTCACTTAACTCTTTTGATGATATACGCATTGTATCTGACTCTATTAATTCACCCAGATATCTGTAATATCTTGGGAGACGTCTAATAACAGCTGAAGATATCTTCTTCTGTTCTTCCATAACCAACCTCGTTTCTACGCACATTGCGTTCAAAAAATGCAACTTATCATAATATTATATATTATTGATAAAAAAATGTCAAAATCATCCTAAAACACGCTTCGCAATATCAACTGATTCTTTCGCATCCTTCGAGTAAAAATCAGCCTTAATTTCCTGCGCATATTCGGGTGTAAGCACTGCACCACCTACCATGATTTTACAATCAAGCCCATTCTCATGAATCAATTCTATTGTTTTCTTCATTGAAACTAGTGTTGTTGTCATAAGAGCTGAAAGTCCAACAAGTTTCACGTCATATTTTTTGATTGCATCTACAACTGCCTGATAATCCACATCCTTGCCCAAATCTATAACTTCATATCCATAATTCTCAAGAAGAACCTTAACAATATTCTTTCCTATATCATGAACATCACCCTTAACTGTAGCAAGAACTATTCTTCCCTTACTCTCAGGTGTCTGGTTACTCTCTGTCATAACTCTCTTAATTACTTCGAATGCTGCCTGTGCAACTGACGCTGACATAATAAGCTGTGGAAGGAACACCGTTCCCTTCTCAAAGCCTGCTCCAATCTCATCCAATGCCGGAATCAGTGTATTATTAACTATTTCTAATGAATCAACCTTGTCATCTAATAACTGCTTTGTATAGATAGCACCTTCATTCTTCAGTCCAGATACTATTGCTCTATACAAAAGAGATGCTGTATCCTTTGGCTGTTCTGCCGGTGTTTCTGGCTTATTGGCTGTATCAGCACTCTTTGTAACACTTGGGATTATCTTAGGTGTCTTAAAATCAGCATAAGCTTTGATGTATGAGACTGAATTCTCATCAATATTGGCAAGTAGCTTATATGCACGAACTGCTCCAGTCATAGCTTCAATATTAGGATTAATAATTGGTAGATCAAGACCATTAGTTAATGCCATTGTCAGGAATATGTGATTAACAAGCTCTCTATTAGGCAATCCAAACGAGATGTTTGATACTCCAAGAACAGTCTTTAATCCGAGGCTGTTCTTCACCATATTCACAGCTTTCAATGTCTCCATAACGCCTTCCTGCTCAGCTGATGCAGTAAGCGTCAGACAATCTATATATATATCTTCTTTTGGAATATTATACTCAAGTGCTTTCTTAAGAATCTTCTCAGCAATTCTATATCTATCAATTGCTTTCTTTGGAATTCCATCCTTGTCCAATGTAAGACCTACAACTGCTGCACCATATTTGCTGACAATTGGGAGTATAGTATCAAGTGATGCATCTTCACCATTAACTGAATTAACTATTGGTTTTCCATTATATACTCGTAGTGCCGCCTCTAATACTTCTGGAATAGTAGAATCTATCTGTAATGGAACATCTACTACAGCCTGCAACGCCTGAATTGTATCAACCATCATCTGTTTCTCGTCTATACCCGGAAGCCCTACATTAACATCAAGAATATCTGCACCGGCATTAACCTGTTCTAGTGCCTGATTGAGAATGTAATCCATATCCCCTTTTAATAATGCTTCTTTGAAAAGCTTCTTTCCAGTAGGATTGATTCTCTCACCTATTATTCTTGGTTCAGATATCTCAACCGTCTTTGTCTGTGAGCATACTGCAACTCTGTGCTTCTTCTCTACTTCAAACATATTGCCGTTATTAGCAAGCATCTCTGTTAATGCTCTGATATAATCCGGATTAGTACCACAGCATCCTCCGAAACCTTTGATTTTATATTGTCTCAGGTCTTTGATATATTCTGCAAAATCATATGGTGTAACATCATAAGTATTAGTTACAGGATCAGGAAGACCCGCATTAGGTTTAATAACCATTGGAACATTAATCCACTGTGACATCTCTTTTATTACAGGTTCTAATTCCTTTGGTCCTAATGAACAATTCACTCCGAGTGCATCCACTCCCAAGCCCTCAAGTGTCAATACCATAGAAGGCACTTCACAACCTACGAACGTTCTCATATTAGCTTCGAATGTCATTGTACACACAATAGGAAGATTGCTGTTCTCTTTTGCTGCAAGCACTGCTGCCTTAACTTCTAATATATCTGTCATTGTCTCAAACACCACCAAATCAGCATCACTTCCGGCAATAACTATCTCTTTATATATCTCGTACGCCTCATCGAATGACAATACTCCTGATGGTGCCAAAAGCTGTCCTATTGGTCCTACATCAAGTGCAACAAGTGCGTCTTTGCCACTTTCATCAACTGCTGTTTTAGCATTACTAATTCCTGCTTTAACCAACTGTTCTACTGTATATCCACTGCCCTCTAGCTTGTACGAATTAGCTCCGAATGTATTCGCGTATATAACCTCAACACCCGCATCAAGATATTGTCTATGAATATCCGATAGAAGCTTTGGTTCTTTTATATTGAGAACCTCTGGAATCTCACCCATCTTCATTCCGGCAGCCTGCAGCATTGTTCCCATAGCGCCATCAAATATTACATATTCTTTATTAAACAATTCTCCAAATCTTGTCTTCTTATCCATTGCAATGACCACCTTCCGCTCTAAATCTACATATATCTCTCATATTGCATGTCTGACATCCTCTGCTTTTTTTAGCAACTGTGCCCTTAGTAAGTCCTATTATTGAAGTTACTGATTTTACTGGATTCATAAGGTATGAATCACTAACCGTCAGTCCTATTATCTTTGATGCCTGTAAGACATTAAGTATCTCAGGCTGCAAGCTTAACGGAAGGTCTCCATAACCAATCCCGAATCTGAATGTCTGATTGTACTGTGAGAATTCATCCTTAATAATTAAATCAATCTTATCACACAACTGTTCAACACATACACTAGCCATACTATCCATAATCAGAGCCTTAGTCATATCTTTAATCTGGCATATTCTAATAAGCTTGTCCACTCTATCCGATATTGTTGCCGCTATCACTACCGCCTTCTCACATCCAAGAAGATGTTCTCTTATTGAATTACCTGTAAGTACAAGATTCGTATTATCAAGCCTGATTCCGTTCTCCTCATCCACCAAATCAAAACATCTATATACATATCTTGGAATTGCACTTAATAGAAGTTCTTCTTCACATTCATCCATCATTGATTCTATTCTTTCATCTGGTGCATAATTCTTATATCCCAGATATCTTAATGCTTCTTTTCTATTAAGCTTCTCTAATATAATTTCTTCTGCCATCTGCTATTCCTATTCTATTAATTTTCATAATAATGCTTTAACTCTATCTATTATACAAATATCTCGCGCATATTCAACACTATTTTTACTATTTTGTTCCTAATAATTTACACAGTCACATAGCGCATTACAACATCCTTAATTATATTATAACCACTAACAAGCGACTTTTTATCTATCCATTCTGAATCACTATGTGTTCCACCACCTATATAGCCGCCAAAGCAAATTGCAGGAATTCCCATAGATACTGGAATATTACAATCCGTCGAACCCGATTTCACAACAGGTTCAATCCCCGTATTCTTCACAATGATATTCGATACTTCTCGTGTCATCTCGTCTATCTCATTATAGAGCTGTCTTGTTCTCTGACTATCATCATACTCTCCGGCAGGTCTGTCTCCTATCAGCGAATAGCCAATACCATATCCGTCAAGTATTCCAATAATCTTCTCATTAATGGCTTCCAGGCACTTTGCATTGTCCGAACGCATATCAATTGTGAATGTGCATCTGTCAGCAATCGCATTAACAGAAGTTCCACCTTGTATCGTACCAACATTATAAGTAACTGTAGCATCATCATATTCATCAGTTGCGATGCTGTATATATCCCTTATGCAGTCAGCAGCTTTAGCAATTGCACTTTCATTACCAAAGTCTTTGTATGAATGTCCTCCCTTTGCCCTAACCACAGCCTCATATCTTCTTGAGCCAACAATTCTATTGTAAATGCTGTCATAACCCAAATCGATTGCGTAAAAACGCTTAATTGCGTATACAGCATTTTCCCAAAAAATCTCTTTGATTCCTTTCAGATTGCCTAGACCTTCCTCGCATACATCAAAGATAAACATCAGATTCACCTTTGGCTTCATATCATTAAGCTTCATATCTTCCAATATATTAATCAAAAGCACCACATTCGCCGTATCATCACCAATGCCAGGTGCTCTAAGATAGCTATCATCTTCTATAATCTTGATATGTTCATATGGGAATACTGTGTCAATATGAGCGCCAAAAGCCACTGTTTCCGATGCATCAGCATCCGCCGCTTCTATAATTACAATAACGTTGCCTTTTTTATCGATAAATGCTTGTGTATATCCCATTCTTTGCAGACGATTCAATATATATTCAGCTCTTTTCCCCTCTTTGCCTGAAGGGGCACTTATTGCTACTAATTCCTTTAATTCATCGCATATCTTCATCACTGCTTACCAACCTGTTTCTTCCATTCTGTTTTCCATAATATAGTCTGTCATCGGCTTTAACTAATAATTTATTCAACTCAAGTGAATTATCACCTTTTACAATACCGAATGTCATAGATATTCTGAACGTAATATCATTATAGGATATTACTGTATTCTCTATCTGATGACGAATTAATTCAATAGTCTTAACTGCTTCATCGTACTGACATCTGTCAAACACAAGCAGGAATTCCTCTCCGCCCCATCTTGCTGCAAAACCTTTTCCCTTCAAATTGTTTCTTAAAGTCATTGATACGAATTTGAGTGCTTCATCACCGCAATCATGTCCATATGTATCATTAACTTTCTTAAAGAAATCAATATCTCCTATAGCTATGGAGTATTCCATTCCATTATTAGTGGATTTATCACGAATCTCTTTAATCTGCTTTTCGGCGAATCTTCTATTATTGAGACCAGTTAACATGTCTAATTCAATCAATTCTCTAAGTGATTTTTGCATTCTGTTAACTGCTTTACCCATATCTCCAAATTCATCAGTTCTATCAGTGATTTCTTTGTCTATCTTATATGCCAGATTACCATCTGATACTTTATCCATTGATGTTTGAATCATCTTAAGTTTTCTTACAATTCCTTTTGCATATCTTGCCATAATGCAGCCTATAACAGCTGCTGCAATTACACTTATTAATGCTAATGGTACAATTGATTTTATGACTGTTTTATTAACCATTTGAATTTGTTTTGCTATTGCAAGCATACCTACACATGTTCCATCTGAATTAGTTACAGGTACATAATATGCATAATATGTCTCACCTGCTATTGTACTATTAGTATATAGCTTTGGAGTGTTTGTATCTAAAACTTCCGTGACTACCTTGATATGCGCTGTCGTTCCAACTACACGTTCACCAGATTCATCTTTGATAGTTGTTTGAAATCTTATATTATCATAAAACAAAGATATATCCAGCCCTGTATCCTCTTTAACACAATCTATGTATCTGTTTTCACCATTCAAAGCTGTATCACCCTTAAAGAGCATTAACTCATTGTCCCCTCGAACATAGTAATCGCCTGGATATTCCGAATCATAGTAATTCAAAATCAGTTTGCTTACATTATCCAATTCATCTTCTATCTCAGTATTCATTGCTGATGTAAAAGAACAATATCCTGCAATTGCTATTATTGCAGCTAATAGAACTACAGGAATTACCGCCATTATAAGCATATTCGACATTAGTGATTTCTTTTTGTTTTTATCCATTGATTTCCCTCCAATTATAAAAAGCCATGCATAATACAGGACCATCAAAATACTGTACTACGCATAGCTATCTACGTTTTAACCAATTATTGTCTGTATGTTTCTAGTATAGCGAACTTTAATCATAAAATCAAGTGTTGGAGATTTAAAAGCATTTGTACAACAAAAATCCCCCTAAGAAGCATCTGGTCATATTAACCTTGTCTCCTTAAGGGGATTTATATTAGTTATAATAGTTTACTGCTATATAAGTATATTGATTATTTGAAGTACTTAACACCTGATTCAAATATCTTAAGATCCTGCTCACCGTAGATGTTAATAGCTACGCTATCTCCACGTCTCTCTGAATGAGCCATCTTACCTAAGCATCTGCCATCTGGGCTAGTGATACCTTCGATTGCCATATATGAACCGTTAACGTTCCATTCTTCATCCATTGAGATGTTACCATCAAAATCACAGTACTGAGTAGCTACCTGACCGTTCTCGAATAACTTATCAAGCCATTCCTTAGGTGCAACGAATCTACCTTCACCATGTGATGCTGGATTACAATATACGCCGCCAAGTTCTGCGCCCTGTAACCAAGGTGATTTGTTAGTAACAACCTTAGTGTATACCATCTTAGATATATGTCTGTTAATTGTGTTGAATGTAAGAGTTGGTGAGTTAGCATCCTGTCCTGTAATCTGTCCGTTAGGAACAAGACCAAGCTTAATAAGTGCCTGGAAACCATTACAGATACCAAGTGCAAGACCATCTCTCTCATTAAGAAGTCTGTGAACAGCTTCTTTCATCTTTTCATTTCTGAATGCTGTAGCAAAGAACTTAGCTGAGCCATCAGGTTCATCACCAGCTGAGAAACCACCTGGGAACATAATAATCTGTGACTTGTTAATAGCAGCTTCAAATTCTTCTACTGAATCTCTAATTGACTGAGCATCAAGGTTCTTGAATACTTTAACAATAACGTCTGCGCCAGCTCTTTCGAAAGCTTTAGTACTATCGTATTCGCAGTTTGTACCTGGGAATACAGGAATGAATACTGTAGGACGCGCAACTTTATTCTTACATACATAGATATTATCTGTATTGAATAATTTTGTTTCAATTGTATCTGTTCCCTGTTCAGCTTTTGTAGGGAATACTTTCTCAAGTGTATTAGACCAGCTGTTAAGAGCTTCATCCATAGTGATTGTTACATCACCATATGTAAAGCCTGTTCCTGCATTAACCTGACCAACTAATGTGTAATCAGCTTTAATGTCAGCAAGCTTGTCTGCTTTAACTTCTGCTACGATACAACCATATTCTGGTGCAAATAAATCTTCTGCTTTAATATTCTTATCAACATCTACGCCAAGCTTGTTACCGAATGCCATCTTACTAAGAGCTGGTACAAGACCATTCTTATCAAGAACGTATGCAGATACAATTGTTCCAGCCTGAATCATCTCATGGATTGCTTCATATAAAGCTTTAATCTGCTCATATACTGGTAACTGATACTCGTCTTTTTCGATGCTGAATTTAACTAATGTATTGCCAGCAGCTTTAAGTTCAGGTGTAATAATATCCTGCTCTTTAGCTACATCAACTGCGAATGATACTAATGTTGGAGGTACGTCGATGTCATTGAATGTTCCTGACATACTATCTTTACCACCAATTGAAGGAAGGCCAAAGCCTAACTGAGCTTCATAAGCACCAAGTAATGCTGAGAATGGCTGACTCCATCTCTTAGGATCTTCTGTCATTCTTCTGAAGTATTCCTGGAATGTGAATCTAATCTTCTTATAATCACCACCTGCCGCAACAATCTTAGCAACCGAATCAACAACTGCATACATTGCGCCATGGTATGGGCTCCAGCTTGAAAGGTATGGATCAAATCCATAACTCATCATTGTTACTGTATCACACTTACCTGTTAATACAGGAAGTTTAGCAACCATAGTCTGTACTTCTGTGAGCTGGTATTTGCCACCATAAGGCATGAATACTGAACCAGCACCAATAGAACCATCGAATCTTTCAACAAGACCCTTCTGTGAACACTCATTTAAATCAGCTAATACATTAAGCCATGTAGCTTTAACATCTTTAACCTCTGGTTTATTAAGAACCTCAGCTTTTTCTGATGGCATCTCAACTTCTACTGAAGTTTCCTGATGTGCACCGTTAGTATCAAGGAAAGCTCTAGAGATATTAACGATTTCTTTGCCTCTCCACTCAAGAACTAATCTCTTTTCTTCTGTTACAGTAGCAACTTCAATAGCTTCAAGATTCTCTTCTGCTGCATATGCAAGGAACTGTGCAACATCCTTAGGATCTACTACTACTGCCATTCTTTCCTGTGACTCTGAGATAGCTATCTCTGTTCCATCAAGACCTGCGTATTTTTTAGGTACTTTATCAAGTGATACCTTTAATCCATCAGCTAATTCACCGATAGCAACAGATACACCACCTGCACCGAAATCATTACATTTTTTAATTAACTTACTAACTTCTTCTCTTCTGAAAAGTCTCTGAATCTTACGTTCTGTAGGTGCATTACCTTTCTGAACTTCAGCTCCACAAGTCTCAATAGAAGCTTCCGTATGAACCTTAGATGAACCTGTAGCACCGCCACAACCATCTCTACCAGTTCTACCACCAAGAAGGATTATGATATCGCCTGGATCTGAATTCTCACGAATTACAGCTCTTCTAGGAGCAGCGCCCATAACAGCACCTATTTCCATTCTCTTAGCTACATAATCCGGATGATAGATTTCTTTAACATAACCTGTTGCAAGACCTATCTGATTACCATATGAGCTATATCCGTTAGCAGCGCTACGAACAAGCTTCTTCTGTGGTAATTTGCCATTAAGTGTATCCTTCATTGATGCAGTTGGATCTGCAGCACCTGTTACACGCATAGCCTGGTATACATAAGTACGTCCTGACAATGGATCTCTAATAGCTCCACCAAGACATGTAGCAGCACCACCGAATGGCTCTATCTCTGTTGGATGGTTATGTGTTTCATTCTTGAAGTTAACTAACCATTCCTCTGTCTTACCATCTACTTCTACAGGAACAACTATAGAACAAGCATTAATCTCATCTGATTCTTCCTGATCATCAAGTTTTCCTTCTTTTTTAAGTTTTCTCATGGCCATTAATGCAAGGTCCATAAGACAAACGAATTTATCTTTTCTGCCTTTGAAGATTTCTTCTCTATCTGAAAGGTATCTCTCATATGTTGATTTAATTGGTTTGTTGTAATAACCTTCATCAAATACAACATCTTTAAGTTCTGTTGAGAATGTTGTATGACGACAATGATCAGACCAATAAGTATCAAGAACTCTTATCTCTGTCATTGAAGGATCTCTGTCTTCTTCATTCTTATAATAATTCTGAATATGAAGGAAATCTTTGAATGTCATTGCAAGACCTAATGAATCATATAACTCTTTGAGTTTTGATTCTTCCATGTCTTTAAAGCCATCGAATACAATAACGTCAGCTGGTTCTTCAAAATCAGCAATAAGTGTCTCTGGAATAGCTTTAGCTGCTTCTCTTGAATCAACCGGGTTGATGCAGTGATTTTTGATTTTTTCTTTTTCTTCATCTGTAAGTGTACCTGAAACAACGTATGTTACAGCTGATTTGATGGTTGGTAATTCATTCTCATTAAAGAACTTAACACACTGTTCAGCAGAATCAGCTCTCTGATCGAACTGTCCTGGAAGATATTCTACTGAAAATACGAAATCTGATGTATCATGAGTAAAATCTGTTTCATATACAATATCAACTGGTGGTTCAGAAAATACTGTTGTTAATGCTTTTTTATATGTTTCATCTGAAAGATTCTCAATATCGTATCTATTAAGAATTCTTACATTCTCTACTGTTTTAATTCCAAGGTAACTCTTAATCTCACCTTTTAATTCTGCTGCCTGAACGGCAAATTCCTGTTGTTTTTCAACATAAACTCGTCTTACGTTACTCATCTTAACCTCCAAAGAATGTTTTAAATAACTCCTACATATTACCACAATACAATATAATAAACAATTATTTATTTAATTAATTTGTAATTACTCATGCATACGCCTAATAATCTTGTATATAACAGTATTACCCATTACCATAGGTGCTGTATGTGAGAAGAATACTATTCCATCAGTTGGTGATGTTATCTTTTCAATTACTTCTCCTTCATATGGATCAATTATCTCTGCTATCAGATCTCCATGATATACTGGTTCTCCAGGTGCACTATATCTCTTGATGAAGCCACCACGAGTGGACTTAACCGGCATCAAATCATTCTCATTAATTACACTTGCTATGTACCCACTATGATTATTATACTTAAGTATTCCCATTCTTGTAAGGAATCTAAGTACTGATGAAACTGCCTGTCTTGCAGATTTTTCATCTACAAGATCCGTGCTGTTAGTATATATTGAGAATGCATTAGTTCCACTCATCTGCCAATTATAATTAAGAGTTGCTGTATCCATTGGTTTTGGTTTTCTAATCACAACATATTGAAGTCCAAACAGATTAGCAAGGCTCGGACTGTGATATCCAGTCTCCATCATTCTTACATGCGGAATAAAATCTCCTGGCATATAAAAGGATGTGAATTGAATTCCATAATTATAACCCTTTACACTTTCAAATAAAGCTGCTGCTATTCTCTTAGTTGTATCACCTTCTTTGTCTCCTGGAAATGCTCTATTAATATCAATGTTATCAATTGCCCAAAATCTCTTCTGTATATTCATAGAATAATTGTTAACTGACGGTACTACTAATATCTCATTACCGCTGGTAATATTACCATGCTCTTCAAGGCGCTTTAATACCTTAATAAGCTGCGAGCATATATATAATTGCTGTACCTCATTGCCTCTTGTTGGTCCAACGATACATGCAGCCTTTTCACCTTGTCCAAATCTATATCCTTCTATCTTAAAATCTTCTCTGTATAATGTCTTCATTGAAAACAATATATCTTTCTTCATGTTTTCCTCCAGTATTGCATTAATTATTTTCTATCACTTTTTCCACCATGTAATCTGGCCAAAAGTGCCCCCTGATATACTACAGGATGTTCTCTCAATGTGAATATAATTCCCTCTGTTGGCGAATATATGCTTTGCAGAATATTGCCTGTTATTGGTTCTATTACATCGCCTATATGTGCTCCTTCTTTAATGATTCCAAGATTATCAATATCTGACACAAAGACTCCTGTTGTATCAGCATGGAAGAACTGAACTTCACCTTCTGTTGATATGATAGGTGCTTTTACTTCTAATGGCTCGCCTTCCCATATTCCCATATTGATTAACGTGTTGAATATCCCCTTAATTAGCTGCTTGCAATAATCATTGCTTATCCTATTACCTACTCCCATCTCTACAACAAGTGTTGGTACATTAAAGCTGTTAAGGCTATACGAGAGGGTTGCGCCTAATACTGTAATTGACGAATATATCCATACAAAATCAGCATTAAGCATCTTTGCATATGGCAATAGCTTATCTGAATTCTCTTCATTAATTCTTACCTGCGGAGCTTCTTTGATAAAAACATTGCTCGAATGAATATCTATGCACAAATCACTTCCAATAATATCGTCAACCAGATATGCCGCCATTCTTTCCGCCATTGCACCATTAGTATCTCCCGGGAATACGCGATTCATATCCAAATCAAACATCGGTATACCTCTATTACCTGTATCAATTCCAAGCGGATTAATATCAGGATATATATCAACTATACCTTTTAACTTTTCTGGATGCTCATTAATTCTTTTGATTAATTCATAACAGACATACTGACCATCTAATTCATCCCCGTGAGTTCCCGTAACAATCGATATTCGTTGTTCACTCCCAGTAAGATGCTCTGGTACTAGGTGATTTTTCCTAATCACAACATTCTCATTAACTGGCATCTCTACCGACACAACTTCTTCTATCATTGTCTTTCCTCCAATATCTAGTAATCTCTAATAATCTCTAATTATTATTTTATTGTTATATTTTCTAATTAAGACGTGGCAAAAATCTGCATTAGGCTCAAAAAATAATTCATCTATGAATATCTTCGTTCCCTGATATATATTACCATCAATTTTTATTCCTGCCACTTTACTTCTTCTCATAAGTTCAAACATCTTAATTGCTAATTCATCAAGCTTATTCTTCTGAGATTTTAATATTATCTTTGATTGAAGCATCTTAGTACCAATTGCTTCATCAATATTCTTACCACTTGACTTTAGTGAATTATACTTATCAATTGATGTTTCAAGCTGATCTAACTGCTGCATTAATTCCTTTAATTTCAATTGAATCCTTGCATATTCAGCCTTAATCTGTTTATTACATCCAACTCTGATATTGGTTGTAACTCCACCCTCACTTCCACAATTCACAGTTTCAATTCCCATTACTGCAGACACTGTTCCTCCAATTATAGAAGCTTTCTTGCCACCAGATACATTAATTGTACCTTTGCAATACACCTCACAATTAAGTATGTATCCAGCTGTTACATTCATACCTGCTTCTATAACTGAGTTCTCAATATACTTAGCAGTAAGGCTGCCTGCACAGCTTATCTTCAGATTATCTCTAGATATTATACCCTGATTAACAACTATATCCTTATCAGATATGATTGATGCATTCTCTACTCTTCCGGCAATGTATATATTACCTTTTGCGGTCACTTGCATTCCCGGTAATATATTACCCTGAATCTTAACATCCCCTGCAAACGATATATTACCTGTAGATAAATCAACATCTCCGGTTATCTCATAGATATCTTCTATTGTAATCTCACCTGATGTTTTTAATTCAATTTTTCCATTCTTTGTAGCGTAATATGTACAGCCATCCTCAGACACTTTAACATAACGTCCTCTTAATGGTTTTAATCTTTTGCCTGGAATCGCTTTAATTACTTCTCCACATACATTATATCCTTCTATTCCCGGAGTCTCAGGCTTATATGATGCAATAATCTGTTCTGCACTAACCTGTGTAAAATTCTGTATATTATAATAATCTACAGTTCCGTCTTCCTTAATTGTAGGCTTATTATTAGCCTGTTTATTAAAAAAGTATGTGTATTCTCCATCTTCACCATTAACTGCTGGCTTTCCATTAGCAACAACAAAATAATTATCATATATATGATTATGTACTATATTATTCAATACATCCATATCTAATGTACAAGTAATTCCTGCATCATGTATCTTTTCTATAACATCATTAATGCTATAGTTTTTATCTTCTAGTGGTTTATTAAGCATAACTCTAGCTGACATCTTATCCGGAGCAATATCAACTACTACATCATTATATTCGTCTGTCTCAGATAAATCATTATAAGATATACCCATACTTTAATCACCTCATCAATTATACACACGTCCACAGTTTCTACAATTCTATTATAAAGCATTATGCTCTTTTTTGCACTATGTTTCTTGATTTTCATTCCAGAAATCATCCAGTATTTTCCTTGATGATTCAACATTAGTTCTATATACCGTATCCCACTCTCTTGGGTATAGTTTTATATATTCATCATTAAGGAATCTGTCGTCCAGCAAAGCAATTATTCCTCGATCTTCTTCGGTCCTAATAACTCGTCCAGCTGCCTGCAGTACCTTATTCATTCCTGGATAAACATACGCATAATTCCATCCATTTTTATCATTCTCATCAAAATAGTTCTTAAGTATCTCTCGTTCATTGCATATACCAGGAATTCCCGTTCCAATGATAATAGTTCCTATAAGGCTGTCATGCTTGAGATCTATTCCCTCAGAGAAAATTCCTCCCATAACTCCCATTCCAATTACATTATTCTCATTATCAAAATTCCTCAGGTAATCTTCTCTCTGGCTTTCATTCATTGATTGCGATTGTACTATTATTTTTGCTTTGTCGACAATATCAGTCTCCAATAACTGCTCATATACCTTATTCATATATGTGTATGATGGAAAGAATATCAGATAATTGCCATTCTTTGACTCAATTACATTCTGAATATATCTGCATATCTTTCTATACTCGTTGATATTCCTTCTTGTATATCTGCTCGTCACATCACTTGATGCCAATATAATACGCTTCTTACTGTCGAATGACGATTGTGCATATACTGCATATACATCCTCTGTATTCGATAGCATCTCTTTATAATACTGTATAGGAAGAAGTGTAGCACTAAAATAAATAGTACTGATTCCTCTATCATTACATAACTGCAGATTGCCTGATGGATCTACGCAGAATAAATTAATCGTGAATTCTCCACTTTGTTCATGTTGAGTATATATAATATATTTGTCATCTAATATCTCATACATATTAATATAATGTCTAACTGCAAGAAAGAATTCTCCTACTTCATCTTCTCCATCATAGTGATTATTCTTTTGTTTATCTCTGAATTCCTGTATAAGCTTAAACACTCGTTCCAAATTAAGCGCAAAGTGTGCACCCGAATCAATGACTTTATAATCATCACATTCCCGTTTGAATTCAAGCATCTCCTTGTTGCATTTTTCGAGAGCCTTCTCAAGCTTTTTATCTTTATCTTTTATTATCCTCTTGATTTTTAGTATATCTTCCTTACAAATCGATGCACTGTACATATTCCTTGCCCGTTCTACAAGATTATGTGCCTCATCCACAAGGAATATATAATCACCTTTTTTACCTTCTGCAAAAAATCTTTTTAGGTAGACGTTCGGATCATACACATAATTATAATCACATATAATTCCATCACACCAATATGAGATATCAAGAGAATATTCAAATGGACATACACAATGCTTCATAGCATATTCTATAACTATATCTCTATCTATACTTTCTTCAGAATTAATAATATCAAAAACAGCATCATTAACTCTATCATAATGTCCTCTGGCATATTGACATTGCTCTGGATTGCATATTCTTTCATCCAATGGACATATCTTATCTTTTGCAGTAATTGTAAGAGTCTTAAACTTAAGTCCTGCTTCTCTTAATATGGAGAATGTATTCTCTGCGACTGTTCTTGTTATTGTTTTTGCTGTCAGATAGAATATCTTATCTCCCATATTCTGTCCTATTGCCTGAACAGCTGGGAATACAGTCGAAATAGTTTTCCCTACTCCTGTAGGTGCCTGAATAAACAGTGTTTTTCCTCTCTGAATAGTCCTATATACTCCTACTGCTAATTCTTTCTGTCCTAATCTATATTCATATGGAAATGCTAATGTTCTTATTGACTCTGTTCTTGCCGCTTTTGATATAAACAAATAATCCGACCATTGTTTAAACTCTGCTACAAGTCCATTAAACCATTCTGATAAATATTCAATACTATACTCTTCTTTAAATCTATTAATATGTTCATTCTCAATGTTACAATATGTCAATTGAACCTCTAGCTTGTCTAAGTGATGCTGCATTGCATATATATATGCATAACACATTGCCTGTGCCTTATGCACATATATAGGTTCCTTCATTACAGTAACATCCATATACATGCTTTTTATTTCATCAATAATAACAGATGATAATGGTTTTCTATCGCCTGTATCATCCTCATCCATATCACATATTATTCCATCAGCTCGTCCCTCAATTACAAGATTATACTCGTATTGCGTTCCATCTGTTAGATTCACATTCAACGGTATAGTTTCTCTAAGTGATACCTCTGCATGATATCTGCTTCCCATCTCACGTTGAATTTTCTTGTGAATTCTAGTTCCTTCCTGCATAGCATTAATATCGCTCGCAGTACTTGTTCTATTATCAATATCACCGCTAGCGAAGATAAACTCAACAATATTCCTAACTGATATTCTTAAATTGTTGTCTTTAATCGTATACATACTGCATATCTTTCCTATTCAAACATACCTTGGTATCTCTGATGCGGGTAAAAACCGCTTATAATATATTCATTATACTATAAGCGATAGAATTTTTACATATATTTTCTGAATCGTAATGGCATCATCTGTCTTTGCAGCTTGTAGTTCTCCCTCTCTTTTATAGCAATTGTATTAAAGAATGTATTCCATAGTTTCTCCATATCAAGCTGCTGGTCTGATTTGACTCCTAGCTTCTCTATAGTATTGTCAAATACTTCATAAGAGAATACATACCCTGTATCCTTCTTATATATTGCACAATAATTCCTATTGGTATCATATATAACCCAGTTTTCCCCCTTCAACCTGTCAGCAAAATGCTCAGCAATAATAGGAATTATGTTTGCTCTAGGATTAATTCTTGATAATAATAAACCTGTATCTAACTCCTCAAATCTCACAAATCCCATGTATCTATGAGCTTCAAAGTTGACTCTCCTTGACATCTCTAAGACAGATGCGACATCATCATCCTGCATATAATCTATGATACTGTCACCCTTTTTGATTGCTTTAATCATAAATCTGTATATATGATTACACTTAGATGTATTATCTGACAGTGCTGCACTATATAATAATCTATATGCCTCGAATGAAACTTTCTCCCTTATTGTACTTCCTACCTTTTGTGCTAACTCATAATCAGTCTCAACTACCTTGCATTGGTTAAACAAATTGAATTCATAATTGTCTCTTATTGCAACCTCTGACCTTGAAGTCCCATACTGCCACGCCTTATAAATCGCGGTGAATATTCCATCTACAGAATCTTCACATAGAAAGACTAATCTTTCCTTCTCTCTTTCAATAATATTATGTTCATCCATTAGAAGCCTCCAATATATCTGCAAATCTAACATCATCAAAAAGTGATAGCTGTTTGTAGCTCTCATGATTCTCAATATCAAAAACCTTACGTCTATCAACACCTATTAAACCATTAGTTATATAATTTTCATCAATTCGCGTATTATATAACATCTTTCCCTTACAAGTTATAAAATACTGTGCTCTTTTTAACACAACACCTATCCTCTTCAAATCCTTGAATTCAAGAACTGCCTGTCTTCTCGCATTCATTATCCTTTTAGCTGATGTCACTCCAATACCGGGCACTCTAAGTAAGGTATAATATGACGCTTTATTAACCTCTACCGGGAACTGTTCCAGATGCCTGATTGCCCAGTCACACTTAGGATCAATAAGTACATTAAAGTTTGGTTTGTCCTCTGATAATAATTCTGATGCTGCAAAGCCATAATATCGTAGTAGCCAGTCAGCCTGATATAATCTATGTTCCCGTAAAAGAGGTACCTTTTCATCAGGATTACCTAATGCACTATCATGGTTAACATTAACAAATGCTGAGTAAAACACCCTCTTCAAACTATAATTCTTATATAATGCTTCTGCCACATTCACGATATGATAATCATTCTCTTTTGTAGCTCCAATTATCATCTGAGTACTTTGACCTGCAGGTGCGAATCTCCTTTGTATCATATTACTGCCAGAAATTGCTGTCTTTGTAGCTGCAAGTTCTATATCATGCGGTTCAACAAGGATTGAACCAATATCTGTTATATGCATATTCCTGTTACCAATAAGTGGTGTCTTACTAGTAATCGAATTCTGTATCTGTCTCATTGGTGTAAGAATATTCTTTCTCGACTTATGAGGTGCAAGCTCTCTTAATCCCTCTGCTGTTGGAAGTTCAAGATTAATACTCATTCTGTCAACATACCAGCCTGCAGTATCTATCAATTCCGATGATGCTCCTGGAATCCCCTTAAGATGAATATAACCACCAAAGTGATACTTTGTTCTAAGCATTATAACTGTGTCACATAATAATCTCATTGTATTATCAGGATTGCCTATAATCCCAGAACTTAGGAATAATCCTTCGATATAATTCCTCTTATAAAACTCCATAGTTAGAGTGCACACTTCCTCTGGTGTAAATGAAGTACGTACCACATCATTAGATGCTCTATTAATACAATACTTGCAATCAAATATACATTCATTAGTTAAAAGAATCTTAAGCAGTGAGATACATCGTCCATCAGTTGAAAAGCTGTGACATATTCCACAAGCCTTTGAATTACCTATTCCCTGACCATTATTCTTCTTATCAACACCGCTGGATGTACATGCAACATCAAACTTTGCTGCATCTGAAAGAATCTGCAGCTTCTCCATTACTGATAAATTATTATTAACAATCATCTCTGCCTCCAAGTATTATACCGAACATTTATTCTATTCTCATTATATCGAACATCCGTTCTTTTGTAAAGTAAAAAATAACAGTATTATTACTTTATTTTTCAAGCAACAATACTGTTATATATCATCTTAACCTTCAACCTTTGAAAGCATTTATCCGTATTCTATGCCCTTTTTCCCACGGCAACAGAACTGGCAATACTGAAAGCACCATCTACAATGAAGCATATTCCGATGAATCTCATAAGGAACAATCCCATATCTAATGGATTGAACACCATGAATAAGCCTAATGCAAGAGTTATGAATGCGAATATCAATACCACATTCCATTTTTCGTATTTCATTCTTCTTAGATTAACTGCATCCTGGAGTTTGACAATACTGCTTACAACAATGACTATACCAAGCACGAAAGGTAGAATTGATACAATTATTCCTGGTTTTACCACAATTACAATACCAATAATTGCCGCGATTATTCCCAGAATAAAATTCAGTTCAAAATAATTTCTTTCATCTCTTGATGTAAAGAATTTGAGGAGGGTAACTGCACCATACACAATCATAACAATTCCTATTCCATAGCAAATAGTTAATGTAATGTCGGGATTAATCAGCAAAAGCACTCCAAACACCACGTAAACCACCGAAATCGCCATGTAGCTCGCTCTGATTTTCCTCAGATATTTTCCTACACTATTATCAAGAACTTCCTGTCTTTCTGCATCTTTTTTCTCTTTCATCTTGAAACCTCCATATTAATATACATTTTTATTTTCACTATTCATCCACAGAATATAGCAAAGCACGTCCTTGTTTTCCACATGTTTTCAAAACACCCACATTAATAAGTATATTAATAACTGACCATGCTCTATTATCTGGAATATTTGCAGCTTTAGCGAATTCTTTCCTTGTAAATGCTTTGTCGAGTTCATACGGAACAAACTGCATATAATCTTCTGGCTGCTCTAAAGTAATTATATTATCTATAGATATCGGAATTCTGTCATAACGTGTAGAGCCCCTTTTCTTATCCCGGCTCCACCCATTAAGATTCCTATATTCCTCCACATCCAGCATTACCAATTCAATTGTAAGATTTGGATTCTTCAAGAAATCCTTAATCTTGTATAGCTCGTAAAACGCATCATAAGCAGTGCCCTTTTTGGGAGTTTTTCTCTTTTTGCTTATCTCTCCTGTCTCTTCATCTATCCACATAAGCCACTTGTTACATGGTATTGGATGAACTACAGTCACTGGATACAGATTAAGGAACACTGCAAGTTTATCTCTTAGCTTATCCATTCCTCTCGTCTGTATCTCAATTATTGCGTTGTCTCTGAATATATCAGCAACATAACCCTCAATTGGTATCTCCTGACAATCTTTGTCTGGTTCGTAATAATTCTTCAACACAGCATGAATTGTTTTCTCTGATAATGTACCAATTCCATTATCATTATGTTTCTTACCGATTACGGAATTCTTAGCGTTATCAAATCGCTCAGTATCATTTATCATCATCCATATCATCCAAATCTATAAATTGAAAGTCATCTTCAAAATCGTCGTTTTCATCACTTAATATATCATATTCCAATTCAGGATTATCCACTATTGTATCAATATCGGTTTCTGGACTATCTTCTTTAATATCTTCTATTATTGTATCCTGGTCATCATCAAGAAAGGCACCTATATCAACCTTGTAATCAATATCATCTGGATTGCTGCCATCATTCTCATTCTCTACATCATCCGTATTACTACCGTCATCCTCATCTTCTTCATCCTCTGAATCAGTGCCATCATCCTCATCTTGCTCATCACCTGTCAAATTAGGATTCTTAGCATTATCCTCGTCGATGAAATCATTATCATCTACATCATCTCTTCTACAGATAATAACAATTAACGCAACTGCAAGAAGCACTGCTGCAATTGCTGCAATAATAGCGAATATCTTCCATGCATTAGATGTCTTTGAAAGTTCTGCAACATTATTACCATCTGTGCCTGCTGCAGATACCGCATAATATCTTGATACCGTACCCTCAACGCAATCATACTGATACCAATGAGGCTCTCCGTCATTATTCAATCCATAGAACAAATAATATGAATCATTGTTAGCGGGTACAAGAACATCAACTTTTTTATCATTAATTGTAGCTATCGATTTGTTAAATCCTTCCGGCCATTCCATACCGTCGGTAATCTTAAGTATCGTATACGTATATTGTGGTAATTCTATTGTCGACAATTCATAGAAGGTATTCAATGTCGTATCATATACGAAAAATGCTTCAGCGCCACCTTCAGCTTTCACAAGATACATAACCATCAAGCCACTCTTTTCATTCTTAGCAGCTGTAACAGCAATACCATTAATTGCATACTTTACATTCTCATAGCCGCTTGGAAGCTGTGACAAATCAAACTGTGATTCAACAACGTATTTTTCTCCGTTAATGGTTACTGTTGGCAATCCATCACTATCTACTACTGGTGCAGATGTTGTTGTCTCCTTTTCAGTCACCGTCGCAGCCACTGTTGTAGCCTCTGTCGCTGCAGTGGTCTCTCTTACTGTCGATATTGTATAACGCTTAGTTGTACCATTCTCCGCTGTAACATCAATATATGTCTTGTTATTTCCCGGATCAAGATTAGCATATTTTACACTTACCTTTGCTTTCGCATCCGCTGTTTTTGCATCTATAATTAGCTTGGTTACATCTGAATTAACTTTCGTACTATAGCTTGTTGTCTCTGGTGAGAATGCCGGTGTCAATGTTCCCGGGCTTATCTCAAGTGACGAAAGTGTTGCATCAGAAGATGCTAATGGTGCGCTTATCTTAACGCTTCCACTTGTTGAAGTTACTTCTAATTCATCACCATAGTCCGGATTCATACTTCCTATTTTAGCATTGACTACACTAAGTGTTGAAGTTCCAGCCTGCAATGGCTGAAAAACTAACTGAAATGTACTATTTTCATTAGATAGAATTCTTACTGTTTCCCCACCATGTGTGTCAAAGCCTGAAACAGGCTTTAATATAGCCGCATCAAATTGAATCGTCAAATCAACTATAGCGATTTTGTTATCCTCTTCTGTCGGAGTAACTGTCACAGTTACAGTCACATTGTTTTCTTCACTGTCTCCAACAGTACCACTTGTTGAAGATATTGATACATTAGCTCCTCCAGCTGCCATTGCATCTTCTTCATTCAGACCAAATGACGCAATTATTACTAATATCGTAATCGCCACAACCTGACATGCCTTTAAAGCATTTCTCTTAATTAACTCTCTAATACTCATCCTAACCTCCATACGAAGTATCTTCTGATTGTGCTGCCTTTACTGAGTTATCTTGCTTATATCAAGTATATCTCTCTTTATATACAACATATCAATACTATCAATCTCACCATCATGATTTGCATCAGCCGCTTTTGCGCTAGCCTCTGACAAATCAGATATAGCGAGCAAAAATCTCTTAATATACAACATATCTATGCTATCGATTTCCCCATCAGCATTCACATCCCCATATATTACGAATGTGAGTGTCTTAACCTCAACGCCATCTTTATCATAGATGTGTATTTTATCGCCTGTTTTAATAATGCCATCTATACTTTCATCTGCCGAATTAGTAATTGCACCAGTGTATCCGCCCTCATATGTGAATGTGGCTGCTATATCACTAACTGTGCTTCCCGGCGTAATTCCTGTTATATATCCATCATCGCCTTCATTCAGCGACGTTGAATAACTGCCGTCTACTACGACCTCTGCCGGTCTCCTTACAACATTAATTGTATATCGCCTTATATTGCCATTAACCGCCTTAACATCAATATTGAATATATTAAGGCCTACCTCCGGCCAATATACACCGAATGTGTATACCTCTGCTGATGAATCGGCTGCTTCACCGTATATGCCAATAGACGCATATTCATTATCGAATATAATACTATATTCTGAGACAAATGGGTCAAATGTTGGTGTGATTTGACCTTCATTAACATACAATGAACTTAATATGTTATTAGGGCTTCCATCGCCTGTTGGGCACTCAACTGCTGCTTCCGGCATATTCTTAAACACAGGAATCTTGAAGATAAATGCTGTTTCGGCCTTGCAGCTGTCAGAATAAGCCTTTGCTGCTGTTAATGCTTCGTTACGTGATGCAAGTATATATGTCATATACTGATGTGTATATGGTGTTCCTATAAAATCAAACTTTTCATAATAAAGCGTATCCTGCTTAATTTGAATATAATTCTTTCCAATAAACTGGGCACCTTCTATAATTGCTTTCAAACGATTATTCCAGCCCTTTGATACTGCATATCTAAGTCCATTCTCAACCGCAGAACGTCCATCGGCTGCATATGCTCCCTGACTGTAGTAATTATAATAACCTTCATATCCACTGTAAGTTCCTGATATCTGACCGCTTGCGCCATTAGCTCCCATCTCTTGAATTATTCTCGTTGCAAGATGATATGGACTAACTCCTGTCTGTTGTGCAGCCTTGATTAAAGCCTGCGCATATGTATATGTTCCATTATCATCAAAAAGTTCTGTTCCATCTCCGATTGCTCCAGTATTTTCCATGAATGTTCCAGCAATAATTGAATTAATTCCTGCTTCATTCTGAATACTTGAATTATATGAAAGCATCTCAAATTGGAATATATGAGATGTATCAAGTGAATTTCTTGGATCCATTGCATATGCAACAATTTCTTTGGAGGCAGTTACCCAATATGAACCATCCATTCCATACCAGTAGCCTTCCTGCCAATTATATGCATCTGCATCTAGAGATTTCCATGAGGTAATTGCTGTTGTATTAATAAGACTTCTTCCGTATTTGCTTTCTGCTGTAACGGCTTCATTCCAATCATAATCAAGATGATCCGCCATGAATACCCACTTAGGATACTTAGCATGCATCTGTCTTAAGTATGGCTTGTAGCTTTCCGGAAAATTCTGTGAGCTTAACCAGCTCTCAAAATCAGCATCTTCCTTATAATCAATATTCTCATCCTCAGTCACATACTCGCCAGCTATGTATCCCTCATAATCTGTGCCAGCCTTTGTGAATGTGATCTTATACCAATAATAAGTATCCGATGTGTACACCTTATCTACAATATTAACTTTTTGTCCCTGTGATACCTGCGTAATCTTAGAATAGCTTGTTCCTGGTCCTGTTCTAACATTAACATTATCTCCATTGACAGTTCCAGTTGTCTCTGTATATGCTTCTGTTCTTATATAACATGCCCATGAACCGGCAAGTGATGCTGCAAAGATTAGCACCATAATTAATGCTTTAAATCGTTTTAATTTATTATTCATAAGCTTCACCTGTCTTTATAAATCTGTTTACTTTTCGTCAATCTGAAGTACATCTTCTTCAGTAGAATCCTCTGTTGAATCCTCGTTTTCTTCATCTATAGTATAGAACTCTTCTTCATCATCTTCATCATATATATTTCTATTCTTTTTATTCTTTTTCTTTGGTTTACCACCTAATGGTTTTCTTGGTTTTGCGAAGAATATAAATAGGATAATTGCAATAACCAAAAGTACTACAGCCACCAGAATAATAATCTTATCTCTATTACCTGTAGACTTTGTAGTTGGAACATACTGTGCTACTGATTCTCTTTCAGTTGACGCTTTTGTAACAGTTGCAATTGTTCCTGCATTCTTATCCTGTGTTGCGGTTTGAGTCTCATTCTGATTATATGCTTTGATTTCAGCTGTACCTGCTGCGTATCTATACAATCCTTCAACGCCTGAAGCATTAACCCCGTAGAATACAGCGTAGGTTGGATTTGCAGCATCAATACATGCTACTACTGCATGGTTAGAAAGCGACACCATAGTTCTTGTCAATCCCTGTGGATCTGCGATATTATCTGGATAATTAAGCAGCACATATAATGCATTCGAGCTGCCAAGAGTCATATATTTTGTGTATGTACTAGTCTGTGAATTATATACATAGAATCCACTTTCCTTACCAGCTTCATTAGCTGTAAGATAACATAAGGTTACCTTATTATTGGTATTATAACCGGTTTTAACTGTCGTGCCAGCTATTGTAGTATTCTGTAATATGTATCCAGCTGGAAGTGTTTTACCTGTAAGCGTCTTATCTATAGTATAACTTCCATCTCCAAGAGTTACAACTATATTATCTCCTGGTGTAACAACTGTAGCTGGTTCTGTGGCTGCGACCGTCTCAGGCTCTGCGATTGTAACATTAGTCTGTGCTTGTGTATCGGCAGGCTGATTAGGCTGTTGTGGCTGTTCACCATTATTACCACCATTGTCATTATTGTCAGTGTTGTCTACAACTGGTATTGTAGGCTGGTTCTCATTGCCTCCGTCTGGTTCTTTATCTGCCTCTGTTGTTGGAGGCTGCGTCTCTGGAACCGTAGGTGGCAGAATATCTGTATTTCCCTCAGCTACAATAATAAGCCCGTTCTTAACTGATAACTCTGGGTCACTATTATTGCCTGAATATATCCAGCTTGCTTTATCTACACCAATTCTTGTGAATCCAATCTTTAATGTAACAAATGTTACTGAGAACGACGAATTTGTTGAACTAATTATTCCACTTGCACTTCCAACTGGAGCAAGTAATGATGAATCATATGTCAATGAAAGTGCTCCACCCATATTGTCTGCACTTGAAACATTGACCTTAACAGTTATCTCCTGTCCAACATATGTACTTCCGCCTTCTATCTGTACATTAATAGAATCTGCTGCTCCTACTTTCTCTATGCCATGATTAAACATCATCCCCATAATCATCAGCATAACTACACATATCTTAAGTATATTCTTTCTTCTGCTCATATATCATCCATTCTATCTGGCTGCTAATTACGACCAAATTCAGTTAATTTAAGGCCTGGATTTCTTTCAAGAACCATTCCAACGCTCCAGCTGTTTGTGAAGATAAGAAGTGGATTACCTTTAAGGTCTGTAATCTTCTTCATATCTGAAGTTCCTACAAGTCTGTTAACATCAATCTCTTCTTTATTCTCAATCCATCTGATATGCTCATATGGAAGTGGCTCAAGTCTTATATCAACATTATACTCATTCTCTAGTCTGTACTTAAGAACATCAAACTGAAGTGTTCCTACAACACCTACGATAATTTCTTCCATACCAGAATTGAATTCCTGGAATATCTGAATTGCGCCTTCCTGAGCTATCTGAGATACACCTTTAACGAACTGTTTACGCTTCATCGTATCAATCTGTCTTACTCTCGCAAAATGCTCTGGTGCGAATGTAGGAATTCTATCATATTGAAACTTATCATTCGATACGCATATTGTATCTCCGATTGAGAATATACCTGGGTCGAATACACCTATAATATCTCCCGCATATGCCTCATCTACAATATGTCTTTCCTGTGCCATCATCTGCTGTGGCTGCGCAAGCTTAATCTTTCTTCCGCCCTGAACATGGTATACTTCCATTCCTGCTGTGAACTTTCCAGAACATATACGCATGAATGCAATTCTATCTCTATGTGCTTTATTCATATTCGCCTGAATCTTGAATACGAATGCCGAAAAATCTTCTTTGAAAGGATCAATAACACCCTTTGATGAATTTCTTGATAATGGTGATGTTGTCATATCTAGGAAATGCTGTAAAAAGTCCTCTACACCAAAGTTGGTAAGCGCAGAGCCGAAAAATACTGGTGAAAGATCACCTGCCTGAACCTCAGACAAGTCAAACTCAGCACTGGCACCATCTAGGAGTTCAATATCTTCTAATAATTTATCATTGAATCTTTCTCCAATTTCATTCAATAACTCTGGACTTCCAACAGGAATTGTTGTAGATGCAACTTCCTTTTGTCCATTCATTGCAGCTTTGAATGTTGTAACTGATTTCTTATCTCGGTCATATACACCCTTGAATTCCTTACCTGAACCAATTGGCCAGTTAATTGGACATGTTTTAATACCGAGTACATTCTCTATTTCATCTAATAATTCAAATGGATCATTAGCTTCTCTATCCATCTTATTAATGAATGTAAATATAGGAATATGTCTCATAACACATACCTTGAAAAGCTTAATTGTCTGTTTTTCTACACCCTTTGAAGCATCAATAACCATTACAGCTGAATCTGCTGCCATAAGAGTTCTATATGTATCTTCAGAGAAATCCTCATGTCCTGGAGTATCTAGAATATTAATACAGTAACCATCATAGTTAAACTGTAAAACAGATGAAGTTACTGAGATACCTCTTTCTTTCTCTATTTCCATCCAGTCTGATACTGCATGCTTCGCTGTTTTTTTGCCTTTAACAGAACCAGCAAGATTAATAGCACCTCCATATAACAAAAACTTCTCAGTTAATGTTGTTTTACCTGCATCGGGATGCGATATAATCGCGAATGTTCTTCTTTTTTTAATCTCTTTACTAATATCAGCCAAAGATAATTCCTCCTAGTATTATAACTTATTATTTAAAACTTATGTTAATATGCATTATTTCTGCCGGGCTTCCTATTCTCATTGGTACGCCCCAGGCTCCTACACCAGAGCTGACCATTGTAGTCATATCTCCCGTTGTGTACTTACCATAGAATGGTTCAAGCTTAAGGAAACCTATTATATATGCAGGGAATACCTGTCCTGCATGAGTATGACCTGATAACTGAAGATCTCCGCCTAATTCAGCCACCTTTTTCATCTGAGAATATACTGGTTCATGATCAACAACAATTACTGGCAGTTCGTCAGGTTCAACGCCATAGAACACAGCCTGTGCATCCTTTCTGCCATATGTAAGGTCATCCCTTCCCACCAGATAGAACTTGCCATCTATATTAAGTGCTGTATCATTAATATTCTTAATGCCAGCATCAGTATAATACTTCGCCTGTCCTTCAAGATCTCCAAGGTAAGTGTCGTGATTACCGAATACAAAATACGTTCCGTACTTTGCCTTAAAACCCTTGAATATCTCACTTGTCTTTTGCATCATCTCTTCGGATGTTCCATCATCAAAGAAGTCACCTCCAAGAATGATAATATCCGGATTAACCGCATTAGTCTTCTCTACTATTGCCTTGAGCTGATTCTCACCAACTGCACATCCTATATGCGCATCAGAGATAAATACAACATTAAGATTATCAATTGTCGATTCTTTCTTATCAAGTGTAAGTCTATAATCTACTACTCTTGGAATCTTTACATTAATAAATCCAAGTATAACAATAATTGTTGCAATCACCATTGCAAAGAAACCCTGATGAGTAACAATCTTAGCAGCTTTAACCACACGTTTGTGATACTTTACCGCTCTGCCAAGCAATCTAAAGAAATCACATATAAGCATAATTATAATTGAATATATGAAAAATCCCGCATAGAATGCTGCACAATAAGAAATAATTGTTGCAACCCAATTACTGTGATGTCCTGTAAAGAAGAAGCAAAAGTTAATGATAAGGCATATCATCATAAATGTATTAACAGCCCAGTAGGTTATTACGAATTTCTTATTTCTTCTGTTCTCTTCATTCTTCTTAATAAACTTAGCATAGCTATATCCTGTATAATAATATGCAACTGCAAGTAAGAACACTAACATTGCAACTATCCATGCTGCCATATGCATTGATATAGTCCTCTCTTTCTCTAACTGTACATTAGAATTACTTTATGACTAACCGAAGTATTATACTACTTTTTTCGTCTGCTTGCAACTATTCCACCTATTTTTCCGGTTTCCTTAGCTGTCAAAGATTTCCATCCTTTTTCTATTACTTTATCAAGTAATCCTAATTCTTCTGCAACTTCGTATTTTAATTCTTCATCCTTTGGTATTCGAAATCTCTTTTCTAATTCATCCTTCCTGTTGTCTGTTGATTTTTCCATATTAATATATTCCTCCTTTAGTCTTTGTATTGACTATTTTCTCCAGAAATAACGGATTTAATCAACTACTAAAGTATTATCTCCTTGGCTAATTTGAAGGAATATATTATCTTCTGGCTGACTTTTCTGCCATTAGGCAGCAATCTGTTCAGCGCTTTCTCATAATAATCAAGCTGAACCTTATACCTGGCAATCAGTTCTTTCTCTCCTGCTTCACCCATTGCCACATTGTCTGTCTTATAGTCCACCAAGACTACACTGTCTTCTTCAAAGAAATACATATCAATTACACCTTGAACCAACAGAAGTCTGTTCGGATCAATCTTCTCAGTATTCATTCCCTCGTCGTAATTAACACCTAGTACAAAAGGCTGCTCTCGCCAAAGTTTACGATTAAAGAAAGCTTTTGATGCTCTTTGTCCCAGTTCACTACTGCAGAATTTTTCTATATCTAATGGATTAACTGCATCAAGCTGTGTCTGGCTAATCTTTCCCTCATCCAATAATATCTGCAGATATTCCTTTATGCTGTCAATTGAGCCCGCATAATTATAGTCCAGACATTCCATCACTCTATGATAAGCAGTACCTCTGTCAGAACCACTCACCTTCTGTTTTCCCAGTATGAATTCCGGTACAATGTCTTCCACTGATACAACATTTACAATATCTTTAATGCTATCATCAACTTCCTCTATTACCTCATTATCTTCTTCGGTAATATCATGAAACATCTTCTTTAATTCAGAGACCGTAACCTTCGCCTTTCGCTTAGTATCCTCTTCATACTTATATTCAGTATCTTCCTCACTATCTGGTTCGCTATCTGCTTCGCTATCTGGTTTGACATCTTCGTTAGGAATGTAGACAAGGTCGGAATATTCTGATGGAATATCACTCTCATCAGGTTCATCATCCATATTATCCGACAGACTCTCTGCTTTAATACTGTTAACTATGAATTTGCCCTGATTTCCAGATAATTTCATAGCTATCGGCATTATCAAATCCATATATGACTTTGCATTATGAATTGCAATGAATGACGAACTAACATCATTCTTCACTAGCTCATCAGCATCAATTACCCAGTCGGATATCTTCTCTTCTAGTTTACTAACGCATCCGGTTAATATAACCTTATCCTTAGCCCTAGTCAGTGCAACATACAGAATTCTAAGCTCTTCCGCCAGATTATCCATTCTTATTTTTTCAGATATCGCATTCTTTACTATAGTAGTAGATTTTGTTCTTCTTGTGAAATCTACATAATTAGTTCCAATACCAATATCAGCATCCATTACAACACTTGAATTAGCATCCATATTATTGAATTCCTTGCTAATTCCCGCTAATATAACTACAGGGAATTCAAGACCTTTGCTCTTATGTATACTCATGATTTTCACACACGACTCATTATCAGCAGAAGTCACTGCTGAATCGAATTCGACACCATATCTCTTCGCTTTCTCAATATATCTGAGGAAGTTAAAAAGACCTGTATAACTCGTATTCTCATATGCTTTAGCCTTCGCTATCAATATATCGATATTCTGCTGGCGTATATTACCAGCCGGCATCTGTCCTGTATAATCATAGTAGCCTGTCTCATATACGATTTTCCATATAATATCATGTACATCTGTATATGGCACAAGGTCTCTTAATTCATTGATAAATGCTGTGAATTCAGCAATTTTCCCTGTAAGTTTTTTATCCTCACAATTCATAACTGCCGTATACAAATTGGCTTTCTTATTAGCTGCCTTTATTACTGCTAGCTCTTCATATGTGAATCCTCCAAAATAGGAGGTCATTACAGCTGCCAGATCAATGTCATTCTGTGGATTGTCTATGACAGAAAGCATACTAAGTAATACGTTGATTTCTCTCGAATTAAAGTATCCACTGCTATCCTCTGACATTGCTGGTATACCATTATCTAAAAGCACATCAACGAATACCTCTGCCCAGCCTGAAACAGTTCTGGTTAGGATGACAATATCCTTGTATTCAATATTCCTATATTCTCCAAGATCTGAATCATAGATTACAAGACCTGTGTCCTTATCCATAAGGCTATGTATCTTATCAGCTATTGCCTTTGCTTCTATCTCTCTGCTGCTTTCAAGAACTTCCGAGCTATTAAAATCAACAAGGATAATATCTGTTGAACTACTGATTCTCTGCGCATATTCATCCTTAGGTTCAGGGTATGAACTTCCACAATTAAGTGCATTATTCTCATCATACTCGATTTTACCAATATCCTTCTTCATAATATTGAAGAATATGTCATTAGCTGAATCTAAAACGATACTACGACTTCTAAAATTCTTCTTCAATTCTATCTTCTGATTTTTCGATTCTCCATATGTATAATTATCATATTTGGCAATAAAAAGTTCTGGTCTTGCAAGTCTGAATTTGTATATACTCTGTTTCACATCTCCAACCATGAACATATTATAATCACCAAATCTATGTCCTGACACCGCCATAAGAATGTATTCCTGAAGATAATTACTATCCTGATATTCATCAATAAGAATTTCCTTGTAATAATGACTTAAGGAATCTGCTGTTTCTGTATAACTGATTTTACCATCTTCATTCTTAATTAGAATATCCAATGCAAGATGTTCCATATCATTAAAATCAATAATATTTCTTTCTCTTTTTTCTTCCTGACAGGTTTCGTAGAACTTAATTGTTACATCTATGAAGGTTTCAATTACGTTGCGGCACTTTACGACATTATCAAACATCTCCTCTTTGCTCTGTGAATACAGTCCAGAGGACATACCTTTGTAGAAGTTCTTGAATAAATCTCTTTTCTTTTTTACATAATCCTTTTTATCCTGATTGCCTGATTTTACTCGACTTAATGTCTGGAATTTTGGTTCTCGAAGAAGAGCATATATCTCATTGATATCATTAGCTTTCACAACTGCTTTAAGCATTGCGCAATCTGCTTTAATTGCTTCTTCATACTGTTTTGGTGAATCATCATCCTTAGTACAGTAATCTGCTAATTCAAGCATCATCTTTAGATACTCTTCAAATTTTTGTTTTGAATCCGAATATATATACTGTATTGTCGGTGAATTAACGAATTCATCAACATCCTTGCATTCATATACATTCTTGCAAGACAAAAGCCATTCTTTTGGCCATGGATAACTTCGTGCAAAATCTGTCAGCTTATATATCATATCTTCTATGGCTTTATCCGTCTTTCCTGTTCCATAGCTCTCAATGAAATTAATAAAATCCTCATTATTTTCCTTATAGCATTGCTCGAGCACATCAGCCATTACATCAGCCTTCAGTAGAATTATCTCTCCTGTATCAGCTATCTTAAATCCGGGTTCAATTCCAGCTGTTGTATAATTATTACGAATTATATTAAGGCAGAAGCTGTCAATTGTTGTAATCTGTGCATTGTTAAT
Source organism: uncultured Lachnospiraceae bacterium (assembly GCA_964586425.1). Lineage (GTDB taxonomy): Bacteria > Bacillota > Clostridia > Lachnospirales > Lachnospiraceae > CAZPHI01. The sequence goes on along the minus strand of CAZPHI010000013.1, from coordinate 3,679 downwards.
AAGTGTAACCTGCTTTTGCAGATTAACATCATTAGGGTCAGCTTCTATCATCTTCTCTAAAGCATCTCTTATACGCTCACGCATTGATTCCGCTGCAGCCTTTGTGAATGTTACAACTACCAGTTTGTCTATATCCACTCGATTTTCTCTGTCAGTAATTAGCTTGATTATTCTCTCTACTAATACAGCCGTCTTTCCTGAGCCAGCCGCAGCAGAAACAAGTATATTCCTGTTACGAAGATTTATAACATCAAGCTGCTCGTCAGTCCATCGCTTTTCCATATATACCTCATTTCTTAATATATCAAATTATGATTCATACATTCTCTTCCAGATTTCCTCATCCGTGAATTTCTTTAAGGTCTTGTAATTCATGCCCTTAATATCTGTCGAGAAACCACATATTGAATTATACTTACAATATGTGCAGGATTCTTTATTACCACTCTTGTACGGATTAATCTGTATATGACCGTTCACAATATCCTTAGCAAATTCAATCTCTTTTTTATCTACATATTGCAGGATTGTCTTCAAATCTTCGGCTCCAACAAGTTCTTTTGATTTCTTCAATTGCTTATCTTTATTAACTCCAGCCTTAATTGAATACAATTCATCTCCACTATACATATTCTCATCAAACTTAAGCAGTATATTCTCATCAGAATTAATCAGGCCTGTTGGTATCAGCTCCTTGAGTATCTTCATCTCAATTGCACTCTCATCTTGAACGTTGTCAACAATTGGATTATTAATGTTATAGTAAAGAATACCCGCCGGTATAATATTCTTATCAGGATGCTTAATATTTTCCAACTCCATTGCTGCTTTAAGATAGGCTATCAGCTGCATCTTCAAACCATAGTAGGTGTGCAGCAGTTCAAACTTTGTCGTACCACTCTTATAATCAATTACCTTGACATATACATTCTCTTCATCTTCGGCAATATCTATCCTGTCAATCTTTCCTTTGAGAATCATTCTAGCTTTACTATCTAGCTCTACTGCTTTGGTTTCGAATTCTGCCTCAAACATATCCGGATTAAATTCACCGCAATCAAGCTGCTTTCCAATTGCCCACACTGTTCTATCAGTAATATTCATAAGACGCTTTACAAGATATTCATTTCTATTAGAATCCATCATAATAGTATTGCCATATTCCCTTGCAACCGACTCAACTATCTGATATACCATCTGCATTCTATCCTTATCCGTCAATTCTGAGAACTTCTTACCGTCTTCTTTTAGCTTTTCTCCAATCATCCTAAGTGACTCATGTAGAAGATTACCTATGTCATTACCTGCCAGTTCAAATCTTTCCCTTGGCTGCAGCCCTAATCCAAACGAAAGAAAATGCGCCATCTCACATGATGCGAATTGCTCCAGTCTTGTTACACTTCCATATATCTCATCACCAAACAATCTAAGTGCTGCCATCTCTCCAATTGCAAGCATACAATTATCTTCATTCCAGATAAGCTTTGATTTCGGTATCTTAAGATATCCAAGTGTCGCGCATCTTCCCGCGTTAAGAATCTCAAGCCCAGGGAACATCTTAAGTACAGAATATACTATATATGCCGGTCTTTGCACGGAATTATCCATTGCATAAGATGACATAGTAATATAAAGCATATCCGATGGCTTTGTCATATTAAGATACAGATAGAATTTCTCGATAAATGCTTTTTCTCTTGAAGTCATTGACATATTGATCTTATGTTCACACAGAAGTTCTCTATCATTATCTGATAGTATGCTTCCTCTGCTTCCCCTTGCAGGAATCACATTATCATTAACACCAATAAAGAACATTATTTTCACGTTATCTATTCTTGTTCTTTCGATATCTCCAACTGTCACTCCGTCAAAGCTTGGTGGTACAACACCGACTTTAATTTCACTAAGACCTGCATCGAATATCTTAGCGAATTCTTTAACACTCATCTTCTCAGTTCCTATAATAGAGACAATTTTGTCATATAACTCAATGATCTTTTTGTACACCTGTCTGTACTGTCCAGCTTGTGCCAATTCACCTTTATTCTCAAACTTGTTAGCATACCCTTCAAGTCTGGCAGCTGAATCTAATCTTATCCCCAATTCATAAAGTGCTGTAACATAATCCTTTACGCTTGCTTCTTTGTCTGTCATTGCTTCTTCAAAGTCTGCTAATGGATTAATTATCTTATCTCTTATGACATTAATTCTGGTAAGATCAAATTTTGCCTGTTTTCTGCCTGCATAATTACGTGTCCATTCACTCTTCCACATTCTACTTCCGCGAATTCCCATCGCAATACAATAATTGTCTATGTAATCAATATCTTCTCTTTCTATATCAGTAAATCCACTTCTCAAGAATCTAAGAACACTGTCATATGAGAAACGACTTGTTATAATCTCTATAGCGCTTCTAAGCATCTCCACGAAAGGATTGCCTATTATACTTTTCTTCTGGTCAATAAAAACAGGTATATCATTCATAGCGAATACCTTCTGTGCAATATCACCGTATGTTTCCATATCTCCAGATACAATCGCAATATCCCTGTATCTGTAGCCTTTATTTCTTGTCAAATCTACGATTGTACTTATGCAAAAGTTCAGTTCTTCCTTCGGATTATCAGCTTTGTATATTCTTAACCCTCTATCGAAGCTGTACTTACCACGGTACACATTCTTATTGTATCTGAATATATTATCCTCAAGGAATTTGAGAATCTCATTATTCTTGAATCTGCCTAATTCTTTATTATCCAACACAATATTATCGTCTATAACAGCATTTTCATCGTCCGCAATATCATATAATGCCCTTATTGTTTCCTTGCTTAGATAGAATATATTCTGCATTCCCTCGATAACATTAAGCTTTTCCTTTGTATCAATAGTAACCGTAACTACTACCTTTGCGCCATCTCTAATCAGATGCCTTATAACCTTATACTGCAGAGGCGTGAAGCCCGTAAAACCATCTATGACAAATGTTGTATCTCTAATTAACGCTGAGTCATCAATTATGCCACACAACACTTCCAGCACTTCTTCGCTTGTAATAAAATTATCCTTTATATATTCTTTGAAGCCTTTGTAGATGCAGAGCATATCTGATAGCTTACCACATAACACCTGATTATCCTTAATTGAGCCAATTAATTCTTCTATAGTCTCTTCTTTAATATCATACTGCAGGAATTCAGACAGGACTGATTTTACTTCTGATACAAAGCCATACTTGCCTGATTCAGCTTGGAATAATGACAATTCACCCTTCATCTCTTCCATAATCTTACGAATAATAAGATTCTTACCTGTATCGTCAAGAACTGACAGGTTAAAGCTACCCAGCTCTTCAAATACTCTGAATGCAAGTCTGTTAAAGCTGACAATATCTATATTGATAATTCCCTTATCATCATGGGCCATTACCATTCTTTTTTGAGTCTCCATTGTATACTGTTCTGGAACAATTGCTATATATTCTCTGTCCGGATGCAGCTTTGCCTCTTTGGTAACGTATGAACACATATATGTTGATTTTCCTGAACCACTTCCACCAATTATAAGTTGTAACGACATACACTTCCTCGCTTTCCATCACTTTTGACACTTATATCATAATTGTACCAAGTCGCTAGCGCGACGGCTAGCCCCAGTTACAATATTTCCACCA
>CAZPHI010000012.1:0-45558 GCA_964586425.1 uncultured Lachnospiraceae bacterium | reverse complement strand
ACACAGAAGATTTATCTTCAGGCAATAGAGGAAGGACTTGTTCAAACATTTATCAATGCTGGTGCAGTTGTAAGTACACCAACATGTGGTCCTTGTCTTGGTGGATACATGGGAATCTTAGCTAAAGGCGAGAGATGTGTATCTACAACAAACCGTAACTTCGTTGGCCGTATGGGTCACGTTGAGTCAGAAGTATACCTTGCAAGCCCTGCAGTAGCGGCAGCTAGTGCAGTGACAGGAAAGATAAGTAGTCCTGCAGAGCTTGGTTTATAATTAATGAATTTAGCGCAGACTTGTTGCGCAGGAGTGAGGTAATATATGAAAGCATTAGGTAAAGTATTCAAATACGGCGATAACGTTGATACAGACGTTATTATTCCTGCAAGATATCTTAATTCATCTGATCCAGCAGAACTTGCTACTCACTGTATGGAAGATATTGATAAGGAATTCGTTAATAAAGTTAATAAGGGCGACATTATGGTTGCTAATAAGAATTTTGGATGCGGTTCTTCAAGAGAGCATGCTCCAATTGCAATTAAGGCGTCTGGCATAAGCTGTGTAATCGCTGAAACATTTGCAAGAATATTCTATAGAAATTCAATTAATATAGGTTTGCCTATTATTGAATGCCCAGAAGCTGCAAAGGGAATTGATGCAGGCGACGAGGTAGAGGTTGATTTTGACAGTGGTGTTATTACTAACAAAACAAAAGGAACAACATACCAGGGTCAGGCTTTCCCAGAGTTCATGCAGAAAATAATTAAGGCTGAGGGACTTGTTAATTATATTAATGAAAACACAAAGTAATTATAGGTGCTTTTGCATCTTATAATAAAAACAAAATTTAGAATAGTATACGTTAAAAGAAGCATCATAAGAAAGTGGAATCTTATGATGCTTCTTTATGTTATTATATATTGTATAGATTATATACGCTCAATATATGTTACTCCATCCATATTATACAAATCCTTCAATATATCATCGGCCATTGTTGGGGAACTTAGAATGAGGGTGAATGTTGCAACGTTGGTTCCTGACTTTATGTCATCATACATTGATAAATCATTAAGCTTGATATCATGTACTTTTGTATATTTGATGATTGATTTTACGATGGAAACTTCGGTGTATTCCATAAAAATACTGATATATTTTTGTCTCTTTTGGATGCTTTTGTCAACAAATGAGAGGAACTTTAGGGATGAAACAATAATCAGTGATGTGAATATTGCACCAAGGTATAGGCCACATCCAACGGCGATTCCAATTGTTGCAGCACACCATAATCCAGCGGCTGTTGTAAGACCTTTTACATGAGAATTACGTGTGACAAGAATTGTACCAGCACCAAGAAAACCGATGCCACTGATTACCTGAGCCGGAATACGTGCAGGGTCGCTTCCACCAACATATTTGAATAGATATATTCCAGTTATACATGCAAGAGTAGAACCAATGCATACAATTACATATGTTCTAAAACCTGCAGGACGTTGCTTTTGTTCTCGTTCAAACCCCATTAATCCACCAAGCAGGGCTGCCAGTACAATCCTGACTATAAACGATACTGGTGTAAGGTCGTTAAGCATAGATATATTCTGAGTTATCATATATTGACACCTCCGTATTGATTAATGTGTTCCTGTTGAACCAAATCCGCCAGCACCTCTTACTGTTTCAGACAATTCATCAACTTCATCAAAAACAGCTGTGATATAAGGCGTGATTACAAGCTGCGCGATACGTTCGCCCTTAGCGACAGTAACATCATTAGTTGAATGATTATGAAGTGCAACCATAATTTCACCTCTATAGTCTGCGTCAATAACACCAACTTTATTAGCTGGAGCAAGACCTTTTTTGCATGCAAGACCGCTTCTTGCATATATAAGTCCGGCATAGCCTTCTGGAATCTCAAGAGCGATTCCTGTATGGATAAATGCTGTTTCCATTGATTTGATTGTGGTATCCTCGTCACAAGAGTAGAGATCTGCGCCTGCAGAGTACTGAGTACCATAAGTTGGAATAACAGCGTCGTTGTTAAGTTTTTTTATAGCGACATTGGTTTTCATATATGCTCCTTTTGAATTAATCGTGCTTAAGCGTAGCGGTTCATAAGTGACCTAAGTACGGTCACTAAGAACCGACGCTACGCAAACGGTCCGTTTAGAATTATGTCTAACTTGTACATTCTATAATACTTATTATAGAGTTTAGCAATTACCTATCCTTTTTAATTTAAATAGTATCTGTTGTTGGATCCCAAAGTATTACTTCTTTGGCTGCAAGTGATTCCTGAACAAGTATTGTTCGTTGGTTAGAGGAACCCTTGAATCTAAGAGATAAGTCTTTTAAGTCTTCTTTAAATTCGCCATCTACAAGTATATCAATTTGTGAAAGCATTTCCATAGTTTCTGGCCACTTTGGAGCCATTGTCTGTAGAATGTCTTTTTCAAAATCGTATCCTGAAAAACACCAGATATTCTTCTGAGGATATGTTTCTTTGATTCTTTTTAAGAGTGGAAGAACACCCTTTTGATTAACGTATTCGAATGGTTCGCCTCCCAAGAGAGTGAATCCGGATACATAATCTGGTTTCATAAATTCAATAATATTATCTTCCTGTTCTTTGGTGAATTCCTGACCATAATTAAAATCCCAGGTTACTTCATTAAAACATCCCTTACAATGGTGTGTGCATCCACTTACAAAAAGTGAAACACGTATTCCAGGACCATTGGCGACGTCGTATTGCTTTATATCTGCGTAGTTCAATGTGTTGCCTGCCTTTCGATTATATAGTGCCGAATTATATTATAAGTATTAATATTATAAGTGTAGCACTCGTGAATTAATCTCTTTTGTCTTTCCTACATTCCAGAAGTTCTCACCTAGATAGCCGCATGTACGTCTTGTGACATTCAACTTAGAATGATCTTTGTTGTGGCATTGAGGACATTCCCATTCAAGCTTATCGTTGATGATTATCTCTCCATCAAAGCCGCATACCTGACAATAATCTGACTTAGTATTGAATTCTGCGTACTGTATATTATCATATATGAATTTGACAACTTCCTTTAAAGCAGGAAGATTATTTCTCATGTTAGGAATCTCAACGTAGGAGATAGCACCACCTGATGATATAGGCTGGAACTGACTCTCGAAGGAAAACTTAGTGAATGCATCGATTTTCTCTCTTACATCCACGTGATATGAATTAGTATAGTATCCCTTGTCTGTGATATCTTCGATAACACCAAAACGCTTTTTGTCGATTTCGGCAAAACGATAGCATAAGCTTTCAGCAGGTGTTCCATAAAGTCCAAAACCAAGACCTGTATTTTTCTTCCAGATTTCAGTGGCATCTTTTAACCTGTTCATAACCTTAAGAGCAAATTCTGTGCCAGTAGGATCTGTGTGGCTTACGCCCTTCATTAATTTGGTAACTTCATATAAACCGATATATCCAAGTGAAAGTGTTGAATATCCATTATGCAGGAGTTTATCAATGGTCTCACCTTTCTTTAATCGTGCAATAGCACCATACTGCCAATGAATTGGGCTGACGTCTGAAAGAGTTCCTTCAAGTGCTCTGTGTCTGCACATTAATGCTTCGTAACAAAGTGAAAGACGTTCATCAAGCAGCTGCCAGAATAGTTCTTCATCACCATCAGCAATAATACCGATCTGTGGAAGATTAATTGATACAACACCCTGATTGAAACGGCCTTCCCATTTGTAATTACCGTTTTCATCCTTCCATGGACTTAAGAAACTACGGCATCCCATACAACTGAAGACATTACCTTCATAATTCTCACACATTTTCTTCGCTGAGATATAATCTGGATACATTCTCTTAGCAGAACACTTTACAGCCAGTTCTGTGAGATAATCGTATTTGCCACCCTTAAAGCAATTGTGCTCATCAAGTACATAGATTAGTTTTGGAAATGCTGGTGTTATATATACACCTTTTTCGTTCTTAATGCCTTCGAGTCGCTGTCTTAATATCTCTTCGATAATCATAGCATTCTCTTCGATGTATTCGTCATCTTTATCAAGATTAAGGAAAAGAGTAACGAATGGAGACTGACCATTCGTTGTCATCAGAGTATTAATCTGATACTGAATAGTCTGTACACCTGATTTTAATTCATCATAAAGTCTGTCGGCAACAAACTGTTGAATAACTTCTGGTGAAAGTGTTGAACTGTATTTTTCATTGTAGTGTTTTTCGTATTTGAAACGACTCTTACGCAGATATTTGCCGAGGTGGCGAATGTCTACTGATTGACCACCGTACTGACTGCTGGCTACAGCAGCGATTATCTGAGTTACAATTGTACATGCGACCTGAAAGCTTTTAGGACTTTCGATAAGCTTACCATTCATTACTGTACCATTGTCAAGCATATCGCCTATATTGACAAGACAGCAGTTGAAAATAGACTGTACAAAATAATCTGAATCATGAAAATGAAGAACTCCATCCTCATGAGCTTTGGATATCTTTTGTGGAAGCAGAACTCTTTTGGTAAGATCCCTAGATACTTCGCCAGCTATAAGATCCCTTTGAGTTGACGCAATAGTAGCATTCTTATTAGAGTTTTCCTCCATAATTGCTTTGTTATCATTCTTAATCAGACTCATGATTGATTCATCTGTTGTGTTAGATTTACGGACAAGTTCACGAGTATATCTATATATAATGTATGTTTTTGCCAATACAAATTTTTTCTCTGCCATTAATTTTTGTTCAATTATATCCTGAATATCTTCTACCTGAATTGTATCTTTTTTGTTTCTGTTTTCAATTGAAGCTACAATTGATTCAATCTGATCTGTTGTAATCTGTTCCCTCTCTGGAACTTCATCATTAGCTTTTTGAATTGCGAGCATAATCTTATTACGATCATAAGCTACTTCGCGGCCATTACGTTTTATTACTTTCATTCTACCTTCATCCTTTCCTCATATGGACTGTTTCCCGAACAGTCTGATAGAAATTATTATAGCATCATAAAGCCTAAAAGTCCACCATATATTAGAATGAAGGTATGACTGACCACTATATATAGTGGTTGGCTATAAACACCGATAATAAGTGGATTAACAAGAGTTTGTTATATTAATATCAAATTAAAAAGACATAAATGCAATAAAAATCAGTAAAAAACAAATTATTAAGTAATCGAAAAATATATGTACTAATTCTTGGAAAATATCATTTTTATGATGAAATAAATCAGTTAAAAATATAATTATATAAGCATATTCTGTAGAAAATACAGAAAAAATATTGTAATATATTTATATTATTATATTGAGTACTTCTAACGTAAGAAAAATATTATGCAAATAGGAATGGAGAAGGCTATGAAGAAAGAAATTGATGTATTTTTTGACAAACTCTACAGATATCCAAGATGTGAAGAACATGCTGCAATTGCAATACCAATGAAAAAAGGAGAATTGTTTGATTTAGATAGTGTATCAATCTGTGATAATGGCAGAGCAATTCCCATGCAGGCTAAAGTTACTTCAAGACATGAGGATGGTTCTATAAGATATATGTTTGCAAGATTCATGGTTGATCTTCCTGCTAATAAAGGAAAGACAATTCAGTGTGTAATAGGAGCTGACAAAAAGAATGATTATTGTGGAATGAACATTACTGAACATAATAATGGATATGAAGTATCAGCAGATGGACTTAAGTTTAGAGTAGTCAATGATTCTGAAAACATATTCGAATGGCTTGATGATGGTAATGCTTTATATAGAAAAGAACAGTTTGTAGGACCTATTCTTATTGATGATGATAATAATGAATATAATATGCATATAGGTACATGGAAGATAGTAGAAACAGGCAATATCTGTACAATTCTTAAAGCAAAGGGATACAATGAATATAACGATGAGAATGGTACACAACAATTGGAATGCGAATTCAAGATAACAGCATATGCTAAGAAGCCATGGGTTGAGATATCATACAGACTTATCAATAGTACAGATGATGAATTTCATATTGGTTCAATGATATTCTATCTTAAAGCAGATATGACGAAGAATCTTGATCCAGAACTGAAGAGCTTTCATTTTGGGAAAGATGCGGATTCAACAGGATGCGGTGATGAGCCGACAGACAATACTCATGAAACAGGACCACTTTTTCATACAAGAGGCATATTAGAACTTAATATGATTGAGGAAAGAACACCTGTTAATACTGTAAGAACTTGTGTTGGCAGCTCTAATTATAAAACTGATTTTTATATTGCCAGAGATGGAGAAGCTGTTAACAAAGTGATTGACGGTGCTTCATTATGTAAAGAGGCGAATGAGCATTTTGCAGAAGTGTTGTATGGAACATTCTTTACAGATAGAACTGACGAGTATGCAGGTGTATGTGGAACAATATTCCAGGCTCAGCAGAATTATCCTAAAGCAGTAAAAGCTGATGCTGCGGGTATATATATTATGTTAGTTCCCAAAACTGTGGATAAGGTAGTAATGCAGAGAGGCATGTCTAGAGAACAAAAATTCCTGCTTCATTTTCACGCAAGCAAAGAATCTATTCTAGAGATTGATAATAGAAGCCTTATATATCAGATGCCAGACAGACCTTGTATCAGTCCTGAGGTCTTTAGAGAGTCACAGGTTATGAGGGATGTATTCCCTGAAACAATAAGCAATGATGTAGAGATTGCTTTAATAGAAAAATGCGACAACCACTCTAGATGTTATGGAATGCTCAATTGGGGTGATTCAGTTGATCCGGGATATACTTTACAGGGAAGAGGCAATGGAGATTATGTGTGGAGTAATAATGAATATGATTATCCACACGCATGTGCGCTTATGTATGCAAGAACAGGAATAAGAAGATTCCTTGATTATGTCTTTGTTACATGCAGCCATTGGATGGATGTAGATGTATGCCACTACAGTGCTAATCCTAATGAGATTGGTGGACAGTGGGAACATACAGCTGGTCACTGCAAGAATGGTATTATGGTGTGTTCGCATGAGTGGGTGGAAGGCCTTTTGGATTATTATCATTTTTCGGGTGATGAGAGAGGCTATGAGACAGCCATTGGAATTGGAGAGAACGTATTAAGATTATTAGATACTCCTATGTATGCACACGCTGGTGAGGCCAATGCCAGAGAAACAGGCTGGGCATTGAGAACTTTGACAGCACTATATATTGAAACAAGAGACAAGAAATGGCTTTCAAAATGCGAATGGATTATTGACAGCTTCAGAGTATGGGAAGACCAGTATGGTAACTGGCTTGCACCATATACGGATAATACTGTTATAAGAGTAGGATTTATGATTTCAGTAGCAGTAGGAAGCGTTATGAGATATTACCGAGAATTTCCTGATGAAAGTATCAAAGGAATGCTGCTTAGAGCAATTGATGACATTATTGAAAATTGTTATCTTGACTGTGGCCTTTTCTATTACAAAGAACTTCCAAGTATTGCACGTCTCGGTAATAACACACTTTTACTTGAGGCACTCGCAATAGGATATGAACTTACTGGTGATACTAAGTATCTTGAGCCAGGAATGAAGACATTCTATAATTCAGTTTATGGACCTGTGGATAAAGGAATCAAGAAAAAAGAACACAAAGGTGACGTCGTAGTCAATGCCGGTGCAAGCACGAAAACATTTGCCCAATGCTTTATTCCTACGATTACATATTATAAAGCAATCAGTGATAATAATATGTGGAAAGAACAATAAAAATATGTTGCGGTGAGATATAAAGGGATGTAATATGTATTAATGTGGTTTGGATATAATGTGATAAGCAAAATAATGGTAAATGCTTTGAACACTGAACCAGAATGGAGGAAGAATGATTAAGAAAAGATTAATCTCACTTATGTTATGTACATGTACGATTATTGCAGCTACATTCGGAATGAGCGGCTGTGGTAAAGAGAAAGAGACTAATAGTACACAAGAAACAACGGCAGCTTATACAAAACAGGATATTAATGTTGCTGTAATGAAGGGACCAACAGCGATAGGAATGGTATCCTTAATGAATGATAATGAGAACGAGAATGCAGCTAATAATTATACATTCACGGTTGCAGGATCAGCAGATGAGTTTACATCACAGCTAATTAAAGGTGACATACAGATAGCAGCACTTCCATGTAATGCAGCAGCGACATTGTATAATAAGAGCAATGGCAAAATTCAAATAGCAGGAATTAATACTTTGGGAGTTCTATATATTCTTCAGAATGGCAGTAGTATTGAACATGTTAATGACCTTAAAGGAAAGACAATCTATGCTACTGGAAAAGGAACGACTCCAGAGTACACATTAAGATATATGCTTAAGAGTGCAGGTATTGATCCAGACAAAGATGTTAATATTGAATTCAAATCAGAAGCAACAGAAGTTGCAGCATTAATGACTAATGCAGATGATGGAACAGTTGCAATGCTTCCACAGCCATATGTATCTACTGTAATGCAGCAGAATAGTAATATTAATATTGCAATAGATGTTACTGCAGAATGGGAAAATCATGTTAAAGATAACAGTACTGTAGTTACAGGCGTAATTGTTGTTAATAAAGAGTATGCGGATAAGAATCCAGAAGCAGTTAAGAAATTCATAGAGGAATATAGAGAATCTGTTGAATATGTTAATAACAACGTTGAACAGGCAGCTGAGTTTGTTGAGGAATTTGGTATATTTAAGGCAGACATAGCGGAGATGGCAATTCCATATTGTAATATTATATTAATTACAGGAAGTGAAATGAAAGATAAGATTAATGCATATCTTAATGTATTATATAATGAAAATCCAGATTCTGTTGGCGGTAAATTGCCTGGTGATGATTGCTTCCTTATGTTAGATTAGAGAAAATAAATATATATATATCGAAAAAGGCTATTAATTTGTTGATAATACAATATTAATAGCTTTTTTCGAAAAAATGAGTTACAGCTTTTTTTTGAAATAATTTTCGATTTTTTTAAATTGTCTCAAAAATATGTAATAAATAGTACTTTGGTACTATGTTATGTATAGGCATATTTTGATAAAATTATTAAGAAAGCGTTTGCTGAATTGTGCATATTTACTAAGAATGTACAATAAAAAGAAAAAGGAGAAGAAAAAATGAAAGGTATAATGAAGAAAAGATTAAGATCAGTTTGGTCAATTGTTCTTTGTCTTGTAATGGTGCTTGGTACAGTATCACCGACTATGGTGGCTCAGGCCGCATCACAAGCTGCATTCACAAGCGTAGGTGGATGGTCAGAATCAATTTACGCACAGATTTCAGGAGTTTCAGATGCTGATGTAACAGCAGTATCATATTCTGGAACAATGACAGGTTCGCTTACAGGAGATGCGTTAAAGTATCTTGTAAGAGATTATAATGGAGGAGTAAGAATTGATATTACTGGTTTAAAAGCCGGAACATATACTCTTTCTGTAACAACATCAAAGGGCAATCTTACAGAGAGTAATATTACTGTAATACCTTATGATAGATCAGGATATGCACATTATAACTATACAGCAGGTGTTGGTGCATATAATGATGATGGTTCATTAAAGTCTAATGCAATTGTACTTTATGTAACAGATGAAAACAAAGAGACAGTATCTGTAACGTCAAAAGATGGTACAACAGCTACAGGTATTGGTAGTATATTAAACTCAGCAGGTGGAAAGCCTAGAGTAGATAATAAAGGTAATGTTGTAAGTACTGTTATTAATGATAACCATGACATCATTCGTAAGCTTGCAGAAGATGGAACACCACTTGTAGTTAGATTCATTGGAAACGTAACAGCTCCATATGGTTTAACACAGTATGATGGTTATGATTTTGGTGGTTCTACAGGTGATAATGGTAATATGGCAAGAATGCAGTCTGGTAAAGACATTACACTTGAAGGTATTGGACCAGATGCTGTTGTTGATGGTTGGGGATTCCACTTTATAGCTCAGACAGCTTATCAGGATTTTGGTAAGAGCTTTGAAGTAAGAAATATTACTTTTAAGAATGTTCCAGAAGATTGTATCGGTATGGAAGGTGTTCAGCAGGATTCACCAGCATTGCTTTTAGCATCTGTTGAAAGATGTTGGGTACATAACTGTTCATTCTATGTTCCACATATTTCTAATCCAGCTGAATCTGATAAATCAGAAGGTGATGGTGCATGCGATTTCAAGAGAGGTCAGTACTTCACAAACAGCTATTGCTATTATGAAGGATATCATAAGACAAACCTTGTAGGTTCAAGTAATTCAAGCTTACAGTATAATCTTACATATCATCATAATTATTGGAAGAATTGTGAGTCAAGAGGTCCTTTAGGACGTCAGGCTAATATGCATTTTTATAATAACTTATATGAGAATCAGATTAGTTATGCAATGAATACAAGAGCTAATGCATATATATTCTCTGAATATAATATGTTCTATATGGCAAAGGCACCAATGGCAGTTGATTCTGGTGCAATTAAGAGTTACAATGATTCATTTGCTTCATGCATCAATGAGATGCAGGGAACAATTGTTACTGATAAGAAAACATTAGTATCAAGTGGTAACAAATACGAGAACTTTGATACAAATAGTGAATTATCATATATTCCATCAGGAAAATATGAATTACAGGAAGATGTTACAGAAGCACGTAAAGTAATTGCTTCAAAGACTGGTGTTATGTCAGAAAATCCAATTCTTCCAGAAGATGTTACAATGAATATGATCTCAGTTGTTCCAAGTGGTGTTACAGCATCTACTATAACAACATTCCCTTATACTGAGAGTACACAAAAAATATCAAAAACTGTAAAGGCTTTCACTGTAGGAGCATCATTTGATATTGAAATATCATATAGTAGTGATGCTATTACAGGTACTGGTGTACTTGTTAATCAGGCAGGTAAAGTGATTCAGTTAGGAAGTGGAACGGTACGTAATCTTCCAGCTGGTACTTATGTAATCCAGCCAATGAACTTTCAACCTGGTAAGAGTGGAGCTGCTGGAACATTCAAAGAGATTACAATTAATTCTATGACAATTACATTGAATGATCCTACTGCTCATTATCATAATTATCAACTAGTTGAAACAGTAGCACCTACATGTACAACACCTGGATATAATAAATATGCGTGTTCATGTGGAGATTCATATCAGGAAACATTGCCAGCAGCACATTCGTGGTCAACACAGTGGACTATAGATGTCGAGGCAACAGAGACAACAGAAGGAAGTAAGAGTCATCATTGTACAGTATGTGGTGAAAAGAAAGACATCACTGTAATTCCAGTTCTTGGAAGTTCTGGTGGTGGAGATGAAGGCGGTGGTGACAGCGGAGATCTTTCAGGAGAGTACGCTCACAACTTTACAGCTTCAGGAGTAACAAGTTCTTTCTATACAATAGTTGGTAAATTATCAACTTCAAAAGGTGAAGTTTCATATGGTGGTTCTACATTAACACAGTGTCTTAAGATGGAATCATCAACAAGAGTAACATTCACAGCACCAAGTGCAGGTAAGCTTACAATGGTATTTGCTGAAGCTGCACCTACATACAAATTAGATGATGTTGGTGCAACAGCAACTTCTAATGTAGTAGTTGTAGATATAGCAGCTGGTACACATGTAATATCAAAGAAAAACACAGCTAATCTGTTTTTCCTTAATTATGAACCAGATGGTTCAACACCAACACCAGTTGTAAAACCACTTACATCAATCAGCTTAAATAAATCAACAACATCAATTGTTGAGGATGCTACAGAAACATTAACTGTAACTTGCAATCCAACAGATACAACAGATGCAAAGACAGTTTCATGGTCATCAAGTGATTCAACAGTTGCAACAGTAGATGCAACAGGTAAGGTAACAGCTATTAAAGCTGGTACTGCAACAATAACAGCAACATCAACAGTTAATACATCATTGAAGGCAACATGTGATGTAACAGTAACAGCAAAGCAGGTAACACCTCCAACACCAACACCTCCAACAGCAGAAGAGTTGGTTAGAAGCTTTGTTGAGAGAATGTATACAGTAGTTCTTGGAAGAGATGCAGAGGTAGACGGACTTAACTTCTGGACTAATGCATTAATAACAGGAAGCTATCAGGGACAGGCAGTAACAGGTTCAGTTGTTGCTAAGCAGTTCATTGAAGGAGCTGAGTTTGTAGCTAAGAACTTAAGCGATGAAGATTTCATGACAATCATGTATAAAGCTATAATGGATAGAGATGCAGATGAAACTGGAATGCAGACATGGCTTGAAGTACTTGGCAATGGAGTTTCAAGAACATTCGTACTTAATGGCTTTATGGGTTCACCAGAATTCACTACTATCTGTGAGACATATGGAATCGAAAAAGGTTCAATTGCTTTGGAAGAATCAAGAGATAAGAACTATCAGGTAACATGTTTTGCACAGAGATGCTATAGCAAGGTACTTGGACGTAAGGCAGATGTAGAAGGCCTTAATACATGGTGTGAAGCAATCATTACAAAGCAGGCAACACCTAAGCAGGTAGCTCATGGATTTATCTTTAGTGCAGAGGTAGAGGCAATGAATCTTACTAATGAGCAGTTTACAACAATCCTTTACAGAACACTTATGGGAAGAGAACCAGAGAGTAATGCAATGATTACAGGATGGGCAGATTATATAGCAGCTCATGGAAAAGAAGAAGCATTTAACGTATTCGCAGATGGACCAGAATTTGCAGCAATAGTTGCAGGTTATGGTTTGTAGAATAAAGGGCCAGATATAATTTATTATATATATCAAGTTGAAATACTTGAATTAACGGAGGAAAAAGATGAAAAACAGAACTAAAGGTTTATGGAGCATATTTTTTGCTTTGATATTAGTTGCCGGAGCATTAATGGCAACAGGATTATCAAAAGTAAATGCTGCTTCAGCTGCAATCACATTCAGTGAGGCAGGAGGATATGAAGAGGGTGTTTATGCAAAATGGGCACCAGTAGCAGGTGCAGATGGATATAAAGCATATATATCTGCAGACGATGGTAACAGCTATAAGGCAATTGATAATGAATTGATCAGACAGTATGCAGATTACTGGAGAGTTGATGAGGTTGCATTAAAGGCTGGCAATTATAAGATTAAAGTAGAGGCTATATCAGTTGATAAATCAAACAATGCTACTGTAATTACATCTAATGTAACAGGTGTGATTACAGCAACAAAATATGACAGATCAGGATTCGCTTTCTCAAGCAATTCAAAGTATGGAACCGGTTCCGGTGCATATAATGATGATGGAACATTAAGAACTGGAGCACAGGTTATATATGTTACAGCTAAAACAGCTAAAACATGTACAGCAACAGTTAATGGCAATAAAGTTACAGGATTACAGGCTATTCTTACTGCAAAACAGAAAAAAACTGCAACAGAAATTCTTGATATCCGTATTATTGGTTTAGTAACAAAGGATGATTTGGATTCAGTTGGAAGTTCATCTGAAGGTATTCAATGTAAAGGTGCTGCATCGTATTCAGAGATGGGCATTACATTTGAAGGTATTGGTGATGATGCTGCAGTAAAGGGATTTGGTTTCCTTATTAGAAACTGTGGTAATGTAGAATTTAGAAACTTTGGTATATTAGCATTCATGGATGATGGTATATCTCTTGATACAGACAATTGCAATATCTGGATTCATGATATGAATCTTTATTATGGTTCAACAGGTGGAGATGCTGATCAGGCTAAAGGTGATGGCTCACTTGATATTAAAGGCGCTTCAACTAATATAACAGTATCATATAATCATTTTGTTGATTCTGGTAAATGTTCACTCTGTGGTATGAGTGATTCTGCAGAATTCTTGGTAACATATCATCATAACTGGTTTGATCATTCTGATTCACGTCATCCACGTATCAGGGTTGCATCAGTTCATGTATACAATAATTATTTTGATGGTAATGCAAAGTATGGCGTAGGTACAACAAAGGGTAGTTCAGCATTTGTTGAAGCTAACTATTTTAGAAATTGTAATGATCCTATGATGTCTTCTGGACAGGGAACAGATGCAATGGGAGATGGAACATTCTCAGGTGAGAATGGTGGTATGATTAAGGCTTATGCTAACACAGTAGTTGGTGCACACAGCCTTGTATATGCTAACTCAGATGCAGGTACACTTCCAATGAATGCAACTTCATATGATGCATATCTTGCATCTACAAGAGATGAAGTTGTTCCAGCTTCATATGTAACTGTAAAAGGTGGCACTAAGTATAACAATTTTGATACTAGTTCATCATATGATTTAGGTGTAGATCCAGCTAATATAGATGCATCTGAAGATGTACCAGCAATTGTTAAGTCAAAAGCAGGATGCTTAAATGGTGGTGTAATCAAATGGACATTCGATGATTCACAGGATACAAACTATTCTGTAATAGCAGCTTTAAAATCAGCAGTTGTTTCATATACATCTTCTGTAGTATCTATTGGTGGAGTTGATGGAACTGTATCGGGTTCAACAAGTACAACTGCTAGTTCAACAGCAGGAACAACAAACCCAACAACAGGAACAACAAGTCCAACAGAAAGTACAACAGGTGCAGCAGGTGATCTTTCAGGACAGTATGCTCACAACTTTACAGCTTCAGGAGTAACAAGTTCTTTCTATACAATAGTTGGTAAATTATCAACTTCAAAAGGTGAAGTTTCATATGGTGGTTCTACATTAACACAGTGTCTTAAGATGGAATCATCAACAAGAGTAACATTCACAGCACCAAGTGCAGGTAAGCTTACAATGGTATTTGCTGAAGCTGCACCTACATACAAATTAGATGATGTTGGTGCAACAGCAACTTCTAATGTAGTAGTTGTAGATATAGCAGCTGGTACACATGTAATATCAAAGAAAAACACAGCTAATCTGTTTTTCCTTAATTATGAACCAGATGGTTCAACACCAACACCAGTTGTAAAACCACTTACATCAATCAGCTTAAATAAATCAACAACATCAATTGTTGAGGATGCTACAGAAACATTAACTGTAACTTGCAATCCAACAGATACAACAGATGCAAAGACAGTTTCATGGTCATCAAGTGATTCAACAGTTGCAACAGTAGATGCAACAGGTAAGGTAACAGCTATTAAAGCTGGTACTGCAACAATAACAGCAACATCAACAGTTAATACATCATTGAAGGCAACATGTGATGTAACAGTAACAGCAAAGCAGGTAACACCTCCAACACCAACACCTCCAACAGCAGAAGAGTTGGTTAGAAGCTTTGTTGAGAGAATGTATACAGTAGTTCTTGGAAGAGATGCAGAGGTAGACGGACTTAACTTCTGGACTAATGCATTAATAACAGGAAGCTATCAGGGACAGGCAGTAACAGGTTCAGTTGTTGCTAAGCAGTTCATTGAAGGAGCTGAGTTTGTAGCTAAGAACTTAAGCGATGAAGATTTCATGACAATCATGTATAAAGCTATAATGGATAGAGATGCAGATGAAACTGGAATGCAGACATGGCTTGAAGTACTTGGCAATGGAGTTTCAAGAACATTCGTACTTAATGGCTTTATGGGTTCACCAGAATTCACTACTATCTGTGAGACATATGGAATCGAAAAAGGTTCAATTGCTTTGGAAGAATCAAGAGATAAGAACTATCAGGTAACATGTTTTGCACAGAGATGCTATAGCAAGGTACTTGGACGTAAGGCAGATGTAGAAGGCCTTAATACATGGTGTGAAGCAATCATTACAAAGCAGGCAACACCTAAGCAGGTAGCTCATGGATTTATCTTTAGTGCAGAGGTTGAAGCGATGAATCTTACTAATGAAGAATTCAGCACAGTTCTTTATAGAACACTTATGGTCAGAGAACCAGAAAGTACATCTGTACTTGCAGGTTGGGCTGACTATATATCAGTTCATGGAAAAGAAGATGCATTTAACTTATTTGCAGACGGTGCCGAATTTGCAGCAATTGTTGCAGGCTATGGACTTTAATTAACAAAACAGCTTTTGTTTAGAAGATAGTTATAAAGTACTAATATAAAGGGACGTGATTTTTGTAAAACTAAAATTCACGTCTCTTTTTTGTTGATAGAGTAAATAATCTGTGATAGAATATGGTAAGAATATGGAAAAAGAGGGCTAGTCTATGAAGTTATTAATTAAGAACGGTAGAGTGATTGATCCAGCAAGCAAGAAAGATGGAAAGTATGATATTCTTGTTGAGAATGGTGTAATAATTAATGTTAATGATATTATAGAAGATACAGCTGATGAGGTAATTGATGCTTCAGGCTGTTTTGTTATGCCTGGATTAATTGATTTGCATGTGCATCTAAGAGAACCGGGATTTGAACACAAAGAGACAATCAGAACAGGATGTATGGCTGCTGCTAAAGGCGGTTTTACAACTATTTGTCCTATGCCTAATACTAGACCAGTAACAGATAATGTTGATACATTAAAGTTTGTAATGGATAAGGCAAAAGATGTATCTAAGGTTAATGTATTGCCAGTTGCAGCAATTACAGCTGGACAACAGGGTGAGTTCCTTACTGATATCGAAAAGCTTCATGAAGCTGGTGCAATTGCAATTAGTGAAGATGGAAAATCGGTTATGAATGCCAGAGTATATAGACAGGCTATGAGACTTGCAGCACAGGTTGGTATACCTGTATTTGCTCATTGTGAAGATAAGAATCTTGTTGCAAGGGGTGTAATCAATGCAGGCAAGAAGGCTAAAGAATTAGGCGTATACGGCATAATGAACGTCGTTGAGGATTCAATCGTAGCCAGAGATATATTGATTGCGAAGAATACAGGAGCCACATTGCATCTTTGCCACTGTTCTACAGAGGACAGCGTGAAGATGGTAGACCTTGCTAAAAAAGAAGGTATTAAAGTAACAGCAGAGGTTTGTCCACATCATTTTACATTGACAGAGGATGATATAACAGGTGATGATGCTAATTATAAGATGAACCCACCACTTAGAACAAAACAAGATGTGGAGGCTCTAAAGATGGGATTGAAGAATAATATTATGGATGTTATCTCAACAGATCATGCACCTCATCATAAAAGTGAAAAAGAACTGTCCATTACTGAAGCACCATTTGGAATTACTGGCCTTGAGACATCAGTTGCATTAACAATGACAGAATTGGTTGAGACTGGCTATCTTACTCCAATGCAGATGGCAGAGAAGATGAGCTACAATCCAGCTAAGATAATCGGAATTGATAAAGGTACACTTCTTCCTGGTAAGATTGCTGATATTACAATTATAGATCCTAATACAGAATATGTTATTGACAGCAATACATTCCTTTCAATGGGTAAGAATACACCATTCAATGGTAAGAAAGTAAAAGGAAAAGTAATGTACACTATAATTGGTGGAGATATTGTATACAAAGAAGAAAAGTAGATTTTTATGTGGCATAAAGCCGGAATGGAGATTATATGATTAACAAACTAGTTGATAAGATTAAAGAAACTAATGCACCAATAGTAGTTGGACTTGATCCAATGATGAAGTATATTCCAGAACATATTGTTATGAAAGCATTCAACGATTATGGTGAAACACTTGAAGGTGCTTGTGAAGCTGTATGGCAGTATAACAAGGGAATTATTGATGCGGTATATGATATTATTCCAGCAGTAAAACCGCAGATTGCTATGTATGAGCAATTTGGTATTGAAGGTCTTAAGGTATTTCAAAAGACCGTAGATTATTGTCATGAGAAGGATTTAGTTGTTATAGGTGATGTTAAGAGAGGCGATATTGGTTCTACATCAGAAGCTTATGCAATTGGACATCTTGGTAAGGTTCAGGTTGGAAGTAAGAAAATATCAACATTTAATGAAGATTTTGCTACTGTTAATCCATACCTTGGTTCTGATGGTATTAATCCATTCATTGATGTGTGTAAGGAAGAAAATAAAGGCTTATTCATTCTTGTTAAGACATCTAATCCATCAAGTGGTGAATTTCAGGATAGACTTATTGATGGAAGACCATTATATGAGCTCGTAGGTGAGCAGGTTGCACGATGGGGTGAAAGCCATATGGGCAATGAATATAGTTATATTGGAGCAGTTGTTGGAGCAACATATCCAGAGATGGGTAAGACATTAAGAAAGATTATGCCTAAGTCATATATTCTAGTTCCTGGATATGGTGCACAGGGTGGTAAAGGTAAAGACCTTGTTCATTTCTTTAATGAAGATGGACTTGGAGCAATTGTTAATAGCTCAAGAGGCATTATTGCAGCATATAAGCAGGAAAAATATGCAGCATTTGGTGAACTTAACTATGCTGATGCATCACGTCAAGCTGTAATTGACATGGTGGATGATATTAGTAATGCATTAAAGATGAGTAAATAACTCAATTTGGAGGTAGTATGTCAAAAGGATACAGAGAGGATGCTGTAATAATCAGAGCAGAAAAAATCGCTTCAGATGTATTCAGCATGTGGATAAAGACAACAGATATTGCTAAGAATGCAATTGCCGGACAATTTATATCAGTATATTCAAAAGATGCATCAAGGCTTTTGCCAAGACCTATAAGTATCTGTGAAATAGATGGTGATAAGTTAAGAATAGTATATAGAACAGTAGGAAAGGGAACAACAGAGTTCTCACAGTATAATGACGGTGACACAATTACAATTCAGGGCCCATTAGGTAATGGTTATACAATGGTATCTGAATTTGAAGGTAAGAATGTTGTGTTGTTAGGTGGCGGAATTGGAATTCCACCGATGCTTGGACTTGCAGAAGCAATAGGAGGCAGTGCGACAGCAATTCTTGGCTATCGTGATGAATTATTCCTTAATGAAGAGATGGAAAAACATGCTAAAGTTTATATTGCAACTGAAGATGGTAGTTGTGGTACCAAAGGAAATGTTTTGGACAGCATGAAGGCTAATGATATTAAGCCAGATGTTATCTGCGCGTGTGGACCAACTCCAATGCTTCGTGCAATTAAGGCTTACGCAGCTGATAATGGAATTGAAGCATGGCTTTCTTTGGAAGAAAAGATGGCATGTGGAATTGGAGCATGTTTGGCATGTGTGTGCAAGACAAAGGAAAAAGATGAGCGTTCACAGGTTAATAATACAAGAGTATGTAAAGAAGGACCAGTATTTAATTCTAAAGATATAGAATTATAAGACGAAAGGATTAATATGAATACAAGTATAAATCTTGCCGGTGTCGAATTAAGGAATCCAGTAATGACTGCTTCTGGAACATTCGGCTCAGGAATGGAATATAGTGATTATGTTGATTTAAACAGACTTGGTGCAGTAGTTACAAAGGGTGTAGCGAATGTACCATGGCCGGGCAATCCAACACCTAGAATTGCAGAAACAAGTAGTGGAATGATTAATGCTATTGGATTACAGAATCCAGGTATCGATGTATTCATTAATAGAGACATAACATTCTTAAAGAACTATGATACAAAAATTATTGTTAATGTGTGTGGCAAAACAGAAGAAGATTATATTGATGTGGTACAAAGGCTTGCAGATCAGCCAGTAGATATGTTGGAGATTAATATATCATGTCCTAATGTAAAAGAAGGCGGTATAGCTTTTGGACAGGATCCAAAGTCAGCAGAAAAGATAACAGCAGCGGTTAAAAAGTATGCGAAACAGCCAGTCATTATGAAACTTAGTCCTAACGTGACAGATATTACAGTTATGGCAAAAGCTGTAGAAGCTGGTGGAGCAGATGTGATATCACTAATTAATACACTTACAGGAATGAAGATTGATATTAATAGAAGAAAATTCGCTCTTGCCAATAGAACAGGTGGTATGTCAGGACCTGCAATAAAGCCAGTGGCTCTAAGAATGGTATATCAGGCAGCACAGGCTGTTAATGTACCTATCATAGGAATGGGTGGAATTGCGACAGCGGAAGATGCACTTGAATTTATTCTTGCAGGAGCTACAGCAGTATCTATAGGAACAGCTAATTTTGCTAATCCTAATACTACAATTGAAGTAATAGAAGGAATAGAAAGATATATGGATAAATATGGTGTAAAGGATATCAATGAATTAATTGGTGCAGTACACGACTAAAAAAGGAGGATACAAATAGAATGGAGCAGTACAAACAGGAATTTATAGAATTTATGGTGGATTGTGGAGTCTTAAAATTTGGAGATTTCGTAACAAAAAGTGGAAGAAAAACACCATTTTTTATTAACACAGGTTTTTATAGAACAGGTGCTCAATTAAGAAAATTAGGCGAGTATTATGCCAAAGCAATTGATAGCAAATTCGGAACAGATTTTGATGTATTATTTGGACCAGCCTATAAGGGTATTCCTTTATCAGTAGCTACATCAATGGCAATCAGTGAATTCTATGGAAAAGATGTAAGATATTGTGCTAATAGAAAAGAAGTAAAAGATCATGGAGATACAGGTATCTTACTAGGAAGTCCAATTAATGATGGTGATAAAATTGTAATTGTAGAAGATGTTACAACTTCAGGAAAATCAATTGAAGAGACATATCCAATTGTAAAAGCACAGGGAGATGTTAATATACTTGGTCTTGTGGTTTCAGTTAACCGTATGGAAAGAGGAAAAACTGAGAAGAGTGCACTTGAGGAAATCAAGGAATTATATGGCATGGAGACAACAGCGATTGTTACAATGGGAGAGGTAATCGAACATCTATACAATAAGCCATATAAGGGAAAAGTAATTATCGATGATACAATTAAGAAAGCAATTGATGAGTACTATGAGCAGTATGGAGTAAAATAAGAATAATATGTGCTAAAAGCAAATTAAGGAGGATTATTATGGACGAAAAATTGTACAAAAAAATCAAGGTAACAGGTGGCTGGAATATTGTTTTGGGAGTAGTTTCTATTGTGGTAGGACTTACTTCTGGTATTATGTTAATAGTAAGTGGAGCTAAACTTCTTGCACATAAGTCGGACGTATTGTTCTAGGAGGGAGAGAAGATGCCAGACAATCGAAAGGTATCACGCGTGATTGTATGGATTTCTTTTGTTATCTATATTGGAATTCTTGTATACTTTTTGTTCTTTGCTGAGTTGTTAGGAAGGACAGATATTTCGTATTCATACAGATATAACCTTAAGCCTTTTAAGGAAATAAACAGATTTATTATGTATTATTCTCAACTTGGTTCATGGACGGTGTTCCTAAATCTTGGAGGGAATGTTATGGCATTTATTCCGTTTGGTATGTATATTCCTGTTATTTCTAGAAAGAAAAGAGGATTACTTGTTACAATTTTAATTACTTTTCTTCTGACTTTAAGTATAGAACTTACACAGCTTGTTATGAAGGTTGGAAGTTTTGATGTGGATGACATTATTCTCAACACAATCGGTGGAATAATAGGATATTTATGTATATCATTGGTAAGATTGATAAAACGAAAGAATACAAAAAAGTAGAATGAAAGGGATAGCATAATGAAATTAGTGAGAAAATATAAATTCTCTGATAAAAATATGTCAGTAGGTGGTATAATATCCACATTAATGGGTATATTTTCACTTGTATGTATTGGATATGCTATATATCTTTCTTTTAGACTTGAAGGTAATGGCGGCGTTATAATTGGCGGAATGGGCTTGGCTGCCATACTTTTATCTGCATTTGGCTGTGCTATTGGCTTCATCAGCTTTAAAGAAAAAGAAAAATACTATCTATTTTCAAAAATCGGTTCTATGATGTGCGGAATTATAACTGTATTTATGATTATGGTGTATTTAATGGGATTAGGTTTGTAGAATATAGGCTGCTATATCTGTGATGGATATAACAGCCCATTTTAATAAAAACGCGAGGGTGATTTTGATGCGCGAACCTTCGCAAAAAGATGCTCATGTTATAGGAGGATAGGATGTTTGATGATAATTTGATGGAACGTTTCGAGATGTCAATGGAACGTATAAGAGAAATAGCAGAGGAAGAGAGTAACAAAGGCGGGAATGCTGTTAATGGGTATTTTGCAGAAATAACAACATTTATACTGATGATGGATGAACATATTCGATTGATTAATGCGGATGCGTTCGATGCATATTCAGTCGAAGAACTTGCTGCCTATAATAATAGATTATTTGAGGATGTAATAGGAGAAGCTTATGAGAATAGCTATGCTAATCCTGCATATGCGGTTGAAAAACTTGGTGATGGATTAGGACAAATGTTGTCTTTCCTCTATGTTGAGCTTCGAGGCATTATTCCTCTTGCATATGAAAAGAGACTTTTTGATATTACAATAGTATTGGAGCTTTTTATTGAGATATACTGTATTGTTAATGGTGATGAGGAAGATGTGAATAAATCTGTTAAGAGTGCAATATACTGGTATGTCAGTGATTATAGCGATGTAACAATTGAACAGAGAGTGTTGGAACAGCTTGATACATCAAAGGATTTTGCATATAATATTGTAATGAATTCTGATTTGTCGAATGAATCGTTTCTCTATAAATATGGTGAGTATATCACAGAGAATGAGACAAAACTTTGGAAGTATCTTAATACACTTTCAGACGAAAAGATTAAGCTTATGGCAGATACATTCGTTGAAGGCTACCGCAAAGGTTTTGAACTTGGCAATAAGGATATTACTAAAAAGAAAACAGTTAATATTCGCTACTGTGTAGGCTTTGAGAGACTTGTAAGAGCTGAGATAGAAGGATTTAAGAGAATTGGACTTGAAACAACAATCTATCGTGCTGCAGTTAATTCTATTAATAAGAGGATGAATTTGAAGATTGGATATTATTCAACAAATCCTAACAAACAGATGGATTATGACCATCGCTTTGATGATGCACTTTATTTTGATAAGGACTTTGTGGAAAGAAAGCTCGGAGCTGTAAAACTCGCATATCAGAACAATGCAGCAATTGCAGATGTATTCGGCGGACCAGCAGTTATGGAAGTGTTTGGCGAGGCTCCTTTTGAACCTGTTAATAAGCCAGAATGTTTGCAGTTAGATGAGAGACAAAGAAAACTATCAGTTAGATATAGCAATGAGTCAGCGAGAATTGTTAATGAATATATTAAGGGTGAGGAAAGAAGTTTTACCATTATTGCTTATCCAATTCCTGAGATTGGTGATGATTTTGAAGCAATCTTTGATGAAACAGTGAAAATCAATACCTTAGATTACGAATTATATAAAGATATACAGCAGAACATAATAGATGCGCTTGATGGCTGCCACCATGTAGAGATTAAAGGAACTAATGGCAATTGCACTGATATGAAGGTTAGTATTATGCAGATGACGAATCCGCAAAAGCAGACAGTATTCGAAAATTGTGTGGCTGATGTTAATATTCCACTTGGAGAAGTATTCACATCACCAGTGTTAAAGCATACAGAAGGCATTCTTAATGTTAGTGAAGTGTATCTTAATGATTTAAAATTCAAGAATCTCAAAGTTACATTTAAAGATGGTATGGTAGATGACTATACTTGTGATAATTTTGAAGATGCTGAGGCTAACAAAGCATTTATCAAGGAAAATGTTTTATTCAACCACGACACACTTCCTATCGGAGAGTTTGCGATTGGAACGAATACTACTGCATATGTAATGGCGAATAGATATGATATTGTATACAAATTGCCAATTCTAATTGTAGAGAAGATGGGACCTCATTTTGCTGTTGGTGATACATGCTATACATGGTGTGAGGATACGGCGGTATATAATCCTAATGGAAAAGAGATAATTGCCAGAGATAATGAAGTTTCGATTATGCGTAAAGAAAAACCAGATAAGGCTTATTTTAACTGTCATACAGATATTACAATTCCATATGATGAAATAGGTACAATTACGGCTGTTTACGAAGATGGAAGTGCAATTGAAATTATAAGAGATGGAAGATTTGTACTAGATGGAACGCAGAAGCTTAATGAAGCATTTCACGAATAAGAATAAACAAAGTATTGACTTGAGAATTAAAACAAAGTACAATTTATATTATATATTGGTCTGATTTTGTCAATACGCGGTCAGACCAGTTAAGATATGATAAAAAGGAGATTTTAGTTATGGCAAAAGTTGGAATAGTAATGGGTAGCGATTCAGATATGCCAGTTATGGCAAAGGCTGCTGACATTCTTGAACAGTTAGGCATATCATATGAGATGACAATTATATCCGCACACAGAGAGCCAGATGTGTTCTTTGATTATGCGAAGTCAGCCGAAGAAAAAGGTTTTAAAGTAATTATCGCAGGTGCAGGTATGGCAGCTCACCTTCCAGGTATGTGCGCAGCAATTTTTCCTATGCCAGTTATTGGTATACCAATGCATACAACATCACTTGGCGGAAGAGATTCATTATACTCTATAGTTCAGATGCCTTCAGGTATCCCAGTTGCTACAGTTGCTATTAATGGTGGAGCTAATGCAGGTATTCTTGCTGCAAAGATTCTTGCTACATCAGATGCAGAACTTCTTGACAGACTTAAAAAGTATACAACTGAGTTAAAAGAAAGTGTTCAGAAGAAGGATGCCAGATTACAGGAAGTTGGATACAAGGAATATATGAACAAGTAATAACAAACTAAAGACTAATAAAACAAATATAAGGAGATATAACAATGGATTACAAAAACGCAGGCGTTGATATTGAAGCAGGATACAAATCAGTAGAATTAATGAAGGAACACGTTAAGAAGACAATGAGACCAGAAGTACTTACTAATATTGGTGGCTTCTCAGGTGCTTTCTCTATGGAGAAGTTCAAGGATATGGAAAAACCTACATTAGTATCTGGAACAGATGGTGTTGGTACTAAGTTAAAGCTTGCATTCCTTATGGACAAGCATGATACAGTTGGTATTGATTGTGTTGCTATGTGTGTTAATGATATTGCATGTGCAGGTGGAGAACCACTTTTCTTCCTTGATTACATTGCATGTGGAAAGAATGAACCAGAGAAAATTGCAACAATCGTTAAGGGCGTAGCAGAAGGCTGTCTTCAGTCAGATGCTGCTTTAATCGGTGGTGAGACAGCAGAGATGCCAGGCTTCTATCCAGTTGATGAATATGATTTAGCTGGTTTTGCAGTTGGTGTTGTTGATGAAAAAGATTTAATTACAGGCAAGGAAATCAAAGCTGGAGATACTTTAATTGGTATTGCATCATCAGGTGTACATAGCAACGGTTTCTCACTTGTAAGAAAAGTATTCAATGTTAATGAAGAATTACTTAATACATATTTTGACAGATTAGGTAAGACATTAGGAGAAGCTCTTCTTGTTCCTACTAAAATCTATGTTAAGACAATGAAAGAAATCAAAAAAGCAGGCGTTAAGGTTAAAGGCTGCAGCCATATCACAGGTGGTGGTTTCTATGAGAATGTTCCAAGAATGCTTCATGATGGAGTAAGAGCTGTTATTAAGAAAGACAGCTATGAAGTACCTGAAATCTTCAAGATGCTTGCTGATGATGGTAATGTTGCAGAGGATATGATGTACAATACATTCAATATGGGTATTGGTCTTGTTCTTGCTGTTGATCCTGCTGACAAGGATGCAGTTATGGCAGCAGTTGAAAAAGCAGGCGAGAAAGCTTATGTAATTGGTAGCATAGAAGCAGGCGAGAAGGGAGTTACATTATGCTAAATATAGCTGTTTTAGTATCCGGTGGTGGAACTAATCTTCAGGCTATTATTGATGGTATAAGTAATAAAACCATAACAAATACAAGAATCAGCGTTGTTATTAGTAACAACGCTGATGCTTATGCATTGACAAGAGCCAGAGAGAATGGTATTGAAGCCGTATGTATTTCTCCTAAGAGTTATGCAAATAGAGATGAATTTAATGAAGCATTTCTTAATAAAATAGATGAGTACAATGTTGATTTGATAGTTCTTGCTGGATTCCTTGTGAAGATTCCAGAGAAGATGGTAGAAAAGTATAATCATAAGATTATTAATATTCATCCATCATTAATTCCTTCTTTTTGTGGAGTTGGATATTATGGACTTAAGGTTCATGAAGCAGCTCTTGCAAAAGGCGTGAAAGTAACAGGCGCAACAGTTCATTATGTTGATGCCGGTATGGACACAGGCAAAATCATCTTACAGCAGCCAGTAATGATTGAAGATGGTGATACACCAGAGGTTCTGCAGAAACGTGTAATGGAACAGGCTGAATGGGTTATTCTCCCTAAGGCTATTAATATGATTGCCAATCAGTAGATACTGTTTAGGCGATGAAGACCAGTGTATAAAACACTCAGGTATGGAGGTTAGTATGAAAGTACTTATTGTTGGTGGAGGCGGACGTGAACATGCGATTGCATGGAAGGTTGCCCAGAGTAAAAGAGTAGATAAGATTTATTGTGCACCTGGTAATGCAGGTATTGCAGAGGTTGCAGAATGTGTTAATATAGGTGCAATGGAATTCGACAAATTAGTAGCATTTGCTAAAGAGAATGCAATTGATTTGACAATTATTGGTATGGATGATCCATTAGTTGGAGGAATCGTGGATGCTTTTGAAGCTGAAGGTTTAAGAGTATTCGGACCTAGAAAGAATGCCGCAATCCTTGAGGGCTCAAAAGCATTTTCAAAGGATTTGATGAAGAAGTACAATATTCCAACAGCTACATATGAGACATTTGATTCAGCTCAATCAGCTATGGACTATCTTGAGACATCTAAGTATCCAATCGTTCTTAAGGCAGACGGTCTTGCTTTAGGTAAAGGTGTGCTTATCTGCAACACTAAAGAAGAAGCTATGGATGGTGTTAAATCATTAATGCTTGACAAACAGTTCGGTTCAGCAGGTAATAGAATCGTTGTAGAGGAATTTATGACAGGACGTGAAGTTTCTGTTCTTTCGTTTGTCGACGGTAAAACAATCAAAATTATGACATCAGCACAGGATCACAAACGTGCAAAAGATGGCGACCAGGGACTTAATACAGGTGGTATGGGAACATTCTCACCTAGTCCATTCTATACAAAGGATGTTGATGACTTCTGCCATAAATATGTATATCAGGCATCGGTTGATGCGATGAAGGCAGAGGGCAGAGAATTCAAAGGAATTATATTCTTTGGGCTTATGTTAACATCAGAAGGACCTAAGGTTCTTGAATATAATGCAAGATTTGGAGATCCAGAGACACAGGTTGTTCTTCCTAGAATGAAGAATGATATTGTTGATGTATTCGAAGCATGTATTGATGGAACTCTTGATAAGATTGAGTTAGATTTTGAGGATAATGCAGCAGTATGTGTTGTTCTTGCATCTGATGGATATCCAGTTAAGTATGACAAAGGATTTGAGATAACAGGATTTGAGAACTTTGTTGGCAAAGATAATTATTATGTATTCCATGCTGGAACTAAATTCAATGAGCAGGGCAAAATCGTTACAAATGGCGGACGTGTACTTGGTGTAACAGCTACAGGTAGTAATTTAAAAGAAGCCAGAGCTAATGCATATGAAGCTACAAAGTTAATTCACTTTGATAACAAATATATGCGTAATGATATTGGTAAAGCTATTGATGAGGCATAGGATATAATAGAAAGGCTTTATTTATGGAATTTAAAAGAATAAGTGATGATTCTTTCAAGTGTATAATCGATGAGTCAGATATGGCTGAGTTCGATCTTGGTGTTGTTGATTTTATGAATAATAGTGGCAATATGCAGGAATTTCTTCATTCGATTGTGGAACGTGCAAGTGATGAGGTTGGCTATAAACCATCTGATGGAATGATAGCTATGCAGGTTATCGCACTTCCAAAGAATAGATATTCAATTGTGGTATCGAGTGGAGAGAAGAACAAGATAAGTCAATTGAATGATATGGATATGATTGAGGATATGCTAGATAGTCAGTTATCAGAAGATGAAGCGGATGCGGTCTTAGATAAGTTAAAGGCATTCGGTATCGGCAGTAAGAGCGCTGAGAAGAAACTGGAAAAACTGCATAATGACGAAAAATCAAGAGCTGATTCTGCCAATAGTGCAATAAAAACTGGTAAAGATGATGCATCTAAAACAGGCAGCGTAATTGAAAATATGCCAGACATACTGAATTATGGCTTTAGAAATCTTGATGATTTGCTGTTTTTTGCGTCTACACTTCCAAGCGACATAAAGCGAACTCCAAAGATATCTTTATATAAGGACACACAGAAAAAATTTGGATATGAATATGTTATGATATGTCCAAAAGGTAGTGTATCCAAGGTAAACTATGGAAGAGTATGCGTTCTCGCATCAGATTACGGAACATTTATATCATCGAATAGCTTGATGAAGAATTATCTTGAAGAGCATTGTGAGAAAATAATATCTGAGGTGGCGTTAAAGACACTCTCATTATAAAAATAAGAACTGAGTATTCTTGACATTCAAGAGGTACTCAGTTCTTTTTATATTCTAAGTGATTAATTATTTAAGAAAATCTTCTCTATATGGATTGAATACATCAACAAGAATTCCGTCCTCAAGAGCTTTAACGCCGTGTACTGCGTTACTTGGCATGTATACGCTGTCACCTTGTTTGACGATTTGTGTTTCGCCATCAATTGTGAATTCAAAACTGCCCTTGGCAATATAAGTAATCTGAAGGTGCTCATGTGAATGGACATTGCCGCATGCACCTTTCTTGAAAGTGATTTCGCACATCATAAGGTCTTTGGAATAACTCATAACTTTCCTTGTTACGCCTGGTTCACAGTCCGTTGCTATGACATCTTTGTTAAAAGTAAACATATACTTATCCTCCTAAAATAATTTATGAATCTAATATATAATGTGCAAGGTGAAAATGCTACTGAAAAAATCTATATTGAGTAGATAATTTCACTGTTTGACATAGAAAAAAACTAAAGCTATAATGAAGCTATAAAACTACGTGAAATATACTGATATTGGACAGAAAGGAGTTCTGAATATGGCTATTAATATATCGGGGCAGAATGCGCAGGATGTATCGGCTGCACAGTTGAAGGCAATGAAACATTCCGGACAGGCAGAATGCCAGACCTGCAAACATCGAAAGTACAAAGATGGTTCTGATGAAGGCAATGTTTCGTTCAAATCTGCAGCACATATATCTCCACAGCAGGCTGCGAGTAAAGTAATGGCTCATGAGCAGGAACATGTATCCAATGCCTATAACAAGGCTGCAACAAAGAATGGAAAAGTTATTAATGCATCTGTAACATTAAAGACGGCAGTATGTCCTGAATGCGGAAGAAATTATGTATCTGGTGGCGTTACTCATACTGCAATCAAATATCAAAAAGAGAGTCATTATTCATTGAATCAGAAGAGCAACGATTATGGCAGTCTTGCAGGTAATAATGTTGATTTTGAAGTATAGTGATATATGGAGGAAGAGAGTATGTACTTTTGGTTAGTGGCATCAGTAGTATGTCTGCTATACTTTGTAATATGCGTTATATATGCTGGAATAAAAACAGCATTTGTTCCAATATGGGCAATTGCAGGCATTGTGTTTGCTGTATGTGCAGTTTTACTCAAGCTTGAGAGAATGAATAGAATAATAATTCCTGTATGGATTAAAACAACATATCTTGTATTATTTTCATTGGGAATGGCGTTATTCGTAGTAGTTGAGATAGGGATTTTTAGTAAAATGTTGTCAAAAGGCGATTCAGACAGTGAATATATGATAGTACTTGGTGCGAGAGTTAAAGAGGATGGTATGACGAAATCTCTTAAGAGCAGATTGGATAGTGCTTATGAATATTATGTCAATAATAGTTCGGTTAAGATTATTGTCTCTGGAGGACAAGGGAGCGATGAACATAAGCCTGAAGCTGAGGTGATGAAGGAATATCTTGTTGAAAAGGGCGTTCCTGCGAATTCAATTATTGAAGAAAATCAATCAACAGATACAAGTGAGAATTTTAGATTCTCAAAACAATATATTGATGTTAATAAGAAGACAGTTATAGTTTCTAATAATTTTCATATATATAGAGCCATGAAGCTGGCAAAAGGTGCTGGCTACACCAACATAAGCGGAATAGCAGCACCTTCTGATAAAATAATGTTTTTGAATTATGTGGTTCGAGAAGCTGTAGGCGTTGTAAAAGATTATGTATTTGGCAATTACTAGACAAATGCTTATTCGCTCCAAAATCTTCTTATATCTCGTGCATATTGCAGGCCTTGTGATAGTCCGTCATCATACAGGGCCTGTATTTTTGACAGATCCTTTTCAAGTCGGCTAAAACCTTCAGTAGAATGAGGCCTTATAACAATAACCTTGCCCTGATGTTCATATTCTTCAAGACGCGCCAGGCAAGCGTTGTATTTGTCAGCTCTTAGTAATAGATCTTTAACCAACATTGGATATTTGCTATACATTCTGGCAATACTACGTGTGGATTTGCCAGTTACTTTTTTGTAGTCATGTTGACGTGTGAGAACAACAACTACACGGTCACAACCATCCTCGAATGCTTTCTCAAAAGGAATCGAATCACTAAGCCCACCATCCAGATATGGTGTACCATTAATATATATGAATGGAAAAAGTACAGGAAGTGCACAGGTTGCCTGAAGTACTTTGAATTCGCGGTCATCACCTGTAACTTTAATATATTCTGGACGACCTGTTCGTACATTGGTAACTACAGCAAAGAAATCTCCCTTGTAATTGTTATATGTTTGGTAATCGAATGGTACTAACTTGTTGGGAATAGTATCATATGCGAATTTTAATCCATAAAAACTTCTGTTTTTAGGGTTCAATAGATTATTGACACCCATATATCTTTTGTCGTTACAATATGTTTTGATGATTTTTAGATTACGCCCACGTTGTTGCGATGCATAACAGATACCATAAGCAGCACCTGCAGAGACTCCAATCATATAATCGGGCATTAGTTTTTCATCTAGTAGTGCATCCATAACACCGCAGGAGAATATAGTTCTAAAAGCACCACCTTCAAAGACAATTCCTGTTTTCATTATGCTTCCTCATTTCTATTACAATATATTTATTATAACATTAAATTAAGTTAATTCAAATTAAAACCTTCAAAAAAAGACTTGAAAAATATGTGGATGATGTTATAATCAGAATTATCAGTGGAATAATAATTATCGCGATGATGAGAAGAGTAGCTTATCCGGAGGTTCAGAGAGAGGTATGTATGCTGTGAGTACCTTACATAAGGATATGTGAAGACTAACTCGGAGTGCCTCTAATCCAGGCCGTTGATTACGTTACAATCATAATGAGTGGTTATGCTTTATTTAGGTGCATAACAATCAGGGTGGAACCGCGTAGATACGTCCCTTGTTGTATATAATACAGCAGGGGATTTTTTTATTATTCTTATACGTCCCCGAAACATAAATAAGCATTAATAGTGCAGAAAAGAGGAATTGAGATGAAGATTACATTAAAAGATGGCTCTGTAAAAGAGTATTCACAAGCAATGTCAGTTATTGATATTGCATCAGACATTAGTGAAGGCCTTGCTAGAATGGCATGTGCCGGAGAAGTTAACGGAGAGGTTGTTGATTTAAGAACTGTAGTAGATAGTGACTGCGAACTTAGCATTCTTACATTCAATGATGAAGCTGGTAAAGCAGCTTACAGACACACAACATCTCATGTATTAGCTGAAGCAGTAAAGAGATTATATCCTGAAGCAAAGCTTGCGATTGGTCCATCAATTGACACAGGTTTCTATTATGATTTTGAATGCCCTTCTTTCTCTAGAGAAGATCTTGATAAGATTGAAGCAGAGATGAAGAAAGTAATTAAAGAAGGCGCTAAAATCGAAAGATTTGAACTTCCAAGACAGGAAGCAATCGAATTCATGGAGAAAAAAGGTGAACCTTACAAAGTTGAGTTAATCAAAGATCTTCCAGAAGATGCAGTTATTTCATTCTATAGTCAGGGTGAATTCACAGACCTTTGCGCAGGTCCACATCTTATGAGCACAAAACTAATTAAGGCCTTCAAGCTTATCTCTTCTTCAGGTGCATATTGGAGAGGCTCAGAGAAGAATAAGATGCTTACAAGAATCTATGGTACAGCATATACAAAGAAAGAAGAGCTTAATGAATATCTTGAGTATCTTGAGAATATCAAACTTCGTGATCATAACAAATTAGGACGTGAGATGGAATTATTTACAACTGTTGATGTTATCGGACAGGGTCTTCCTCTTATAATGCCTAAGGGTACAAAGATGATTCAGACACTTCAGAGATGGATTGAAGATGAAGAAGAGAGAAGAGGCTATATGAGAACAAAGACTCCTCTTATGGCTAAATCAGATCTTTATAAGATTTCTGGACACTGGGATCACTACAAAGATGGAATGTTCGTATTAGGCGATGAAGAAAAAGACAAAGAAGTATTCGCATTAAGACCAATGACATGTCCATTCCAGTATTATGTATATAAAGCAAGTCAGAAGAGCTATAGAGATCTTCCATGTAGATATGGTGAAACATCTACACTTTTCAGAAATGAAGATTCAGGTGAGATGCATGGACTTACTCGTGTAAGACAGTTTACAATTTCAGAAGGACATTTAATAGTTAGACCAGACCAGATGGTAAAAGAATTCAAAGATTGTCTTGCGCTCGCTAAGTATTGTCTTACAACACTTGGTCTTGAAGGAGATGTAACATACCATCTTTCAAAGTGGGACCCAGATAACAAAGAAAAATACATCGGTGAGCCTGAAGTATGGAATCAGACAGAACAGCACATCCGTGATATCCTTAATGAACTTGGCGTTGAGTTCACAGAGGATGTTGGTGAAGCAGCATTTTACGGACCAAAGGTTGATATTAATGCAAAGAATGTATATGGTAAAGAAGATACAATGATTACAATTCAGTGGGATGCACTTCTTGCTGAGCAGTTTGATATGTACTATATTGATGAGAATGGCGATAAGAAGAGACCTTACATTATCCATAGAACATCTATTGGATGTTATGAGAGAACTCTTGCATGGTTAATTGAGAAATATGCAGGTTTATTCCCAACATGGCTTTGCCCAGAACAGGTTCGTGTGCTTCCTATTTCTGATAAATATAAAGATTATGCACAGAAGGTTCTTGATGAATTACAGCAGAATAACATTCTTGCTACAATGGATACTAGAGCAGAAAAGATTGGATATAAGATTCGTGAAGCAAGATTAGACAAGATTCCATATATGATAGTAGTAGGCGAAAAGGAAGAGAATGAAGGCAAAATCTCTGTACGAAGCAGATATATGGGAGATGAAGGAAGCAAAGATTTATCTGTATTCATTGATGAAATCTGTAAAGAGATAAGAACAAAGGAAATTAGAAAAATAGAAGTAAAAGAAGAGAAATAGGCATATCTTTATGCGAAAGATAAAAATGCAAAATACAGAAAAATTGTTCTAAAAAATTCATTTATGTACTGAAATAGATACAAAAACAGTTGCAAATTATATTACGATAATGTATCATAATAACAGCTAGTGAAATATACGGAATTTACAATGTATACGCTTTATAGCAAATAACATAATCAAGGAGATTAACATGGACGCAATTATTAAGTATATTGATGAGTTATTAGAGAAGAGTACTCCACAGACACCAATGTGGAATATCGAGAAATTAAAACAGGGTATGAAATCAACATGGAACTATATTGACGGATGTATGATCAAAGCGGTTCTTGAGATGTATGCTATTTCAAAGGATGAGAAGTATCTCAAGTTTGCAGATGATTTCATTGATTACAGAGTTAATGAAGATGGTACAATTAATGGTTATGATATTAATGAGAAGAATATTGATAACGTTAATGCTGGTAAGACATTATTTGAGTTATATGATATTACAGGCAAAGAAAAATACAGAAAAGCAATTGATTTAATATACAGTCAGATAGCTATTATGCCTAGATGTGAATCAGGAAACTTCTGGCATAAAGATATCTATCCATATCAGGTATGGTTAGATGGTATGTATATGGGTCAGCCTTTCTATATGGAATATGAGACTAGATTTAATGATAAGAAGAATTATGATGATATCTTCAATCAGTTTAAGTTTGTAATTGACAATATGAGAAATCCTCTGAATGGTTTATACTTCCATGCAATTGATACAACAAAGCAGGCATTCTGGTGTGATAAAGTAACAGGACTTTCACAGCACAGCTGGTTAAGAGCTATTGGCTGGTATTCTATGGCGCTTCTTGATACACTTGACAAAGTTGATAGAGAAGATCCTAAGTACAAAAATCAGTGCAAGATGCTTGAAGATGCTTATGTTGATTTGATGAAATCAATGATTAGATATCAGGATGAATCAGGTATGTGGTATCAGGTAATTAACTACGGTGGAATGGATAAGAACTATCTTGAGACAAGTGGTAGTTCAATTATGGCATATTCACTTCTTAAAGGTGTTCGTCTTGGATATCTTCCAGAAGAGTATAGAGCATATGGCCAGAAAGCTATGGATGGTATCTGTGCTAAGTATCTTAATACTGAAGAAGGTAATATGTCACTTGGTGGTATATGTCTGGTTGCAGGTCTTGGTGGTAACAACAGACGTCCTGGAACATATGATTACTATATGTCAGAACCAATTGTTAAGGATGATGCAAAGGGCGTAGGACCTTTCCTTCTTGCTTACACAGAGATGTTAAGACTTAAAAAATAATCACAGACTGTGATTGGTATATGTTATTTGATTTCAGCTGCTACATAATTATTTGTGGCAGCTGAAAATCTATACTCAATTGAATGAAAGGAATTCTATGAATATGAAACTATATGTTAAAATGAGTGAAATTATGGGCACAAATCCAGATAAATCAAGAGGTATAAGATTATTATCAGAAGCTAATGGATGTACTAATGGATGCTGCTCAGGAATAAGTGTGTATGATAGCGAGGAGTTTAATCCATATCCAGGTTCACATAGCGATCAGGAAGGTTTTTATGTGTTAGAGGGAAAAGGCAGCGTAAGATTAGATGAACTTGAATTCGCAATAGAACCAGGTGATTCATTCGTTGCAGGACCGGGGGTAAAGCACACAATCAGGACTGATTCAAAGGATCTACCAGTTAAAGTATTCTATTTCCATAGTGCAAAATAAAATATGATATAAAGTATCTTAATGCAGCCACAGTGTGGTTGCATTTTTTGGACTAAAGTGATATAGTTTATGTGCATTTTGAGTAAAATTATAGTAGTGTGAAAACATTGTAAATAATCAGGAAAGGATATTATATCATGTGTATTTGCAAGCATGTGATTTGGTATTAATAGTATGAATATTGCAGTATTAGCTGGAGGAACCAGTACAGAAAGAGACATATCAATAGTTACTGGAACAATGGTATGTAAGGCACTTAGAGAGAATGGACATAACGCTAATGTTGTTGATGTATTCTTTGGAATAGAAGAGAATAGATATAAAACAGATAAAGATTTTTTTGAAGAAAATAATAATTTGGATGATGAGGCTGCTGCATTAAAGGCTAAAACGTCTATGGTATCAGAGGAAGTTGCACATAGAGAAAAGAATGGTGAAAGCTTTTTTGGAGCTAATGTCATCAATCTGTGTAAGGCGGCAGATATAGTATTCATGGGATTACATGGTGCTAATGGAGAAGATGGTAAAATTCAGGCAACATTTGACCTTTTAGGAATTAAGTATACTGGAACAGGATATCTTAGCAGTGGCATTGCCATGAATAAGAATGTGGCCAAATCAATAATCGTGGAAGCTGGAGTTCCAATGCCTAAGGGTGTGATGCTTAACAGAAATAGCTATGATCAATGTTGTGTATCCGAAGTCGGATATCCATGTGTAGTTAAGCCTTGTTGCGGTGGCTCAAGTGTTGGTGTGTCAATTGCTAACAATGATGAGGAATTTAAGACTGCAGTTGATGAAGCATTTGCATTAGAAGAAGGAATTCTTGTAGAACAATATGTTAAGGGTAGAGAATTCTCAATTGGTGTTATTGATAATGAAGCATATCCTATTATAGAGATTGCACCAATTAGTGGCTTCTATGATTATAAGAATAAGTATGTAGCCGGTATGACAAAGGATACTTGTCCGGCAGAGATTCCAGAGGATATAACAAAGAAGATGCAGAATTATGCCGTTGAAGCTTGCAAGGCAATTGGACTTACTACATATGGTCGTGTTGATTTCTTATTGGATGATAATAATGATATATTCTGTCTTGAAGTTAATACGCTTCCCGGCATGACACCTACCAGCCTTCTTCCACAGGAAGCATTGGCAAAGGGAATGGATTTCGCAAAATTATGTGAGTTACTGGTTAATGTATCAATGGACAAATACAACAAGTAATTCTTGAAAAGAGGCAGTAAATTGAAGAATATGACACTTAAAGCCATCACTGATGCATGCAATGGAAGATATTATGGACCACTATCGAAGATAGATAATATTGTTGATAATATTACAACGGACAGTAGAGAAGCAAAGGAAGGCAGCTTGTTTGTTGCTATAGCTGGCGAAAGAACGGATGGTCACCAATATATTGATAGCGTATATGAAAAAGGAGCACTTTGCTGTATTACAGAGAAAGAACTGGACGGAGAAATCAGACCATATATAAAAGTTGAATCAAGTCTTCAGGCAGTGAAGGATATTGCGGAACTGTATAGAACCGAGTTAGACGTCAAGGTAATTGGTATTACTGGAAGCGTTGGCAAAACAAGCACAAAAGAAACCGTTGCAGCGTGTTTATCTCAAAAATACACGACACTTAAAACTTTAGGTAATTTTAATAATGAATTAGGCGTGCCACTTACTGTATTCAGACTTCGAGAGGAAGATCAGATTGCAGTTTTAGAGATGGGGATTAGTGATTTTGGTGAAATGACACGACTTACCAAAATTACAAAACCAGATATCTGTATCATTACAAATATTGGCCAATGCCACCTTGAAAATCTTAAAACAAGGGATGGAATATTAAAAGCCAAAACTGAGATATTTACATCTATGTCCAACAATGGAGAAGTAATTCTTAATGGAGATGATGATAAACTTGTTACTGTTACTGATGTAAAGGGAAAGAAACCACATTTCTTCGGAATTAATAATCAATGCGAATATTATGCAGACAATATTGAAAGCCTTGGACTTGATGGAACAAGATGTACAATTCATCATAATAATGAAAGTATAGTTGTGACAATACCAATTCCAGGACATCATATGGTATATAATGCATTGGCAGCAACGGCAGCAGGCGTGCTATGCGGCATGGAACTTACGCAGATTAAAGCAGGAATAGAAAGCTTGGAATCACTAAGTGGAAGAAATAATATAATACATGAGAACGGGTATACAATAATTGATGATTGCTATAATGCTAAC
Organism: uncultured Lachnospiraceae bacterium; assembly: GCA_964586425.1. GTDB lineage: Bacteria > Bacillota > Clostridia > Lachnospirales > Lachnospiraceae > CAZPHI01. Next base: position 8,026 of record CAZPHI010000012.1, on the reverse strand, counting down.
CCAGCGTCTATGAAGGCGTCAGTGGATGTTCTTGATATGGCTAATACCAGAAAGGTCGCAATTCTTGGAGATATGTTTGAACTTGGTGAAAACGAGGTAAGGCTTCATAGAGACGTTGGCGAACATATATCTGGAAAGTCAATTGATATCTTGATTACAGCTGGCAAGCTTGCAAAGAATATAGCATCGGCAGTAAGTAATAACACGACTAAGATATATTCGTTTGACTCACGAGATGAACTTATTAATGCACTTGGCGGCATTATCAATAAAGGAGATACAATCCTTGTTAAAGCATCACATGGCATGGAATTCCCTAAAGTTGTGGAAGTACTTAAAACAATATAATATATTACAAATGCTTTTGAAGGCTGTTACATTGAGAAAAAATTGGTGTGCAGCCTTTTTTGTTTACTTTTATTTTATATAAAATATATTGACACTTGTGTAATGGTATTATAAACTATTGTTATATTGAATGTATAACAGATATAACGTAAGAGATAATGCTTTGAATGGAGGAATATAATGATTATTACGATAGATTTTAATAGTGACGAAGCACTGTATATGCAATTACGTAATCAGATTATTCTGGGCATTGCAACGCAAAAGATACGAGAAGGAGAGCAGTTGCCTTCTGTAAGACAATTAGCAGAGAATATTGGAATTAATATGCATACTGTGAATAAAGCTTATTCATGTCTGAGGCAGGAAGGCTATATCAAGCTTGATAGAAGATGCGGTGCAGTTATTGATATTGATATTGATAAGATAAGAGCGATGAATGAGTGTACTAAGGATATGCGTGTCGTAATTGCCAGAGCAATGTGCAAATCGGTTGAACCTGATGAAATTCACAGAATAGTAGATGAAATAATTAGGGAATATAATGATGAAATGTAGAGTGATTTTAAAGCATTTGTAAGAATCACTTTGGAATGGGAGGAATTGGTATGCTTTGTCAGAGATGCAATAAGAATGAAGCGGTAGTCGAATATTGCCATTATAGCAATGGTCAGGAAGAAGCTATGTATCTGTGTGGAGAATGTGCAGCTAAGTTAGGACTTGTGAATCCAATGTATACAAGAAAGATAGAGATACCTTTTGAGAAGTTGTTAACCGGATTGCTGTCATCACAGGATAACGCAAAGAATGAAGAGGATGACAAACTTGAACATGTAGTTTGCCCTAATTGTGGTATGTCATATGAAGAATTTACAAAACTGGGGAAGTTTGGGTGTGCTGAATGTTATAATGTATTTGCACCACTTATTGCAGAATATATTGAGAATATTCAGGGAAGTAAGAAGCATGTTGGTAAGAAGCTTAAGGTTACTATGCCCGATATGCCTGAAGATGTAGTTGGTGATTCTGAGAATAAGGATAATTCGGATTCGGATAAGGATTTAACTAAAAATCAACTGAAACTTCTATTAGCTGAGGCTGTTGAGATGGAGAACTATGAGGCAGCAGCTAAGTATAGGGATATGATTAAGGCGAAGGGAGATGAGGCGAATGGATAGATGGTTTGAAATGAACGGACCAGACAGTGATGTTATTATTTCTAGTCGTGTAAGACTGGCAAGGAATGATAAAAGATACCCATTCCCAGAAAAGCTGGATAGTGAGCGGTCTACACAGCTCCTTAATAATCTTATGCAGACGCTTGGGGAGTTGCCAGGTATTCAGGAAAACAAAGCATTTTCAATGACTAATCTCGATTCAATTCAGAAAAAAGTTATGCTGGAATGCCATGCAATTACTCCATATTTATATGAAAAGAATATTGGTGGAGGATTTATCTCGCCAGATGAGAATAATGTGATTATGCTTAATGAGGAAGACCATATAAGAATACAATCATTTACACCGGGTAATAATCTGTTGGAGGCTTATAATAATGCAGATGCAATTGATGATATAATAAGTTTGTCAATTCCATATGCATATAGTGACCAATATGGATATCTGACTACATGCCCTTCGAGTGTAGGAACTGGAATGAGAGTTTCATATATGATGCATCTTCCTGCATTAGCCAATACGAAGAGGATTAGGGGCTTGGCTAATGAAGTGGGGCGCTTTGGACTTGCGATTAAAGGCATGTATGTAGATGGCAATGACACGGTTTTAGGTGATATATACCAGATAACAACACTTACAACTTTAGGTATGACTGAAAAAGAGATTATTAGAAATCTTCGTAATATCGGCGGACAGATTGTTGCACAGGAAAGGGCAAGCCGCAGAGAGTATATTAAGAATAATCGACTTACGGCATTAGATGCTGTATATCGTTCGTATGGTGTGTTAAGATATGCAAGAAGACTTACATTGCGCGATGCCATGATTTTATTGTCAGAGATAAGATTAGGGCTTGCACAGGGATTGATTACAATAAGTGAAGCAGAATTTCAGACTTATCAGCTTATGATAGGAATACAGCCAGCCAATCTTTGCATGTCTGCTAACAGGCAGCTTGAGGATGATGAACTAGACGAAGAAAGAGCAACATATATTAGACAGAATTTACCACAGATTGAATAAGAAATGGAGGATGTTATATGCAAAGCAAATATACGTTACATGCCCAAGATGCATTAAATTATGCCAAAAACCATGCATTGAAGAATGGACAGGAGTATATAGGAACAGAACATATATTATTAGGACTTACTGAGATAAGTGATAGTGTAGCTGCAATAGTACTTAATAACTATGGCGTTACCAGCCAGAAGATTACGGAGCTGATTAGTCAGCTGATTGCTCCAGAAGGTAATACTGCAGTTAAGGATGCAAAGGGATACACACCAGGAGCACGCAGAATATTAGATGGCGCTGCTAATGAAGCTGAAAGGTTTAATTCCAAATTAATTGGAACAGAGCATATTCTTATTGCGATAATTAAGGATCCTGAATCTGTTGCGATGAGACTTATTAATACGATAGGTGCCAATGTTAAGAGAATCTATGTTGATGTAATGGTTGCATCTGGAGAGGATTCTGCATCATACAAACAGGATGTTCAAGGAAGTAAGAAAGCTAAAGATAAGAATATAACAGCAACACTTGATCAATACAGCAGAGACCTTACAAAGCTTGCACAACAAAAACAGCTTGACCCGGTTATAGGAAGAGAACAGGAGATTGAGCGTGTAATCCAGATCCTAAGTAGAAGGACTAAGAATAATCCATGCTTGATTGGTGAACCAGGAGTTGGTAAAACGGCAATTGCAGAAGGATTGGCTGAGAAAATCGTTGAAGGTAATGTTCCAGATACGATTAAGAATAAAAGAGTTGTGACTCTTGATCTTTCCGGTATGATCGCGGGCTCTAAGTATAGAGGTGAATTTGAAGAAAGAATTAAGAAAGTAATTAATGAGGTTAAGAGTGCAGGGAATATATTACTATTCCTTGATGAATTGCATACTATAATAGGTGCTGGTGGTGCTGAAGGCGCAATTGATGCATCAAACATATTAAAGCCATCATTGGCTAGAGGTGAGATACAGTTATTGGGTGCAACTACACTCGATGAGTATAGAAAACATATAGAAAAAGATGCAGCATTAGAGAGAAGATTTCAGCCAGTAAAAATCGAAGAACCTACTCAGGATGAGACAATTCAGATTCTGAAGGGATTGAGACCTAAGTATGAAGAGCATCATGGTGTGACTATCGAAGATTCGGCTCTAGAGGCAGCAGCAAAGCTTTCTGCAAGATATATTAATGATCGTTTTCTGCCAGATAAAGCAATAGACCTTGTAGACGAGGCGGCATCGAAGATTAGATTGGGTGTATATAATGTTCCTGATACGATCAAGAAAGCTGAAGAAGAACTTGCGGAACTTGAAAGAATAAAAGAGGAAGCTATCAAGGGTGAAGCCTATGAAGAGGCTGGTGAAATCAAGAAAAAGCAGTTAAAGAAAGCTGATAAGATAGCTAAACTAAAAGACAAATGGCAGCAGGAACAGCAAAAGAATCAGCTAGTTGTTACAGAGGATGATATTGCAGATGTTGTAGCTACATGGACAAAGATTCCAGTTAAAAAGCTTGCAACTACTGAATCACAGCGACTTATGCAGCTAGAAGGCATTATGCATCAAAGAGTTATTGGACAGGATGAGGCAGTCACATCTATTGCCAAAGCTATTCGTAGAGGTAGAGTTGGACTAAAAGATCCAAAGCGTCCAATAGGTTCATTCCTTTTCTTAGGACCAACTGGTGTAGGTAAAACAGAATTGTGTAAGACGCTTGCAGATGCATTATTTGGTTCGGAGAACGCTTTGATAAGAGTTGATATGTCTGAATATATGGAGAAACATACTGTATCTAAGATGATTGGTTCGCCTCCAGGCTATGTTGGCTATGATGAAGGTGGACAATTAAGCGAAAAGGTTAGAAGAAATCCTTATTCAGTAGTCTTATTCGATGAAATCGAAAAGGCACATCCAGATGTATTCAATATTCTTCTTCAGGTTCTTGATGATGGACATATAACTGATTCTACAGGTAGAGTTATTGATTTCAAGAACACAGTAATAATAATGACATCTAATGCAGGAGCAGAGAATATAATCGCACCTAAGAATCTGGGATTTTCATCAGGAATTAATGCTAAAGAAAGTCATGAACTTATGAAGGGAAAGGTTATGGAAGAGGTAAAACGTATCTTCAAGCCTGAATTCATTAACAGAATTGATGACATTGTTGTATTCCATATACTTGGCAAAGAAGAGATAGGACAGATAGTTGATATAATGATGAAAGATATCAACAAGAGAACTCTTGAACAACTTCAGATATCGATAGAACTTGATGATAGTGCAAAAAACTATATTGTTAATACCGGATATGATTCAAAATATGGCGCACGACCACTGAGACGATCTATTCAGAACAATATAGAAGACGCACTTGCTGAAGAGATACTTGAAGGTAAAGTTAATAATGGCAATAAGATTGTTGTATCGTATGACGAAACATCAAAGAAGATGCTTTTTAACAAAAAGAGAGGATATAACAGAAAAAGCAAATAATATTTTACAAATTACTAGCAAAAATGTCATTAATATTATATAATGTATTTACAAAATAAGTTATTTAAACATAATATACGACTAGGAGGATATGTAGTTATGCCAGTGATTAATGAATTAATCCGTAGCGAAGCGGATGGAACAATCAGTTTTGGTAACTATAAACTGGATACAAAGTCAAAATTATCTGATTTTGAGCATAATGGAGATTCATACAAGGTAAAGACCTTTTATGAGATTACAAAGTTAGAGAGGAACGGAATGTTCGTATATGAATCAGTTCCTGGAACAGCAGTTAATAATTTCTTGATGACAGATGATAGCGTTGATTTTAGCGTTGAAGGTAAGGATGATGCACAGATTACTCTTGGATTAGAAGAGGGTGCACAGTATGAGATTACAATAGATGGTGAATCAGCAGGCCGAATGGAAACTAATATGGGCGGAAAACTTGTATTAAGCGTAGAATTAGGCGAAGATAAAGCAGTAGCTGTCTCTGTAAAAAAAGCATAATTATAAATGTATAGAGTGCCGCAGATATTATGATTGATTGTCAGAATCTAATTATAATATTTTGCGGCCTTTTTTCTTGATAATAAGATATATAAAGATATGAAACCGGAGGGATACAATGGCAAAAAGTAAAGATACAGCCTTCTTTTGTAAAGAATGCGGGTATGAATCAGCAAAGTGGTCCGGACAATGTCCGGCATGCAAAGAATGGAATACGTTTGTAGAGGAACCAGTTGCAAAGAAAACAGTAACTAAAGGCATCAGCAAAACATTTACCGGAATAGGGCAGTCAGAACCAACAAAACTTTCAGATATATCAACAGATGAGAAAGATAGAGTTACAACTTCTATAGAAGAATTAGACCGAGTACTTGGTGGAGGCATTGTAGAGGGCTCGTTAGTATTAGTAGGAGGAGACCCTGGAATTGGTAAATCAACATTACTATTGCAGATGTGCAGAAATCTCTCTCTGTCAGGATATAAAGTATTATACATATCAGGTGAGGAATCATTAAAACAAATCAAACTGCGAGCTGAAAGAATTGGAGAGTTCTCTGATAATCTATTATTATTGTGCGAAACAAATCTTGAGAGAATTGAAAAGGTGCTTAAAGAGGAAAAACCTGAGATAGTTATAATCGATTCTATTCAGACAATGTATAGGGATGAAGTAGGCTCAGCACCTGGAAGCGTGAGCCAGGTAAGGGAATCAACTTCGGTGCTAATGCAGTTAGCGAAAGGACTTGGAATATCTATTTTTATAGTTGGTCACGTTACAAAAGAAGGTGTTGTAGCAGGACCAAGAGTACTTGAACATATGGTGGATACTGTGCTTTATTTTGAAGGCGACAGAAATGCTACATATAGAATTTTACGTAGTGTAAAGAATAGATTTGGTTCAACAAATGAAATTGGTGTATTTGAGATGCGTGAAAGCGGATTATGGGAAGTGAAGAATCCTTCCGAGTATATGCTTAGTGGAAAACCAAAAGGAGCGTCAGGTTCGGTTGTTGCATGCCTTATGGAAGGAACACGCCCATTATTAGTGGAGATACAGGCGTTAGTCTGTGATTCAAATTTTGGATTACCACGAAGAACAGCAGCAGGTACAGATTATAATAGAGTGAATCTGTTAATGGCTGTTTTGGAGAAAAGAGCAGGAATACATATGTCATCTAGTGATGCGTATGTCAATATAGCTGGTGGATTGAAGGTTAATGAACCAGCACTTGATTTGGGGGTGGTAATGGCTCTCATATCAAGTTTTAAGAACAGAGAGGTTGACGAGAACACTATTGTTTTTGGAGAAGTAGGACTGGCTGGAGAGGTTAGAGCTGTAAGCCAGGCACAGCAAAGGATTAATGAAGCAGTAAAATTAGGATTTGACAGATGTATTCTTCCAGAAGTATCTATGAAAAGTGTTAAGGATAATGGGAAAATAAAACTTGTAGGTATTAAAACAGTTAATGATATATCTGGATTAATATAGAACAATTAACTATATAAAAAAAGAACAATGTATGGTATAATATCTAATATGTATAACATTTGGCAAAATAGTTTTGCAGATGGAGGATATTTATGAACGATGGTAAAATACAAGAATTATCAAATATACTCAACGGACTTGATGATTCACAGGAAAAATTAGAAAAAGATGCATTTGATGTTATTAATTCATCAGATACTTCGTTGAATCTTGTTAAAGAGAGTATGTCAAGTGTTGAGGAGATTCTTCAATTGATTGATACACTTAATAAAGTTGTGGAAGAATCAGCTGAAAAGATTAATGAACTTGAGAGCTTGTCAACGCAAATTGAGCAGTTTGCTTCCGTTATTGGTTCAATAGCTAATAGAACTAATATTCTTTCCCTGAATGCTTCAATTGAGGCTGCCAGAGCAGGAGAGCATGGAAGAGGCTTTGCAGTAGTTGCTAGTGAAGTAAGGAATCTTGCTGCACAGAGCTCAAAATCATCAAAAGAAATAACAGATACAATTAATAAAGTTCAGACATCTGTAAAGGAAACAGTTGGCTCTATGAATGATATCTTTGAGAATGCCAATAAGCAGTATGAAAAAGCTGGAAGTGTAGGAGAAGTATTAAAGAAAGTAATAGATGCAGCTTACAAAGCCAATGAAGTTGCAAGAAATATAGAGAATGAAATTGCATATCAAAGAGATATAACAGATGAAGCAAAAAACGTACTGAGCAAATAAAACGAATTAAACATTCAGTTCAAACATTTTTGAAAATTATTTGAATATAAGCTAATAATGATGTCGAATAGTTATTTTATTTGACATCATTATTTTATTATGAAAATGCTGTTAACACCGACAAAAAGAGGATTTGTAAAGATAGTTTCTGTATATGAGAAAATAATATTCAAAAAAAATAAAAAAAATTGAAAAATAATGTTGACAAAGCAATCCAGAGATGATATTATAATCAAGTCGCTGCGGAACACATA
>CAZPHI010000011.1:0-46459 GCA_964586425.1 uncultured Lachnospiraceae bacterium | reverse complement strand
GCTATGTTGTAAATAAATAGTTTGAATTTTTCTAATTAAAAACAAAATTAAAAAAATTCAAAAAATGTGTTGACATTTGTAACTCATAGTGATATTATAAACAAGCGTTATGAGTGGCACACTTATAACAGCCACATAAGCAGTCGTGGCGGAATTGGCATACGCGCTAGACTAAGGATCTAGTCCATATTGCTTGGGTGCGGGTTCAAGTCCCACCGACTGCACTGGGTAGGAACTCTCTGAGGAGAGTTCCTTTTTTGTATATACAAAAAAGATTGTTTTGTGTTATACTATACGTAAATGATTATATTAATAATATACAATTAATTTATTATCAATTTAGGAGGTATCATTTATGCGTTTGGTAACCAGATCAGACTTTGATGGCTTAGCGTGTGGAGCATTATTAAAGGAAGCGGGAATAATTGACAATTGGAAATTTGCACATCCAAAGGATTTACAGGATGGCCTTGTAGAGATAGGACCGGATGATTGCTTGGCTAATGTACCATATGTAGAGGGATGTGGACTTTGGTTCGATCATCATTCAAGTGAATTTGAAAGAAATCAGTTAGAAGGAAAATACAAAGGTGAAAGCAGAATATCACCTTCATGTGCAAGAATTGTATATGAATATTATGGTGGAAAAGAAAGATTTCCACAATTTGATGATATGATGGCTGCAGTAGATAAGGTTGATTCAGGTAATCTTACACTTGATGAGATTCAGAATCCTACAGGATGGATTCTTATAGGTTTCTTGATGGATCCAAGAACAGGTCTAGGAAGATGGAGAAACTTCAGAATATCTAATTATCAGTTAATGGAGATGTTAATTGATGCGTGCAGAACAATGACTACACAAGAGATCCTTGAATTACCAGATGTTCAGGAAAGAATTAAAATATATAATGAACAGACTGCAAAATTCAAAGAGATGGTTCTTGCACATACAAGAGTTGAAAAAGACGTTATTATCTCAGACATGAGAGGCGTAGAACCAATATATTCTGGTAATAGATTTATGATTTATAGTATGTATCCAGAACAGAATATATCTGCTTGGATAGTAAGTGGAAAAGGTGGAGAAGGATGCTCTGTTGCAGTAGGATACAGCATTCTTAATAAGACATCAACAGTAGATGTTGGCAAATTAATGCTTAAGTATGGCGGTGGTGGACACAAAGCCGTTGGTACATGTCAGTTCCATAATGATACAATGGAAGCTAATGTAAAAGCACTTCTAGATGAACTTGTTAATGTATAAATATTCAAATACAATTTGACGTATTTTAAGAATGTGATTATAATTACATATTATATTAATAAATAAACTCATCTTTTGGCACAATGCGAAAAGATGAGTTTTGTTATGATTGAATAGCGGAGGCTGGTTATGGATAGTTTTCTATATAGTATTAATTCTACGATTCCTATTTTCTTAGTAATGATTATAGGTGCTATAATTAAAAAAATAGGAATAATAGATGATAATTTTGCTAATAAGGCTAATAAATATGTGTTTGATGTTGCATTACCTGTCCTTTTATTTCAGCAGATTGCATCAGCAGGAATCGGTACAAATTTTGATATTGGTTTTGTATTGTTCTGCGCAGTTACTAATATTATAAGCTTCTGCGGAGTATGGCTTTTGACAGAGCTTTTTATGAAAGATGACAAGATGAAAGGCAGCTTTGTACAAGGCTCATTTAGAAGCAGTGCAGCAATTCTTGGCTTAGCATTTATTCAAAATATGTATTCTGATGCAGGACAGGCACCTCTCATGATAATTGGAGCAGTACCGCTATATAATATTTTCTCTGTGATTGTTCTTACGTTCAAAGCGAATGGTGATATACCAAAAGAGGACAGAAGAAAAGCTGGCAAGGAGAATATTCGTAAAGCATGCATTAATATTCTTAAAAATCCAATTATTATAGGCATATTGCTTGGATTGCCGTTTTCATTCTTAAATGTTGATTTTCCGGTTATTGTTGATAAGACATTAACTAGTATTGCATCAACTGCAACGCCTATAGCACTCATTGTAATTGGTGCAGGCTTTAAGGGAAAACAGGCCATTAAGAAGATAAAGCCTACACTTGTTGCAACATTTATAAAGCTGGTATTACTTGCGGCGGTATTTCTTCCGATTGCAATAAAACTTGGATATAGAAACCAGGAACTGATGGCTGCATTAATTATGCTTGCATCCCCTGCAACTGTAAGCGGTTACATAATGGCAAAGAATATGGATAATGATTATGTACTATCATCAAGCATCATTGTATTAACAACGATGTTTTCATCATTAACACTTACTATGTGGATATATGTTTTGAGACTTGGAGGTTTTGTGTAGGATTAAGCAATAAAAATGTTGAAAATGCTCTTATTATGTGAAGGTTAATTTAACGAAAAAAATGCTTTAATTTTATGTGAGTTTGTGATATACTAATAAAAGTTTATGAACATAGGAGGTACTATCTGTGAAACATATTAAGACTATTAATAACAAAGTTTTAAAAGATACAATGAAAAAGGGCGGATGTGGCGAATGTCAGACATCTTGTCAGTCAGCTTGTAAGACTTCTTGTACAGTAGGAAATCAGAGCTGTGAAAACAAAAACAACTAATTTGTTTTTGAATTAAAAATTAATAAGAGATATGAGTGTAAGAGAGTGTTAGAGTAATAACAGACAACACTCTCTTATTTAAGCTATATGGGATTGCCGTATAGCTGTCTTATATTTTAGATGGAAAGGTAATTATACAAGATGGTTCATCAGTATAAAAATAACGGATATAATATTCTGTTAGATGTTAATAGTGGTGCAGTACATGTCGTAGATGATATTGTTTATGACATAGTTCCATTATTTGAGGAATTAGGCACAGAAGAAATTATAGCCAAGTTAAAAGACAGATATCAGGAAGCTGATATTAAAGAAGCATGTGAAGAGATATCCGAGCTTAAAGAAGCGGGAGTACTTTTTACAGAAGATATCTATGAAGAATACATAGATAGTTTTAAAGACAGACCAACAGTTGTTAAGGCACTTTGCCTACATATTGCACATGACTGTAACCTTGGCTGCAAATACTGTTTTGCAGAAGAAGGAGAATATCATGGCAGAAGAGCATTAATGTCTTATGAAGTAGGCAAGAAAGCACTGGATTTTCTCGTTAAGAATTCAGGTAATAGAAAGAATCTCGAAGTTGATTTCTTTGGTGGTGAACCAACAATGAATTTTGAGGTTGTAAAACAGCTTGTTGCTTATGGAAGAAGCCTTGAGAAAGAGAATAACAAGAACTTTAGATTTACATTAACAACTAATGGTATATTACTTAATGATGATATACTTGAGTTTGCTAATAAAGAGATGTCCAATATAGTGTTAAGTATAGATGGACGTAAAGAAGTTAATGATTTTATGAGACCAACACGTAATGGTTTAGGAAGCAGCTATGACATTATTATGCCTAAGTTTAAGAAGGTTGCCGATAGCCGTAACCAGATGAATTATTACGTACGAGGAACATTTACTCATAATAATCTTGATTTTTCTAAAGATGTATTACACCTTGCGGATGAAGGCTTTGAGCAGATTTCAGTAGAGCCTGTAGTTGCAAAACCTGAAGATTGGTATGCAATCCGTGAAGAAGACCTGCCTCAGATATTTGAGGAATATGATAAGCTTGCTGCAGAACTTGTTAAGAGAAAAAAGAATGGTAATGGATTCAATTTCTTCCATTTTATGATTGATCTTAATGGGGGACCATGCGTAGCCAAGAGATTATCAGGATGTGGTTCCGGTTGTGAATATATGGCAGTAACACCTTGGGGTGACTTCTATCCATGTCATCAGTTTGTAGGAGAAGAAAAGTTCTTGATGGGTAATGTGGATGAAGGAATAACACGCTTAGACATCAGAGATAAGTTCAAGAATTGCAACGTATATTCTAAGGATAAGTGTAAGCAATGCTTTGCTAAGTTCTTCTGTAGTGGAGGATGTGCAGCAAATTCTTACAATTTCCATGGCGATATCAATGATGCTTATGATATAGGCTGTGAGATGCAGCGTAAGAGGGTAGAATGTGCTATTATGATTAAAGCAGCCCTCCAGGATGAATAAGAAAGGGAGATTTTTACGACATGAAGTACAATTTAAAAAAGAAAATTCTCTATTCTATAATAATCTTAGCATTATTATTTGGATGCAGTGCTATTGCATACTGGGGAATAGATGAGAATGGTTCAGGAAGTATAGGAGATATTAATCTTGGACTTGATTTAGCTGGTGGTGTAAGTATTACATACGAAATTGAGAATGATAATCCAAGCCAGCAGGATATCGATGATACTATTTATAAACTTCAGAAGAGAGTTGAAGGTAAGAGTACAGAATCTGAGGTATATCAGGAAGGTTCAAACAGAATTACGGCCGAGATTCCTGGAGTAACAGATGCTAATGCAATTCTTGATGAACTTGGAAAACCTGGTTCACTTGAATTCCTTGATCCAACAGCTTTCCAGGCATGGCAGTCACAGGAAGAATATACAGCTTCTCTTACAGGTTCTGATGTAAAATCAGCTGCAGCTTATACAGATACATCATCAACTTCAAAATCACAGTATGGTGTACAGCTTGAATTCACAGAAGAGGGTGCTCAGAAATTCGCAGATGTAACTGCAGCTAATATAGGAAGTTCAATATATATTATCTATGATAATAATATTGTAAGTTATCCAACAGTTAAGAGTGCAATTACAGGTGGTAGTGCCGTAATCGACAGCATATCTTCTTTTGAAGAGGCTGATAACCTTGCTACATATATAAGAATTGGATCAATTCCACTTTCACTTAAAGAAGTTCGTTCTAACGTTGTTGGTGCTAGATTAGGACAGGAAGCAATTAATACAAGTCTTTGGGCAGCATTAGTAGGTTTTATCCTTCTTTGCTTATTCATGATTTTTATATACAGACTTCCAGGTGTAGTTGCTACAATTACACTTGTAATCTACACAGCGGTAATGATCGTATTATTAGCAGTATATGATGTAACACTTACATTACCAGGTATTGCTGGTATTGTTCTTTCAATTGGTATGGCTGTAGATGCTAACGTTGTTATCTACTCACGTATCAGAGAAGAGATTGGTGCAGGTAAGGCAGTTGATACGGCAATTAATCTTGGATATGGTAAAGCTTTATCAGCAATTGTTGATGGTAATATCACAACACTTATTGCAGCATTTGTCCTTTATATCAAAGGTTCAGGTAGTGTTAAGGGATTCGCAACAACACTTGCAATTGGTATTGTATTATCAATGTTTACAGCACTTGTAGTTTCAAAGATGATTATTAGATTATTCTATAACTTTGGACTCACAAAACCATCACTTTATGGTAAAACAGAACATAAGAAGATATGCAATTTCCTTGGAAAGAAGAATATTTGCTTTGTATGTTCAACATTAGTTATTCTTGCTGGTATTGTTGTAATGGCAGTTAATGGCTCTTCAAATAAGGGTATGCTTAATTACAGCCTTGAATTCGTTGGTGGTACATCAACAACAGTAACATTCGAAAAAGATTATACTCAGTCTGAAATAGAAAAAGATATTATTCCAGTAATTGCAGAGGCAATTGGTAATAATAATATTCTTCAGCAGAAAGTAACAGATAGTACACAGGTTGTATTCAAGACAGGAGAACTTGATCTTGATACAAGAGAGAAACTTAATACAACACTTGAAGATAAGTTTGGAATAAAAGAAACAGATATTGAAAGTGAAAGTATTAGTTCTACTGTTAGTAATGAGATGAAATCAGATGCATTTGTAGCTGTTATTCTTGCTACAATATGTATGCTTATATATATCTGGTTCAGATTTAAGGATATTAAGTTTGCAGCCAGCGCAGTTGTAGCTCTTATTCATGATGTACTTGTTGTATTGGCATTCTACGCAATCGCAAGAGTTGCAGTAGGTAATACATTCATAGCATGTATGCTTACAATCGTAGGTTATTCTATTAATGCAACTATTATTATCTTTGATAGAATTAGAGAGAATTTGAAGACAGCTAATGCTAAGACTGATCTTGCAGAACTGGTTAATACATGTATTACACAGACTCTTACAAGAACAATTAATTCTTCACTTACAACATTCATTATGATTTTTGTATTATTTATTATGGGTGTTGCAGCAATCAAAGAATTCGCCCTTCCATTAATGGTTGGTATTGTATGTGGTGCATACTCTTCAGTATGTATTACAGGTGCTCTTTGGTTTGTATTAACAACAAAGTTCGGTAAGAAAAAAACTCAGACAGTTAAGAGCGACAAATAAGATGTATGTGCAGATATAATAATCTGTTCTTGATAATGAAACGGTCAGGTGGACATATCTACCTGGCTGTTTTTGATAAAATATGTAGGTTGCATATTTATAAAGAGGTAAAGTATATGGGAAAAGGAATTAAGAAGGTTAGAAGGATTTTAACAGCATTTAACATAATACCAATCATTGTTGCAGTTGTATCTTGCATATTAACAGCGGCAGCTGTTGCTGTAACACTGTATTACAATAGTCATTATACTAATAGTTTGTTTGACCCATTAGAGGTGTCACAGACAGAAAAACAGTATGTAGAAGCAGATATGGTTTCACAAACATTGGCAACTAAAGGTAATGCATCATTTCGAATTGTCATGGATGAAGAAGGCAAGATGAGCTTTATAAAGATAAAAGATAAGGCTGATGCAAATGTTGATGCCTTGGCAGCGTTTTCATATGGCGAGACAGATGAAGACCCGGGTAATATAACATTTACAGGTATTAGCACAGATTTCTCAAGTCTATCTGATGAAGAATTTCAGGTAATAAAGAATGTAGCATGTGATTTCTTGGATACTGATATTAGCGAGAATTTCTCGGATTATTTTGGCAACAGTTATCTTGATTGCGTGCAAATGCTTTCGAAAGTCAAGCTTAGTTTATATATTGCGATTTCTCTTGGAATTGTAAGCATAATGAGTGTGCTATTTTTGATTATTTGTATTAGCAACGATAATAAAGTTATCAAAAACCTCAGAAAATATATGGATAATGATGTGGATATTGATTTTGATGAAGATATTCAGGAATTCTGTGAGATATTCAGAAAATACAAGGTTATTGTAACTAAGAATTATTTTATTGCTGCTGCATTGATGCCAGTTGTGTTTAAAAGAAATGAGACAGATAGTACAGGTTTTGAGACGGTGAATGGGTTACTTGGTAGAAAACACAAAGAGTTGTATGTTTTTATGAAGAACAACCAGCGCTACAATATTACTCTTGCAGGAAGTAAGGATGAGTGCAGTAAGCTGATTGATTTATTACATTCTGATAAAGAGAGGTAACTATGAGTACATGGAAGGTATATGCCAAAAAGGCTGATTTTACAGCTATTGGTAAAAAATTCAATGTAGATCCTGTGATTGCACGAATAATAAGAAACAGAGATATTGTCAATATGGAAGATATTGATATGTATATTAATTGCAAATTAGACAGACTTCATTCACCATATGATATGAAGGATATAGATAAAGCAGTTAAGATTATTACAGATAAGGTAGATACATTCAAAAAAATTAGAATTATAGGCGATTATGATATTGATGGAGTATGTTCGATATATATACTTTGCAGTGCTTTAACAAGGCTTGGAGCTAATGTTGACTATGTTGTTCCGGATAGAATAGAGGATGGCTATGGAATTAATGAACGTCTGATAGATAACGCTGTTAATGACAAAGTAGACACTATTATTACCTGCGATAATGGCATTGCTGCATTAGAACAGATTAGATATGCAAAATCCATGGGGCTTAATGTAATAGTGACGGATCATCATGATATACCATATAGGGAGGACGATGATGGACGAGAGTATATTATACCTGAAGCCGATGCTGTAATTAATCCAAAACAGGTTGATTGTAATTATCCATTCAAAACAATATGTGGAGCAGTAGTTGCGTGGAAACTCGTGCAGGCGTTGTATAGAACGTTTGGACTAGATGATAATGCGTATATGGAATTCCTTGAATTCGCAGCTATTGCAACAGTTGGTGATGTAATGGATTTGAAGGATGAGAATAGAATTATTGTTAAAGAAGGTCTAAAAGCTATTGCTCATACTACTAATATAGGACTTAGTGAACTTGTTAATGCATGTGAGATAGATACGTCAAGGATATTGGCCTATCATATTGGATTTGTATTAGGCCCATGCATTAATGCTGGTGGAAGGCTTGATACCGCCAAAAGAGGAGTAGAGCTTTTTCTTTCTAAAGATAGGGAAACAGCCACCAGGATGGCATTAGAATTAAAGAATCTTAATGAAGAGCGTAAGCAGATGACCGTCAAGCAGCTTGAGGTAGCCTTGAATATTATTAATGAAGAGGAATATCAAAATGATACGGTTTTGGTAATCTATCTTCCTGAATGTCATGAAAGTCTTGCTGGAATAATTGCTGGAAGAATAAGAGAAAATGCTTATAAACCCTGCATTGTTTTGACTGATACCATGTCAGATTCGCAGGAACATACAGAACTTAAAGGTTCAGGGCGTTCTATTGAAGGGTATAACATGTTTGAAGAGCTGGTGAGCTGCAGTGACTATCTTGAAAAATTCGGTGGTCATCCGATGGCAGCTGGACTATCTATCAAAAAGAGCAATGTAGATATATTAAGGCGTAAGCTTAATGAACATTCAAAACTAACACCAAAAAATCTAACACCGGTATCGTGGATAGATGTACCTATGCCAGTAGATTATGTTGATGAAAGAATTATTGAACAATTAGAGATTCTTGAACCATTCGGAAAAGGTAATGAAAAGCCATTGTTTGCAGACAAGAATCTTCTAGTAAGGAATATAAGAGTATTCAAAAGTGCATCATGTGATGTGATTAAATTCACGCTTATTAATGAGCGAGGCAGGATGATTAGTGCAGTAATGTTTCGGCGAGAACCAGGCGATTTGCCTGAATCAGGCGATTACATCTCTATATTATATTATCCTGGAATTAATACATATAACGGAAAAAGCAGCATAACATTAACTATAACTGAATACTGTGTAAATTAATAATGAGTTAAAGGGCTGTCAGCTTCTCAAAGTGCTGATAGTCTTTTTTCTTTGTCCAATCACCACCCCATATAAAACGGTAATTGAAAGCAGAAGAGTTGTTATCAGCCATGGATAATTCATCATCTGCATTATATTCATCGATTAGTTTCATCTTCTCTATTTGATAATGTTCATTATATAATCTGCAAAATATATCACATAGGTCCTGTGCAATTCTTTTGTTAGCAATTAGATGACCGATTGTTTCATGATCATTAAAATCATAATGACTAATTGTCAAATATGCTAAATCTTCCATAGTTATGTATGGATTTGGTTGAAAAGATTTTCCTGATATATAATTCCTGATTTTTGAATCAATATCTGTATAATTGAATTCTGCCATGTCTTTACCTCGTTTATAATATGCTTTATATGTAATTATATTATAATTAATGAGCATTATAATCTAATATAATAAAAAACACAAATAAGCACAATCAGTCATAATTAATCAGAAATAATAAAAAACAATCAAAAACATTCAAAAAGTGATTGATAATGACTGAAAATGATTATATAATCCAATTATAGATAAGAAATCTTGATTTTAAGTTGACGGAGGATTGACATATGCTGACACACGAGAGACATGAATGCATACTTGAATTATTAAAAACAAAAAGGAATGTAACAGTAACAGAACTTACAAAGGAATTTGATGCTTCTGAATCAACAATCAGAAGAGACCTCGTAGCTCTCAATGAACAAGGACTGTTAAAGAAGGTTCATGGCGGTGCAACAGCAATAGATAATTCATATCAGATGAATGAACCTGATGTAGCCACAAAAGCAATTCAGAATGTTGATGAGAAAGTATTGATTGGCAGATACGCAGCTAGTTTGATTAAGGATGATGATTTTGTATACATTGATGCTGGAACAACGACGGAAAGCATGATTGATTATATTAATAATAGTAAAGCAATCTTTGTAACTAATGGAATTGCGCATGCTAAAAAGCTTCTCAATAAAGGCTGCAAGACATATGTAATTGGTGGTGAGATAAAGTCTTCAACAGAAGCAATCGTAGGAGCTGACGGGTTGAATAATCTTGCAAAGTACAATTTCACAAAATGCTTTGTAGGAGCTAACGGTTTTACACATGACAAAGGTTTTACGACACCTGATACAGAGGAGGCACTAATGAAGACGGAAGCGATAGAAAGAAGTTTCATTAGCTATGTATTAGCCGATCATTCAAAGGCTGGTATTGTATGTGCGGTATCATTCGCAGATATTGATCAGGCATGTATTATTACAGATTATGTAGATGATGAAAGAATTAAAGAGTCAACCATAGTGAAAGAATTAAAATAACAGCTATAAGTAGAAGAGTAGGAAAGGAGAGATGTGCATATGATATACACAGTAACATTCAATCCGGCAATTGATTATGTGATTTCAGTTAAAGATCTAAAAACTGGAGAAATCAATAGGACTGAGTCGGAAGAAGTGTATTATGGAGGCAAAGGAATTAATGTTTCAATCGTTCTGAATAATCTCGGAATCAAAAGCAGGGCATTAGGATTTATTGCAGGTACAATTGGTGAGGCATTAACTAAAGGTCTGACACAGGATGGCATTGATATTGATTTTATTAAGCTGGCTAGTGGGAACACAAGAATCAATGTCAAAATAAAAGGAGATACGGAAACAGATATCAATGGAATTGGCCCGGATATTACAACTAAAGATATCAAAGAACTTTACAATAAGATAGACAAGCTTGGCAGGGATGATATCCTGGTTCTTGCAGGAAGTATTCCACAGAGCGTTCCAGATAATATCTATGAAGTGATAATGAGCCGTCTAGAGGGCAAGGGAGTGCGAATAATAGTAGATGCTACAAAGGATTTATTGTTAAATGTTTTGAAGTACAAGCCATTCCTTGTAAAACCTAATAATTATGAATTGGCAGAGATGTTTGATACAGAGATTAATTCTATTGATGATGTAAAGTTATATGCTGGAAAACTCAAGGAACTTGGAGCACAGAATGTAATTGTGTCAATGGCAGCAGATGGAGCATTATTATATGACAGTAATGATTGTTGTCATATGATAGGAATCCATAAAGGAAAGACAATTAATTCTGTTGGTGCTGGCGATTCAATGGTGGCAGGATTTATCGCTGGTGTAATTGAATATGGTGATTATGAGAAGGCATTGAAGCTTGGAACGGCAGCTGGTGGAGCAACTGCAATGTCAATGGGATTAGGAACGAAAGAGATGATAATGGATTTGTATAATAAAGGAGGTATTACATATGAAAATTGCTGATTTATTAGACGTAAAAGGAATAAAGCTTGGAGTTAGCGCTTCAAACAAGGAAGAAGCGTACAAAGAACTGATTAATCTTCATAGATGTGTTGGAAACATTGATGATGAAACAACATTTACCAAGGGAATTATGGCAAGAGAAGAACAGTGTAGCACTGCGATAGGTGAAGGAATTGCTATACCTCATGCGAAGAATGAAAGTGTTAAACATGCCGGTCTTACAGCGATTACTGTTCCAGATGGTGCTGATTGCGATTCGATGGATGGAAAACCAACCAATCTTATATTCATGATTGCTGCACCTGTTGATGGCAGTGATCTTCATCTTGAAGTACTTGCTAATCTTAATAGAATGCTTATTGATGATGTACTTAGAAAGAATCTGTTAGAAGCTAAGACACCAGAAGATTTCCTTAAGGTATTGACTGCAGAAGAAGCACAAAAGGAAGAAAGCTCTATTCAAGAAGCAGAGAAAACTATCGGTTACAGAATTCTTGCAGTTACAGCATGTCCTACAGGTATTGCACATACATATATGGCAGCTGAGGCACTTGAAAAGAAGGCAAAAGAGATGGGATACAGTCTTAAAGCTGAAACTAATGGTTCAGGTGGTGCTAAGAATATACTGACTAAAGAAGAAATCGAAAATTGTGATGGTATAATCGTGGCAGCTGATAAGAATGTTGCAATGGACAGATTTAATGGCAAGCCTGTATTAAAGGTTAAAGTTGCTGATGGTATTCACAAACCAGAAGAATTAATCAATAAAATAATTAATAAAGAAGCACCAGTATATCATAGTAATAATGCTTCTAGTGAAGCTGATAATGCAGAGGGAGAGAAGGAAAGTGCTGGTCGTAAGATATATAAGCATCTTATGAATGGTGTATCACATATGCTGCCATTTGTAATTGGTGGCGGAATATTAATTGCACTTGCATTTTTATTAGATGATTATTCAATTGATCCGGCAAATTTTGGTACTAATACACCAGTTGCTGCATTCTTTAAGAATATTGGTGGTGTTGCATTCAACTTTATGTTACCAATTCTTGCAGGATACATTGCAATGAGCATTGCAGACAGACCTGGTCTTGCTGTTGGTTTTGTTGGTGGTGCAATAGCTGCAAGTGGTATGACACTTACTTCCTCAACAGGTGTGGCTGCTGGTTTCCTTGGTGCATTAATCGCAGGTTTCCTTGGCGGCTATGTAGTAGTAGGACTTAAAAAACTTTGCTCATATCTTCCTGATAGTTTGGAAGGAATAAAACCTATTCTTATATATCCATTAGGTGGTATACTTGTAATTGGTTTCATTATGTGTCTCATTAATCCGGCTGTTGCAAGTCTTAACACTGCTTTAAGCAATGGACTTAATTCAATGGGTGAAGGCAGTAAGATATTACTTGGATGTGTAGTTGGTGGAATGATGTCAATTGATATGGGTGGTCCATTCAATAAAGCAGCATATGTCTTTGGTACAGCTTCAATTGCTAGTGGAAATTATGATATAATGGCTGCAGTTATGGTTGGTGGTATGGTGCCTCCAATTGCGATTGCACTTTCAACAACATTTTTCAAGAATAGATGGACAGCAGATCAGAGAAAATCAGGACTTGTTAATTATATTATGGGTCTTTGCTTTATATCAGAAGGTGCAATACCATATGCAGCAGCTGAACCACTTAAGATTATTCCATCATGTATTGTTGGCTCTGCTGTATCAGGCGGAATCTCAATGGCACTTGGATGTACACTTAGAGCTCCACACGGTGGAATCTTTGTATTCCCGGTTGTTGGTAATGTAGCCGGATATGTGATAGCATTAGTAGCAGGATCAATTGTTAGCATGCTTATGATTAGTTTGCTAAAGAAACCGATTAAAAATAATAAATAATAACAATAATAGATAATAACAATAATAATATAAATAATGGAGGATAAGAATATGATTACAAAAACATTCAAAATAAAAAACGAGCAGGGATTACATATGAGACCTGCAAGCATTATGACAAAGGCATTGAATGCATACAAATGCGATGTTACAATTGTTAAGAACGGTTTAGAGATAAATGGAAAGAGCATAATGCTTGTAATGTCAGCATGTATCAAATACGGAACAGAAATCGAAGTAAGATGTAACGGAGAAGATGAAGAACTTGCAATGTCAAAGATAACAGAGCTTATTGAGAGCGGATTTGGTGAGATGTAGAATGCACTGATTCTTTCTTGGATGGGAGAGGCATATGAATAAACAAAGTATTATATACAATGGAATTGGAGCGGCCGCAGGAATTGGAATTGGATGTGCGATAGTTGTAAAAGAAACTGATATTAGTTATGCAAGAAAAGAAATCGCGGAAGATATGCGCCAGGCAGAAAAACAAAGATATGAAAAATGTGTAGAAACATTTATACAAAATACTAATGAGTTGATTGAACAGCTTAAAAAAACAGCAGGAGATAAAGAATCAGAGATTCTTGATGGTCAGCTTTCAATGATTAGTGATCCGATGGTTGCAAACGAGGTAGATAATGCAATTAGTATGGGACAATGTGCAGAAGAGGCATTTGACACAGTGTGCCAAACATTTATCGCAATGTTTGGTCAGATTGATGATGAGATGATGAGTCAGCGTGTGAATGATATAAAAGATTTGCGTGTCCGTATACTAAAGCTTCTCTTAGATAAACCAGATGTTGATTTGTCAAAAGTAGCGCCTAATACGATAATAATTGCAAAAGAGCTTACACCATCGATGACTGCTGGAATTAATAGGGCGAATGTGTGTGGAATCGTTACAGAGAATGGTGGAAGAACATCTCATATTGCAATTCTTTCGAGAGCAATGTCAATCCCATCAGTATTAAGTGTGCCTAATATTGCAAATCTACTTGACAACGGAGACAGTATTATTGTTGATGGTACATCTGGCAATGTTATTGTTAATCCTAAGCAGTCTGAAATTGATGAATATGCTGCACAGAAGAAGGCATATGAGGAATACATAACTTCACTTAATATGATGCGTGGCAAAAGATTAAAGAAGGCAGATGGAAGTCCTCTTGAAGTATATGGCAATATTGGTAACGCTACTGATGCTGGTAATGTTATTGACAATGATGGAGAGGGTGTAGGACTCTTTAGAACAGAATTTTTGTTTATGGATAAAAACAAAGCACCTAATGAAAATGAGCAGTTTGAAGCATATAAGGATGTAGCGAAAAAACTTAATGGAAGACCTGTGATAATTAGAACGCTTGATGCAGGCGGTGATAAGGATATTCCATATCTTGAACTTCCGAGAGAAGAGAATCCATTCCTTGGATACAGAGCTATTCGAATCTGCCTTGATAAAAAGGAACTTTACTTGACTCAGTTAAGAGCATTGGTAAGGGCGAGTGCATTCGGAGATATCAGGATTATGGTTCCGATGGTAACTTGTGTAAGCGAATTATTAGAGGTTAAGCAGATGGTAAAAGATATATGCGATGAGTTTGAACGAGATGGAATCGCATATAATAAGAATCTGCAAATCGGAGTGATGATTGAGACGCCAGCAGCTTGTGTAATGGCCGATGAACTTGCGAAAGAAGCAACATTTTTTTCAATTGGAACTAACGACCTTACGCAGTATATAATGGCTGCGGATAGAGGCAATGCGCATGTTGCTAATCTGTATTCGGCATTCAATCCTGCTGTTTTAAGATGCATTGAACATATTATTAAGACAGGTAAAAATGCTGGAATTTCGGTGGGGATGTGTGGAGAAGCAGCGAGTAATCCAGCAATGATTGAAAAACTCGTTGAATGGGGACTTGATGAATATAGTGTTAATCCTTCATCAATTCTTGAAACTAGAAATAACATACAAAAGTGCCTGTAAGTATAATGAAAAGGCGGTATTCATTGATTTGAATACTGCTTTTTTATTGCTTAGATATAAAAAGTATTGACAGAATGCTCGGCTGTATATATACTGTATATATCGACATATACAGTATATATACAACTATTAGGAGGACATTGATATGCTTGAAGTCAAGGAACTAAATAAAACATTAAGTAACTTTAAGCTTGATGAAGTTAATTTTACAATACCAGCTGGCTATATATGCGGACTTATCGGAAAGAATGGCTCTGGTAAATCAACGCTTATTAAGTCAATTCTTAATATATATCGCAAAGATTATGGCAAGGTCATTATTAATGGTTATGACTTAGATGAGAATGAAGCACTTGCTAAATCGGAAGTAGGAATTGTACTTGATGCATCAATGTATGCTGAAAATCTTAGCGCGAAGAAGAATGCAGAGATTTTTGGAAGATTTTATGAAGGGTTTAATATGGAATATTTTAATGAATGTTTGAAGCATTATAAGATAGATTCAAAACGCAAGTTATGTATGATGTCAAAAGGAATGCAAGTTAAGTTTCAGATTGCAATGGCCATGTCACATTTTCCCAAATTACTTATTATGGATGAACCATCAGCTAATCTAGATGAAGACTCTAGAAAAGAATTTAACAAGATGCTTCTTGATTTTGTTAATGATGGAACCAGGAGCGTATTATTATCAACTCATCTTACGACACAGTTAGATGAAATAGCAGATTATATTCTTTGCATTGATAAAGGAAAAGTGAAGTTCTTTAATGATAAAGAGAGTCTTTTGGATGAGTATCAGATTATTAGAGGAGAAAATTATAAGATTAATCTAATTCCAAGTAAGCTTGTGATCGCGAAGGAAAAAAGTGAATTATTTACAACAGCATTTATTAAGAAAAGCAATATATATGCGCTTGATACAGAACTAAAGATTGAACGTCCAAAGATTGACGACATAATGTATTATCTATTACAAAACATATAGATTGTGGAGTAAGATTGTGGATGAGAATAGAGGAGGTATATCATGCAATACACATCTAATTTAAAATTGTTTGTTTTATATAACGTGAGCAGCTTAAAAGAGAATGCAAAAGGATTATATAATCTGATTCCACTTGGCTGTACGTTACCAATACTGCTTGATCGTGAATTGAATGCTAGAGCGGCATATTTGATATTCATAATAGCGACACTTATAATATTCACTATGTTCCAGTTAAGAGTGCCTAAAACTTTATATATCTGTCCTGTAGATGCAGAATACAGGTATAGATATGTTAGACAGGGGTTCTGGTTGCGGTTTTGTGTATCTTTTTTGATTAATGTATTAATAAGCGTAATTTTGTTTGCATTAGGAGAGGTGTCTGGTGCCTGTGTATTGATTGAGCTGCTACTGCAGTCAATCACAATAATTGCAATTAATTATTCATCTATTGTACAGTTTAATGCAAATACTATATATGGTAATGAGATGCAGAGAAGAAGATATAATACAGAAAGAATGCAGGTGCTTGATCTTGCTGATTCATTTCTATTAGCATTTATATATGTTATAGGTCTTATAATTATTATGACAGCAGGGCTTGAAAGCTTTGATTTTAGTTTTGGCAATGTGTGCAGCTATTTGTATATAATTATAAGTTCTATTATTCTTATTTCCTTCCATAGGAGAAAGTATAATGAACTGGTACATTACGCTGCAAGCTATGAATATTATTACACTGTGGAAAGGAATATCACAGAGAAAGCAGGCAGAGATTGAAGATAATAATTATGCCAAATTCGCCATTATCGATATATGAGCAGATAGTTAATCAGATGAAGGACGCAATTGTTAAAAAGGATTTGGTGGCAGGAGAAGCACTGCCATCAATTAGAGCATTGGCAAAAGAGCTTTCTGTTAGTGTAATTACTACAAAGAAGGCGTATGAAGTGCTGGAAGCGGAAGGCATTATTACGTCAGTTGCAGGCAAAGGCTTTTATGTATGTGAATTGAATCGAGAGATTCTTAAGGAGAAGCAAACCATGCTTTTAGAAGGACATTTTGCACAGCTAATAGAAGATGCTAAGGCAGCAGGTCTGAGCCTTTCTGAGGTGATTGATTTAGTGACCGTGCTTTATAAGAATGAATAAGAAAGCAAGTATTACTTTAAAGGATTAATCCGTTGGAGGTTGTATGGAAGAAGATAAGATTTTGCTTGAATTTGATAATGTATCAATGAAAATAAAAGGATTTGAGCTGAAAGATATAGCATTTACAGTAAGACAGGGATATATTACTGTATTAACAGGAAGTAATGGCTCTGGAAAGACGACACTTATGTCTTTGGTATCGAGAAAGTACAAGAATTATTCTGGCAATATTAGTGTGTATGGAACTGATATTAAGAAGAATAGGTGTATGGTTGCCGATCGCTTAGGTGTAATATCAGAGGATAATTCATTCTTTATGGAATGTGATGCTATTGAAAATGAACAGCTTTTATCCGGATTTTATACTAATTGGGATAGTAAGCGTTATAAGAATATTCTTAATGAATTGTCGGTATCGACTTCAACGCCTATCAAGAATCTTTCGAGAGGTAATTATGTAAGGTTTCAGCTGGCATTTGCAATAGCGCATAGAGCTACGCTGTATATAATGGATGAGCCAACAGCTGGACTTGACCCAATATACAAAAGAGAGTTTTTCAAAACACTTCAGTCGATAGTTGCTGCTAATGATGCAGCAGTACTTATATCAACTAATATACTGTCAGATTTGGACAGAATAGCTGATTATATTGTCAATATTGAAGATGGCGTAATAACAAAGAATTGTAGCAGGGAGGAACTGTAATATATGTTTGGAGATAGAACGAGTGTATATAAACAGATGGATTATGAGATTCTGATGCGCAGACATGCAGGGTCTAGCAATGAGTGTATTGGTGCTGGTGTGTGCACAGCATTTGCAGGATTACTCTCCATTGCACCTGTGAATATGAAGAATGAGGACGGTATATTTGTTGGCATGTTCTTATTAATGTCAGCTTTTGCAATATATCTGTATACTCATACATTAACAGTAATCAAAGAGTCGGGCGAGAATGTATCGGTGTTTGATAAATATATTAATATCCCGGTTAATAAAAAGGTGTTAATTAGCGGTAAATTGGCGCTATTGTTAAGATTTTCTATAAGACTGCTTGTTGTATGTCAGGGACTTAATTGTGTGGCTACTGCAATTGCACGCTATTCCTATCTATGTATTTGGGCATATTATCCTTCAATTATAATAATACTGCTTACTTTAATGGAATCGCTTGTAATTGTATTCATGGCCAGAGAACTATAATGTGTAAAGAAGAGGTAAATATTGTGCCATCTTGTAATATATACAATTGAATAAAAGTATAATGTGTTATATAATCCATAGAGTATAGTTAATTATATTAATCAAATAGATAATACTGAATGGAGAGAGTTATGGATTTTATTGAGATTATTAAGGCGATTATTCTTGGAATCGTAGAAGGTGTTACAGAGTGGCTGCCTGTTAGTAGTACAGGACATATGATTCTTGTTGATGAATTTATTAAACTTAATGTAAGCCCTGAGTTTAAGTCAATGTTTTTGGTAGTAATTCAGTTAGGTGCTGTATTGGCGGTTGTTGTTCTTTTCTGGAATAAACTTTTTCCATTTTCATTAGGCAAAAGAAATAAAAGACGTTACGGTAATAGAGTAGTTAAGAAGAATATTCTTGTGATGTGGTTAAAGATTATTGTTGCGTGTATTCCAGCTGCGATAGTAGGAGTATGTTTTGATGATTTGATTGATGCAGTTCTTTACAAATGGTACGTTGTTGCAGCAATGCTTATTATCGTAGGTGTATTATTCATTATTGTTGAAAACAAGAACAGACGTAAGAAATACAGAGTAAAATCTCTTGATGATATTACATATAAGGATGCAATAATTATTGGTGCATGGCAGCTGGTAGCTGCAATATTCCCTGGAACATCACGTTCGGGTGCAACAATTATAGGTGCGATGCTTGCAGGTGTTAATAGACCAATTGCAACAGAATTCACATTCTTTTTAGCTGTTCCAGTTATGTTTGGTGCCAGTCTATTAAAAATTCTAAAGTTCTTTGTGAAAACTGGCTTTGGTTTTACAGCAATGGAAGGTGCTATTCTTGTTATTGGAATGCTTGTAGCATTCCTGGTATCGTTAATGATAATTAAGATGCTTACAGGCTTTGTTAAAAAACATGATTTCAAGATATTTGGCTGGTACAGAATAATACTTGGTATTGTTGTATTCGCGTACTTTGCAATAAAAACATTAATTTAATATGTTTATGAAACTATTTTATAAGCATATTAATGTGCAAGGTGAATTTCATTCATCTTGCACATCTATAAAACTTAAAAATATGGTTTCATAAATAGATGTCAATTTAGTTGGGTAACAAAGGAGAGATACATAATGCTTTACCAGATTACCGATGCAACGGTATCAATTGCAGGGAAGAATATATTGAACCATCTGGATTTTTATATAAGTGGAAAAGAAAAGATTGCAATAGTCGGGCGTAATGGTGCTGGAAAGACGACATTACTTCATGTGATTGCCGGAGAATTAATACCAGATCGTGATGATAAAAGAAAAGGCCCTGTGATTACTAAGTCCAGGGCTTTAACTATTGGAATGCTTAGTCAGATTCAAAAGCCTGAAGAACTTGAGATGGCTGTAGAAGAGATATTGCTGGCGTCATGTCCAATGGGTGATACATATGAATTAGAACGTTTTCAATATGAGATGGAATATGATAGAATATTCACAGGGTTTGGATTCTCAAAGGAGGATAAGCAAAAGAAATTATGTAATTTCTCTGGCGGAGAGCAGACAAAGATTGCATTGATTAGATTATTACTTATGAAGCCTGATATTTTATTGTTAGACGAGCCTACTAACCATTTGGATATTACAACTGTGGAATGGCTTGAAAGATATATGAGAGGCTATCCAAAGGCAGTTGTTATGGTTTCTCACGATAGATTTTTCCTCAATCAGGTAGTTGATGTAGTTTATGAATTATCAGAAGGCAAATTAAAACGTTATGTTGGTAATTATAGTTCTTATCGAATAGAAAAGAAGAAAAGAATTGCCAAACAGAAAAAAGCTTACGAAAAACAGCAGGAAGAGATAAAGAATCAGGAACAATTGATAGAACGTTTTAAGCACAAGGCTAATAAAGCAGCATTTGCAAGATCACGTAAGAAAATGCTTGAGCGTATGGAACGTATCGAAAAGCCTGAAGAGGAACAGTCAACAATATTCACCGGAGATATAATACCTGTAGAATTAGGCAGTAAGAATGTCTTTGAAACGGAGCATCTAAAGGTAGGCTATGATAAGGTACTTTATGAATTAACATTTCGCTTGAGACGAGGACAAAAAATTGCGATACTAGGTGAAAATGGTGCAGGAAAAAGTACCCTTTTAAAAACTATTGCAGGATTAATAGAACCACTTCAAGGAAAGTTTCGAATTGGCAATGGCGTTGAAATCGGGTATTATGATCAAAACACGGCAGCTATTATGTCTGATAAAAGTGTTTTAAAACATTACTCGGACTGCTTTCCGCTGTTAATGGAAAAAGAGGTACGTCATATTCTGGGAGCATACTTATTCTCTGGAAAAGATGTATATAAAAAGGTTAACACTTTATCTGGTGGAGAGCGTTCAAGACTTGTATTAGCAGAATTATTACAGCGAAAACCTAATTTCCTAGTGCTTGATGAACCAACCAATCACTGCGATATTCAGACTAAAGAGACTTTAGAGTCAGCATTTTCGGCATATAAGGGTACAATGTTATTCGTGTCACATGACCGTTACTTTGTAAAGGAAATTTCGGATGCTATTTTAGTTATTAATAACGGAGAAGTCTTTTATTATCCGTTTGGATATGAGCATTATCTTGAACGTATTAGTAAAAGCTGTAATGGTGATGCGGCAGCACTTAGAACAGCGGAAGAACAGATGCTTATTACGGGATTGCAAGCTGTACCAGAAGCTGAAAAACATAGACTTAGAGAGATTTCTACTACATCAGCATATCTGGACTGGAGATTTGGACCTGTGCGTGAACAACTAGAGGCAGCTGAACATGCTGTGCAAAGAACTACAGACGAATTAGACAATGCATTAAAAGAGTGGTATTCTTCACAGGAATTCTGGAAGGATAAATGTTTAGAAGAGTGTGAAATTGGAAAATTAATTATAGATTTAAGAATTGAACTTACAGACAAAGAGCTTCATTGGCAGGAATGCTGCCTTGAATGGAATGATGTGTGGAATGAAGTGTTTGAAGAAGAAATAGATAGATAGGAGATAGACAAGAATGAATGATATACATGAGATAATTATAAGACAATATAATGATAATGATTTGGATTCGATGGTTAGAATTTGGAACGAAGTTGTGTTGGATGGTGAAGCATTTCCACAGGAAGAATTGTTAGATATGCAATCCGGTAGAGAATTCTTTGCAAATCAGACATACTGCGGCGTTGCAGTTGACACTTTGACAGGAAAGATATATGGTCTATATATATTGCATCCTAATAATGTAGGAAGATGTGGTCATATCTGTAATGCAAGCTATGCAGTATCAAAGGAAAGCCGTGGACTTCACATTGGTGAGAAACTAGTGAAGGATTGTATTTCCCAAGGTAAAAAACATGGATTTGGAGTATTACAATTCAATGCTGTTGTAGCTACTAATGTTCACGCACGCCATCTATATGAGAGAGTTGGATTTACACAGCTTGGTACAATAACAAAAGGTTTTAGAATGAAAGATGGACATTATGAAGACATCTGCCCGTATTTTATTGAGTTATAATTTTGAAAAATGTTTTGACTGGAGTTTAAATTATGGCTATATGTAAAAATTGTGGAGCTGCAATTGGTGATAAAGAGGTAAAGTGTCCATATTGTATGTCACTTCAATATGATGCGGCAGAAGAGCATTATATGGATAATTTATATAAAGTAAATGATTCGATGAGCAAATTGGATGATGATGCTAATGATAGGATAAAAAGGGAAATAGTTCTTAAAGGTTTTATTGCGTTAGCTGCGATTGCATTTGCAATATTTGTTGGGTTTGTTTTGGGGTATAATGAAAGTAAAAATAATTATTATATTACAGATGATGAATTTGATGGATTTTCACAGTGGTATGATAATAATATAGATGAACTTGAAACATGTATGAAGAATAAAGACTTTGAAAAAATGGATGATATAATGTCTGATAATGAATATAGAGATTTTCTCAGTGAAAGCTGGGATGGATATTATGTCTGGCAGACATATAGCTTTTTTATGTCTGGAGTGGTTAGAGAGAAAAATAATTTTGATACTGAGAATGGAATTGATATTAAATATACATATATTGAGCTTTATAGAGAAGCGCTAGACTATATTCATAGATATGATGAAAGACGTAATGATGTATTTATCACTAAAGCATGTGAAAAATATCCAGAAATTCTAGAAGAATGGTATACAATGTGTAAAGATATTATGACTAATGATTTGAAGATAAGTGAAACTGAGTATAATAAAGATATGCAGGAAATATACAGCTCTTCATATACTGAATATGAGAATGTAAAAGCAGCCGCAGAGAGATATTATAGTAGATATATTGAAAATAGATAAACGTACAATTGCAAATATATATACTGCATAATATATGCGCGATATATGTTATATAGTTTTGTGATTGCTTATAATAGGAGGAGCAGATGAATTGCAAGAAATGTGGAGCACCACTTACATTGACACAAAAGTTCTGTGATAATTGTGGCGCACCTAATGAAGAAGCAAGTAAACATATAGAGGATATGGAACGATATGGAAGAACGTTCTATAAGACAAAGCAGGAAGTTGAAAATAACAGCAAATGGTTTTTTGAATATATAGTGCCAATCACAGTTTTAGTAATAGCTCTTGTGGCATCAGCTTTTTTTATGTATGCGAGCAACAGTCTGTTAGCGTATAAGATAGCTGATAATAAAAGCAGAAATTACGTGAAAGATAATGAGGAAGAGGTTCAGGCAGAACTTAGAGAAATGCTTAAAAATGGTGAATATCAAGAAGTGCTAAGAGCAAGCTATCATGATAGAAGATTAAAAAATGATGACGAATATTCATCATGGAGTGGATTCTATGAAGTGGCAGAGGATTATTATTTGATTAGAGATTCAGTAATTTCATATTGTGATGACAATGTTAATGATACATATCTAAAAGATGATGCAATTTCATCAATAACAGAGTCAATAATCGATATGTATCATTATACAACTTATAACAACTGTGAAGAAAGTAAAGAATATATTAATGACCTAATAAATAATGCTGAAAGTATATTAAAAGTATATTGTAATCTTACTGATGAACAAATTAGTAGAATTACACAGATGGATAAAACATCAGTCCTTGCATTAATAACAGGAGGGATGAGCATTGAAAAACAAAAATAAAAAGAAAAAGCTTTCTGTAAAGCAAAAGATTAGTAGACTACTATATGCGATATCGATTATACTTATTATAACAATAATTCCAACAAGCGCAGAATTTTTCCATGATTTGCTTCGTGAATCTCAAAGAGCTAAAGGGTATACAAGCGAAGAGATAGCCAATGATTTTATTAATACAAATTACAATAATATGATTGAAAAAATAGCTGCTAATAGAGCTATTAATTCTGAAATTAAGGAAGAAGATGAGAAGTATTATGCATTTGCTGATTGTTATGTTAGTGCATTTAATTATCATATGTATAGTACAACTAATCAAAAAGATAAAGCTGCTATAGAATTGAAAAGGTTTAAAGATAGTGCAGCAAAGATAGAATCAAGGATTTTCAAAGATAGAATTCAACTGATAAAGGAAGAGTATAGTATACCAGAATAGAATAATGATTTTCAATTTAATTGATAAGCTGATTATTCAAGGATTGAGAGGTGATGAAGCATTATGAAACATAAAGGCCTATGGATAGCAAGCACTGTGGCATTAATAACGGGTTTACCAACGGCAATTGCCTATGCATATTTTAAGATGGGATTTGACAGGTATAACAAAGCATTTGCAGGGAAAGAAGATCCTACCAATCCAGAGAGACTGGCAAAACAGATGCTGCCATTTAGAGAAAATTATGAACATGGAAGAGACTGGATTAATAAGCAGCTAGATGAAAAGATAGCAAAGAGAGTGAGGATTAATACAGTCGATGGATTAAGATTATCAGGAGTATATATTCCATGTGAATCTGCTAAAAGGACGGTTATATGTGTTCATGGCTACAGAGGTGCAGGGGTTAAGGACTTCGCATGTATTGCAGAGTTTTACAATCAGCATCAATGCAACCTGTTAATTGTGGATTTACGAGCTCATGGAGAGAGTCAGGGACGGTATATTGATTTTGGAGTTGAATCAAGATTTGATGTGGTCTCGTGGAGTGAATATATCAATGAAATCTCACCGCAATTGCCTATATACCTTGATGGTGTGTCAATGGGAGCCTCAACTGTACTTATGGCAAGCGAATTACAGCTGCCAGATAATGTATGCGGTATTATATCGGATTGTGGTTTTTCATCGCCTTGGAAGATGGTGAAGCTTTTTGCAACGAAGGCTATTCATATTCCACCACATCCATTAGTAGACATTCTGTATTTGTTTTGTAAGAGGATAGCTGGAATAGATTTGAAAGAAGCATCACCACTTGAAGCAGTCGCTAATACGGATATACCAATTCTTTTTGTGCATGGTAATGAGGATACATTCGTGCCATCATCAATGGCGCATGAATTATTCGCAGCATGTAAGTCACCAAAGAAATTGAGAATTGTAGATAAAGCACCACATGCGGTTAGCTACCTGATAGACAAGAAGAATTGTGAAAAAGAAATCCTGGAATTCTTTAAAGTAATAGAAGCTAAAGTAAATAATATATAAGCATAAAACCTCTGTTAATCAGAATTTGCATAATATTGTAAGTTTTGATTTATAGGGGTTTTATATATTTATGCAAATGCTATTGACAAAATATAAGCTGTGTTATATAGTTAGTTACATAAGTAATGAACCATATAACTGCAATAAGCTATGAATTTATTATAAGTTTATAACAAACAGGAAGGAGAACTCATGAATGAGATATTAAATCAGGAAAAATCAATCTATATTCAGATTAGTGAGATGATTGAGAATGATATTCTAAGAGATATTATCTTAGAAGAGGAACGAGTTCCAAGTACTAATGAGCTTGCAAAGCTGTATGCTATTAATCCAGCAACAGCTGCAAAAGGAATTAATATACTTGTTGATAATGGGATTTTGTATAAGAAAAGAGGTATTGGTATGTTTGTATCTGAAGGCGCTAAAAAGCAGATTAAGCAGCATAGAAAAGAAGTATTTTATGAGAATTATATAAGCAAATTATTAGACGAGGCAACAAGCCTTGGAATTACAAAGGAAGAGATAATTAGTATGCTAGAAGGCAATAAAAACTGATATGAGATATGAAAAGGAGCGGTATCTATGAAAGAGTTAAAGTGTAATGGAATAGGAAAAGAATATGGAAAGAAGATAGTCTTATCAGATATAAATCTTACATTAGAGCCTGGAAAAATCTATGGTCTAATTGGTAGGAACGGAGCAGGAAAAACAACACTTCTATCAGTGATGAGTGCTCAAAATCCAGCAAGTAAGGGTAATGTAACTTTGGGAGATGAAGATATATGGGAAAATCAGGAGGCTCTGGATAATATATGCTTTTCAAGAGAACTTAATCCTGTTGCAGGTAATAATGCATTAAGTGCTATGAAGATAAAAGAGTATCTTAAGATGGCATCAATATATTACAAAAACTGAGATAAAGCTACAGAGACAGGCAGAACTTTTGTTATCTCTACACATATAATCGAAGAAGCAACGAATATGTTTGAAGAGATTATTATTATTAAGAATGGTGAAGTATTGTTACAGGACGATACGCAGAATCTGTTAGAGAGAGTCTACCGTGTAAGCGGAAAAGAAGAGGATGTAGACAAAGCTGTCAGAGGCTTAAAGACATTTCACATGGAAAAAAATGGAAGAAGCAAAGGTGTTACAGTACTTTTGGAAGATGGCGAAAGCATAGACAAAACACAAGATGTGACTGTACAGTCAGTGAATTTACAGAATATATTTGTCGCATTATGTGGTAAAAATCAATAGAAGGGATGTATGAATTTATGGCAATAAAAAGAAGCATAAAGGCGTGGCTGCGATATGGATTTAGATTCACTGGAATTATGTTTGTATGCGTAAGCATCTATTCAATTATTAATTATGTTAGTACATCATCTGATAAAGCTGTATTACCATATTATATTGTTGCATTAGGGGTGATAGCGTTATTCTCTAATATAACATTTGCTCAAAAAAACTACATTAATCTTAGCCTTTCTCTTGGCTCGACAAGAAATAATACAGCAATCGGAATGCAATATGCCAATTTATTTATTATTGTATCAATTACATTATTGTTTGTAGTAGTATCAATAATATGTACACCTGAGAATATTGTGAAGAATCTTATAGGTGGGCTGCTTTGTATGTGCACATTTATGATTGCAGCTGGAATAGCGCAGATATGCCTTGCTGTGATGATAAAGCTTGGTAATAAGATTGTACCAATAATCACATTCGTAATATTGATGCTGATTACAATGGCAGTGGTTATATTCTATATGACATTGGATTCCAATACCATACAGGGTATATTGTCAAATATACATGTTAACGTAGTTATATGTAATATAATAATTGTATTGCTGGCAGCACTCATATATGGAATAAGCTTTGTGTCTATAAGAATGGCTTTGAAAAGATACGCAGTAGAAAATTAATAACAGGAGGCATATATGTTTATAAAATTAATGAAGACGTCCGGTTTTGAAACATTTAAAATTAATCTATACATACAGCTTGTGGCATATGCAGTAGGCTGCCTGATTCTTTGGCTTGTTGTAACGTTGAGTATTGGAGATGATGTGACAACGTTCCCAATTGCGACGCTGCTAGCCGGAATATTTCCAGCATTTATCGGAGCATTCGTTGGCTCAAGCTGGTTTATGCAGCAGTTTAATTATGCTGTATCGATGGGATGCACAAGAAAAGCTTTTATTAAGGCGGCTATTATTATAAAATTAATTCAGACTTCAATTTCAGTAATTCTGATAATTCCGTTGTATATGTTAGAAAAGCATCTATGTATGACAGTATACAGCAGGTATCCTATGGAAGCGGATTTTGATTTCCTTATCAACCCAATGTTACTGATTTTGATTACGTTTGGAATAACTTCATTATCATTATTCATTGGTGCTATAATTTCTTTGGCAGTATGCGCATAGAGACTATTATTGCAGCGGTTATAATTATTATAATGGCGATGTTTGTAGCAGGTATTGCAATTTTTAGGAGACAGAGAGTGACATTCTAACAATGGATAAGAAGAATAAGAACATTATGGAATTAACAAAACAATTTATTAAGAAAGAGACAGTGTTAGTAATCGCGGGAATACTAGCACTTCTTTCTATGTTTGTGACCCCACCATCGGGTGAATATATATCGTATATTGATTTTAGAACATTGGGCTTGCTGTGGTGTTTGATGGCAGTGGTATCAGGCTTTAGGAAAATGGGGATTTTTGACAATATTACTAACATAATCGTAAGAAAAGGAAAAAATCTGAGACAGTTAACGATGACTATGATTCTTTTGTGCTTTTTTGTAAGTATGTTGGTTACTAATGATGTAGCCCTTCTGACAATTGTTCCAATTACGATTATGATACTTACAAGGACTAATAAAAGTGTGATGATTTCGACTATTGTTCTTGAGACAATTGCAGCTAACTTAGGAAGTATGTTCACACCAATTGGTAATCCGCAGAATCTGTACCTTTATACACAGTCGGGAATGGATATAATAGCATTTATAAGAATAATGGCTCCATACACCCTGCTCAGCCTATTATTATTGTTAATCAGTAGTTGTATTATTCCCAGGCAAATGCTTCAAAGCAATACAGACAGCAAAAGTGACACAAGTGGTGAAATTACTGGGATTCGACTGATTATGTACGTAGTGCTCTTTGCTTTATGCCTGCTTTGTGTATTGCATATTCTAGATTATAAGATTCTATTGATAGTAGTTTTCATCTGTATTGCAGTGTTAGATACAAGGACGTTACTTAGACCGGATTATATGCTGCTTTTGACATTCATAGCATTCTTTGTTCTGATTGGTAATATTAAGAATATTGATGTTGTCCATAATATGCTTGAGAGAGTAATTGAAGGTAGAACAGTAATAACTTCAATTGTTGCCAGCCAGGTTATTAGTAATGTACCGGCAGCAGTATTGCTGTCTGGATTTACAAGTGATTACACGGGACTGATAATTGGAACCAATCTTGGGGGCTTGGGAACACTGATTGCTTCGATGGCGAGTCTTATATCATATAAGTTTTATGCAGCAGAAGCAGATAGCCAAAAAGGAAGATATCTACTAGTGTTTACGGTGATGAACGTGATTTTTTTAGCAGCACTTTGCATACTTTATATGATAATGACATATTTAGCATAGAATGTGATAGTTTTTGTTTGACAGAGGTATTATTGAATAGTACAATTAATGTATATTGTTATGCGCAGACAACGTGATAAAAAGCATTATGCGCAGGAAGGAAAACTATATGAGAATAGGTATTAGAGCACACGATGTAGCATATGCACCACTTGAACAGTTAATTCCTAATATTCATGCACAGGGATTTCATTGCATGCATATTGCACTTTCAAAATCAATTAAAGAATTCAAGCCTGAAGTAGAGACAATGACGCCAGGACTTGCAATGTACATAAAGGAGTTATGCAGAAAGAATGATGTTGATATAGCAGTTCTTGGCTGCTATCTTAATCTTTGTAATCCAGATCCAGTTAAGCACGCTGAAATCGTAGAGAAGTACAAAGCACATATTAGATTCGCAAGTATCTTAGGATGTGGAGTTGTTGGAACAGAGACAGGCGCTGTTAATGTTGAATACAAATTTGAACCAGCTAATCATTCTGAGGAAGCACTTGATTTATTTATTGAGAACTTAAGACCAATAGTAGCTTATGCTGAGAAGATGGGCGTAATCTTTGCAATTGAACCTGTATACAAACACATTGTTTATACAGTTGAAAGAGCAAGAAAGGTTCTTGATGCAATCAATTCACCTAACCTTCAGATTATATTTGATCCTGTTAATCTGCTTTCAGTTGATAATTATAAAGACCAGGATGAGATTATCACGAAAGCATTTGACTTGCTTGGTAAGGATATTGCTGTTGTTCATGCTAAAGATTATGTAGAAGAGAACGGCGAACTTAAGTCAATAGCAGCAGGAACAGGTGGTATGAATTATCCACTTTTATTAAAGAAAATCAAAGAGCACAAGCCATTCGTTCATGTAACACTGGAGAATACTGTTCCGGAGAATGCTGTTGCAACTCGTGAATTTATGGAGAAGTTATACGCAGAAGTTTAGTGGATTATATAGATTACAAAGAAAATGGAGATAATACAATGAAGAAAATAGAAGAATATGTAAGAACTATACCTGATTTCCCAGAAGAAGGAATTATGTTTCGAGATGTGACAAGTGTGCTTCAGGATGCTGATGGTTTACATCTTGCCATTGAGGGAATGCAGAATTTGCTTAATGATGATGATTTTGATGTCGTTGTTGGACCAGAATCAAGAGGATTTATCTTTGGAGTTCCAATTGCGTATAATATGCATAAATCATTCGTGCCAGTAAGAAAAAAAGGTAAGCTTCCACGTGAGACTATCTCAGCAGAATACGCTTTAGAGTATGGTACAGCCACAATTGAGATGCATAAGGATTCAATTAAGCCAGGACAGAAGGTTGTTATTGTTGATGATTTAATGGCTACTGGTGGTACAGTTGAAGCAATTATTAAGCTTATTGAAGAATTAGGTGGAGAAGTTGTTAAGATTGTATTCCTTATGGAATTAAAAGGTCTTAATGGCAGAGAAAAGATTGCAGGCTATAATGTTGATTCTTTAATTCAGTATGAAGGTAAATAATGAATATATTATACAGATATCTTAAACCCCACTTCCCACGCATGGCAGTGGGGTTTTTAATTAAATTTGCAGGAACAATTATGGATTTATTCCTGCCGTGGATTCTATCATATATTATTGATGAGGTTGTACCTACAGGAAGTATTAACAAAGTATACCTATGGGGCGGTGTAATGGCTATATGTGCAATTACAGCAGTCGTTGCCAATGTAGTTGCTAATCGAATGGCATCTATGGTCGCAAGGGATACCACAAGAGTTATAAGACGCAATCTGTTTGAAAAGATTCAAAGTCTTTCAGGCAAACAGATGGATGAGATGGGGGAAAGCTCATTAATATCGAGAATGACAAGCGATACTTATAATGTACATCATATCGTGGGTATGATGCAAAGATTAGGAGTTAGAGCACCAATCCTTTTAATAGGTGGAATCGCTGTGACAATGACATTAGACCCTGTTATGTCCATGGTTTTAGTAGCAACACTTCCTTTCCTTGGAATTACGGTTTATTTTGTATCTAAAAAGGGAATTCCGCTGTATAAGCAGCATCAAAGTGCATCTGATAATCTTGTTCGTAAGGTAAGAGAAAGTATTACCGGGATTAGAGTTATTAAAGCATTATCAAAGGTTGATTATGAAAAAGTAGAATTTGATAAAGTTAACAAGGATGTAGTTGCTAAAGAGAAAAAGGCAGCTATTACAATGGCTATTACAAGTCCAGTTATGAATTTCCTTCTTAATATGGGATGGGTATGTATTATTTTGGTTGGCGCATTGAGGGTTAATCAGGGTTTGACACAGCCGGGTAAGATTATAGCATTTCTTACATACTTTACAATTATTCTTAATGCAATGCTTTCTATAACACGTCTTTTTGTTATGTTTTCGAAGGCTGGAGCATCAGCAAATCGAATTGAAGAAGTCCTATCATTAGAAGAGGATATTATTACAATTAGCAATGAAAATGCTTTTAACATGTCTAAGACTTTGCCAAATCCAGAGGCTTATTTAGAATTCTCGCATGTTTCATTTTCGTATAATGGAAGACAAAACAATGTGGAAGACATAACATTTTCAATTAAAAAAAGAGAAACACTTGGTATTATCGGAGCAACAGGCTCAGGAAAAACCACACTTATTCAGCTCCTTATGAGACTCTATGATGTTAATGAAGGTGCAATATTCATAGATGGTAAGGACGTGCGTACATACGATAAGAGAATTCTACATAGTATGTTTGGCGTTGCATTCCAGAATGATACCTTATTTGAGGACAGTGTATATGAGAATATTAGTCTTTACCGCAATCTTGATAAAGATGCAGTTGTTGAAGCTGCCAGGTATGCAATGATTTCCACTCACATTAACAGCCTTGAAGATGGTTTTGATTCGATGGTTGCTATTAAAGGAGCCAATCTTAGTGGAGGTCAAAAGCAGAGACTTCTTGTAGCAAGGGCAATTGCCAATAAGCCAGATATATTAATCCTCGATGATTCATCAAGTGCACTTGATTATAAGACGGATGCGCAGATGCGTAAGAATATTAAAGATTTTGATAAGCTTTGTGATACTACAACAGTTATTGTCGCACAGCGAGTAAGTTCAGTAATGAACTGCAATAAGATAATTGTTATCGATGATGGCAAGATCATCGGAATTGGAACACATGAAGAACTTCTTAATAACTGCAGCGAATACAGCGACATCAGCCGCCTGCAGTTATCACAGCAATGAAAACAATATAATCATGTGATTGCGAAACTCTGAATTTCGTTCGGTTTGTACATCGATTATAGTGTGACTACAGAGTTTCGTAATAACATAATCATATAGATTGGAGGTGTGATATATGGCTAGGATGGGAGCGAATATGTTTGCAAGCCCTAAGATGACTAAGGGTACGTCTGCAGATGAGATTCTTAAGAATTCAAGAAGTATTAATAAAAAAGGTACGATTAAGCGCCTTGCTAGATATCTGTTGCATTATAAGTGGCTTATGCTGCTTGCGTTAGTAATGTCTATTGGCAGTAATATGCTGGTACTTGTGGGACCGAAGCTTTCAGGAATGGCAATTGACTGTATAAAGGTAGGAGAAGGCAGAGTTGATTTCAATCAGATATATGTATACTGTGCGATGATGGCTGTTTTTTATATAGTTTCATCCGTTCTTTCGTATCTATTATCTGTTCTTATGATACATATCAGTCAGAAAACAGTCCACAGAATGAGAAAAGATGTATATGATAGTCTAATGGCAGTGCCTGTTTCGTACTTTGATACTCATCAGACAGGTGAGATACTTAGCCGAATGTCATATGATATAGATACAGTTAATACATCGCTTTCAACTGATTTGATTCAGATATGTACGAGCGTTATTACGGTTGTAGGCTCACTGGCAATGATGATTTCTATATCAGGAAAGCTTGTATTAGTATTTGTAGTAACAATTCCAATGTCTATACTGATTACAAAGTTTATCACCTCAAAGACAAGACCTTTGTTTCGAGAACGTTCAGCTGCACTTGGAAGAATGAATGGTTTTGTAGAAGAGATGATTGCAGGACAAAAGACAATTAATGCATATAATCAGGAAAATGCTGTTAACACCCATTTTGCTGATAAGAACGAGGATGCTGTTAGCTGCTATTATAATGCAGAATATTATGGCAGCATGAATGGACCATGTATAAATCTTGTTAATAATCTGTCTTTGATGATGATTACTGTATTTGGCGCAATATTATTCCTTAAAAATCAGATTTCACTAGGTAATATATCTTCATTTGTATTATACTCAAGAAAATTCTCTGGACCAATTAACGAAGCTGCTAATATTATGAATGAATTTCAGTCGGCATTAGCAGCCGCTGAAAGAGTGTTTCGAGTAATAGATGAACCCAAAGAACCGTGTGATATAGAGACTGCAGATAAGCTAGACAGACCGGAAGGCAAAGTGTGCATGAAGGATGTAGCATTTTCATATGATGGGAAAAAAGATGTTTTATCAGATATGAATCTTATTGCTACACCGGGGAAAATGGTCGCAATCGTTGGTGAAACAGGAGCCGGCAAAACAACAATAATTAATCTCTTGATGAGATTCTATGAGATAAACAAGGGAACTATTACTGTTGACGATAAAGACATAACGCAAATTACCAGAGATAGCCTGCGAAAGTCATATGCAATGGTACTTCAGGACACATGGCTTTTTAAGGGGAGTGTAATGGATAATATTGCTTATGGAAAAGAGGACGCGACAAGAGAAGAGGTAATTGCAGCGGCAAAAGCAGCAAGAATACATCATTATATAATGGGGCTTCCTGATGGGTATGATACAATAATCTCCGAAGAAGGAACTAATATCTCAAAGGGACAGAAACAGTTACTTACAATTGCACGAGCTATGCTTTTGCAGGCGAATATGCTGATACTTGATGAGGCAACCTCTAATGTTGATATCCGCACGGAATCGCTGATTCAGGATGCTATGAGAAGGCTGATGCAGGATAAAACCTGCTTCGTTATTGCACATAGACTATCTACAATAAAAAATGCTGATGAAATCCTTGTAATTAAGGATGGAACTATTGCTGAACAGGGAACTCATAAAGCACTTATGGATCAAAAAGGTGTTTATTACCAGATGTATCAGTCACAGTGGAACTAAAGCCATAAAAAACTTGCATTTTGCTTAATATAACTATATAATATGAAAAATAGTTAGTTACGAGAAAGAGGTTGTGATATGCCAGAAGAGACAGGAAAGACAACAACAATTAAAGATGATGAAAAACCTGTTACAGCTCTTGCGGATTTCACAAGTCCAGAGGAATTGTATCAGGATTTGGTACAGAGTATACAGAAGTATCATCCATCGACAGACATGTCATTAATTGAGAAGGCTTACAATATCGCTAGGAATGCTCATGAAGGACAGCTGAGAAAATCAGGCGAACCATATATTATTCATCCAATATGTGTTGCGATTATTCTTGCTGATTTAGAGCTTGACAAAGAGACGATTATTGCAGGTCTTTTACATGATGTTGTGGAAGATACTGTTATGACAAGTGATGATATAGTCAGAGAATTTGGTGCTGAGGTAGCTTTACTTGTAGATGGAGTTACAAAACTTACTCAGTTGAATTATCAGCACGATAAGATTGAGGTACAGGCCGAGAATCTTAGAAAGATGTTTTTGGCAATGGCTAAAGATATCCGTGTTATATTAATAAAGCTTGCTGATAGACTTCATAATATGAGAACGATGCAGTATCAGTCTCCTAATAAACAGATTGAAAAATCACGTGAGACTATGGATATATATGCACCAATTGCACATAGACTTGGTATATCAAAGATAAAGGTCGAATTAGATGATCTGTCTATGAAGTATCTTATGCCAGATGTATACAATGATTTGGTTGAAAAGGTTAACCTTAATAAGGAACAGAGAGAAGATTTTATTCAAGGAATTATTAAGGAAGTTGGCAATCACATTAGCAATGCTGGAATTAAGGCAGAGATTGACGGACGAGTAAAGCATTTCTTCAGTATATACAGAAAGATGGTTAATCAGGACAAGACGATAGACCAGATATATGATCTGTTTGCAGTGCGTATTATTGTCGAGACTGTCAAGGACTGCTATGCTGCTTTAGGTATAATTCATGAGATGTATAAGCCAATTCCAGGCAGATTCAAGGATTATATTGCAATGCCAAAACCTAATATGTATCAGTCACTTCATACTACTCTTATTGCATCTAATGGACAGCCTTTCGAGATTCAGATTCGTACTTATGAGATGCATAAGACTGCAGAATATGGTATCGCTGCGCATTGGAAGTACAAGGAAGGCCAGAATGGTGAAAGTGGTCCGGGTTCAAGCGAGGAAGCAAAACTTAGCTGGTTAAGACAGATTCTTGAATGGCAGAAAGATATGTCAGATAATAAGGAATTCCTTTCATCTATTAAGAATGATTTGAATCTTTTCTCTGACAGTGTATATTGTTTTACACCATCAGGTGATGTTAAGAACCTTCCAGCAGGCTCTACTCCAATAGATTTTGCGTATAGTATTCATAGTGCTGTAGGTAATAAGATGGTTGGTGCGAGAGTTAACGGAAGACTTGTAACTATTGATTATGTGATTAAGAATGGTGATCGAATAGAAATCATTACTTCACAGAATTCAAAAGGACCAAGTAGAGACTGGTTAAAGATTGTTAAGAGTACTCAGGCGAGAAATAAAATTAATCAGTGGTTTAAGCAGGAGTTAAAGGAAGACAATATTCTAAAAGGTAAGGATTTGATTGATAAGTACTGTAAAGCTAAGGGTATAGTGCTTTCTAATTGTTTAAAACCTGAATTTATAGACAAGGCTATTACAAAATACGGCTTTAAGGACTGGGATGCACTTTTAGCATCAATTGGACATGGCGGACTTAAAGAAGGTCAGATTGTTAATAAGCTTATAGAAGAATATGAGAAGAAGCAAAAACGTGAGATTACTGACAAACAGATTCTTGAATCCGTTCAGGAGAATAAAGAAAAAACGTCAGCAATTCCACCTAAGAAATCAAAGAATGGAATTGTTGTTAAGGGGATTCATGATGTTGCAGTACGTTTTTCCAAATGCTGCAGCGCAGTTCCAGGTGATGAAATTGTCGGATTTGTTACGAGAGGCCGAGGAATTTCAATTCATAGAACTGACTGTATTAATGTGATTAATCTTCCAGAAAGTGAAAGAGTCAGACTACTTGACGCTGAGTGGCAGCAGGAAGCAATTGCTGATGAAAAATATACTGCGGAGGTTAATATTTTTGCTAATAACAGAAATTCGCTTATCGTTGATATATCAAAGGTATTTACTGAACGTAATATATCTGTTAAGAGTATGAATTGTCGTGTTAATAAGCATGATAAGGCAACAATAAGTGTTGGCTTTGAAGTTAAGAGTAAGGAAGAATTACAGCAGCTTATTGAAAAGCTTAGGAATATTGAAAGCGTTGAAGATATCGTAAGAACAACGGGTTGATAAAGTAATAGAAAAGAGGATAATCTTGAAGGTAAAAGTATATTCAAAGGTGCTAGGGTCTATAAGTACTAATTGTTATTTTGTTGTTAATGAGGATAATAATCAGCTTGTAATAATTGATCCGGCAGCTGAGGCAGAGGTAATAAAACAGTTT
This sequence comes from uncultured Lachnospiraceae bacterium, assembly GCA_964586425.1. Lineage (GTDB taxonomy): Bacteria > Bacillota > Clostridia > Lachnospirales > Lachnospiraceae > CAZPHI01. The sequence continues at coordinate 9,668 of CAZPHI010000011.1, read as the reverse complement.
ATAAGTGATAAAGCATTGAATCCAGCAGGAATACTGCTTACGCATGGACATTTTGATCATATTCTTGCAGTAGATGAAATCAAGAATGAATATAATATTCCAGTATTTGCGTATATTGGTGAAAAAGAAACGATTATGAATGAAGAGTATAATCTTTCTGAATCCTTTGGCTGTAGTATATCTGCATGTGATATTAATTATTTTGGAGATGATTCAGTAATTGGACTTGCAGGTCTATTCTTCAAAACAATTACTACACCTGGTCATACACAGGGAAGTGTGTGCTATTATCTTGAAGATGCAAAGGTATTATTTAGTGGTGATACTTTATTTCATGAATCAGTTGGACGCAGTGATTTCCCTGGAGGAAGCCACAGTTCTTTGATTAATTCAATAAAAGAAAAGTTATTTATACTTCCGGATGATGTTGTTGTATATACAGGTCATGGCCAAAGTACAGAGATTGGTTATGAGAAGATTTACAATCCTTTCTGCCAGTAAAAATAGTCAAATAAAGATTAATCAGATGATTAATTAAAAATTGGAGTAATGAATTAATGATTTATATAGATATTGAGGATGACGAATTTTATGATGATGCAGTAGTGCTTGTAAAGTCCTTCTATCCTAGAACGGATGTAACAAAAAAGCCAGATGAAAGAGCTGCTTGTGATATGGAGATAAAGGTCACAACACCAGTTACTAATGGCAGAACAAAACGCGAGATACATGATGAATTCAAAGATGGATTATATATTCAGCTTTCAAAGCTTACTAATACAACTTTGCCATGGGGCAATATTACTGGTGTAAGACCAAGTAAGCTGGCTGTGAATATGATTGAAGATGGCTTGCCCGAAGAAAAAATCAGAGATTTTTTTATGAAGGAGCATTATGCAACAAAACAGAAAACTGATTTGGCAATTGAAGTAGCAAAAAGAGAATTAAAGCTTCTAAAGAATATCGATTATAATAATGCGTATAGTCTGTATATAGGAATTCCATTCTGCCCTACGACTTGTCTTTATTGTTCATTCACATCATATTCGCTGGCTATATGGCAGAAAAAGGTGGATATATATCTTGATGCATTAATAAAAGAGATGGAATATGCTGGCGAGGCTTTTAAGAGTAAAAAGCTAGACAGCATTTATTTTGGCGGAGGAACACCTACAACACTAAGTGATGTTCAATTGGACAGACTCCTTACAGCTCTTGAGAAGAATTTTAATGTTAAGGATGCAATAGAACTTACTGTTGAGGCGGGAAGACCGGACAGCATTACACGTGAGAAACTTATGATTTTAAAGAAACATAATGTCGGAAGAATATCAATTAATCCTCAGACTATGAATCAGGAAACACTTGATATTATTGGAAGACGACATACAGTAGAACAAGTCATCGATAGTTTTAAACTTGCAAGAGAATGCGGTTTTGATAATATCAATATGGATTTGATAGTTGGACTTCCTGGCGAAGATGAGAATATGGTAAGACATACAATGGATGAAATAGTAAAACTTGCACCAGAGAGTCTTACAGTACATTCACTTGCAATAAAACGTGCTGCGGCAATTAATATGTGGAAGGATAAATACAAGGACTTAAGTATTACTAACACGAATGAAATAATTAATATGACAGCAAAGTATGCAAGAGATATGGGATTAAATCCATACTATATGTATAGACAAAAGAATATGGCCGGTAATTTTGAGAATGTAGGATATAGTAAGGATGGTTTGGAATGTATCTATAATATTCTTATTATGGAGGAAAAACAGACGATAATTGCCCTCGGCGCTGGTGCGTCGACTAAGGTTGTATTCAGGGAAACTGACAATCCAACACGAATTGAGAGGATTGAGAATGTAAAGGATGTAACTAATTACATTGAAAGAATTGATGAGATGATTGACAGAAAGAAGCAGTTTTTTCAAAACAATGAATTTTGAGGTTGGATATGAATAGTAAACAGTATACCCAGACGGATATAGACAGCTATAAAGAAGAAGTAAAAATCAATGAGATTAAGGACTTAAAAAGTGGACTTTCACATGGAACATTGGTTAGTAATCTGACTTATCTTATTGCACAGGAGATGGGCTTCTCAAAGGAAGAATGCTATGAATATGCATTGGCAGGATTCCTGCATGATATAGGAAAGCTGGAGTTGTCACCATATCTTTATGGACGTAATGATAAAGGGTTTTCAATTGAAGAGATGAAATATATGCGAATGCATTCTAAAATCAGTTATGATTTACTTAAAAAATATCATTTTTCAGAATGCGTTATGGAAACAGTACTTCATCATCATGAATGCTATGATGGAAGTGGTTATCCTGACAATCTGGCTGGAGATGCTATACCGGTTGGAGCCAGAATATTGAAGGTCACAGACGAATTTGCAGCACTTATTTCTGACAGACCATATAGAAAGGCATTTGACATTGACACTGCAGTGGATATAATGATAGAAGAGATTAAGAACATGGATATGAAAGTGTTCATAACATTTCAAAGATTGATTCATGAACCAGAGACAATTGAACTTATTCACAAGAGCTCAATTGAATTTGGAGATGATTTTATGGAAAAATTTAATGAATTATTATAATTATATTATAAAGTGGAGGAAACTATGGCATTAAGTAAAAAACCAGTTACAGGTATGAAGGATATCTTACCTGAAGAGATGCAGATACGTGAATACGTAATGAGTATTATTAAAAAGACATATAGTGAGTTCGGATTCACTCAGATTGAGACACCTTGCGTGGAGAATATTGCTAATCTAAGCAATAAGCAGGGTGGTGAGAATGAAAAACTTATATTCAAGATTCTGAAAAGGGGCGACAAGCTAGACCTTGCTAATGCTTCAACAGACGCAGACGTTGTGGATTCTGGCTTGAGATATGATTTGACAGTTCCACTTGTAAGATTCTATTCTAATAATGCGAGTCAACTGCCAAGTCCATTCAAAGCATTGCAGATGGGAAGTGTATGGAGAGCTGACAGACCACAGCGTGGCAGATATCGTCAGTTTATGCAGTGTGATATAGATATTCTTGGTGAACCAAGTAATCTTGCGGAGATAGAGCTTATTCTTGCTACAACAACAACTTTAGGAAGAATTGGATTTAAGAATTTTCAGATTAGAATTAATGAAAGAAGAATTCTTAAGGCTATGGCTGCTTACAGTGGTTTCCCAGAAGAATCTTATGATACAGTATTTATCATTCTTGACAAGATGGATAAAATCGGTATGGATGGTGTTGCTGCTGAACTTTTGGAGGAAGGTTTTGATAAAGCATCTATTGATAAATATCTTGCGTTATTTAAAGGTGTTGAGAATGCGGATAATGGAGTTGCATATCTTGCAGATGAATTAAAAGACTACTTAGAAGAAGATGTTAAGACAAGCTTAAGCGAAATAATTGAAAGTGTTGAGGCAACAAAATCAGCTGAGTTTGAACTTGTATTTGATCCTACTTTGGTAAGGGGAATGTCTTATTATACAGGTACAATTTTTGAGATTGCTATGCCTGAGTTTGGTGGAAGTTGTGGCGGTGGTGGCCGTTATGATAAGATGGTAGGAAAGTTCACAGGCAATGATGTTCCTGCATGTGGCTTCTCAATTGGTTTTGAAAGAATTGTTCTTTTGCTTATGGAAAGTGGATTCAAGATTCCTGGACAGGGTACAAAGACAGCGTATCTGATTGAAAAAGGCGTTGCTAATGAAGAATTATGCAAAGTTATTGCAGAAGCTCAAGAAGAACGTAAGAATGGCAACAAAGTATTGGTTGTTAGAATGAATAAGAATAAAAAATTCCAGAAGGAGCAGCTAATTGCTCAGGGATATGAAGAGTTTAAGGAATTCTATAAGAATCCATTAAAATAAACAGGTATACACCGGAAAGAAGGATTAATTACAATGGCAGAGTCAATGAAGGGCTTAAAGAGAAGCAACAGATGTACTGAATTAAGTGCCGCTAATGTAGGTCAGACAGTTACAGTTATGGGTTGGGTTCAGAAAAGAAGAAATCTTGGTAGTCTTATATTCGTAGATCTTAGAGATCGTTCAGGATTACTTCAGATTGTGTTTGATGAAAATAGTGTTGGAAAAGAAGGCTTTGATAAAGCTTATAATCTTAGAAGTGAATTCGTAATTGCAGTAGTTGGTAAAGTAGAAAAAAGAAGTGGTGCAGTTAATGAAAATCTTAAAACAGGAGATATTGAGGTTGTAGCTACAGAACTTAGAGTCCTTTCAGAAGCTGAGACACCTCCATTCCCAATTGAAGCTGATTCTAATACAAAGGAAGACTTAAGACTTAAATACAGATACTTAGATCTTAGAAGACCTGATATACAGGAAACAATAATGATGAGAAGCAAGGTTGCAACTCTTACAAGAGCGTTCCTTGCTAATGAAGGGTTTATTGAAATCGAGACTCCAGTTCTTTGTAAGAGTACACCAGAGGGTGCAAGAGATTATCTTGTCCCAAGCCGTGTTCATCCTGGTAATTTCTATGCATTGCCTCAGTCACCACAGCTTTTTAAACAGCTTTTAATGTGCTCAGGATATGACAGATATATGCAGATTGCCAGATGTTTTAGAGATGAGGATTTGAGAGCTGATCGTCAGCCTGAATTTACTCAGATTGATATGGAACTTTCATTTGTAGATATTGATGATGTAATTGATGTTAATGAACGTCTTCTTGCACATCTATTCAAAGAAGTTCTTGATGTTGATGTTAAACTTCCAATTCAGAGAATGACATGGCAGGAAGCAATGGACAGATTTGGTTCTGATAAGCCAGATGTTCGTTTTGGAATGGAATTAAAGAATGTATCAGATATTGTAAAATGCTGTGGCTTCGGCGTATTTACGGGAGCACTTGAGAATGGTGGTTCTGTAAGAGGTATTAATGCTAATGGTCAGGGAAGCATGCCTCGTAAGAAAATTGATGCCTTAGTTGATTTCGCCAAAGGATATGGTGCAAAAGGACTTGCATATATTGCAATTAATGAGGATGGAACATACAAATCATCATTTGCTAAGTTTATGACTGATGAAGAGATGAATGCACTTGTTAATGCGATGGAAGGTAAGCCTGGAGATTTACTTCTGTTTGCAGCTGATAAGAATAAGATTGTATGGAATGTACTTGGTGCATTAAGAATTGAGATAGCTAATCAATTAGGACTTTTAAAGAAGGATGATTATAGATTCTTATGGATTACTGAATTCCCTCTTCTTGAATGGTCAGATGAAGAGAATAGATTTATGGCTATGCATCATCCATTCACAATGCCTATGGAAGAAGATATTCCTAACTTAGAGAGTGACCCTGGTTCAGTAAGAGCCAAAGCCTATGATATCGTACTTAATGGTACTGAAATCGGTGGTGGTAGCGTAAGAATATTCCAGGATGATATCCAGGAGAGAATGTTTGCAGCACTTGGTATTGGTAATGAAGAGGCTCATGACAAATTTGGTTTCCTTCTTGATGCCTTCAAATACGGAGTTCCTCCACATGCTGGTTTAGCTTATGGACTTGATCGTCTGGTTATGCTTATGGCAAAGAGAGACAGCATCAGGGATGTAATAGCATTTCCTAAGGTTAAGGATGCTTCATGCTTACTTACAGATGCACCTAATATTGTTGACCACAAGCAGTTGGAAGAATTAGGAATAGATATAATAGCCCAAGATAATAAAGAAGAGTAATATATTGAAAAACCTGCATTGCGAATAGTTGTGATGCAGGTTTTCTTTATGTTGTAAAATATAGGAAAATGTTGTAAAATGTTGTTATGGAGTGTAATGGGATAACAAAAATATAAATAGCAGGTGGTGTTTTAATGAAAAAAGAGAAAACGCAGCAAAAAATTAAAGAATTGCTTAATTTTCAAAGCATTAGATCAAAGCTGATAGCAGCATTTTTAATACCAGTAGTACTTATAATTATTCTGGGTATTATATCATATAGAATGGCTGCAAGTGCAATTGTATCAAGCTATGAAACTTCTGCAAAGTCGACTATTGAGAAAACAGCTCAGTATTATAATCTGATGCTGGTTAATGTATCATCACAGGTTAATGATTTGTCAAGTAATCAGCAGGTGCAGAAGTACTATTCTGGTTCTTTTAGCAACAGCGTTGCAGAGGAACAGGAAGCATTTGCAACAGTAAAAGCAACTGCAACTTCAATGACTGTTAATAACGAAGTACTTAGCAATATATATATTATGTCATCATATGGCAATGGAATGTATACCATTGTAGGAGATTTGAAAGATGGAGAATCATATAGCGAATTTGCAGCAACTGATGAAGCAAAGCAGATTGAAAAAGCTAAGACACAATGGGTGTCAAAGCATGAATTCCTTGAGACGAAGAGAATTCCAGCTGACTCATATGCATTAAGTTATGAACGTGTTCTTTACAATAATGGAAGACAGGTTGTAGGATATATATTTGCAGATCTTGATAAAAATTATGTAACAGAGAATATTGCTAACATTGATATGGGTGATAAGAGTATTGTTGGACTTATTGCACCAGATGGTGGAGAGATTATTGCTGTTAAGGGTAATGAGAAAGAGAACATTACATATTTTGCAGATAAAGATTTCTATAAGACAGCATTAGACAGCCAGGAAGACAGTGGCTATTCATATGTAAGATATGATGGAAAGAGCCAGTTATTTCTCTATTCTAAGACAAAAGCTGGTGTGACAATATGTGCACTTGTTCCGGAAAGTGTTATAGTTGCACAGGCTTCATCAATTGGTATAATCACAATTGTTGTAGTCGTACTTGCAATTATCATAGCGTTAGTAATTGGCAGAGCATTTGCCAATAATATTAGTGGCGTAATTAAGACGATTATGGGAAGACTTGAACTTGCGGCAGCCGGAGATCTGACTGTTAAGGTTAAGGTTAACAGAAAAGATGAGTTTAAGACACTGGCAGATGGAATCAATAATATGATTAATAAGATGAAACAATTACTCCTTGAGGCTAAATCAGTGTCAGGAGAGGTCGATTCATCCGCTGCAAAGGTAACTAACAGCAGTAACAGTATGTATGATGCTACTGTTAATATAACAGAGGCAATTAGTGAGATTGAAAAGGGTATAGTACAACAGGCCGAGGATTCACAAAGCTGTATGACACAGATGGATCTGCTTTCAGAAAAAATTAATGTTGTATCAGAAAATTCTGTAAAGATTGCAGATATTGCAGATTCCACAAAAGAAATTGTTAAATCCGGATTGCTTACTATTGATGAACTAAGTTCTAATGTTACTGATACTGTAGATATAACAAGTAAGGTAATTGAAGATATACAGATACTTGAGAAATCATCAAAGCTTATCGGTAATATAATTGGTGCAATTAATGAAATAGCTGATCAGACTAATCTCCTTTCTCTTAATGCTTCAATTGAAGCTGCCAGAGCCGGAGAAGCAGGAAGAGGCTTTGCAGTTGTTGCTGATGAGATTAGAAAATTAGCTGACCAATCGGTTGAATCAGTTAATCAGATACGTGAAATCGTAGATGATATTAATAATAAAACAAGAGAAACTGTAACAACTGCAATGAAAGCTGAAAGTATTGTTGAAACTCAAAAGGAATCACTTGGTAATACAGTTGCGGTATTCAATGATATTCAGCAACAGGTATCAGAACTTGTTAACAATCTTGCTAATATTACATCTGGAGTTGATGATATAGCAGAATCTAAGAATGAGACATTATCAGCAATTGAAAGTATCTCTGCTGTATCTCAGGAGACAGCAGCATCAGCACAGACGGTAATGAGTACAGCGAATGATCAGGTTGATGCGGTTGAATTGTTAAGTAAAGAAGCGGATGCATTAATAACTAATGCAAAGATGCTTGCAGAAGCTATCGAGTTGTTTGTTGTAGAAGATGAGGTTACAGAAGTAACAGAACCTACAGTGGAATCTGAGGTCACAGAAGTAACAGAAGCTACAGTGGAATCTGAGGCTACGGAAGTATCAGAGACTACAGAAGTATCAGAAGCTACAGTGGAATCTGAAGTTGCAGAAACATCTGAAGGATTAGAACCAGAAGAAGAATCACAAGAAGAATCACAAGAAGAATCAGAAGTCGTAGCTAATGATAATTCACAGGATATGATTGATATTGCTGAAAATGAAGAGGTGAAATAGCAATCATATTATCTTATGAATAAAATTTAAAAATAATGCATAAATAATTGAAATAAAGTGTCGCTTGTGATATATTCATAAGGACACTTTATTTAATTAAAGAAATTAACTAATAATGGAGGTTTGAAAATCGTATGTATTCATTTGATGAAGTATCAAGTTATGATCCAGAAGTTGCAGCAGCAATGGACCAGGAACTTGCAAGACAGAGAAGCCATATTGAACTTATTGCTTCTGAAAACCTTGTTAGTAAGGCTGTAATGGCAGCAATGGGAAGTCCACTTACTAATAAATATGCTGAAGGTTATCCAGGAAAGAGATATTATGGTGGATGCGAATATGTTGATATCGTTGAAACATTAGCAATTGAAAGAGCTAAAAAGTTATTTGGATGTGAATATGCCAATGTTCAGCCACATTCAGGAGCACAGGCTAACTTAGCTGCATTTTTTGCTATGGTAGAAGCTGGAGACACAGTAATGGGTATGAGCCTTGACTGTGGAGGTCATCTTTCACATGGTTCACCAGTTAATATATCTGGTAAATATTTTCATATAGTACCTTATGGAGTTAACGCAGATGGATTCATAGATTATGACGAAGTTCTTAGAATAGCAAAGGAATGTAAACCTAAGATGATTATTGCAGGTGCCAGTGCATATGCAAGAGTTATTGATTTCAAGAAATTCAGAGATATATGTGATGAAGTTGGCGCATACTTAATGGTAGATATGGCTCATATTGCCGGTCTTGTTGCTGGTGGTCAGCATCCAAGTCCAATTCCATATGCAGATGTTGTAACAACAACAACTCACAAGACACTTCGTGGTCCAAGAGGTGGTATGATACTTAGTTCTGCAGAGAATGCAGAAAAATTCAAATTCAACAAATCTGTATTCCCAGGAATTCAGGGTGGTCCTTTGATGCATGTTATTGCTGGTAAGGCTGTTTGTCTTAAGGAAGCACTTGATGATAGCTTTAAGGTATATGCAAAGAATATAGTAGATAATGCTCAGGCTCTTTGTACAGGACTTCAGTCAAGAGGATTTGATATCGTATCAGGTGGTACAGATAATCATCTTATGCTTGTTAATCTTATTAGCAAGGGTGTTACTGGTAAAGAAGTTGAAAAGCTTCTTGATGCTGCTAACATTACATGTAATAAGAATACAATTCCTAATGATCCAGCATCTCCATTTGTTACAAGTGGTATCAGACTCGGAACAGCTGCTGTAACAACAAGAGGCTTTAATACAGCTGATATGGATGTTGTAGCTGATGCGATTTCATTACTTGTTGAAGATGTAGAGAAGAATAGAGATAAAGCAATGGATATGGTTAAAGGATTAACAGATAAATATCCATTATATTAATTATAATTCAATGTATTTTTATATAAGAGACCTATGCAAGATATGATTTTGCATAGGTTTTTTGATTATAAAAAATTAAAT
>CAZPHI010000010.1:36823-46525 GCA_964586425.1 uncultured Lachnospiraceae bacterium | reverse complement strand
AATACGCTTTACATCAAGTCCTGCAATCTTACCTGCATCCTTTGTTGCCTGTCTTTCGGCATCATTAAAGTATGCTGGAACTGTGATAACAGCTTCTGTAACAGGCTCACCTAAATAGCTCTCTGCATCAGCTTTTAACTTCTGAAGAATCATAGCTGAGATTTCCTGTGGAGTGTATTTCTTATCATCAATAGCTACTTTAAAATCTGTACCCATATGTCTCTTAATTGATGAAATTGTCTTTTCTGCATTAGTAACTGCCTGACGCTTTGCAGGTTCACCTACTAATCTCTCTCCTGTCTTTGTGAATGCTACAATAGAAGGAGTTGTTCTAATACCTTCTGTATTGGCGATAACTGTTGGTTTACCACCTTCCATAACTGCAACACATGAATTTGTTGTACCTAAATCAATACCAATAATCTTACTCATAATATCCTCCATTCTTACGCTTTTAGCGTAAATTCATATAAATTTATATTAGATATACATAACTATTAATTAGCAACTTTAACCATACTGTGTCTTACAACACTATCTTTGTACATATATCCTTTTTGCAACTCTTCTGCAACAACGTTATCTCCAAGTGAATCATCTTCAACATGCATTACTGCATTGTGGAAATTAGGATCAAACTCATTGCCAACTGCCTCAATTGCTTTTACTCCAGCCTCTTCTAAAGATTTCATCAGCTGTTTGTATACCTTATCCATTCCGGCAACAAATGGATCTTCCATACCTTCCTCTGTAACTGATGCAAATCCTCTTTCAAAGTTATCTACTATTGGAAGAATTTTTTCAACTATACTTTTTGCACCTATCTCGTACATAGAAGTTTTTTCTTTGTCTGTTCTTTTTCTGAAATTATCGAATTCAGCCATCTGACGCTTTAATCTGTCTTCCAGTTCTTCGATTTTTTCATCTCTAGGATCCTTTTTTTCTGGTTTTTTCTTACCGAAGAATTTTTTCTTATCTAAAGATTTATCATCTCCATCTTTTTCTTCTGAATCCTCTACCTGTGAATCGGCATTCTCTGCCTGTGAATCGTTCTGATTCACATTATCATTATCTGCAGCATCTGCAATATTATTATCATCGACCATATCTTTTGATGTTGTATCCTCAACATCAGTTGAATTAATTTCTTTTTCTAAATTATCTTTTTCCATTATTTACCAACCTTTCCTATGTTTTCTTAAACACTGTGTCCAATTGCGTCTGAATTGTCTTCAATGTCTCAACAACCTTCTCATAGTCCATTCTCTTTGGTCCTATAATACCGATTGTGCCTCTTATTCCATCTTCCAATTCATATGTTGCAGTAACTACACTACAATCTTTCATAGTTTGAATTGGTGTTTCATTTCCTATATATACCTGAATACCCTGGTTTTCTTCCTTTGATAAAGATTCCGTAACAAGACCTGTTAGTTTATCTTTCTCTTCCAAGGTACATATAAGCTCGCTTGCTTTGCTGCTGTCACTCAATTCCGGATACTTAAATATATTAGTTGCTCCGCTTGTATATATATGAAGGTCATCTGCACTTTCCATTGCTTCACATACAACAGTTAGAACTTCTTTGATTATCAGATTAAATCTTCCTGCCTGTGTCTGCATCTTATTGATCATTGCAAGATTAATCTCGCCTAAGGATAAACCATTAATTGTACTATTCAATAACAAATTAAGTTTTAATATATCTTCCTGATTAATATCCTGATCAACATTAAGAACCTTGTTCTTAATCAGATTGCCTTCTAAAACTATAACCGCAAGTATCTTTTTTTCTTCAATTACTGACAGCTGGATGAATTTTAATTTTGTTTGATTGTACTTTGGTGTACTTACCATAGTTGCATAATTTGTATCATTAGCAAGTACCTTAGCGACATTCTGCAAGAGTTCTTCGACTCTGTCGACTTTGTCGGTGAGAAATGTTTTCATCTCATCAACTTCTTTCTCTCTCCTGCTTAATTCATTCTCCTTATTCTGCATCAAATTATCAACATATAATCTGTAGCCCTTATCTGAAGGAATTCTACCAGCAGAAGTATGGGGTTGAACAATATAACCCATCTCTTCAAGATCTGCCATCTCATTACGAATGGTTGCTGAACTTAAGTTTAATTCTGCATACTTTGAAATTGTTCTTGAACCTACCGGTTCGCCAGTCTCAAGATAATTCTTAATTATTGCTTCAAGTATCTTTAACTTTCTGCCCTCAAGCTCCATTCAATCACTCCTTTTTTATCTAATGAGATTTGTTAATATATTCTTTTTATCTTTGTTAGCACTCAACTCTATAGAGTGCTAATATCGATATAACTAAAATATCACTATGCATATGCTTTGTCAACAGTTTTGTAGAATTTTATTTTTTCTTTATAAATTCGTCGCAACCGCATGGGAGCGACGACAAAAAAGGAGTAGGTGTTGTTTCAGGGACACGCTCTCGCTCGATTATACACGTAGCGGTCACTACAATTTGAGCATCGTTATCACTCGCTCAAATTGAGTGCCGACGTGTATAAACGGTCCCTTCTCCAACACCTACTCCTTTATTGTTGCCTTCCACCACACAGTGTACAAGCAACGCAACATTCGTATATGTAGATTATGAACAAACTGGACTAAAGGCTTAGCAGACGATTTGCGATAGCATGTCTGCGTGACTTTGGTTCTGTTTGTTCATCAACTGCATCACTATTTTATTGCATATATTGATTTGCAAATTCTTTCACTGGCATAGGTTTTGCAAAATAATAGCCTTGAATCAAATCACATCCTATATCCGCAAGAAAGTCTACCTGTTTTTTTAATTCAATTCCCTCTGCAACTATACTCATATTAAGATGCTTTGCCATAACTACTGTATCCCTTATAACGGTACGGCTCCTTTCTAAATCATCTGTATGATTGAAGAATTCACCATCAAGCTTAATCACATCCATTGGAAGATCCTTTAACGAATTAAGAGAGGAATATCCTGCTCCAAAATCATCCATTGAAACAGAAAAGCCAAGCTTTCGTAATCCATTAACTGTATCAACTAGAATTGTTCTATCTTCAAAGAAAGCACTTTCCGTAAGTTCTAATTCTATATATTTATGAGGAAGTTCATATCTGTCAACAATATTAACTATTGTATCGACAAGTTGTGGTTCATTAAGATGAACTCTTGATATATTTACCGAAATAGTAACTATATTCTTATTCTCCATAAGCCACTGTTTTTGGATTTTGCAGACTTCTTCAAGCATATAATTATCTAATTTTACTACCAACTGATTTTTTTCAAATAATGGAATAAATTCTCCAGGTGATACAAAACCTAATTTGGGGCTGTTCCACCTTACAAGCGCTTCTGCACCAGCAATACGGCTTCCATCAACAACATATTTAGGCTGAAGATATACTTCAAATTCTCTATTAACAAATGCTGTTGAAGCCGCATCTTCTATGCGCTTATCCTTCAACATATCATTACGTATATTATCATCAAATATACATATATTACTGTTAACATTACGTTTTGCAACGCCCTTAGCAATTGCGCAATATACAGCCATCTGATCTATGCTACTATCATTGTCATTAACCATATATATTCCATATGTTAACTTTAGATTATACACATCCATGATGCTTACAAGACATTTGTCAAAATCCTGTATTCTGGCAAGAATCTGCTCTTCATTCTGGCATCTCAAAAACATCAAGAACTGATCTGCAGTATAACGTGTAGCAAGTTCACCTTTTCTAACATTGCGCTTCATATACATTGCAATTGATTTTAAAAGCTGATTTCCCTTTTCAAAGCCATATATATCATTGATAATTTTAAATCTATCAATATCAAAAAGAATCATCGCACATTTTGTATTATTGTGTTTTCTTTGATATTTATCATAGTTTTTCATTATCTTCGAACAATCAACCTTGAATTTTGTCATATTATAACAACCGGTTGTCTCATCCAGATAATCTATCTTGGTAAGCCTTCTGGCGCTAATCGTCTGAAGTGTAATTAAAAGTATCCATACAATAAGTAATATTGTAACAAATATACCAATAATTAATGCAGTTTGTAAAATAATCTTACTAAAGCGTGTACTCAATGAAGCATTTCTAGCAGCAAGAACTGTGAGTTCATGTCCATCAATTGTATGAATTTCTGTTTTGAACCATAATTCATCTTGATTATGCTGCAAATATATAAAATCATTAACTGTAAAAGAACTATCTGGCGATAGTTTTACCCCCGACATTATTAACTGCTTTTTGAATAGTGCTATATCAGAATCAATAATTGAATTTTGTGCCCTACTTACTATTTTACTATAATCCGTATATTGTTCTGCACTTTTTGTTTCCATAATTAGTTTATAATCATCATCTATTATAATAATATCTGTTGATGACTTTGAATCATCAATAACTCCACCTATATCATATCCATTATGTTCTATAATATATAAAGAGTCTATTCCAATAAAATAGCCCTTATTTTCGCCGTCTTTAATAACTGGTGCAAGATAATACATAACACCTTTATTCAAGTCTGTATATATTCTCTTCTCTCGAATAATATCTATTTTAAAATCCTGACCATTACAGTCAAACCCATTGCCATTCTCATCTACAAATCCCATTGATGAAAATTGCGAGTTAGCATTCAATCTTTCCATCTTATCAAGAATATCTTCACGACTTAAATCACTATAATTAGCAATTATATTAGAATAAATCAATGCATATCTTTGTCTTGAGCAGATATTCTCCTGAATCACCTTTGAATTCTGGACAAAATGTTCGTTATAAGCACTGCTGTCTTCTGCAAAACCTTCTAAAGCAATTTTTGCTACATAGGACATTCCAAAAGATGCACATAAAAACATTACCGTAAGCCCTATCAGAAAAATAGGCCATATCTTTCCACTTTTTATCTTCACAGTAAACCTCGTTCTATGATAAATATATTATTGTATAGATAGGCACTTGCGAAACTCTATTAATGTGTAAATGGTGTGTAAGCCGAATGAATTTCTAAGCAGACCGTTTGCGTAGCGTCGGTTCTTAGTGACCGTACTTCGGTCACTTATGAACCGCTACGCTTAAGCACGAGCGGAAGCGTGTCTGTGTGAAATTTATTCGGTTTGCACATCAAATAATACATAACAAAGAGTTTCGCAATTACCTATATTGTATAGATAATAAAAGGAGTAAAGAACTGATGATATACGTCTAATTCTTTACTCCTCTATCATTATTTGTATGATTAATTAAATACCAAGTATCTTCTTTACATTATCACACATCTCATTAACTTCACATACTGTATTGTGAAGAACTGGAGCTGTTCTAATCTCTTCAATTGCATTAGGAACTGTAACTCCTGAGAGCTTGCTAAGTTCATCTACTAATTCAAAATCTGACATAGCATCATACTTACTGTCAATTGAATTCATTACACTTCTAGTGAATTTGTATGGACTTGCTGTTGAAGCAATAACTGTTTTTGTATTATCATTAGTATCTTTGACATACTTTTTATAAACAGTTGCTGCTACTGCTGTATGAGTATCAATAATATATCCGGTATCAGAATATAGTTTGCTGATTGTTTCAGCAGTTTCTGATTCTTTTGCATAATTGCCATAGAAATCATTCAGTTGTGATTTCATAGCATCTGTAATTGTATACTTTCCATCATTCTTTAATTCTGACATAAGTTCTTTGTTCTTATCAGAACTATTGCCAGCTATTCTATATATTAATCTTTCAAGGTTACTAGAAATAAGAATATCCATTGATGGAGATGATGTTAATACAAAATCTCTATTTCTATCATATGTTCCTGTTGAGAAGAAATCATATAATACTTTATTATCATTAGAAGCACAAATAAGTTTGTTAATTGGTAATCCCATATTCTTTGCATAGAATGCTGCAAGAATATTACCAAAATTGCCAGTTGGAACTACTGCATTAATCTTTTCGCCAGCTGTAATCTCTTCATTAGCGAGGAGTCTTGTGTACGCATATACGTAATACACAATCTGTGGAACCAATCGTCCAATATTGATAGAATTAGCAGAGGAGAATTGGAATCCAGCTGCATCCATAACTTTAGCAAGTTCTTTATCACCAAATATATTCTTTACACCAGTCTGAGCATCATCAAAATTGCCATTAATACCTATTACATATGTATTATCGCCCTTCTGAGTTACCATCTGTTTTTCTTGAATTGGACTTACACCGTCTTTAGGATAAAATACAATGATTTTTGTTCCCTTTACATCAGCAAAACCTGCAAGTGCAGCTTTACCTGTATCACCTGATGTTGCTGTAAGTATTACAATATCATTCTTTACATTATTCTTTCTTGCAGATGTAATAAGAAGATGAGGAAGAATTGATAATGCCATATCCTTGAATGCAATTGTTGCACCATGGAATAATTCAAGATAATAAGCGCCATCTGCTTTAACTAATGGAGCAATTTCGTCTGTATCAAACTTAGAATCATATGCTTTATTAATACAATCCTTAAGCTCTTCTTCTGTGAAATCTGTAAGGAACAACTTCATTACTTCATAAGCTACCTGTGCATAATCCATCTTAGCAAGATCTTCCATGCTTACATCAAGTGTTGGGATTGAATCAGGAACAAATAAACCACCATCATCAGCAAGACCTTTAAGTATTGCCTGAGATGCTTTTACTGTTACACTGTCATCTCGTGTACTTCTATATAACAAACTCATCTGATATACCACCTTCTAAAATTAATCTTCTTTGATTTTAACTACTACTTTTTTAATATGACATGGAGTTCCATTCATAGCCTTTGGCTTATGTCCGTCCTGAGGCTGGAATATAAGGTACTCGCCTGCTTTAACAACAAAATCAATACCATGAATATCGTTGTTGAATTTTGTAACATCTTTCTCTGCATTATATTCTTCTGTTGGAGTAAGATTAACTGTAGGTTCAAAGCTCATTAACTCCTCGCCAACAAGAATACACTGAATATCTGTGTAATGCTTATGTGCTTCGTATTTTGCATCTTCCCAAGGAATTGTATCATATTCCATTACGTTAGCATATACATTCTTACCATCAATTTCGTATTTACCATTCTCAAGTGATGCTAGGTTGTCCTGTGAAAGGAATTCTACAGCTTTTGCATAACGATCGTTAAGACCTTTATAAAATCCAATGTTAGTTAATGAATCATAAATCATAGTTTTTCTCCTTTTGAATAAAAATTTTCTCTTTATTATACACCTATATATCCCTGATTGACAACACTAAAATTATTATTGTTCCTTATGATGTCTTTCTTTCATCTCATACATCTTTTTATCAGCACATTTGATAATTTCATCCATTGTACTTCCTTCAGCCGGATATCTGACACAACCTACACTAATAGAAGCATTTATCATATTATCGCCAATTGATACCTTCTCATCCATTGTGGCCTGAATTCTCCCAACCGATGCCTTAGCTCCTTCTTCGTGTGATACTCCATCTAAATAAACAACAAATTCATCTCCCCCAATTCGAGCAATAAAATCATTATCACGAATTATGGCTGCAATCCTTTTAACAATTTCTTTTAAAAGAATATCACCTGCATCATGTCCATAAGTATCGTTAACGTATTTGAATTTATCCACATCAATATATGCAAGAGCAAATGTGTGCTGTCTTTCTATCTGCTCTTCTACAATCTGGTGAAGTGCTCTTCTAGTTTTAGCACCTGTAAGCGTATCTATCTCTACGATTTTTTTAAGTCTCAATTGAGATCTCTTTACTTTTTTAAAATCTATTATATGGATTGCCATAAAGGAACTTATAATTAATTCAATTATTATACCTTCCAGTAATATTTTAGAAGAAAACCATCCTTTTACTGGCTGTATCTTCATATCAAAATCTACCATAAACATATTAGTACTTTTCGAAACACTAGAAGTAATGTATTGTGAACCATAATCAGCCAGCGTTATTGATTCATTATTAATATCTGTAACATCAAGTCTCACATTATATCCTGATGTTGCTATATCCTCTATACCTGAATTAATTAATACATCAGGGAACTTAACGCACACTGTAACAATCCCCCAATAATATGGAGTATCTACTGTTTCTTTAATGTATATAGGTTTTGACAGAAACAGATACTGATTACCATCATCAAGATAAAATGGTCCTGATAATACTGCTTTATTTCTAATCAGTGCATTAACAACTCCAATATCTTTTTCATCATCACAATCTATAACATTCCTTCCTACAATAAAATCAGGATCATTATCAGGATACACATGTTCAATGATACCGTCAGGTGCAATGTACATTCCATATATTGCATCATCCTGACATATATATTGAGCTGCACGTTCAAAATCACTTACACCCTGTTCTGAGAATGTAAGGCTTATAAGTGCATCCAATTTATTATCTATTACTGAAAGTTCTTTTATAAACTGTGTCATCTTGTAATCAAGATAATATTCAGCTGCCGCTTTATTCTCATTAATCGTTACCAAAACTCTCCACATCAATATTGATGAAAGAATCAGAAAACATATTATAAATGTTATTACTCCACGTAACGCGAATGTTTTATCTCTCTTTTTCATAAGATTCTCCGTTCTGAAGCACTCTATACAAAACTATAGTAATAATGTCATATTCCTAATATAATGTTATCACTTTAATCATTACTCGTCTATAGAAATTTAATAAAATGCTTATTCTTATGGTCTTATCGTATAGGCAATATACTCCTTGTTTTTACTGCATTTTTGATGTTATAATTGTATACATAATATAAAGGTAAGGGTAATATCTATGGCATTAACAGGTGTATACATTGCATATAAAAAAGATGGAAGCATTAGTTATCGTTCATCTATAACATACCGAAACAAACACATCAGCCTTGGAAGCTTTGATACTGAGCAAAAGGCTTTTTTGGCATACTCCGTTGCAGCTGAGATTCTTTCTGACACTTCATATGGCATAAGTTTTGAAGATTACTCAACATCATTACCAGATAACTGCATTCTTACTCATGACCGTTTTATTACATTAATTAATTTTAGAGATAATAATATCTATATTAATACGCCAATCTATCTGCTTAAAAAGCATTTTATATATTATCTTGATGCACATACTCCATTAAAATTCGATGTTGATGACTTGTTTTACTACTCTAATCATCGAATCATACCTCGCAATGGCTATATGTATGTTAATGATTATGGTATGCAGACTAACATATTATTGCGCTATGGCATCCGTAATCATGCGGTTGCCGGACGTGATTATAATTTTGCCAATGGTAATCCACATGATTTTACTTATAGTAATATCAAAGTAATCAACCGTTACCGTGGAGTATTAAGATATGAGAAATCCGGACGAATTCTATATAAGGTCAAAATTCATCTTAGAAGTGATTATGTCGTTGGTAATTACAAATCAGAAAAAGAGGCTGCCATAGCTTATAATAAAGCTGTCGACATCCTCTCTTCCAAAGGGATTAACAAAGCATTTGAAAAAAATTATATTGAAGATATAACATCAATTGAGTATGCTTCAATATATAATCTGCTTAGAATATCTGATAAAATACGTAACTATCAAGGTTAAGCATTAGCTGATATATTA
>CAZPHI010000010.1:0-36723 GCA_964586425.1 uncultured Lachnospiraceae bacterium | reverse complement strand
TAGAATATCTGATAAAATACGTAACTATCAAGGTTAAGCATTAGCTGATATATTATATTCTTTCACTATTGTGCTTTATTCTTAAAAAGAATATAATATATGTATATTAATGGAATTATATATTTGTCTGTCTAATAAGGAGGGTTATCCTATGAAAAAGAATAAAAAGAAACATACATCCAAAGTTATTACAATGTCTTGTATATGTCTTGCCGCTGTCGGTGTTGCCAGTGGAATAATATATTATAACAATTCACAGCATGCTCCAGCACAAACACAATCCGGTCAAAATAGTGATGTACTCAATGATAATCACCCTTCAACAATGTCTGGAATTAATGAAAGCACTACAGCCCAACCAACTACAGCTGCACCTGTTACATTAACACAGGTACCTTTAGCAGATGGAAGCTATGATTATAAGTTTAATACTGATTCAATTGATATAAGCTATGTATCATTGGACAAATCTACAACAAAATCATGGCATACTTCTATGCCAGACTCAATAGAAATCAATCAGTACACAACAGCAATCGTTGACTTCTATGACGATAATAATGGTCTGCTTCTAATCGAAAGCGGTGCTGGTGCAGGCAATGTATATTATAATGTATATTTTACAGCTAACGCAGGTAAAACATGGGCACATCAAGAATCAATCTATAAGAAGACTTCTTCAGATACTCAAATCGAATTTCTTAATTCGTCAACAGCAATACTACTAGATACAGGAATCGGTATATCAGTACCAAGTATAAGTATATTTACTTATAAAGATAACATCTTATCGACATCAGTTGAATATAGTCATATTCCTGAAATCAATGTAATTCCTGCCTCAATCACTATGGAATTGCCTGAAGGATTGGATTCGACTACACTTTCTTTGACATATACCACTTATGAGAGTGATAAGCCAGTAACTGTTACAAGTAATTTAGCACAGTATACCAAATAATTATTTTAGGGAATTCAATATATCATCAGTGAATAATGAACCTAACGAGAATGATAAATCATCCTTGGGTTTTAACAGTTCTATTATTACACCTGCTTTTTTATTGAATTCCTCTTCGTTCTTGGTAAGTGCGAACAATAATGCTGTATTCTTTGCATCTGCAATAGCAGCATGTTCGTGTCCCTGAAATGGTATTCCTGCTCCTTTTAAGGCTGTATCAAGTTTGAGATTTTGACTGATACTTAATAATTTGCTGAATATCTTTTGAAAATCCTTCCACTTGGCAAATAATAGTTCAAATCTAGAATCTTCAAAGCTTTTCAAAGCATTTTCATGCTTAAACTGCTGCAAATCACTATTACTCCAGGAATAGATTTCGATATTATCATAATCATCAATCCAATTTAGGAATTCCAACGCAACTTCATTATAGTTTTTTGCATCCTTTACAGTTGAATCATTGATTCCAGTCAAATTCGATACAAATGAATTAATATGTGAATACTCGGGTTTTACGAATGCATCAAAACTACTGACTATTTCATTCTCATCATCAAGCTTTACAGCTCCAATCTCTATGATTTCATAACTTGAATATTTTTTAAGATGTCTATTTTCTTTATCTATCTCGCAAAACTCAAGATCCACAAATATTTTCATTACTTTTATTTCTCCATTTCGCAAAGGTTATTTACAGTTTTTCAAAGCTTATTTTTTGCTTTTTAGACTAACAACTGTATTACTAGAATCGCCAATCGTATATTCTAATGTTATTTCATCCTGAATATTATAACGTATTATGTCAATATTGTCTGCAACGTTAACATCAAATATATCTTTTGAAGAATCCAGCATAATATAGTAATGTGAATTTCCATTAATTACTGTATCAACTATTTTAGTAATATTACCTGTAATAGTCTTTGTTTGTACTTTTGTATCCTCTTTGTTATCTGTCGTAGATATGCCATTATCATTCATCATCTGACGGTAGACCTTCTCACATTCTGCAACAGTATCTGCTGTTGCTACTGTCTGATATTTTTCGATATTAAGCATTGCGTATTGTTTTACCAGTCCCGCACTATCCTTTAACGCCATAAAATATGTCGGCTGCCCACCAATATTCAATAGCAGCGGGAATGTAGCACTATATCCAAGATGCTGTACCTTTCCTTCAGCAGATGACATTGCTGAATTCTCCTCAGCTCCTGCAATCTCATAATATCTTGTTTCTGCTGTTCTTTTATTCATTAATACAAATCCTACATTAGACTCATCCTGACCTACCGATGTTATTCCTGTATATACCCATACATCATCATCAAGAGCAATATAATTATATCCATCTGTAGTTCTTAAGCAACCCTTTTGGCTCAGTATACTATTAAAATATCCATTCTTTAATGTACCATTGTAATTATAAAGTCTAATAAGAAGTTCAGCAGAATATACCGTATCAACCCAATTAGGGACATCCGCTACATCATAACACTGCATCTCTCCAGTTATTGCATTACACAATACAACCTTGCCAATTGTAACACCACCAAATAATCCAATATTGTATTGTTTTACTGGACATATCCAATAAGGTGTTCCAGTTTCGTCTATCTCAAAATTAATATCATCAAAAATATATGTTGGATAAGCAAATCTTAGATGTCTATATATATTTCTATCAAAATGATCACTTGTAGAATACTTAATACCTTCACTTAATCTAATACACTGTGCTTCCTGATTGGTCATATCAATCATTATATATGCCGGAATACCTGTATTAT
The DNA here is from genome assembly GCA_964586425.1 of uncultured Lachnospiraceae bacterium. Taxonomy (GTDB): domain Bacteria; phylum Bacillota; class Clostridia; order Lachnospirales; family Lachnospiraceae; genus CAZPHI01. Next base: position 33,975 of record CAZPHI010000010.1, on the reverse strand, counting down.
TATTAGTGAACCATTTAATCGCATTACCGTACTTAAGTGGTGCTACTCTTACCGGTTTGCCTTTATAATTAATCTGTGTATAATTGCTGCTGTCAACTTCATACTGCGATACCATATCAACCATAGTACCCATAACTCTTTTACCTATTGTTGTTGCCGAATCCTTATCAAGAATTGGTATCTCGCTATATGAGACTTCCTTAACATCATTCGTAAAACTTCTAGTCTCAATATCAAGTAACTTCTCATATGCCTTTGCATTAATCAGTTCTGATGATAAAACAGAGCCAACAATAAACACTAGTATTAATGCAATCGTTATTCCAATAAATGCTTTAGTAGCAATTCCAGCTGTTTTGCTCATAAACTCCAGTTTGGAATTATGGTCTGCATTCTTTCTATGCTTGCCAAAAATCTGGTCTCCCTGTTCAAAAAATCCCCTAATATCTACATGAGATTTTACTGTTGATAAAACAAGAGATACTGCTGTTATTATAACAAACATAAATATAATAAATGTCCAAAAACCCTGTGCATGAATATTAATTGCTGGAAGATTAATATAATACAATACTCCAACTACCAATATCACTAATAATGCAATTCCTATATACTTTATATTCTTTTTCAATTAATTACCCTACCCTTTCATATCTAATCACTTCATATGAGAATTCTCCATATCCTGCCGAACACGAACGAAGGCTTACTCCATAATTACTTAATTCTGCTAATGGTACTTGTGCATTAAGTAATTCATTGCCATAATCATCCGGTAACATTGAGGTTATTCTTCCACGTCTCTTTTTTAAATCACTAGTTACATCTCCGATATACTTCTCTGGAACATTCACACTAAGATTCGCAATTGGTTCTAATAATACTGGCTCACACTTCTTGTAAGCTTCTTCAAAAGCCATCATTGCAGCTGTCTTGAATGCCATCTCTGACGAATCTACCGGATGATATGAACCATCCTTAAGAATAGCCTTGATACCTACAACAGGATATCCTTTCAATGGTCCCTTTATTATGCTTTCTGCAATACCCTTTTCCACAGCTGGAAAATAGTTTTTAGGAACAGCTCCACCAACTACACATTCTTCAAATTCATAGTTTTTATCTGTATCCTCTAATGGCTGAAGTTCTATAACAACCTCACCAAATTGACCATGTCCTCCTGATTGCTTTTTATATCTGCCTTTTGCTTCAGCTGATTTTAATATTGTCTCTTTATATGCAATATCTGCTTCCTTAAGTTCAATATTAATTTTGTATCTGTTTTCAAGTCTATTGCATACTATATCAAGCTGCATTGTACCAATTCCTTTAATCAATTGCTGCTTATTATCTACATCATTATATAATTCTAATGTCATGTCTTCCTGGCACATCTTCTGAAGAGCTGATGATACTTTATCCTCATCTGACTTTTTAATTACATTATATGTTCTTACAGTATATGGCTTAGCAAATTCATATCTGTCAAATATGCATGGAATATCTTTTGTAGATAATGTATCCCCAGTTGATGTATACAATAGTTTAGGAATGGCTCCTATGTCACCTGCCTCAATACAATCTGTCTCAATCAATTCCTTCCCAGACAGTTTATAAAGCCTTGTAATCTTCTCTTCTGTATTAGCAGAGCTATTGTAAACCATCGAATCTTTTTTTAACACACCTGAGTATACCTTTATCAATGATAGACTTCCAATGAATGGATCAGCATATGTCTTGAATATCTGACCTGCCAATGGAGCTGTTCTTTCATATATTCCATCAAATATAGAAGCACTCTTAACATTAACTCCTGATTTTCCCACTGTTGGAGCTGGTAAAAACCTTACAATATCATTAAGGAGCATAAATACACCATGTACATTCTTACCCGAACCCATTGTAACAGGTACTAATGTTCCATCACAGCAATTAATCTTTAATGCCTCATCTATCTCCTCCTGTGTAAACTCAACTTCATTAAAATACTTATCCATCAAATCATCATTAGTACCTGCTACAGAGTCTATCAAGGTTTCTCTATATTTTTCCAGATTCTCAAACGAATAGTCAGGTATAGGAATCTCTTCATATCTTGCTATACCTGTAAATCTACGACCATTCATCTTCGTTATATTAACATACCCTACGAATTTGCCATTCTCTCTTATTGGCTGATGAAATGGTGCTATTTTTCTTCCATATCGATTAGTTAATTCCTCTACTGTCTCTCTATAGCTGGCATTATCATCATCCATAGCTGTAACAAACACAATTCTTGGCAGCTTAAACTTATCACATAATTCCCAGGCTTTTATTGTCCCAGCATCTACACCATTCTTACCATTAACAATAATAACCGCTGCATCTGCTGCCAATAATGCAGATTCTCTCTCTCCTACCATATCCTGCATTCCCGGTGTATCTATGACATTAATCAAGCAGTCTTCCCAATAGAGTGATAACATAGAATCCTGTATTGAACAATGTCTTTTTATCTCTTCTTTATCAAAATCCGATAATGTATTACCATCTTCAATCGTTCCAAGCTTATTAGTAAGTCCACTTGCGAATGCCATTGCCTCAACAACTGTAGTTTTACCAGCACCAGCTCCACCTAGTATTGCCACATTACGAATATTCTTCAATAAAGTTTCCGCCATATATTTTTCCTCACTTTCTATATTAATAAACACGCACAAATCATAATCTTATTTTACTTTATTTTGATTATATTTTCAATATGTATAATATATTCTGTCATTTTAATTTAATGCTTTAAAGCAACAAATGATTGACTTATATATTTTTATGTCTTACAATAATTATTATGAAAAGAATCCGGATTATAAATGGAGGTAAAAATGGATAACATTAATATAAATATGCTGCATATTGGCTTTATTGGCTTTGGATTGATTGGTGGTTCCATAGCAAGAGTCCTCAAGCAAAAATATCCCGACTGTACGATATCCGTATATAGCCGCAGTCCTGAACCCGTATGTGAAGCAGTCAATGATGGCATAGTCAATAATGCTCTGACTTCAGTTGATACAACATTTTCCCAATGTGATTTTATATTCTTATGTACTCCTGTTGAATACAGCAAAGATTATCTTATACAGTTAAAGCCTTTGATTAACTCTCACTGTATTATCACCGATGTTGGAAGTGTAAAAGGCTATATACACACAATCGTTACCGAACTCGATATGGAGAATAATTTCATAGGTGGACATCCTATGGCCGGCTCTGAGAAAACCGGATATGCTAATTCTAGTGCATATCTTCTCGAGAATGCCTACTATGCAATAACGCCTACGAAATCAACAAAGGATAACTACCTTTACAGATATGTGTCTCTTGTTGAAAGTATGGGGGCTATTCCTATTGTAATTGATTACAAAGAACACGATTATAGCGTAGCTGGAATAAGTCATATACCACATCTTATTGCTAGTAGTCTCGTCAATCTTGTTCGTGAATCAGATAATAGCGATGAGTTAATGAAGATGCTTGCTGCCGGTGGTTTCAAAGATATTACCAGAATTGCTTCTTCTTCGCCAGAGATGTGGCAGCAAATTTGTACAACCAATTCAGCTCCTGTCCTAAAGCTTCTTAACAAATATATAGAATCATTACAAGACGTTGCCCTTCACCTTCAGGATGATTGTGGTGATATATCCAACGGATATATCTATAAGATGTTTGAAGAATCCAGAGAATATCGTAATTCTATTGATGAAAGACGTGTTGGTACAATTAAACCAAACTATCGTATTCATTGTGATCTTATTGATGAAGAAGGTGCCATTGCTAATGTTGCTACAATTCTTGCTACCAGACACATCAATATCAAGAATATTGGAATTATTCATAACCGTGAATATGAGGAGGGTGCTCTAAAGATTGAGTTCTATGACTCAGCTTCAAGAGAGAATGCAATTGATGCACTAAAGACTCACCATTACCGCGTATATGATAAATAATAATTATAATAAAAGCTGCCCAAATGTTAATTCATTACAGGCAGCTTCTTTTATTATAGTATATTGTTAGATTTTAAAACATCCTCCACCAACGAATTCTCGAAGTATTGAATTGTTAGGAATATTAGTTGAATCAGCCACAAGGAAATAATCCAAGAACTTCAGTAATCTCTTAGCTTCCTGGTACTCGGGTTCATCCTTACCTATTGCGAACAAAATCGGCTCCACAAATGGTTTTAATACAGCTAATTCATAAATAAGTGCAGAATTAAACATTGCATCTGCTTCTTCCTGGAATGGGAATATGTTCTTTTCTTCACCCTTACGTACTGATTCCCACATATCAAGTGTTCTCTGTGCAGATGAGCCTCTTGTTCTAAAATCTCTTACCATTCTTCGAACAAGTCTTGTATCAGTTGTTGCAATTCTGTTATGTTCATCAATATTAAGCTGTGTTAATGCACTGATATATATCTTGAATTTGCTTTCCTTCGGAAGTGATTTTGTCAATTCATCATTAAGACAATGTATTCCTTCAATAACTAAGATATCTTCTTTTCCAAGTTTGAGCTTGTCTCCGTTATATTCTTTGTGTCCTAATTTAAAATTGAAGGTTGGCATCTCTACTTCTTTACCATCTCTCAAATCATTCATAATTGTATTAAATAAAGGTATATCTATTGCATGAATATCTTCAAAGTTATATTTGCCATTCTCGTCAAGTGGTGTCTCTTCACGTTCTACAAAGAAATTATCAACTGCTATAGGATGTGGTTTCAATCCACATGCCATAAGTTGTACAGATAATCTATGTGAAAATGTTGTTTTTCCTGAAGACGATGGTCCTGCAATAAGTACAAACTTCTTGTCCTTAGAGTCAGCTATTTGTCTGGCAATCTGCGCTATTTTCTGTTCCTGAAGTGCCTCCTGAACAAGCATAAGTTCATCTATATTACCCGCTGCAATCCTGTCATTCAATTCTCCAACAGTATTAACCTCAAGCATACGAGTCCACTCTGTTGACTCATTTAAGACATCATATATTTTCTTTTGTGGTTTAAATTCAGGAATAGTTTTAGTTGAGGATTTTGTAGGTAACTGAAGAACAAATCCATTGTCATATAAAAATAAATCAAAGTATTGCAGCATTCCCGTTGATGGTGCCATATAGCCATAATAGTAGTCTTCATATCCATCAATACTATATACATTAACTTTTGAATCTCGTCTATATTTGAATAATGTAGCCTTATGATTCATACCATATTCATTAAATTTCTTAATTGCATCATCAGTAATTATGGATTTCTTTTCTATTGGAATATCCTTTTTGACAGTTTCAAGCATTATCGCCTTAACTTTCTGAATAAACTCTTCATTAACAGGGACATCGCTTACCATATCACAATATAAGCCCTTACTGAGTGAAAACTGTACCACAACGTTATTAACAGCCTTAGAACCACACGCTTTATGTATTGCATAAAGCATCAACATTACCATACTTCTCTTATATGCATCATTACCAATAGTTGAAGCTGTTGTAATAAATTCAACATCCTTTCCTTCAACATCCTTTTGATTGAGTTCTGTAAGTCTACCATCTACACGTGCAAGAATAATATCATCTTTATATTCCTTTTGTGCTTTTTTTGCCATCTCTATTAATATACTACTCATAAAACCCTCCATTCTACTCAGCATTTATCCAAGTTTTTATTATTTTACTATATATGTATACGGAATACATAATTCACTTTGAATCACATTAAGTTCATCACATTGTTTATTAAGATATTCTGCTATAAATTCTATAAATATATGTTCAATTCCATAATGTCCAGCATCTATAATTGCAAGCCCACACGCATTAGCATCTATACCAGCATGATGACCTATATCACCTGTAATTAATAACTGAACTTTATTATCAAGTGCATATTCTATCGAATCTTTTCCTGAGCCAGGTGCAATGGCAACACGCGAAACCTTACTATTCAAATCACCAAATACACTTACGCCTTGCAGCCCGAATATGCTTATAGTTTTGTCTGCCCAGCAAGCTATTGTGGCTTCATCGAAATCATCATATCTTCCTAAGCCCTGTGTTTCAGTAGTATACTCCAATACTTTAGGTGAACTCATGCCCAACTTATCTGCAGCTAATTCTGCCATTCCACCCATAATATCAAAATTTGTATGCATAGAATATACTGCAATATCATTCTGAATAGTTTTAAGTATTCTGCTGCCAGTTAATGAGCCGCTTGTTACACTTTTTAATGGAGAAAATATAAATGGATGATGACTAACAATCAAATCACAATTTTCACTAATCGCCTTATTAATAGCCTTATCATCAACATCAAGTGTAACTAATACCTTTTTAACGTCCTTATTCATATCACCAGTCATTAATCCAACATTGTCCCAATCACAAGCGTAGCTTTTAGGACTGAGTTCTTCTAATACTGATGCAATATCTTTAAGCTTCATAATATTTTAATCCTTCTTCTATACACTTTAATTCATATGTCAATTCAAGCAGTCTCGATTCCTTGTTCTGTGAATCGCAGTTAACAACATTTGCCATAATAGATGTGTACTTTTGCTTTTCCTTGAGCAGATACTCATGCAGAACAGGATTCTGCTCTATTAATAGATTTCTTCCATATCTATTATATGTATCAGTATGAGCAGCGGCATCCTTTGTTTCAATATTTGATACTGCATTTTCGTCATAATGACAGCTCATAATCCAGTAGAATTTGCCATCTTCACAAAGTATATTCTCATAATCTATGACTATACTAGTATCACACAGGAATTCTCTAAATTGCTTTATCTCCGACTGCGGTGAAAAAATAAGCTGTGGTGTCTGTTTAACTAGATCAATTCCATCAGTTATAATTGACATCATCAAACGTCCACCCATGCCACATATAGTCACTGTATCAGCTTCATCTACTTTAAGTTTTTCAAAACCATTAGATATTCTTGTTTGAATATATTCAGTATACCCAGCTTCGGCAATATTCTTATCTGCTCTTGACAACGGACCTTTATTGACATCCATTGCAATTACACTCGGACTTATTCTATTCTCTATAAGATATATTGGCAGATATCCATGATCAGTTCCTATATCAGCAACTCTGTTGCCTTCAAAAACCATATCGGCCACCTGTATAAGTCTTTTAGATATGCTTATCATCAAGCTGTCCTCTTACTTTCAAAATAATTAATCAAGATAATCCTTTAATTTTCTGCTTCTGCTAGGATGACGAAGTTTTCTAAGTGCTTTAGCTTCAATCTGTCTTATTCTTTCTCTTGTTACATTGAATTCTTTTCCAACTTCTTCAAGGGTTCTAGCTCGTCCATCATCAAGACCAAATCTTAATCTTAATACCTTCTGTTCTCTCTCTGTCAATGTTCCAAGTACCTCTACTAACTGTTCCTTTAAGAGGGTAAATGCTGCTTCCTCTGCAGGTACTGGTACATTATCATCCTGAATAAAATCTCCTAAGTGGCTGTCTTCTTCTTCACCAATTGGAGTTTCTAATGATACTGGTTCCTGAGAGATTTTCTGGATTTCTCTGACTCTCTCAACTGGAATTTCCATTACCTCTGCAATTTCCTCTGGGAAAGGCTCACGGCCTAATTCCTGAAGTAATTGTCTCGATACTCTGATAAGCTTGTTAATTGTTTCAACCATATGGACCGGAATACGTATTGTTCTAGCCTGATCAGCAATTGATCTTGTTATTGCCTGTCTAATCCACCATGTTGCATAAGTACTGAATTTGTATCCCTTGCTATAATCAAACTTTTCTACAGCTTTAATAAGACCAAGATTACCTTCCTGTATTAAATCGAGGAATAACATTCCTCGTCCTACATATCTTTTAGCAATACTTACTACAAGTCTTAAATTCGCCTCGGCAAGTCTCTTCTTAGCTTCTTCACCATCTGGACCGCCTTTTTCCATTCTTTTAGCAAGGTCGATTTCCTCTTCTGCGCTTAATAGAGGTACCTTACCAATTTCTTTAAGGTACATTCTTACAGGATCTTCAATACTTACACCATCTGATACAGTTAAATCGATTTTTTCAATATCAATATCTTCTTCTGCATCAATTTCAATCTCATCATCACTTTCAAGAAGCATCTCTTCATCATTACCTAATTCTCTAAGATAATCAATATTCTTAGCATCTAGATAATCATATATTTTTTCCATTTGTTCACTATCAAGCTGCATATCTGAAAAATGATCATTAATCTCCTGATATTCAAGATAATTCTTTTTCTTCTTAGCAAGTGCTACTAATTCCTCTAATTTCTCTTTGAATTTATTTTCATTTTCTTCTTTTTTTGCTTTTTCTTCATCAGAAAATTCTTTTGAAGCTGCTGTTTCCTTAGAAGCCTTTGTTGTTTTTGCCGTTTTTGTAGTTTTAGTGGCTTTTGTCTTTTTTGTAGCCTTTACCTCTGTTGTTACTTCCTCATTCTCATTAACTTCTTTTTGGATTGCATCTTTCTTTGCCATTATTTTTCCATCCTTCCGATTTCAATCGTTTTATATCATACTATTTGATATGTATATTCTGTAATTCCTTTTGCTCCTGAAATATTGCCTGAAGTTCAGCTACATCTTTAGCATTTCTACTCCTGTTATCAAGGCTGCTTTTCTTAACTTTAATTACTGTTTCGTTTAATGCTTTTTCTTTCTCCTGATTTGTAAGTTCTGAGCTTAATTCAGAATTAAATAGTGATGCGATCTCATTATGTGCTTCACTATCTTCGTATCTATTCATTATAATTGCAGGATTAACTTGTCCATTCTCTAACTGTAAATATAGTTCCTGCGCCACTTCACACAAAAGCGGTTCTACAAAATCTGACGGTTTTATATATCTTGATATCTTTGCATATAATGAAATATCATTAATCAGCCAGGTAAGTAATATCTTTCTTGCCTGCATTATTCCATCATCTTTGTCCTTACGCCCATTCTGCTTATTAACAACTGCTTTTTCTATTGGCTCTTTCTGGCTCATAAGGCCTATTGCATTGCCATATTTTGATACCAGCTTTTTCAACCCATCCTGAGAAACCATATATTCAGCTGCAACCGCTTCAATATAGTTACTTCTTTCAATATCCTGCTCAAATTTAGATATTTTTTTGCATACTTCATTAAAGAATTTTGTTTTGCTCTCTGGATCCTTCATATCATAGTTTTGTTCTAAAGCTGCTATTTCATACATAAAGCTGTTCTTTGCATTATCAATTCTTTTTTGGAATTCATCTGCACCTAACGCTTTAATAAATTCATCTGGATCCTTATACGGCTGCATATTAATTACCTTTGTAGTAAGTCCTGCTTCTTTAAGAATAGGAATTGCTCTAAGTGCAGCCTTCACACCTGCTCCATCACTATCATATGTTATAAGTACAAGATCTGTATATCTCTTCATAAGTGTTGCCTGTCCAAGTGTTAATGCTGTTCCTAATGAAGCAACTGCCTGATTAAATCCGGCCTGATGCAATGATATTACATCCATGTAACCTTCACATATAATAAGATTAGGTTTCCTTGATGTTCTCGCTATATTAAGTCCATAAAGATTCCTACTTTTATCAAATAATTTGGTTTCTGGTGAGTTCAGATACTTTGGTTTTGCATCTCCCATAACTCTTCCACCAAAACCTATAACTTTATTGTTAACATCCATTATTGGATACATTACACGATTCCAAAACTTATCATATACATTCTTATCATATGTGAATAGTCCGGTTTCCTTTAATACATCATCCTGATATCCTTTACCTTTTAGATACTTATAAAGGTCATCACTATACATGGTTGAATATCCAAGTCCGAATTTATTGATAGTATCATCACTTAATTCTCTATTCTTAAGATATTCCATAGCCTTTTGTCCACCAGGCGCTTTTAACTGATGATAATAGTATGTTGCTGCAAGTTTATTGATTTCCAGTAACTTAGATTTCAAATCTGCCTGCTGCCTGCTCTCTTTTGAATATTCAATTTCAGGAAGCTTGATACCAGCTCTATCTGCAAGCATCTTTACAGCCTCAGGGAATGTAAAGTTCTCATACTCCATTACAAAATGAATAACATTACCTCCTGCACCACATCCAAAACAATAGTACATCTGTTTATGTGGAGCTACCGAAAATGAAGGTGATTTTTCATTATGAAACGGACATAATCCAAAATACGAACTTCCTTGTTTTTTTAATTTAACATAGCTCGAAATAACATCTACGATATCATTCCTAGCTCTTACTTCTTCAATTACCTCTTCCGGATAAAACATATTTACCTCTCTTTTATGCGTTGATTAACCCTTCCACGATTTAGGAATATATATATCCTGAAATTTTGCGACACAATACTGATCACTCATTCCAGCTATGTAATCACATACAACTCTTTCTTTTGTTTCACCATATTCATTAATAAATCTCAGATAATTAGATGGTAATTCATTAATATTAGACATATAGTATGTATAAAGCTCAGTAATAAGCTTGTATGCCTTTTTTTCTTCATACTTTGCTACTGAATTCATATATAAAGATGAGAACATAAATTCTCTCAAATCAGTCATACTTTTTTCAATCTCATCAGACATTATTATATCTGGTTTTCCATAACTCATAGTAATAATATCCCTGATTAATGTATTAAGGCGTTCTTTGGTTGAATGGCCTAATACATCCGTATAGCAAGCCGGTATATCATTCTCACAGAATATTTTAGCCCTTATAGCATCATCAATATCATGATTAATATAAGCTATTTTATCTGATAATCTAACGATTTTTCCCTCAAGTGTTTTAGGATGACCGGACGTTCTATGATTAAGAATTCCATCTCTTACTTCCTTAGTAAGATTCAATCCCTTTCCATCCTTTTCAAGTCTTTCCACAACTCTAATACTTTGTTTATAATGTGCAAAGCCTTCACTACATAATTCATTAAGAGTTCTTTCACCCGCATGTCCATATGGTGTATGTCCTAAATCATGTCCTAAAGCAATCGCTTCAGTTAAATCCTCATTAAGACTTAATGCCTTTGCAATTGTTCTTGCAATCTGAGACACTTCAAGAGTATGTGTTAATCTGGTACGGTAATGATCACCTTCCGGAGCCAAAAAGACCTGCGTCTTATGTTTTAATCTTCGAAATGCTTTGCAATGTAATATTCTGTCTCTGTCACGTTGGTATACTGTCCTCATATCGCACTGTTCTTCATCATAATCTCTGCCTAATGACGCATCACTAAATGACGCATATTGACTAAATATATCATGTTCTTTGTTTTCTAACTGCTCTCTAATATTCATATAACACACCCTTTTCTTTATGAATTAAGTAAAAAAGCGCTTACTAATATTAATATTCTACATATTTTTTGTTTTTCCTTTATTTTTATTTTATTTTTTCTTTTTATTCAATAGAAAAACGGGGTTTAGCTTATAACCCCGCCAATAATACCCCCCAAAAGGCATACTCCCGCTGCTTTTATAGCTTCATTAATGTCTGAATAGAATCCCTTATTAACAATAAATGATATTAGTGATAGTATTGCAAAATAACAAATTCCTATACATAATCCCCATAGAAGCCTTCTCTGTTTCTTATTTTTTCCACATATAAACCCTCCTATTGCGCAAGATAATGCATAAACAACTACAATTCCTATTTTTATAAGATTTTCTCCTATTGATAACTTATACATTCCAAAACTCATCAGCAGTAGCATAACCGCTGTCACTACATATGTAATTATCAAAATTCTTAATATTGATACAGCATTTTTAACCATCATATTCCTCCATAATAAAATATAATATATATATACTCACAAGAATGAGAAATTATGATTGACAAATGTATTTTCTATACTGTAAAATTATCATACGTATATATTAACGTATTATTAACAGGAGGATTTAATTTTGGACCCCAGTAGTGTCATTCAACTTATTATAATTATAATATTATTAATTCTATCAGCTTTTTTTTCCTCAGCTGAAACAGCATTTACCACAGTCAATAAAATTCGTATTCGTTCGCTGATTGATGAGGGTAATAAGAAAGCCGTCAAAGTATCTAAAATCATTGATAATTCCAGTAAAATGTTAAGTGCAATATTAATAGGTAATAATATCGTTAATTTGTCCGCATCAGCGATGGTTACCAGCCTTACAATTAAACTATTAGGAGATGTATATTCTGGTATTGCAACCGGTATTCTTACCGTACTCATTCTTATATTCGGTGAGATAACTCCTAAGACTGCAGCTTCAATCAAATCAGAAAAGTTTGCGCTTTCATATGCCAATGTAATATACGGTCTCATATACATACTTACACCGGCAATATTTCTTTTGGACAAACTTTCATCTTTGGTTATGCATGCCATGCATATTGATCCAAATTCAAAGAAATCAGCAATCACAGAAAACGAGCTTCGTACTATAGTTGATGTTAGTCACGAAGAAGGAGTAATTGAAAGTGAAGAACGAAGAATTATTAATAATCTTTTTGATTTTGGTGACAGTAAAGCCCGTGATGTTATGATACCAAGAATTGATATGTCAATGGCCGACGTAAATAGTAGTTATGATGACATATTAAAACTTTTTCGTCAGGAAAAATATACACGTTTTCCTATCTATGAAGAAAGTGTTGATAATGTAATTGGTATAATTAATGTAAAGGATCTTCTTCAATTTGATTCACATGATGACTTTAACATCAGAAATATTATGAGAGAACCTTATTTTACTTATGAATACAAGAATACCACCGAACTAATGGAAGAACTTAGAAAAACCTGCAATAATATAACTATTGTTATCGACGAGTACGGCTCAACTGTAGGTATGATTACTCTTGAAGACCTGCTTGAGGAAATAATCGGTGATATTAAAGATGAATATGATACTGATGAACGAGAATCAATAATCAAAATAAACAGCAATGAATATATTGTAGAAGGTTCTGCAAAGCTTGATGATATTCAGGATATTATTGGAATCAAGATTGATTCCGATGACTATGATTCGATTGGTGGTTATATTATTGAACATCTAGACCGTTTTCCAAATATAGGAGATGTTGTATATGAGAATAATTATAAACTTATTATTGATTCTGTAAGCAAAAATCGAATTGAATCCGTTCATATATTAATTACAAATCATGCCGAATAAATATCCCTTAATGCCTCAATTAAGATAAAGAATATATCTAAGTTAAAAAATATCAGGAGCATATGTTTATTCAACACATGCTCCTGATACTATATATCCCTGAAAGCCATCAAACGACTTGTATGGTACCTCATATATGGTTATTATTCCACAATCTCCAATGGTATTGTACCATTGATTGAATCTCTCTGTATATGATACCTGAAATTTATAATCTATCCCTTCGCTCTTTTCTATTGATGAATTAATAATTTGTTCTATATTATTTCTTATAACATCAACATGTTCTTCAAAAGGATAATACCTATATTCTATTCTTATCTCTTTGCCATAGTTATATATTGTAACACCATCTGCATCAGTCATAGCAACTATTATCATTGCATTTGATGTACTACCAAGAATATGCCTCATTCCTTCATCCAACTGTATTCTTACCTTATTCTTATTCAATACAGGTATATTATCGCACAAATCATATGCATCCCTAAGGCTGTCAGAAACTGCTGTATCAAGAATATTATTGTACATAATATATTGCTGCGATACGCTAGACAACAACTGCTGTTTTGTATCTTCTCCTGTTATTACACATATAAAAAGCAGAAAATAGATAATCGCATAATCTGTGTAACTCAATTTTTAATATATCCTCCATATAATGTCACTAATTCATTATTAATGTCAATTACCGTTACCTTAATATAATCATTATAACTTACATCATACCAATGTTCATTATAGATAACCGCCTCAATATCTGAAGATGAATAAAATCTTTTATTTCCATCTGATTCAAACACACAATGCTCAATCTTGATATTATCACTACTGACTTTTCCATTGCTTGCGACCTGCATCTTATATCTGAATTCATTCAATAACTGTTCGCTTATAATTCCATTATTTCTTATTGTGTCAACAAATTCTATTGTATATGATGTCATAGTAACAGTCCCAATATATTTTATTCTTTCAAATGCCTGTTTTACCGGCATCAATATGCATACTAGCACCAATATAATCAATGCAGCTATTTTACTTATTGGATTGTCCATACACTATCTCCATTCTAGTATCTGATGAAAGTAAGATGTAGTTGTCATATACACTCTTCTCAGATAATCTATACATATCATCAATAAGTATATTAATAGAAAATAACATTATAATCCCAACAACAAATATAAGCATTCCTGCAACTATATGCAGCCCTTCTAAGCTATTATCCATATGCAATTACACCTGTGAGAATTGTATGCATGTAATTATTCCACTGCTATCCCTTATTACATTACCATTAAATCTTGCAGTTGGATTAATATAACTATCTTCCGTTACAGCAGTTGCTGTAGAATAGCTTCCAGTCGCACTGCCCGTGATGCTTCCTGTTGAAGCATCTATAGAATATATATAATCTATACTAGATTTATTTGTAATAACTTTAATTCCAACTGTATCATTTTGGAATTTTCTAATAATATTAATTACTTCACTTCCTGATACCTGTGCTGAATCATATATAACCTTATCATTCTCAATAAATTCATTATTAAGCTTACTGATTTGTCCCGTACCTGTTGAAGCTGAATTCTTAGCTTCTTTTGCAATAAAGAAACCCAGACTTATTATAAGACATGTAACTATTGTTCCTGCTGCTAACATTAAACCTTTTAAACTATTTTCCATATATTTTCTCTCCTGTCTATATTATTTTTACATCAACTGCATTCCTGACATATTGTGCAATTGTTTCAAGCTTTCAATTATAAAAGGTAATATAAGTTTTAGTGCTATCGTTGAAACTATAGGTATCATCGAAACAAATCTTGCTACAATTGCTTTGTCATTAATATTTCTATTTATATAATTATTTCTGTGTCTAAAATCATATTCTTTCTCTTTTTCTAAAAATTCAAAAGCATCTTCAACTGCAATTGAATCGCATGCATATAAGCCATCAGCGATTCTTTTTAATTCTCTCGAGCTCTCCCTTTCTTTATAATCCGTCAGAGCTTCCATTCCACTGCCTTGATATTCATCAACAGTAATTGCAATTTCCTTAGTATAGAATCTAGATAGTAATTCCATAACTGTTAATATCTCCATTACAGTAATACCATCCTGATATATACACATTAATACACCTGCCTGAATTCTTGCCGCTTCCATCATCATAGCTTCTTTCAAAAACATTCTAGAGAATTTCAGCATAAGCATTGGTATATTAAAAAAACAAATCATAGTAATAATTGCTGCTGCAATACTGTATATATAATATATTCCAGCAAGCATTGATATTATCAAAATCACAAGGCATGAACATACCGCACTAATAACCTGTAGCATTGTAAACTCTCTAACATTATATCTACAGCATAGTTTGTTTAGTTTTATAGATTTTTTTCTATATCTTTCATACCTTTTATGTATTATTTTTCCGAGTATATTCTTAACTATATATACTCTTGTTAATCTACACACAAGACTATTCTTAGGCATATTAACTATACTTGGATATTTCATCTTAATCATTATCATATATGTCGCTAATGATAGGAATACGAGCATTATCGTCATAGCTTTACTTGTCATACTTTGAAAATATTCTTCTAGCTCTGGGACATTCCCTATTCCCCAACGCTCAATTACACGAATGGCGAATACTGGCAATAGTGAGACCAGAAAAACTCCTGAAAAAGCGTAATTAATCTTCTCCATACGCTCAATTTCTTCATTGATTTCTTCTATCAAACTGTTCATATTAGATATAAAAACCGATTTACCCTCTACAACCCTGTCTCCATTATTTCTACACATATAACACATTGAAAACATAAGTAAAAATAATTCATGAGGGCAACTATATTTGTATCTTTCAAGTGCTTCTTCACCCTCATCTAATGTCAATAAATCATACATATAATTACCATGTATCCCGATCTCATATTCCGCATCATATAAAGCTTCATTAATAGCATCATCAATCATTCTATTGTATCGATAATAATAAATTACATTCTCCGCATAGATTCTGAACTGCTTTAATAACTTTAATAGTCTATTGTAATAATAATCAGATACTGCCTTATAATTAATTGCGGCAACTACTAATATTGTAAGTGCAATCCAATACATATCTCTGGTATATACTGCCATCAATATCACAAGTATAATTCCAAATAATAAGCGTGAGACAAAATTCTTCCATGTCTCTTCAATAATCTTTTGCCTGCTTTGAGGATACAAAAGCTCATTAGCTGCTTCTATCATCCGCAAAAAATTTCCAGTCAAATAGCTTTTTTTGATTACATTATAAAAAATATTCATTAACAACCTGCCTTTCATCATGGGACAGATTATTTTTCATTGAATTATATAATTCCTGGCTTATCTTATTTCTTACAATATATCGTCCGTTATTGTACACTATTATATCTTTTGTAAAGTAGCCATCCTCGCTTTCCCCCAGCGAATTTGAGCAATCCATATTACATATCTCACTTATTCTTTCAACATACCTTTCTCCATGACTGTTTACTGATAGATGTATATCTATTTTAACTACATCAACAACCTGCTTTCTAGCTGCTAATTCGTTCTGGTATATATTCTCACTAAGTAACGCATTCGCCAAAGAACTTACGAGTGCTTTTGTTGTCTTAGCGTGATGTGTAAAAAGTGTAAAAAGTGATGCCGTCAATCCCATCTGAATCATCCATCCCGCAACTGGTGCAGATGCTACTTCACCTAGAATATTAACCGCTCCATCGGTCTTTTTTTGAAGATCTAAGCCTTCCTGTCCACTGATATAGTCAGTCTCTCTGAATGTTACTATATTACGGTCAGGATATATGTCTCGTAGATGTAATTCAAATGCCAATTCCTGTATTCTCAGGTTATATCCTGTGTCAATATAATTAATTAATGCCATTAAAAGTGTTGTTTTACCAGAACCTTGAGCTCCAGTAATTGCACAATTGACACATCCCCTAATTAATATAAGTAGCAGATTCTTTAATAATTCACAACCACTTTGACCATATAGCTGGCATACATCATATATTCTTGCTTTATTAAACTTTCTAACAAAAAATACCCAGTTTTCACAGAATGGTGGTCTTGCCACTACAACTCGTGAATGATCACTCATATCATTCACAATATACCCCCTTGATTTTGACAAATGTCCTGGCTGATTATTACGGTATATATTATTACATATTCGTTCTAATTCTCTCTGACTTTGAAAATTCAAAAATGATAAATTAATTGATACTCCATCCTTGAATATCCAGAGGGTACTACTAGTTACCGAATTGCCTGAAACACCGCCTGATATCCCATCAATATTCATGTCTCTAATATCATCCGCAATACCTAATCCTCTATATAATGAATATATTCTCTGTACAATTATCTCAAGCTTATCTATCTCTTCTAATGGTGTTGCAATCTTATAATAAATTCTGTCTAAATCATCTTTATCAAGGCATCTTTTACCATTAATATCTAACTCATCAAATATCAAATTAATTGCATCTTCCCCAACTGCCTTATACGCTATATATAAAACGATCTGGAATTTATCCCAATTACTCAGCCTGTTGTTATTGTTAAAATCAATGATCCTCCCTATATTAGCGTCATCCAATTCATACCTCTCAAGAAGAATATCCTTTATGACTTCTTTAACATATTGCTTAGCTTCTTTATCTCCGGTAGCACAATTTTTCAAACAGCGTCTTAATGTTTTTTTTCTTGCCTCAAGCCTCTTACACTCCTCTTCTGAAAGAGCCGTTTCATATATGTTCTCACGAAGCATCTGATTAATCGTACTAGCAATCTCATGTACTAGTTCTGTAATATCCTGTGGTATAGCATGTTTTTTGTACATTCTAATCTTAGCCATCAATCACACCGGCTTTCCTTAATAGCCTATTAGCACTTATCTTCATCTGACTTATTAATTCATAATTAGAGTTCCTACGCATACAGCTTATATTATTCTTAATAAAATCCTTTGTTTTTCCTGAATTAATTGCATCCATGAGGTGTTTGTTATATGGTATTACTCCGATATCATCACGGCTTATATTATATTTTTTAATTATACTTCTAATATTCAAATCAGAATTATCATTATATCGGCCTATCATATAGAACACCTTCTTATTAAGCAGGCTACATTTTTCTATAGTATTGGCAATCATCAGCGGATTCTGATACATATTCACAACAATAATATCTGCACTATTACATAACTTTTCCTGAATATATGTATTATCACTCTGATTATCAATAAAAGTAACATCAAAGCATCGCTGACAACTAGCGATTACATTGTCAATATTATTAATAAACCTTTGATTGTATAATTCTTCATTATTTTTTTCAGTCGATGGTAAATAATAATTAAGCCCATTAATAATCTCTACTGCATAATCAGCTACATTATCATTAACATTATTATTAATTCCATCCCATAAGAGACTATCAATACTTCTTCCACAATAAAAAGGAAATTCTTCACCCAGAAGTTCATTGTTATCATTGCTATTCTCTCCAATTAGAGACATATCCAGATTATTATCTGCATATCCACTTTGAAAAGATACTACTTTCAGGCAGTATGCCAATGATGAAATAATTGACATACATGCCATATTAGTAGATACTGCTCCATGACCATGAACCGGGCTCCAGAACACCACATTCATAATTCTTACCTTCTTTCTCAGGCAATATTATAAATGCTATATAAAAGATATACGTCGTGCTTTCGGACGTATTAAGATGTGTGTTTTAAGGTATTTTTATTATATACCATACATTAAGATTTGTAAATACATTTTTATACTTTTTAATATATTTTTTTATTCTTTAATACGAATATTGATCCAATATAAACTATTACAGCAACAATCATTGCAAACATCAGTGAAATAATATTTGAATGACATATTATATGAAGTATTTTATACGTAATGCCTGTACATATTCCCATCAATATGCTGCATAATAATGGGATCCCAAAGGTTTTCTTTACTTCCTGTTTATATCCAATATATTTTCTTAATGACATTAGATTTAATATAAATATCAGTATTGGGAATGTGCAGTTTCCAATAACTAAAGCATATATTCCCAAATCTGTAGTTTCCAAAAGAATATATACAAGAATAACATGAATTGCAAGTGATATAGCTGAATGCTTAACAGGTATACTCATCTTATCAATTCCCTGTAAAGCTGAACTTGTAACAGTTGATAATGTATAAAAAACAACTGAAATAGCTCCCATCTTCAACATATTACCCCCCTGAATTGCATCATACTTTGGGAAAATAAGCTGTATAATTGCAGTTCCAAGAACAGTAAGTCCTATAAAAGAAGGTACGGCTATGAAAGCATTTGCCTTTAATGTCGCTCTAATCTTTTTCCTAATCTCACTTCTATTACCCGTTGAATAAGAATTAACAACACTAGGAAGCATTGAAGAGGACATTGCAGAAGCAACACCCATTGGTAAACTGATAAGTATCATATAGCTTGAATTATAATTTCCGCTTGATACCTTTATTACTGAATCAGTTACGCCTTTTGCAACCATTATTTTACCGAACATTACATCATCTATCATTGCACTTATCTGATAGAACGTCTGTCCTAGAACAATTGGAATCATTGTCAAAATAATTATCTTAAATATCTGTGAATATTCTTCTAACTCACCACTTCTATCTCTATATACTTTTCTGGTAAATGTTGGTTTATACAGAAAATATACGAACACCATAAAGAGTAATGCAAAAAGAGCTCCCATTGCAGTACCCATTGTTCCACCTGCTGCTCCATAACCAGCTACATGTACCGAATCCTTATATATCTTTACAAGAATACATCCTGCTCCTATACTTACTGCTGCATTAACCACCTGCTCAAGTAACTGTGAGATAGCTGTTGGGATCATTGTTCCCTGACCTTGACAAAAGCCTCTAAAGACACCTAAAACAGCTACAATAAATAGCGTTGGTGCAAGGATTTTAAGTGGAATGGCAATTCCTGAATATCCAGAATATAACGTTGCTTCCAGAAAATCCGCTCCAAAAAATATAAGCAGTGATACAACCCCACCACTAATTATTGAAACAATTAACGATGCCTTGAATACTCTATCTGCATTAGCATACTGTTTTAAAGCGAATCTGCCTGAAATAAGTTTTGACACTGCCATTGGTAAACCATATGACGACAAAACAAGCATAATATTATAGACATTGAAGGCAACGCTATATAAACCGTTGCCTTCACTACCAATAATATTAACCATTGGAATCCTATATAGCATTCCTATTATTCTAACCAGAATACCCGCCATCGCAAGAATACTGCCATGTAATATGAAATTTTTTTCTTTTGATTTTTCAGTATTCATTTCTTAACCTCAACTTATTTTATTGAGAAATCAGCAAGCATCCACTTGCCATCTATTTTTACAAATGCATAAGTCATATTTGTACTATATGTTTTATTTCCATTATTCCATTCAACAAATAAATCAAAATATACATCACATGAAAAGCAATCATCAGAGTATTTTATCAAATTTGTAACAGATTCATTCTTGAATTCATATGTATATGTCTTTCCATAAAGGAATGCCCATATAGCTTCAATATTACCTACAACCTCTTTAGCATTGCCTACCATATAACTTTGAAGATTAGTAACGCTGCCACGGTTAATAATAAATTTACCATATTCACGTCCAATTTTTGTGATTAATTCTTTCTGTTCAGCAAGAAGACTATCATCAGTAGGATACGCTACCGTACACTTTCCATCTTCATTAGTAACTACAAGATCCTGATTATTAAGCTTTGCAGTAATAGTTGGAGTAGAAAGCATTCCTGTCACCTTATACTCAACAGTTGCTGGTACCTCCGTAAAATCTTTTACATTCTTACATGCTGATATTGCCTTTTCTTTTCCTGTTTTATATGAATCACCAACAGGCTTACCATTAATCATAATCTCTGCTTTTGAAGGTGCTGTAATTACAACTTCATTGTTAGCACTAACATATCCATCAAATGATATCTTATCCTGTTTCCATACTGTAAAATTATGTGAATTAGTTCCATTAGTTGCAAGACTCACTTTTGCAAGTGCAGTATCTCCTGCATACACAACGTATACTGGTGCAGAACTTGTATATTCACCATATTTCTTCTTATAAGTAATACTGTTACTGCCAATTTTATCTTTAAAATACTGTGATATTACCTCACTTGACTCAAATTCGCTAATCTGTGAACCAGATGATTTAACAAGTGAGTCTATATTCTCAACAGTAAACTGTTTCACAATCTCATCCATCTTTGATTTAGGCTGACTTTCCTCAAAATCCTTAAGTAAACCATGTAAAACTACTAATAATATAACTGCAACCGCTGCTAAAGCTACACCGTAACCAATAAAAACTTTCCAAAACATTGCTATAGTTTTCTTTCTTTTTGCTGGTCGCTTTCTGCTAACTGATGTTTTTTTATTCTGTTCACTCATCTTAGCTAATACCTCCTACCAAAAATGCTGTTGGACACGATCTTGGTCCTGTAGGAGAATAAGGTACATTAATTACTTCTCCATTATAATACATCTGTGTAGATGTACCACCATCCATTGTAGATGCATTAACTGCTCCATATTCACTCATTATCTCAATCAAATCCGAGAACGATGCACCAACCGTATTAACCTGACGTCCATCGCATACTACAAATATAAACGCACCATCAGCTCTTTGTCCAATTGCAGTTCTTGGATTATATCCACCAGCTGTACCATCAACATCCTGTGCTTCACCATTAACGATTAGGAATGGTCCTATACGATTAGCAATACTTACGCAATCTCGTATATTAAGTTCTTTTGCTTTCGCATAATTCATATTACCAACAACTAGTACATTATCGAATGTAATACCCGTAACATGATATGTTGTACCCTCATTACCATTCAGCAGTTTTCCATCCTTCATAACTAAACCAACTGGCTGTGCTGTATATGTATCCGTTCCATCAACAAATTCTCCACCATTAATTCCAGCAACTGCACCGTATCTTTCTGCAATTTTAGAAACAACAAGACCATTAGTATTGCCAAATGTTGGAACAGTTCCAACTAATACCCTTTTAGGGTCTTTAATGATCATTACCTTACCTGTATAAGTAGAACCTTTTAAATCATACACTTCAATTGGTTCACTATTATCTACTACAGTACCTCCATCTGTACTGCTTGATGGGATTTCTACAAGTGATGTATCTGTAACATCCGTAGTATCTTTGATAGAATTTCTATCTGTTATATCCTTAATTTCTTGATCCGAATAAAACCAATTTGCAAGGAATCCAATAGCACTTGTTTCTCTAACAGACATTACGAATTTCTCTGCTGCTGTATTTGATGGACCATGAACCAACATAAACATCACTGAATAGAGAAATACTACAAGCATAACAAGTGTAAGCCCTATAACTGCAAAGGTTCTTCCTACATATCTTAAAACCTTTGATTTCTTTTTATTATTCTTTTTTTCACTATTTTTTATCGATGTTGGTTTTTTCTTTATATCTGTACCTTTTTTGTTATCTAAAGTTTTTTCATCTGCGATTTCAATATCCTCTAAATCATCGTAAACATTTAAACTTACATTGTTTGTATCTCTTTTATCCACGTTTTCCTCATTTCTACAGAATACCTAACACATCATTTATGTATCTCTGTATATTTATTGTATTAATATTAATGCTTTTTTATTTAAAAACCCAATTACGCTGGATTTGAAAACTTATTACAAAAAGTATTGTATCAATTATTGCTTTTGCACATGTCGTTAAGCCAACTCCAAGACTCAATAATGATGACACCGCATAGACAAGGCCATAAGAAACCAGCATCTGAATTACACATAATATATAATACTTAATGAAAGATTTTTTAACAGAACCTTTATTCTTAAATACAGCCTTTCTGTTAAACGTAAAATTAAACAACGATGAAATTATTCTTGCGCCCACCGTTGCACATAGCGTAGTTACTGACTTATCAGTACTTGTAACAAGTATTGCCGTAATAATTGTAAACATTACCAAATCAATAACTGATGATGCAATTGAGCTAAAT
Organism: uncultured Lachnospiraceae bacterium; assembly: GCA_964586425.1. GTDB lineage: Bacteria > Bacillota > Clostridia > Lachnospirales > Lachnospiraceae > CAZPHI01. The sequence continues at coordinate 10,541 of CAZPHI010000010.1, read as the reverse complement.
AAAAACTTGAATATAACTCCATATATCTTCAATGAATCCTTAATTGGATTAAAGTGTGTAGAAGCATTCTCTTCTATATATACTGTTTCAATCTTAACTTCTCTGAAAGCAATATTACTCTGCTTAAACTCCAAAAGCATATTAGTTTCATATTCAAATCTTTCACCTTTTACCTCGGCAAATGTTTTTAACAGCTCATACGGAATTGCTCTTAACCCAGTCTGTGTATCACTTATATTTAATCCACATGCAAACTTGAATACAAAACTTGTCATATTGTTACCAAACTTGCTTTTGGGTGGTACATTGTCCTGTGAAAAATCTCTAACTCCCAAAACTACAGTGTGGGGATGCTCAAGCATCTCTTTTGCACATTTTAATATATCTGGTGCTTTATGCTGATTATCACCATCAACCGTAATTACACCCGCTATATCTTTTCTATTATCATTACAATAATTGAACGCGTCCTTTAATGCCCTTCCCTTTCCCATATTAACTTCATGAGTAAGGAGTGTACATTGTGGATATTCACATGCCTTTTTAAAAGGTAACATATGATTGCTGTCACTTCCGTCATTCACTAAAATAATATCTTCAAAACCAGCATCAATCAATGAATCAACAACTTGATTAAGTTTTTCATCTGGATTCAGAGAGGGAATAATAATTGAAACCTTTAACTGATTACTAACAAATTCTTTATCCATAGTAATTCTGCCTTTCTGCTTCTTTATCCTGCATACATATACGACACAAGACAATACATATCTCATAATATAACATCGGATTTTTTTATGCAACCAGTTTTTAAAATTTGTTGTATTAATTTAAATATTTTTTGTAACCATCTATTGGCTTCAGCCATATATTAGACTGTAAATATCTTTTGGAGGCTCAAAAATGAGTGATTTAGCAGCAACACAGTGTGGAGGAAGTTGTGGTTGTGATGGAGGATGCGGCGGCGTAGGAATTGGCGCTAATTATAACGGTGGTTGTGGTTCTAATTCTTCATGTATCTGGATTATCATCCTTCTTCTTCTTTGCGGTGGCAATGGTGGTTGTGGATGCGGTAACGGTACATCAGGTGCTGGTTTCTTTGGCAATTCAGGATGTGATTCCTGTGGTGGAAGCAGCTGTTCCTGCCTAATCTGGATTATCATTCTTTTTGCATTCTGTGGTAATGGATGTTTCTAATACCTACCTAGGTAAATTCCTACAATAATTCGAATTTACCGTCTATACTCTAAAGCAGCTGTGTCTGACACAGCTGCTTTTCATTCTAATATATTATCTTTACTTCTTTAATTCATTATTATAATCATGTAAAAGCATACAGTTTAAATCTACTTCATATATAGAAGTCTCATCCTCAATAAGCTGTGTTCGTATTCTTTCTTTTACTTTATCTTCTTCTCTATTATAATCCTCTTTTTTATAATTATCTTTTTCCATTTACTTTCTCCATATATTCTTCTGCAATAATATAATATGTTAATACTCATACTCTGGTAACTTCATCAATATAATATAAAGATATATTGAATGGAGGCTATCATCACGCATTGAGTATTGAATTAACCGAATTTGATAAAGCAACAATTGCAGATTCAACGCAACTAATAAAGGCCATTATTCCTTACATGGATGCAAACATGCAGCGTAATATTTCATTTTTTATCAGATTTATTGAAATGAAACAAACTATCAATTACTATAGCCACAACATTATACAATCCGATGTGGCATCTGCCAGTTTAAACAATCCTGGTAGTCTCTTTAAAAATCCTGAAATATTCACATCCATCAAAAAATGTTGTCCCGAAAGCCAGTTACAATTCATATCAACAATTGAATCCTGGCTTAAAATGACAGATGTAATTAACATGTATCAAAATATGGAACAAAATTCCCAATTTCAGGATATTATTAACATGATGAATAATTCCAATAATCCACCTCCAAAGTCCGAAGCTAATACATCCACCAACAATCCATTCGATGTATTAAAAGGATATATGAACGAGGAACAGATGCACGAATATGATGATTATATGAATATATTGAATAGCAAAACATTTGAAGGCGAAGATTCGTCAAAACTATAAATAATTAAAAGGAGCATATAATATATGAATAATAACAATAATACGACCAATAACAGCAATGAAACCGAGCTAAAAAAAATGCTAATAATAGAGGAATTCAAAAAGATGTCAAAAGGCAAACAAACTTCTGACATGCTACCTCTTATATTAGCATTATCACAAAAAGCAAATTCTATGGGTATTAATTTTTCGCGTCAGGAAATGGAACAAATCCTAGCATCTATGAAATCCGACATGTCTGAGCAAGACCAGGCAAAAGCCGATATGCTCTTCTCTATGTTATTGCCTAAAAGCAGATAAAAAAATCATTGCTAAAATCTGAAGAATAATAATTAGCGGAACTCCAATATAGAACTTAGGATGTTTTGTTTTATGACGAAAAAACTGCATTCCTATCAATGCACCGACTGAACCTCCAATTACTGCCACCCCAATTAATGTAGCTTCTGGAATACGCCATCTATGTTTTTTAGCTTTATTTTTATCAATTCCATACATTATAAATGCTGTTACATTAATTAACACTATGTAAATCACTGCGATTATCACAAGAATATTTTTATTATCCATTATCTCTCTCCTTTTTTAGTATATTATCATAAGTATATTTTTCAGTAAAGCAAATATTTCCATACTTCTTGCCTATTTATATTGTTTTAAATGTAGATTTTTTATTGTAATTATGTATAATATAAGATATATATTACTAAGAAGGAGATAAAGATGAACAAGAAAATTCGTGTTATTATGTCATTACTGTTAATAACGCTTATATTTTCTCTATGTGGATGTCAAAAAAGTGATTCTGGTACTAATAAAACCTTGACAATAGGTACTAACCCAGAATTTCCACCATTTGAATACATAGATGAGAATGGCGAAATTGCAGGCTTTGATATTGCGGTCATTAAGGCAATTGGCGAGGAGATGGGCTATACTGTTAATATTAAGAGTATGGAATTCAAATCTCTCATTGCTTCTATTTCAACAGGCGGCATTGATGCTGCTATCGCTGGAATGACTGTCACAGATGAAAGAAAACAAAGTGTTAATTTTTCAGATTCATATTATACAGCTACTCAATATATTGTTGTACCAATTGGAAGCAGTATAAAGTCATTAGCTGATTTGAATGGCAAATCAATTGCGGTTCAGGAAGGTACAACAGGTGATATTCTTGCTACACCAGCTGAAGATAACAGTATAATTACAGATTCTTCAACCACTGTAAAACGATTCAAAAAAGGTACTGATGCAATTGTAGAATTAAAGAATAATGGTGTCGATGCAGTTGTTATTGATGCTAATCCAGCAAAAGAATATGTTAACGCTAACCAGTCAAGCCTAACATATATAGTTGATGATTCATCTACAGAAGAATATGCAATAGCTGTATCAAAAGGTAATGCTTCACTTCTCAATGATTTGAATATGGGTCTTGAAAAAATTAAGGCTAATGGTACTTTTGACAGATTAGTTGAAGAATATATTAACAATTCAACTACTGCATCTGTAGAGGATTCAGGCAATTTCTTCGTAAATCTTGCCAACAAATTCAATTATATCTTCATCAAAACAAAAGGTTATCAATTACTGTTAAAAGGACTTTGGGTAACAATTTACCTCTCTATACTTGCTGTTCTTATTGGTATAACACTCGGCTTTATAATAGCACTTATGAAGCTATCAGCCGTAAAAAAAGGTAAGAAAACAGTTTCTTCCGTAATTGCAAGCATTTATATTGATATCATTCGTGGTACGCCATCTATGGTACAGCTTTTAATCATGTATATGATTGTTTTCAAGAGTAACTTTGGTATAGTTGCCGCTGTTCTCACCTTTGGTATTAATAGTAGTGCATATGTTGCAGAGAATATCCGTGCAGGTATTATGGCTGTTGATAAAGGTCAGATGGAAGGTGGTCGCTCACTCGGTCTTTCATATGGACAGACTATGAGATATATCATCATTCCACAAGCTATTAAGAATATACTTCCTGCATTAGGTAATGAATTTATTACTCTTATCAAGGAAACAGCAATCGTAGGTTATGTTGCAATTCAGGATCTTACTAAAGCAGCTGATTTCATTATATCAAGAACTTATGATACATTTATGCCACTTATTGCTATTGCTATTATATATTATATCTTAATCAAGATATTAAGCATGTTACTCAGCAAATTTGAAAGGAGATTGAGAAGCAGTGATCTACGTTAATAATCTTCACAAACATTTTAATGAACTTGAAGTTTTAAAGGGCATTGATGCCCATATAGAAAAAGGCGAATGCGTAGTTGTAATCGGTCCATCCGGCTCAGGAAAAAGTACATTCCTTAGATGCTTGAATCTCTTAGAGGTACCTACTGATGGTACAATAACAATTGATGGTGTTAACCTTACAGACAAATCTACAAACATAGATTTACTACGAAGGAATGTTGGTATGGTATTCCAGCATTTTAACTTATTTCCTCATAAGACTATACTTGAGAATGTTACTATGGCTCCAATCATTCATAAATTGATGACTGAAGAGGAAGCAAAAAAAACTGCAATGGACCTGCTTACAAAAGTTGGTGTTGCTGATAAAGCTGATGCTTATCCAGCACAGTTATCAGGTGGACAAAAACAGCGTGTTGCTATTGCCCGTTCACTTGCCCTCTCTCCACACGTAATGCTCTTTGATGAACCCACATCTGCTTTAGACCCTGAGATGGTTGGTGAGGTTCTTGATGTAATCAAACAGCTTGCTAAACAAGGTATGACCATGGTTGTTGTTACTCATGAAATGGGTTTCGCCAGAGAAGTTGCCGACCGTGTAATCTTTATGGATGGCGGATATATTGTTGAAGAAGGAAAACCTGAGGATATCTTTACTAATCCTCAGAATGTCAGAACTCAAAGCTTCTTAAGCAAAGTACTTTAGTTATAACAATCAATATATCTTTAATACATAAAATGCTGTAACACTTGTAATATTTCAAGTGCTACAGCATTTTATTATATTATTATGTCTTATTATATTTTACTTATATGTTATATTCGCAGAATCAATAACAACATTAGTTGCTTTCTGAAGAGCCATACCTTTAACCACTACATCTTTACCATACTTTTCAACAAATGAATCTTTATTTGTAAAGCCCTGTGTATTAGCAAAGCTCTCTAAATCACCTTTGTATGTGTATTCATCAATTGATATATTCTCAAGCTGAATTATCTTCTGCATTATGAATTCCTGAACAATACTATTCTTTGCATATTCTTCAAGAGATACACCATATCTATCCTGACAATACTCTTCTACAGTCATTCCATACATAGTCGCATAAAAACTAATACTTGTATTAAAACTGTCCTTTTTCTGTGTCAGATAATCTTCTGGTACAGATATAACTTCTACATTCTTTTGTACAGCAGCCATTACTTTATCATTAACTGCTGATGCCAAATCACTGTCAATAGATTCCTGAAGTTCACTCTTAATTGATTGTCTATATTCCTCAAATGTATCAAATCCAAAGTTCTCTTTTGCATAAGCATCTGTAAGCATTGGTACTACTGGAGCTGCTACACTAGTGAGTGTTATCTCATATACAATTCTCTTACCTATTAAATCAGGTGTTTCTGTCATTGTATCAGGAACTACTGTTGTATATATCTTTGTCTCTCCTGGATTCATTCCATATACCTGATCTGTGATTCCATCAATCGAAAACTGATCTTTACCTAATATAAGTTCATAATCACTTGCACTAAATCCATCATACTGTTCTCCACCAATTGTTGCTGTAAGGTTAAGAAGTACTTTATCCAAATCCTGAGCTGGACGTGTCACTTCATTATATGAAGTAATTGTAGAAAGATCACTTTCAATTTTCTTATTGATAAGTCTATCTTCAATTGAAGTTTTGTCAACTTCTACGCTAAGATTCTTGTAATCTCCCATTTTAATATAATCATCTGCATTATATTGAAATGAAACATCAAGTTTCTTATTACATCCGGCAAGCAATGTCATTGATGTAACTATCGCCATAACAAGACCGGTTCTCTTTAAAACATTTTTCTTCATTGTAATCCTCCATACCTAAGCTCTATTTCAGTACCATATATTTTTTATGGTCAAAAGCCTACTCTACAAATATAACATACAGACCTCAAAAATCATAGCATTTTTAGGTATTTTCACATAATTATCACATATATAAAATTTTATTTATAAAAAAACCGTTGTATAGGAATATAAAAATTCAATTCCCATACAACGGCTTATACACTTATCTTTAATTACCAATCGTAATCAATATCTAATGATTCAATTAAGCAACTTTTGATTTTGCAAGTTCTGCAAGTTTTGCAAATCCTTCTGCATCGCTAATAGCCATCTCTGATAATACTTTTCTGTTAAGATCTACGTTAGCTAATTTTAAGCCGTACATAAATTTGCTATATGAAAGACCATTCATTCTTGCTGCTGCGTTAATACGAGCGATCCATAACTGTCTGAACTGTCTCTTTCTTTCTTTTCTACCAGCATAAGCTGATGTTAAAGCTCTCATTACTGACTGCTTTGCTACTCTATACTGTTTTGATCTAGCTCCTTTGTATCCTTTAGCGAGCTTTAAGATTCTATTATGTTTTTTCTTTGCGTTCATTCCGCCTTTAATTCTTGCCATTTCTGCTTATTCCTCCTTTTCGATATTAATTAAAGATATGGTAAAATCTTCTTCATTACTTTTGAATTTGTTGCATCTGTCATAGCTGCCTGTCTAAGATTTCTCTTTCTCTTAGTAGACTTCTTTGTTAAAATATGGCTTTTGAAAGCCTTCATTCTCTTTAATTCACCTGTAGCTGTCTTTTTAAAACGCTTAGCTGCTGCTCTTTTAGTTTTTACCTTTGGCATAATAATCCTCCTTAATTTGCTTATAAATAAATTGTCTATTTTAACGTTTTTCAGTTAAAAACATCATCATACTTCTGCCTTCAAGTTTTGGTGCTTTTTCCACAACTGCAACATCACTTAACTGTTCAGCAAATTCTGTAAGAATATGCTTGCTGCTTTCCATATGAGCCATCTCACGGCCTCTAAAACGTAAAGTAACCTTTACTTTATTGCCTTTTTCGATGAACTTCTTTGCTGCATTTATTTTGGTATTAAGATCATTACCTTCTATGTTAGGTGATAATCTTACTTCCTTAATGTCAATTACTTTTTGTTTCTTTTTAGCTTCTTTTTCTTTTCTGGCAAGTTCATATCTATACTTACCATAATCAACCAATTTGCATACAGGTGGTTGAGCTGAAGGAGCTATCTTAACAAGATCAACATTAGCTTCCTTTGCAAGTTTCATAGCGTCCTTTGGTGACATAACTCCAAGCTGTTCGCCTTCTTCTCCAATAACACGAACTTCCTTATCTCTAATCTGTTCGTTAATCATTAACTCACTAATAGTAGTGCACCTCCAAAATAAGTCTTTAATGCATAAAAAAAGCGGATAGACAACTATCCACATGCTCATACTAAGAATATACTTGCTGTATTCTCCTAATATTAACCCAAGTCACTCAATGTGCTAAGGTGAGAGTGGATACTCTGCTTTATTTTTCATCAACTCTGATATAATAACATTATTATATGTATATGTCAATCACTATTTTTGTTTTTTTATTTAATTTAATTAATATATACAATTGAGTGATTTTGATAATTGAAACGCTACATATATAATGTTATTATTGTACTATAAATTTTTACTGGAGGCAATATACATATGAGAAAATATATACTTTCCACTGATTCCACCGCTGATCTTCCTGATTCATATATTGAAGAAAAGCATCTAGATGTTCATCCTATCTGCTATGCATTTGGCGATGATGTCTATGGCGATGATAAAATTATGCCAGTTACTGAATTCTATAATAGACTTCGTAATGGTGAACTTCCTACCACTATGGCAGCTAATCCCGCACAGATAGAAAAACATTATAGAAAATGGGCCGAGCAGGGATATGATATCTTACATCTTGCATTTTCTTCTGGACTTAGCAGTACCTACAATAATTGCTGCATAGCTGCCGATGAAGTTATGGAAGATTACCCAGATTGTAAAATCATTGTTATTGATACACTTTGTGCATCAATGGGCGAAGGTCTGCTTGTCTATTACGCTGTAAAAGCAATGGAATCTGGCAAATCAATGGATGAAGTTGCCGAATATACACAGGCACTTATTCCACATCTTTGCCATCACTTTACAGTTGATGATTTATTCCATCTATATAGAGGTGGACGTGTATCAAAAACAGCAGCATTTGTTGGCTCACTTGCAGGTGTAAAGCCTTTATTACATGTTGATAACGAAGGACATCTTAATGCAATTGCCAAAGTACGTGGTCGTAAAAAATCTCTTAATGCTCTTGTTGACAAGATGCAGTCTACAATTGGCGACCATCTTAGTGAGAACGACCTTGTATTCATAAGCCACAGCGACTGCCTTGAAGATGCGCAGTATGTAGCCAATCTCGTCATGGATAAATTCAACCTTCCAGCTATGATTAACTATATCGGGCCTACAATCGGCACACACACTGGCGTTGGAACTGTAACACTCTTCTTTATCGGTGAAACAAGATAACATCTATTCAAACAAAAGCACCCTATACGGACTCTGAGTGAATTCTAATCTCATCATCCATATAAGGTGCTTTTATTCTTACTTATATATATTATCTTTATATATTATCTTCTTGTTTTTTTCTTCTTACTGTTTGATGCAGCTTTTTCCACATTAACAGTTCTACCTTTGATTTTAACATTATTCATCGCTTTAAGTACAGCATCGGCTTGCTTTCCCGGAACTTCAACGAATGTATACGCATCATACATATCAATCGCACCTACAAGCTTTCCAGGGATTCCAGATTCTCCTGCTATTGCACCAAGAATATTGGCTGGTGTTATCTTATCCTTTTTACCTATATTAATGAATAATCTTACCATACGGCTGTTATCACGACCGCCATAGCTGTTATCATGGTCCACATCAAAATGAACTGGTGTAACGTCATCTTCATCATCAAGATTGTTACCCATATTAATTTTAAGAAGCGCTGCTGCCATATCCATAGCAGTGTAATCCTCATCATTAATACGTCCTTCAACCATCTCAATCATGTCAGCAAGATTATCTTCTTCAATTACCTTCTTGATTTCTTCAAACATCTTATCAAACTTTGTGTTCTTAACATCATTAAGTGATGGAATTGGTTTAGCAATAATCTTAGTCTTGCAATATCTTTCTATATCTTTAAGCTTATATACTTCTTTTCCATATATAAAGGAAAATGCTTTGCCAGAACGTCCGGCTCTGCCTGTTCTTCCAATTCTATGAACATAATATTCTTCATCCTGTGGAAGATCATAGTTGAATACAATATCAACATCATCTACATCAATACCTCTAGCAGCAACGTCTGTTGCAATAAGGATTTCTGTTTTGCCTTTTCTAAAGTCATTCATAACTCGGTCTCTTTGAACCTGCTTCATATCGCCATGAATACCATCTGCAAAATAACCTCTACCCTTAAGATCAGATATAAGTTCATCTACCATCCTCTTTGTATTACAGAATACAACTGATAATTTAGGATTATATATATCAATTAATCTAGATAAAATCTCTGTTTTATGCTTTGAACGAACCTCAAAATAATACTGTTCAATATTATCAACTGTAAGTTCTTTTCTTACTACCTTAACAATCTGTGGATTATTCTGGAATGTCTTAGCGATTTCCATAATAGCCTGTGGCATAGTTGCTGAGAACATTACAGTTTGTCTTTCTTCTGGAACTCCCTCAAGAATAGTTTCCATATCCTCTCTGAATCCCATATTAAGCATCTCATCAGCCTCATCAAGAATTACCATATTGACGTTGTCAAATTTTACAGTCTTTCTTCTCATATGATCCATAACTCGTCCAGGTGTACCTACAACAATCTGTACTCCCGTCTTAAGTGATTTAATCTGCTTAACAATTTCCTGTCCTCCATATATAGGAAGAACTTTAATTCCTGTATGATACTTCGCAAGCTTACGTATCTCTTCTGCAACCTGAATTGCAAGTTCCCTGGTTGGACATAATACAACCGCCTGGATATGTTTATCCTTTGGATCAATATTCTGTATCATTGGGATTCCATAAGCTGCTGTTTTTCCGGTTCCTGTCTGCGCCTGTCCAACAATATCTTTTCCTTCTAATACCACTGGAATAGACTGAGCCTGAATTGGAGACGCCTCTTCAAATCCCACATCTTCTATTGCGTGTAAAATCTTTTCATCAATACCTAATTCTTCAAATTTCAATGTGTTTACCTTTCTGTTATGAAGTGACCTCCTGTCAAGTACTAATTTCAAGAAATCAC
>CAZPHI010000009.1:40329-53059 GCA_964586425.1 uncultured Lachnospiraceae bacterium | reverse complement strand
ATATGCGCTAGCTTATCGTTATTACCTTAAGATGTATTGTGACATTGATGCTGTATAGAACTTTCATGGGAAGAGAATGTGAAGATTTAGATACGCTTAATGGATGGGTGTCATATATGAATTCTAATGGACAGTCAAGAACAAGTGTATTCAATATGTTTGCTGCTTCAACGGAATTTGGAGATATAGTAAGTGGATATGGACTTAATGGTGGTGATGGAGTCGGTGGAGACGGCAAATAATAAGATAGACATTAAGACAATTATTAAGAGAATTGTTAAGATAGACATTACGATATGATTAATTGTATGTGATTTGGAGGATATAAAACGTGCAAAGTAGTAAGAGAAATAGCTCTATTGATATAATAAAAGGTGTTGGTATCTCACTTGTGGTTTTAGGACATGGAGGATTGCCATTTCAATATGATTCATATAATACCTTGTTTCTGATTTCATTATTTATATTCTCATCAGGATATTGCTATAGTATGAAGCATTCAGAAACACCAAAAGATATATGGAAACTGACGGTTAAGAGGTTAAAGACACTTTATCTTGTGTATATTGCTTGGAGAATAGGCTATTTGTTGCTTAATAATCTGTTTGTATATCTTAATATCTATAGTAATAATCCGTTGTTTGTACAGGCTGGGGTCGGTGAAGATATAAGACTTACTAATTATCTTACATTACAAGATATTCCTGGAAGATTGGTTAGAATTCTTTTGTTTGGTGGAAGTGAACAGATGGCTATGGCCTCATGGTTCTTGAGATTACTGTTTCTTGTAGCCATAGGTTATGCAATTACATCATATGTTTTTAAACAGCTTGCAGTTCATGTGTTCTGCAAGAAAAGTCTGGGATTCGCCGGAATAGAAACAGGAATAGAAACAGGAATAGAAGGCAGAAAAGAAGCTGAAAGTGCAGATACAACATTTAAGAATAAAAAGATATATGATTGTGTTATGGCGCAGCAGTTCATACTATGCATATTCACAACAGGCATTGGATGGTATCTATCTGCTAAGCAGATTCAACTTCCAAACAATCTTTCATCTTGCTTTTCAGTATATGTGATATATCACTTAGGTGTGGTTATGAAGAACGGATGGCTAAAACTTGATAGAGACTGGTTTGAGACACTGTTCTCAAAGACATGGGTTTGTGTTACAGCGATAATTATATGTCCAATCATACTTATTGTTTTTAGACAGTTTGGATATATTGCAATTGATATTAATCTTATTACGAATCCGGCATATCTTTTGATTTGTACATTGGCGGGGTGGTGCCTGGTATACGCATTATCAAAAGTAATGTGTGCATGGATTAAGAATGTATTCTGTTATCTTGGACAGCACACAATCAGCATCTTGTTCCTGCATCTGCTGTCGTTCAAGATTATTACATACCTGCAGGTTATAATCTATCATAAAGAGATGTATTATCTTGCAGCGTTCCCAGTTCTCTATAATGAACATGGGTGGTTTCTTGCATACCTTGTAGTTGGACTTACAGTACCAATACTAATTAGCTTGATTGTTCATCAAATATGGGGTATCATTAGAAACAGTATGAGTAAACGTGCTGTTAAATCAGAATAGATGGAGGTAAATCTTATCTAATGAAATGTTTAATAGTGGCTGGAGGTAGTGGTGACAGTTTATGGCCTCTGTCCAGAAAATATTATCCAAAACAATTTATGAATATCAAAGAAGGTCGTTCTTTATTACAGGAAACTGTTGTAAGAAATATGACTTTTTGCGATGAATTTATTATTATAACAAATGAACGATACAAGAATATAGTAGAAGGTCAGATGAAGGCGTTCCAAAGCTTAAGATACAGAATTCTTTTAGAGGGTACTCCGAGAGGAACTGCAGCAGCAGTTGCACTAGGATGTATGTTTTGTAATCAGTCGGAGCTTATCTTTGTAGTATCATCTGATAATATAATTGGTGGTAAGGGCTATCAGACTGATGTTCTTCTTGGCAAAGAGATGGCAAAGAATGGAAGCCTTGTAACATTTGGTGTAGCACCTACAAAACCAGTGACCAATTATGGTTATATTAGACATACAGGTCAGAAGGTTACTGGATTTGTAGAAAAACCAAGTGTTGAAGAGGCAAAGGAATTCATAGATAACAGGGATTATATGTGGAATACGGGCATCTGCCTGTTTAGAGCTGGTGATTTCCTGAATGAACTTAGAAAAAACTGCATAGAGATATATCGTGCATGTATTGTTGCTAAGAGAAAAGTCTTTGCAGCCAATACAATAGTAACATTCAATAAGGCTCTAATGGAGACTATTCCAGCGCAGAGTATTGAGAGTGCAATATTTGAGAAGACACAGAAAGCAAAAGTAATTGAGATAGAGTTTGAGTGGCGTGATGTTGGTACAGTTACTGATATGGTTGATTTCAAGAATCAAGAGGATTCAATTGGAATTATTGAAAATCAGTGTAACAATGTATCTGTAATCAATAGAGCAGATCGCCAGTTAGTTGTTGCAAATGATTTGAATGATGTTATTGTAGTTAACACTGAAGATGCAGTCTATGTGTCTAAGAAGGAGTCGGTTGATAATATCAAGGATATTATTAATAACAATCATGGAAAGTATGAGGCGTTCTTCGATTACAATAGATTCTCATATAGAGAGTGGGGAACTCATGAGCTTCTAAGCTATTCAGATGGATATCGCGTGAAGAAGGTTACAGTATTCCCTGGATTATCAATGAATCTTCATCAGCATGAATTCAGAAGTGAGCACTGGTCAGTCGTTGAGGGTGTAGCGACAATCACTCTTGAAGATGATACAAGAGATTATCATAAGTATGAAAGCGTGTATGTTCCTGTTGGAATGAAACACAAGGTTGCTAACAATACCGATGAGAATGTTATTATTATTGAAGTTGGTATAGGTGAGCGTCTTGTAGAGTCCGATATGGTTCGTATATATGGAAACGATAATAAGGTTGCAAAACGAAGTAAGATGCTGCCAATGATTAAGCTTGATCCGGCATTCAAGGATAATCTTTGGGGTGGAACTAAGCTAAGAACAGTATTTGGCAAGAAGTGTGACTATGATATTATCGGAGAAAGCTGGGAGTTATCGGCACATCCAGATGGACAAAGCCGTATCGCAGTTGGAAGATACAAAGGAATGCTTTTTAATGAGTACCTGAATATGATTGGTAAGGAAGCTTGGGGCTGGAAGTGCCAAGCTATGGATTGTTTTCCTGTTCTTATCAAGTTCATAGATGCTATGCAGGCTCTTTCTATTCAAATTCATCCAGATGATGAGTATGCACTTGAAGTTGAGGGTGAATATGGAAAGAATGAGATGTGGTATGTTATAGACTGTGAAGAAGGTTCAAGCCTCTATTGTGGACTAAAACAGGATATTAGCAAAGAAGAGATAAAAGAACGAGTTGAGAATAATACAATCATAGATGTGCTTAATGAAGTGAAGGTTAAAAAGGGCGATGTAGTATTCGTTAAAGCAGGAACTATTCATGCAATTGGCGCGGGTATATTGATATGTGAAATCCAACAGAATTCTAATAGTACCTATCGTATGTATGATTATGACAGACGAGATAAATTCGGAAATCCAAGAGAACTACATCTTGAGAAAGCACTTGATGTTGTTGATACGCATGCATTTGTTAAAGATACAAGCTGTGGACAGATTCTAGAAGAGAATGAATTATTTAGTCAGACTCTGCTTGTACAGTGTAAGTATTTTGAATGCTTCAAGTATGATATTCATGATGAAGCAAAGATTGCTGTAGATGAAACATCGTTTGTATCAGTACTTTTCCTTTCAGGTAATGGTACAATTGAGGCTGATAAAGCACATTATGAGTTTAAGGCTGGCGAGAGCTTTTTCGTTCAAGCTGGAAAGCGTAATATTGTTATTAAAGGAACTTGTGAGTGCATTGTAACACATGTATAAATTATTAACGCTTGGAGATTGAGGAATAATGAATACTAAATTAACTAAGATTTTGGATTGGGGCGATAAAGCTGCTAGAGGTATTGTAGTTTGGATTTCAATAGTGTTGTTTTCTGTTATCACTCTGTCATGTTATGTTTTATCCACATATTTTGATGAAACTTATGCAGAACATCCGCAGTTTCGAATTGATGATTTTTTGATTCTTACACTGTTACTTGTTATTAATGTGTTTGTTTTACGCTGGCTTGATAACAGATATCATATAGAAAGAATATCTGCTAAGAACTTAGTCTATATATTGGCTGTGTATAGTTTTGTAATATCGGTTTTCTGGATTATGATGTCGAGAAACTATCCTGTAGCTGACAGATATTATGTGTCTAAATATGCACAGGAATTTATGGAGGGTAATTATGGAGCCCTTGGAAGGGGAAGATACCTGTTCGATTATCCGTACCAGCTGGGGATTGTAGCATTTATACAGATATGCTATACAATATTCGGCAAGAATTATATGGTTATTGAGTTAATCAATTGCTTTGCCGTCAGCCTTATTATGGTAGAATTGTACAATATATCAGTGTATGTGTTAAAGAATGAAAAAGCAAAAAAGATGACAGGAATTATGCTATTTGGTGCACTTTGCGCAATGTTTTTTGCAACATATGTGTATGGTAATCTTATTGGGCTGGCATTCGCATTGATTGCGGTACATATGCAGTTAAAGTATATGAATACAGACAAAATAAGATATGTTATTATTGCTGTAATATCTATAGTAATTGCAATTTTGCTTAAGAGTAATTATTCAATTATTATGATTGCCATGTTAATTGTTCTTTTGATGCATGCAATAAAGAATAGAAAAGTCATTCCAATTGTTTTTATGGTAATTATGGTAGCTGCGAATACATTAGGATTTGCAGGTTTAAAGCTTTATTATACGAATGTGTCAGGAATTGCAGTTGGAGAGGGTGTACCTAAGATATGCTGGTTTGCAATGGGTTTGCAGGAAGGCTGGTTTGGCGAAGGCTCATATAATGCCTATACGTTGGAAACATATGCTGAGAATGATTATGATAGTAAGGCTACATCTAAGGCGGCAGCAGAGAATCTTATGGATTCAATTCATACATATGTAACTAATCCGGGTAAGGCTGTTAAGTTCTTTGGCAGAAAGATAGCATATCAGTGGACTGAGCCGACATATATGTCTATATGGGAAAGTAATTGTGTTGATAATCATATTGGTGAGATATCGACAGTAACTCAGAGCATATATACAGGGAAAATGCACGATATAATAGTGGGATTCATGAACTATTATCAGTTTATAGTATGGCTTGGCGCAGCGGTCTATATGATAGTTAATCGTAAGAATATGACGACTACGGAAGGTATTCTTGCCATTATAGTAATTGGTGGATTTTTATTCCATCTTCTATGGGAAGGAAAGTCCCAATATATACTTCCGTATTTTCTTGTGGCAATTCCATATGGTGCCGGAGGAATGGAGATATTAGTGACGAAGTTTGAAGAATATGTTAATAAAAGCAGGCAAAGAAAGGAAAATGAAGCATGAGTATATTGGTAACAGGTGGAGCTGGATATATTGGAAGCCATACGGTTATTGAATTACAGAAAGCTGGAGAAGATGTAATTGTTGTAGATAATCTCTGTAATTCAAGCAAGGAATCATTAAAGAGAGTTGAACAAATCACTGGAAAACCAGTTATTTTCTATGAGTTAGATATTGCGGATGAAGCTGGAATGACAAAAGTGTTTGAGGAAAATAAAGGGATTGAAGCATGTATTCACTTCGCGGGTTTGAAAGCGGTAGGAGAATCTGTTGAAAAACCATTAGAATACTATAAGAATAATATATCAGGTACTTTAGTATTATTAGAGGTATGCAGAAAATTCAATATGAAGAATATTGTATTTTCGTCATCAGCTACGGTTTATGGAAAACCAGCATTTATACCGATTACAGAAGAATGCCCAAAAGGTGAGATTACTAATCCATATGGTCAGACAAAGTCTATGCTTGAACAGATATTGACAGATATCCAGAAGGCGGATAATGAGTGGAATGTAATTCTTCTTAGATATTTTAACCCAATTGGTGCGCATGAGAGTGGTCTTATTGGCGAAAATCCTAATGGAATCCCTGATAATCTTATGCCATATATTACACAGGTTGCGGTCGGAAAACTTAAGCAGTTAGGTGTGTTTGGCGATGATTATGATACTCCTGATGGAACAGGTGTAAGAGATTATATACATGTATGCGACCTTGCGGAAGGCCATGTATGTGCTATTAATAAGATTAGAAGTAATCCAGGGCTTAAGATATATAATCTTGGAACTGGACATGGATACAGCGTCTTAGATATTGTTAAGAATTTTGAGGCTGCAACAGGTGTGAATATTCCATATCAGATTAAACCAAGAAGAGCTGGCGATATTGATGAGTGTTATTCAGATGCGAGTCTTGCAAAAGAAGAACTTGGATGGGTAGCTAAGAGAGACTTGAAGAAGATGTGTGAGGATTCATGGAGATTCCAGAGCAATAATCCTAATGGATATTAAGAAGGAGCAGATAAAATCATGGGTAAATATTTTGGTACCGACGGCTTTCGTGGAGAAGCTAATGTTAATTTGACGGTTGAACATGCGTATAAGATTGGTCGTTTTCTTGGATGGTATTATGCACAGGGTAAGGAAGAGAACTATAAAGTAAAGATTATTATTGGTAAGGATACAAGAAGAAGTAGTTATATGTTTGAATACTCATTAGTATCAGGTCTTACAGCATCAGGAGCGGATGCATATCTTCTTCATGTAACTACAACTCCAAGTGTATCTTATGTTGTAAGAACGGAGGATTTTGATTGTGGAATTATGATTTCTGCAAGTCATAATCCATTCTATGATAATGGTATCAAGCTTATTAATGCTAATGGCGAGAAGATGGGCGAAGATGTCATTGGTGAAATTGAAAAATACCTTGATGGTGAGATGGGAGAGATTCCGTTCGCATTAAAGGAGCGTATTGGCTGTACAGTTGATTATGCAGCTGGACGTAATAGATATATGGGTTATCTTATGTCACTTGCAATTCATTCATTTAAGGGAATACGAGTTGGTCTTGATGCTGCTAATGGAAGCGCATGGACATTAGCTAAGAGTATATTTGATGCACTTGGAGCTAAGACATATGTGATACATAATGAGCCTGATGGAACTAATATTAATACGAACTGCGGAAGTACACATATTGAAAGTCTACAGGAACTTGTTAAGAGAGAACACTTGGATGTTGGCTTTGCTTTTGATGGAGATGCAGACAGATGTCTTTGCGTAGATGAGAATGGTGATGTGGTTAATGGTGATCTGATTCTTTATATCTATGGATGTTACATGAAAGAGAGAGGCAAACTTATTGGCAACACAGTTGTTACAACAGTTATGTCAAACTTTGGACTTTATAAAGCATTTGACGCAGCAGGAATTGATTATGCTAAGACTGCTGTTGGAGATAAGTATGTATACGAATGTATGTCAGAAAATGGATATAGAATTGGCGGCGAACAGTCAGGACATATTATATTCAGTAAATATGCCACAACTGGAGATGGTATTATTACAGCTCTTAAGATGATGGAGGTTATGATTAGCCGTAAAAAGACACTTAGTCAATTAGCGTTACCTGTTACAATATATCCTCAGAAGCTTACTAATGTTAAAGTTATTGATAAGACAGCAGCTCAGAATGACCCTGATGTTAAGGCAGCAGTGGAAGCGGTTGCTAATAAGCTTGGGGAAGATGGAAGAATTCTTGTACGTGAGTCAGGAACGGAGCCTTTGGTACGTGTAATGGTAGAGGCATCAAGTCTTGAATTATGTGAAAGATATGTTAAAGAAGTAGTTGACATTATTAAAGAAAAAGGTTATTTTATATAAGTACTCCCTCAGTATTAGGACGTATATCGATCAATATGGGACGGCCCGCCAGTTTTCTGGCGGGCTGTTTCATATTAGAAATTATTATATTAGTCTTCTTTGAATTTGATATTCTTTGCCGCCCAAAGCTTTAATGCATTGGCGTTAGTAGCAATCTTTTCCAGTGAATCGAGAATCTTGTTGAATTCGGGCTGTTCACTGATATCTATTATTCCATCTTCTGAGATGGCAATAAGTGACATTCTAAGTGCATCAATGTCTTTTAATGATCCAAGAACTTTTAATGAAAGACGATCAAAATCATCCATCTTAACTTCCTTAATTGTACCCTGACCGATTGGACACTGGTTAGCACAATAGGAATTACATAATTCCGGCATATTGTAAGCTTCAGCCATGCTTTTTACTTCATCAGGATATGGGGAAGTATTGCCAAGCTCTATATTAGCTAGTCTTGTTCGGTCGATATTGACTATATCAGAAGCACCTTCGCGGCTTGCAAATGCTTCATTATCTTTGGCTGCTTCGTAACGTGCAATATAGAATATATTATCAGCAGCTTTCGTAGCTTTTTTACCCATTTTTATTAACACCTCTCTATGATATATTGTATGTAATCCAGTTGGTTATTAACCTTTTTGGATTAAAATAAGATATCTGTTGTTGATTCATTATAATCTCTTATACAGTTTACCATAGATAAAGCATTTGTAAAGGTAAAATTAATTATTAAGAGGTCAAAACAGGGAGTAGGGTAATAGAGATTATACGGGTAAATAATCTCGCAATTAGGGAGAATAGTAAAAAGTTTTTTTCTAACCTGTGTAACCAGAGGTTGTTACACAGGTCCTTTTTGTGTATAATAGTAAAGCGTGAATTTAATATGGAGGTGTGTAATTTGAAACTGATATCATGGAATGTTAATGGAATCCGTGCGTGTATGCAGAAGGGATTCATGGATTTTTTCAATAGTATAGATGCTGATATATTCTGCATTCAGGAAAGTAAGATGCAGGAAGGTCAGTTGGAATTAGAGCTGGAGGGATACCATCAGTACTGGAATTATGCAGTTAAAAAGGGATATTCTGGAACTGGGTTATTCACAAGGGAGGAACCTATTGCTGTAACTTATGGTATGGGAATAGAAGAGCATGATACGGAAGGCCGTATAATTACTGCTGAGTTTGCTGATTTTTATATGGTTACTGTGTATACTCCAAACTCACAGCGAGAGCTAACAAGAATTGATTATAGAATGACATGGGAAGAAGCATTTAAAGAATATCTATTAAAGCTAAAGGAAAAGAAGGCTGTAATAGTTTGTGGTGATATGAATGTTGCACATCAGGAAATAGATCTTAAGAATCCTAAGAGCAATCATAAGAATGCGGGATTTACTGACCAGGAGAGAGAGAAGATGACAGAACTTCTTGATGCTGGATTTGTTGATTCATTCAGATTCAAATATCCGGATGTAACTGATATGTATTCATGGTGGTCATATATGTTTAAGGCAAGAGAGAAGAATGCTGGATGGAGAATTGATTATTTCCTTACATCAGAGGATGTTAAAGAAAAAATTGAAGATGCAAAAATTCATACAGAGGTTATGGGCTCTGATCATTGCCCTGTTGAATTGGATATTAATCTATAGGTTTTGGAGATGTACTAATGTTTAATAATAAGGCGAAAGAGTTTAAGAATGGAATGCAAGCTGGATTTCCTATATTTCTTGGATATCTGGCGGTTTCTTTCTCATTGGGAATTGCAGCTAAGAATGCTGGATTAACAGCATTCCAGGCCTTCCTTGCCAGCTTGACGACTAACGCATCTGCTGGAGAGTTTGCAGCATTTACCGTAATGGCTGCAGGTGGAACTTACCTGGAACTTGCGGTTATGGAATTCGTAGCTAATGTAAGATACGTGTTGATGTCATGTGCATTGAGTCAGAAGCTGGGGCAGGATACTTCTATATGGCACAGGCTTTTGATAGGAACGGATGTAACAGATGAGATATTCGGTGTGTCAATTAGTAGACCGGGAAAGCTTAATCCGTTCTATACATATGGTGTAATTGTTGTGGCGGCTCCAGGCTGGGCAGGTGGAACTTATCTGGGAGTGCTTTGTGGTAATATTCTGCCAGCTGGAATAGTTAGTGCCTTAAGTGTCGGATTATATGGAATGTTCTTAGCAATAATTATTCCACCGGCCAGAAAGAATAAAGTTCTTGGAGTATTGGTGTTATTATCGATGGCAGCAAGCTTTGCATTTGCGAGAATTCCGGTATTTGCAGGGATTTCTTCTGGTGTAAAAATAATAATTCTTACAGTTGTTATATCTGCATTGGCTGCAATACTATTTCCAGTAGATGATGCTGATGAAGATGATGCTAAGGAGAAAGTGGGGGCAGATAAAGATGGAGCGTAATCCCTATATTTATATTCTGGTTATGGCAGGCGTTACCTATTTACTTCGAGTGTTGCCGCTTACATTAATTAGAAAGGAAATAAAGAATAAGTTCATAAAATCATTTTTATTTTATGTGCCATATGTTACACTTGCAGTAATGACATTCCCAGCTATTATCGAGGCTACATCAAGCCCAATATCAGGGTTGCTTGCGTTGGTGGTCGGAATAATTGCAGCATGGTGCCTGAATAGTCTATTTAAAGTATCTGTTATATGCTGTATGGTTGTATTCATTGCAGAATTATTTATACATTAATTGAGATTTTGACCAGAACGAGAGAATGATAAAGTCGGCGTAATTGCTGATAAGGAGGAAGATATGATAGAGGTTATAATTATACTTATTATTTTTGGAGTTTTTAAGAATACTGATAAAGACCAGAGAAAAAGTGCAATGTTTAAAGGTATATCAAGTGTCGTTGCATTCATGATTGCTATTCAGTTTTTTATGTTTTTGATACCTATTATGTTTGCTACGGGAATTTCTTTTTCGTTTAGTTTTATGCCATTCATAGTGCTTGCGGTGGGAATCTTTTTTGCAGGAACAATATATAAAAAGATTAAAAGGCGTATTATGGGACTTGGTGGCAGTAATAGTAGTTTTAATAACGCTAATAATACAGCTTCCGGTTCAGATATTAATAGTGTAATGCAGGAAGCAATGAATGCTTTGCCTAAATCAAATAAAAAGAGACGTAATATTGTAGCAGCATTTAGCAAGAAGAATGATTTGTACCTGACAGATGAGGAGATAAAGAGAATTGTTGATTCATCATATATGTCAGCAAGCTGGAAGATGGAGATCGCTGCAATGAATATGAAGTACGAGAGTATATACCAGTGGTTCTCTGGTAATACGGCATGGCTTAGAGCGTATATGTATGTGTTCAAGGTTCAGAATATATCAAGTGATTTCTATCTTATGCAGAAGATCGTGTTTGATTCGTTTGATGAGATATTCAGGTATATTGGCAAGAGAGATGAATTTTCACTTGATGACATACTTGGAGATATTAATAATACCTTCATGACATCATTCGATGATGTTACTTTTATGATTGCATATAGATATCTTCAGAGTAATGGAAAGACATATGACCTCGGTAAAATCAGCATTCTTAAGAATGAGGATCAGGTCGATAAGATGAAGCAGAAGTATACAATATAGATAGTATATGGCAGAAGCCGCATGATATGGGAGAAAGCAATGACAACAGTTAAAAAGAATTATGAATACATATTATTTGATTTGGATGGTACACTTACGGATTCTGGACTTGGAATAACTAATTCAGTTATCTATGCACTGAAAAAGTTCGGAATTGAGCTTAAAGATAGGAGCGAGGTATATCCATTCATTGGCCCGCCACTAATTGATTCCTTTATGCGTTTCTTTAATATGAGCAAAGAGGATGCATTAATTTGTGTTGAATATTATAGGGAATATTTTAGTGTTACAGGTTTGTTTGAGAATGAAGTCTATGATGGCATTGAAGAGCTGCTTTCAGATGTTAGAAAAAGTGGGAAAAAGATGATAGTTGCTACTTCAAAACCATATAAATTCACAGAAAGAATTCTTGAGCATTTTGATTTGACGAAGTATTTTGATTTTATTGCCGGAAGCACAATGGATGAAAAACGTAATACGAAAGAAGCTGTTATCAGATATGCTATGGATAAATGCTGTATAGACCCTGAAAAATCGCTTATGATTGGTGACAGAGAATATGATGTATACGGTGCAAAAGCGGTAGGAATGGACTGCTTGGGAGTATTGTATGGATATGGCTCAAGAGAAGAACTAGAAGAGGCAGGAGCAACATACATTGTTAATGATATAAAAGAATTGCGAAAAATCATTAAAATATAGAGAAAACGGACTTGGTTTGTGCGATAATAACAGCCTCAATTTGTTGATGTATATTTTGAATTTATGTTATAATAATTACTATATAAATACGTAAATAAAGGAGGACTTTTTATGGAGAAATGCAAAAAGTACAAGAAAGTCCTGACTATTATTACTTTATGTATGATACTAATGATGAATTCGTTAGGAAGTATATATGCTGGAGTTACCGGATTTGGCGAGATAACATCATCTGATGTTGTTGCTTCATCTGGTAATAGTGAGACCTTGGGGAAAGTACGTATCGGAATATTTAACCTTGGTAGTTTTCAGTATTGGGATAATAATGGTCATGCTGCGGGTTACAATGTTGAATATCTTAACAAAATCGCGCAGAAGACACATTGGGAATATGAGTATGTAAAGTGTGCTAACTGGGTTGAGGCCCTACAGTTCTTAGATGATGGCAAGATTGAT
>CAZPHI010000009.1:31559-40229 GCA_964586425.1 uncultured Lachnospiraceae bacterium | reverse complement strand
AAAGTGTGCTAACTGGGTTGAGGCCCTACAGTTCTTAGATGATGGCAAGATTGATATGATTGCGCCTGCACAGGCAAAAGACTATCTGATTGAACAGTATGATTATGCGGCTGTTAATATGGGTATAGAATCAGCTGCAATATATACTAAGGCATCAAGAGATGATCTTTTATATGAGGATTTTGATGCAATTAATAAACAGACGTTAGGATGTGTTACAGGTTCAACATTTGCAGAGAAGTTCATTAGTGAGTATGGAATCAACAATAATCTTAATCCTAAGCTGGAATATTATAATAATACTACTGAACTGGGTGAGGCTTTACTGGATGGTAAAGTTGATGCAATAGTTACGAATATAATGTTTGCTTCTCCCGAATTAAAATTATTAGGCTGGTATTCACCAATGCCTGTATATTACATAACTCAAAAAGGAAATAGTGATTTGCTTGCTTCGCTTGACGAGGCTATGCTTAATATCATGGTTGAAGAACCTGGATTTCAAAGTGAATTGATAAGCAGATATTTTCCAATATATGACAGTACACATGTTACTTATCTTGAGACTCAGTATATAGAGTCAATGAAAGAAATCAATGTTGGATATGTTACTAATGAAAAACCAATATCTTACACGGATGAGAATGGCGAATTCAAGGGAATTGTAAGGGAGATAATGGATAATATATCGGAGTCTCTCGGATTAAGATTTAAGTATATAGCACTTGATAAGGATAAAATTAATGATGAGTATCTCAGGGACAATAGTATTCAGGTAATTGCAAATTATGGAAGTAATAAATTGATTGGCAATGATACTTTGATAAAGTCACAGGGCTATCAGGAGCTTAATAATGTATTCGTTACACAACCTGGAACACAGATTGGCTCAATGAGTTCATTTAAGATAGCTACGGATGCATTAGGTATTAGTTGTGTTGATATGCTTAAGGAAAGCTATCCTAATGCTGAAGTTAAACAATATGAATCAATAGAGGATGCATTTGAAGCTGTTGATAATGGACAGGCTGATGTTGTATATGGGGAACGTTATATTATTGATCCATATCTTTCTAAACCATTATATAAAAATATGGTAATTGTTCAGACAAAGGATGATATTATAGAGTGTTCTGTAGCGGTAGTAGAACAGGGACTTAGTGCATCAGATAATCCTCTTATTTCAAATAGTATGTTTATTTCTATAATTGATAAGGGAATTAATCAGCTTAGTGATGATAAGATTAATTCATATATACTTGACTATACTTCGAATAATCGATATGAATATACTTTAGGCGATTTCGTATATCAGTACAAAGCATTTATAATAATAATTCTCTTATGTATAGTTGCGGTAATTGTATTGTTATGTTCGGTTATGGTTACAAAGCAGCGTAATTACAAGATTGTAGCGGATAAGAATGAACAGCTGGCAGTCGCAATTGAACAGGCGAATTCAGCCAGTGCTGCAAAAGGTCAGTTCCTTGCTCAGATGAGTCATGAGATTAGAACACCTATGAATGCGATAATTGGTTTGACTGAGCTTGCGAAGATGGATATTAATTCTCCTGATAAGATGAAGGAATATCTTGCGAAGGTTGATAGTTCATCTAAGCTGTTATTAGGAATAATTAATGATGTTCTTGATATGTCAGCAATTGAGAATAGTAAGTTAAAGATAGCTTCTGCTGAGTTTGATTTCAAGCAACTGCTTTCTTCCATAACAACAGTATTCTATCAGCAGTCCAAACAAAAGGGTATTACTTTTGAGATGAAGATGAAGGGTGTAACTGAAGAGACGTTGGTTGGCGATTCATTGAGAGTTAACCAGATTCTTATGAATCTTTTGTCTAATGCAGTTAAATTCACACCCGCAGGCGGCAATATTGGAGTGCTTGTAATTCAGAGTTCAATGTCTTTAGATGCAGTTCATATTAGATTTGTTGTATCAGATACAGGATGTGGTATGAGTGACGACCTTAAAAGAAGACTGTTTTCTCCATTTGAGCAGGAGGATGCAACTACTGCAAGAAAGCATGGCGGAAGTGGACTTGGACTAGCTATTACCAAGAATCTTATTGAGCTTATGGGCGGCAGTATTCAAGTTGAGAGTGAGAAGAATGTAGGTTCAACATTCACAGTTGATGTACCATTCAAAAAGGTAAAACAGGAAGAACAGAAGCGAGTCAGCGTGCAGACGTTTAGTGATATCAAAGCTCTGGTAGTAGATGATGATGAAGAGTCATGTGAATATGCGGAAGTTCTGCTTGAAAGATTAGGAGTTGAGCATAATCATGTAACCAGCGGAGAGGCAGCATTGGAATTGTTAGGTGAAGCTGATGATGCTGGAAAACCATATAATATCGTCTTGGTTGACTGGAAGATGCCGGATATGGATGGCGTAACAGTAACACAGCAGATTAGAGAAATCTTTGGCGATGATACAATTGTAATTATTGTTTCGGCATATGATCTTAATGAAGTTGAAAGTCAGGGAAGAGAAGCAGGAGCAGACTATTTTATTCCTAAACCACTGTTCCAGTCATCGGTATTCAATATTCTGACAAGAATTTCTAATAAAGATTATGATAAGCTTGAAGAAGAAAATACACCAGATAAAAATTATGATTTTAAAGGTCGTAAAGTACTAGTAGCAGAAGATGTAGTCCTTAATATGGAGGTTGCAGTAAGACTTCTC
This sequence comes from uncultured Lachnospiraceae bacterium, assembly GCA_964586425.1. GTDB lineage: Bacteria > Bacillota > Clostridia > Lachnospirales > Lachnospiraceae > CAZPHI01. The sequence continues at coordinate 37,528 of CAZPHI010000009.1, read as the reverse complement.
AATATGGTAGGTATTGAAGTAGTATGTGCGGAGGATGGTCAACAGGCTGTAGATATATTTGCAAATTCGCAGTTGAATGAATTTGATGCAATTCTTCTAGATATTAATATGCCTAATAAGAATGGTTATGAGGCGGCTACAGAGATACGTGCAAGCGTAAGGAAAGATGCAAAGAACGTACCAATTTATGCAATGACAGCTAATGCATTCTCACAGGATGTTACAGCTGCACTTAATTCAGGAATGAATGGACATATTGCTAAACCAATTGAGACAGATGTATTGTATAAAACACTTAAGAAGGCTTTTGAAGAAAGAGAAAATGCATAAATAATATTACATGGAGGATTTTGCGATTATGAATAGATATCTGTTATCTAAAGCGGGAATTGATGTTAACGAAGGTATGAGAAGATTTAACAATAATAAGGATATATATGAGAAGTTTTTACTCACATTTCCAGAAGATGAGCATTACAAGCTGATGGTAGAAGCAATTGAAAAAGCTAATGTTGAGGATGCATTTCAAGCTGCGCATGCCTTAAAAGGTGTTAGTGGAACATTGAGTCTTGTTACTTTACATGCGGAATTAATTCCTCTTGTAGAAGAATTAAGAAGCCACAGCCTTGAGAAAACACCTGAATTACTTCCACCTGTTAAAGAAAGTTATGAGATAGTTGTTGAGGCACTTAATAAAGAGATTGAAAAAGCAAAATCACAGCAGTAAGAGTCAAAATAATATCTAAAATACAAATGAAGAATGCGTGGTGATTATATATGCCTTTAATACAGCAGCTTAGAAAGATGAAAGATTATTTTAGTGAATATAAGCAGCAGGTTAAGGAAACTAATATATTAATATTGCGGCAAGTAGTCATATTTACAACAATTGCATATATTATATTGATGGTAGTTACACCAATTGTATTAAGCGATTGGCATATTACACCAGAATATCTTATGATGATACCTGTTTTACTCTTGTTTGGTGTGGCAGCATTCCATCTTTCAAGACACAAACAGGAGGTATCATTAGGCTTTGTACAGTTTATATGCTATGCCTTCTATCTACTATTTTTATTGATTATAATGTTTATAGATGTATTTCCATATTCGGATACACCATCTAATTTCTTTCCGTTAGTTATAGAGGCACTACCGGTTATATTCAATGCAATAGTAGGCTTGATATTTTCTTTAATTATAGCGTATATTGTATTAAAAATAAGGACACAGAATGGTATGGTTCAATCAAAACTCGAAGAAAAGGGTAGTATTGATTATCTTACCGGAATACTCAATAAAGGAACGTTTGAGAGTAATGTACAGGATTATTTTAGCAGAAAATCAGAGTCACTTACATCAGCATTACTTATAATAGATCTTGATGATTTTAAGATGGTTAATGATAAGTTAGGACATCAAAAGGGTGACGAGATGCTGACTAAGATGGGAACTATCTTAACAAGCGTATTTAGAAGCAATGATATGCTTGGACGAGTTGGCGGAGATGAGTTTGCAGTTCTGATGTGCAATATTAATGGTGTGGATGCAATTGAAAGACGTTGTATTGAATTGCTAGAAAAAGTACATTCAATAGAATTTGAACCAGGATGGAGATTTTCCTGCAGCATAGGTGTGGCTGTCTCTGATGGCAATATGTTATATCATAATATCTTTAAAATGGCTGATGATGCTCTGTATGAGGCGAAAACATTCGGCAAGGGCAGACACGTTGTTCATATATCAAGAAATATTAATTCTATCAAAGATAAAAAGATTATGATAATTGCTGATGATGAAGAAAGCATTAGAACAGCACTAAAATTAGAATTTCAGGAAGAGTATGAAGTTGTAGAAACAAAGGATGGCAATGAAGTACTCAGCATCTTAAGTGAATATGAAAACCGAGTAGAGATAGTATTGCTAGATTTATATATGCCAGATACTGATGGATATGAAGTCCTAAAATATATGAAGAGTAGAAGAAAATACGAGGACATACCAATAGTAGTAATAACAAGTGATGCTCAAAGTGAAGAAAAGGTTCTTAGAATGGGCGCAGCTGATATGATTGAGAAACCAATTGATCCTCAGATAATCAAATTAAGAATAAGGAATATACTGGGTAATAAATAAATTATTATTTATTACCCAGTTCTTTCTTTATATAATCATATATTTTTTTGTAAGTTTCTGGGTTATAGTGTAGTCCATCAACGGTTACAAAACCATTCTTAATAAGATAAGAATTTGTATCAATAATCTTAATAGAGCTTACAAGTCCATTCTTAAGCTTTTCATTAAATGCTTCAATACGCTGATTAGTAACTGTATAGCCAGTACCCTGTTCCTTAAGTTCGTCAACAGGGTTAACGAGCATATAGTATATATCACAATTTAGTGTAGAAGCCATATTGTTAATAGTTTGTATGTAGGCAGAGGCATTATAGTTGAGATCATTAACTCCGAGTCCAATAATTAATGCTGTATTAGAATTACATGCAAGAATAATATTGTTCATCTGCTCAACCAGGTAATTATGTCCCATACCATTCATACATATGAATGTGTCATTCGAAGAAGGATCTGCTACCTTAGACATTCCCACATATCGTGAATCTCCAACAAAAACATATTTTGAATATTCTTTTGTAATTGGCTCAATAGTCAATGAACTATCATTGTTAATATATGTATCACTAACAGTTTCATTATTAATAGGAGCAGAGTTGATATTAGTAAAGCATGTTGATTGCGCAAAGTCCTTAATATTATAAAGAATCAAGCTATCAGTAATATTATGAGTGGTTATATATGAGCTTACATTCTGCTCAAAGTAATTAATATCAATTATATGTAGATTTTCATATAGCGACAAAAGAAATGGAATATATGAATTAGCATAAGAGTCTTTAATTACAAGGAGATTCTTGCCATTCTTAACGTTAGTATGAATGCTTATCTCTGAGTGATTGCCTTCAAGGAAGACATCATACTTATTATTGCCGAGTAATGCATTCATATCATATATACTGTTGCTTTCAGAAGTTCCATAATCATATGCTATATTGTAATATGGTGCATCCTTATCGTAATACAAATCGATTTTGTCAGTAATTGAATTAAAATTAATAATCTTAGAGCTAAGATTACCAGTGTATGCATTGGTAACATTAGTTATTCTGTAATTGTCAAGGTCTGGTGAGTCTGAACCCGTTTTACACCAGCTTTCATATGCATAATATGCCCCAAGAGAGGTCCACCTGCTATCTGTTTTATAATAGAGATATTCATTAGAATGATTAAGCAGATTCTCACGGGTATCTACTGCGTTAATTGTAGTAGACAGTTCAGAATATATAGTGTCTAATAGAATATTCTCATTAACGTTAATGGCTCCAAGTGGAAGCTTTTCTGGATTAATAGAAGATATCGTAGGCACAATCATAACAGATGTAGTAATTGTCGAATGTTCATTGCTGAATTGATTAAGTGCAGCAATGTTGGATTCAAACTGGCTACTGTTATAATCTGATGGAAGCCAGCTATTAATCATGTAGTTATTGTCACATATATACACACCATTAATTTCACGTCGTCCAATTAATAGTTGAAATGCTGTATCGGCTTTGATAATCGAGTTATTAATCGGAAGTTTATCTACAATAGACTTCTCAAGGGAAATAGAAAAATCGCCGGAAACGAGAGAATCTATTGAAAAATCCGCTTGTGATGCAGACTCATTACAAGTGTTATATGTTCTGATGAACATATAACAGCCGGATATCATAAACATAATAAGCAATAGAATGCATTGAAGCCAGTATAATCCATGATTCATATGATTACGAAGATTTTTATACCACCTATAATGTATGAATTTGATTGTAGCTAGTATACAGATAATAATAATTACAATATTAGTCATAAAATGGTATATGAAATTGTAATTAACAAATCCATCACAGCTAAATCCAAACATCACTTTAATATAAGATATCATATATCCTATATTATCAAATGCGAAGATGGCCCATCCAACTATTACAAAAAACAGTGTATATATGTGTGTAAATAATGCAGGCAATTTCTTAAGATATTTTCCCCAAAATACTTTTTCAATAATTAATAATAAAGCAGAATATAATGCCCACAATATATAATTAATTCCGGATCCATACCATATACCAATTAACAATAGAAAAAAGGAAAAAGATACAATTATTTTAAAAGCAGAACGCTGTCTGTTGTTGAAAGGATTAAGAATATACTCTTTAATCCATCCGACAAGTGATATATGCCATCTTTTCCAAAAATCAGTTATGCTAGTAGCTGAATATGGATGCTTAAAATTCTCACTGAGATTAAAACCAAGCATTCGTGCAATGCCTATAGATATATCAGAGTATCCAGTCAAATAGAAATAGATTAGGAATGTAAAAGCAAGAATTCCTAGCCAGGCGGTTAGTACTGAGAGGTTATAAGTCTCGGTTGATGCAACTTGTTTCCATAGATACTCTAAATTGCCGGCAATAACAAATATTTTAAATAGACCAATAATAAGTCTCTTGAAACCATATCTAAAAGTTTTAAAATCTAGTGTACGTTTTTTTAATGCTGGTTCAAAATCTCTATATAATGGGAGAGGACCTACAAGCATAAGAGGGAAAAATGTTATGAAACATCCGAGGTCAACTATATTATGCGAAACAGGAGCTTTCTTACGGAAGACATCAATGTTATAAGATATTGCCTGAAGGGTGAATATGGACATACCTACAGGACATAGGTGATTACAAAGAGGAATATTAGTACTTAGCAGCGAATTAATATACGATACTAAGGTACTGCTGTATTTGAACATAAATAAAAGCCCAATGTTGAGCGTTATAGACATAATAAGAATAAACTTTGACAGAAAAGAATGATTATTAGTTTGTGATTTACAAATCAATAATCCACTTACATAATTATAAATAATAGAAAAGAGGATAATACAGATATATATTGGCTTGTTCCAACATAAGAATACGATATTGAATAATAAAAGTATAATATTCCTTAATATCTTTGGCACAATATTATATACTATAAGTACAATTGGCAGAAACAAAAATATGAATGTTAGACTATAATATATCATGTCACAGTATCCTCTTTTCTTGACCGTTTGAAGTGAAAAATCAAAGATAATTTTAGCATTATATAGGTTTTTTGTCAAAAATAATTAGTGACAGCAGCCATTACCACAACAGTGATTATAGCAGCTGAAATCTTCATAACTAAATCGCTCATTATTCTAGTAATATATTGTCATATAATGTATAATAAAAAAATGTAATAGATATCTATGCTTGAAGGAGATATTAAGATGAAAAGAAATAGACAGCGGGCAATGTATATTATTGTAAGTGTAATGATGCTGTTAGTCATATTGATTCCATGTTATACGGTTTGTGCTGAAACATTGGTTGGAACAAAGGTTGATGATGAAAGAGTAGTTAAGGTCGCTTATTTTTATATGGGTGATTATTATTCTGAAGATGATATTGAATCTGGAAAAATCGTCAGCTATGATGCAGATTATCTTAATAAGGTATCGGAATATACTAATTTGAAATTTGAATATGTTGATTGCAAGACATGGTCTAATGCACTTGCGATGCTTGATAATCATGAGGTAGATATTGTCGGAACGGTTCAGCAGAGTGATGACCGTAAACTGGATTATGAGTTTTGCGATGAACATTATGGATATACGGTGGGCGAATTGACAGCACTTCCAGACAAGAATATTGTCTATGAGGATTAGTGAGGCAATAGTTGAGATTAATTTGTATGAACCTGAGTTTGAGAGTAATCTGCTAAAGAATTATTTTGATATACTTATAGGTACACCATATACAAAGCAGGAATACAAAGCCACTTGTGTATATGGATGAGAAAACGAATAGTATGACAGGTAT
>CAZPHI010000009.1:27733-31459 GCA_964586425.1 uncultured Lachnospiraceae bacterium | reverse complement strand
TAGGTATGGCTGCGTTGTCAAAAGACTGTGAAGATGTGGAAGAACTGCATCATAATATAGATAAAATGGAAGCATCTGGACAATACATGCTGAGTCTTATTAATGATACACTTGATTTACAGAAAATAGAAACTGGCAAGATGAAACTTGAATATCAGGTTGTGAATTGTAAAGAATTTATAGAAGAGCTGATTGATATGGTAAAACCTAATGCTAGTCTGAAAGAAATCAAACTTGATATAAGGTTCTCTAATATTACAGAGGCAACATATGCAAAGATGGACGTCGTAAGATTGAAACAAATATTTGTTAACATCATGTCAAATGCTATTAAATTCACACCTAATGGTGGAACAATATGTTTTTCATATGATTGCATTAGGACTGAAAAAGGAATTAATTATGATAAATTTGTTATTGAGGATTCTGGCATAGGAATGAGCAAGGAATTCATTGATAATGGTTTATTTAAGCCTTACGAGCAGGAACATAACTCAATGACAACAAAGTATGCTGGAACTGGATTAGGACTTGCGATTACAAAGCGTCTTGTTGAACTTATGGGAGGACGTATTGAGGTTCATAGTGAAGTTGGAGCAGGAACAGCATTTACAATATATCTTAATTTTGAGATGATAGATGAAAATGAAGCTAAAAAATTAATTGAGAATGATAGGAAAGAGCTTGATGTTCATAGTGATATTCTTAATGGAAAGAGAGTTTTGCTGTGTGAAGATCATCCACTTAATGCTGAAATATCTAGAAGATTGCTTGAAAAGTCAGGCTGTATAGTTGAATGGGCAGAGAATGGAAGTGCTGGAGTCGACAAGCTTATTCAATCAGAAGAGGGATATTATAATTTGATTTTGATGGATATACGTATGCCAATTATGGATGGATATACAGCAACACGAAAGATTAGAAGTCTTGACAGGAATGATGTAAAGACGATGCCTATAATTGCAATGACAGCTAATGCATATGAAGAGGATATTAGGGAATCAAAGGCTGCCGGAATGAATGCACATTTATCAAAACCAATAGAACCACAGAAATTATATGAGATAATGGCACAATTTCTAGAATAGGAGGTAGTATGGAGGAACAGGAGTTAAAGTATCTGAAGAACATGGCAAAATTGTATCCATCAATTGCGTCGGCCGCCACGGAAATAATTAATCTTAAGGCTATATTAAGTCTTCCAAAGGGAACTGAGCATTTTATGACGGATATTCACGGTGAATATCTGCAGTTTCAACATATTCTAAAGAATGGTTCAGGAGCAATCAACAGAAAGATAGAGGAAGAGTTTGGATATTCGATAAGTGTTGAGGAAAAGCGCTCGCTTGCTACATTGATATATTATCCTGAGCAGAAACTTGTACAGTTGCTTGGCGGAAGGGATGATATTGAGGATTGGTATAAGGTTACACTATATCAATTGATTCGCGTGTGCAAGCGTTCAGCGTTCAAGTATACGAGGTCTAAGGTAAGGAAGGCTTTGCCAGATGATTTCGCATATGTTATTGAGGAATTATTACTTGGAAGAGAAAGCGTTGTTGATCAGGAGCAGTATTATAGTGAAATAATTAATTCTGTTATTGAAACAGGCAGGGCTAGAGAACTAGTAATTGCATTATGTAATCTGATTAGACGTCTGGTCGTAGACCATCTACATGTTGTTGGAGATATATTCGACAGAGGACCTTATCCTGACAGGGTCATGGATGCCTTAATGCACCATCATTCTGTGGATATACAGTGGGGTAATCATGATGTATCATGGATTGGTGCTGCATCGGGTAATCCTGCTCTTATCTGTACTGTAATTAGAATTTCTGCAAAATATGGTAATTTGAATCTTCTTGAGGACAGCTATGGGATTAATCTTGTGCCGTTAGCGCGTCTTGCAATGGAGGTATATGCGAATGATTCATGTGAGCGCTTTAGTCTGGATTATCGGGAAGACAATTATGATGTGAGGGATGTAGCGCTTGATGAGAAGATGCATAAGGCGATTACAGTAATGCAGCTAAAGCTTGAAGGCCAGATTATAAAACGTCATCCAGAGTATGCGATGGATAATAGACTTTTGTTAGATAAGATTGATACAAAGCTTGGACAAGTTATAATTGATGGAAAGGAATATGATCTTCTTGATGAGAATTTTCCAACCATTGACTGGAATAATCCATATGAGTTATCTCCATTGGAACAGGAGGTAATGGATAGGCTTACGTATGCATTTGTTAATTGCGATAAGTTACAGGAGCATATTAGATTTTTACTTTCAAAAGGAAGCCTGTATAAGGTATATAATGGCAATCTTCTGTATCATGGCTGTGTACCAATGAATCCAGATGGCACATTCACTCAGGTGGAAGTGTTTGGCAAAAAATACGCTGGCAAAGAATTGTATGATATATTAGAGAGCTATGTGCGCAAGGGATATTATTCGAAGAGTCCTGAGGAGAAGAAACGCGGGCTGGATACTATGTGGTTCTTATGGCAGCATCGTAACTCTCCTGTCTATGGCAAAGATAAGATGACGACATTTGAACGTTATTTCGTTGAAGAAAAAGGTGCATATAAGGAGCCAAAGAATCTCTACTATTCAATGATGAACAATGAAGATATTGTTAATAGAATTCTTCTGGAATTTGGACTTAGTGGAGATGATGCGCATATTATTAACGGACATATCCCAATTGAAGTTAAGCATGGAGAATCTCCAATCAAGTGTAATGGCAAATTACTTATTATTGATGGCGGCTTCTCGAAAGCATATCAAAAAGTAACTGGAATTGCAGGATATACGCTTGTCTATAATTCACATGGGCTGGTACTTGTTGCTCACGAACCATTTGAATCGGTTGAAAAAGTTATTCTTGCGGATAAAGATGTTGTTTCACATACACAAACAGTACAAAGCCTTACAAGCCGTAAGCTGGTAGCTGATACTGATATAGGAAGAGCTGTACAGGAGAATATTGAGGATTTGGAAATGCTGTTAAAAGCTTATAGAGATGGAGTAATACAAGAAAGATAAAAATTAAAATAATTAAAGATGGTGGGATAAAAAGCCTCCATTTACAAATACTAGATTTAAAACTAGAAAAATGTAAATGGAGGTATTGTTATCTTGAAAGCAACGGGAATAGTTAGACGAATAGATGATTTGGGCAGAGTAGTTCTTCCGAAGGAGATTAGAAAAACACTTAGAATTAGGGAAGGTGACCCTCTAGAGATATATACGGATCATGAAGGTGAGATAATTCTTAAAAAGTATTCTCCAATTGGTGAGCTTGGAGAATTTGCCAAGCAGTATGCCGATGCACTTGCACAAACGACGGGATATGTGGTGGCTGTTTCAGATAAGGACCAGATTATTGCAGCATCTGGAGGTGGAAGAAAAGACTTGTTAAACAAACCAATAAGTAAGCAGCTTGATAACGTTATTGAAGGTAGAGAATGTGTTGTTGCATCATCTGAGGAAAAATGTTTTGTTAAAATCACAGATGAAAATGAGGAGTTCAAAAATGAAGCGCTTTGTTCTATAATATCAGAAGGTGATGCTATTGGTGCTGTTATAGTTGTTACTAAGGATGCCAAGATTAAATTCGGAGAAACAGAGAAAAAACTATGCCAGACAGCGGCAGCATTCCTTGGTAAACAGATGGAATAGTTATAAGAATAGATAGGAGACTTATGAAAAAGAGAGAAGAA
>CAZPHI010000009.1:26024-27633 GCA_964586425.1 uncultured Lachnospiraceae bacterium | reverse complement strand
AACAGATGGAATAGTTATAAGAATAGATAGGAGACTTATGAAAAAGAGAGAAGAAGTCGGAGATGTACTTCTACAGGTATTGATGCATGTGAATATTGCAGAGGAGAAGGGTGAATTCACTATGGATGAGGTGATTGATATGCTTTCAAAGAAGCTAGTCACAAGACATCCTGGTATATTTGCTGTTCCTGATGCTCAAAAACAGGAAACTTATGAAAGTAATTTTATCCGCTGGGATAATTCTAAGAAAAAGGAAAAGCTAGAACTATTAAAGGAATATGAAGAAAAGTATAATGCTGGAATAATAAGCGAAGAGGTGTATAAGCATTATCAAAATCAGCTTGAAAGCAATAATTCATTTGCCACGATTCCAGATTCATATACACCAGTTATGAAGGCTGACAAGGTGTTTAGCAAGGCAAAAAAACTTTATGGATATGACTTTGAAAAAGGAAATTATCCCGATGAATGTGAAGAGGCTTTTAAAAACGTCAAAAAAAGCCTTGAAAATGTGATAAATGCTGAAAAAATCTTGACAAATAGTACCAAAGAGTTTATAAATAAAATAATCGGGTGTAACGCCGATAAATAAAATAATCCTAAGAGGAGAGTAATACAATGAACAAGACAGAATTAGTAGCAGCAATTGCTGAAAAAACTGAATTAACAAAAAAAGACAGTGAAAAAGCTTTAAAAGCATTCATGGATGTTGTTAGCGAGCAGTTAGTAAAAGGCGACAAAATTCAGTTAGTAGGATTTGGTACATTTGAAGTAGCTAATAGAGCTGCAAGAACAGGTAAGAATCCACAGACAGGTAAAGCTATTAAAATCGCTGCATCAAAAGCACCTAAATTCAAAGCTGGTAAAGCTTTAAAGGACTCTGTAAACAGCGGTAAATAATTGTTTGTATTATGCAGGATAGAATCCCAAAGTCTATGTGGCTTTGGGATTTTGTTTTTCATAAAATACTCAGATTAGGAGGAGAAGATGAGATTAGATAAGTATTTGAAGGTATCAAGATTGATAAAGAGAAGAAGTGTGGCTAATGATGCGTGTGATGCAGGACGAGTTATGGTTAATGATAAAGTAGCCAAGGCTTCGGTTGATGTTAAAGAAGGAGATATTATTGAAATCTCTTTTGGAACAAAGAATGTTAAGGTTAAGGTTACAGAAGTAAAAGAAACAACAAAAAAAGATGAAGCCAAGGATATGTTTGAATATCTATAAATTAACAGATAAAGTAGGCATATAATCAAAACTCCTAAAATATATATTAATGATAGATGTTTTGGGAGGACTGATGGTTATGGCAAGGGATACAGATATGCAGGGAACTGCCTTTGGCAGCAACACTGGGAATATAAACGCCAAAAAAACTAGTGCTAAAGAGCATAGGATGCTTATTAGTAATAGAGAAAAAGCAGGTATAACCGGAGTTAATGATGTGGTATCATTTGATCCAGACGAAGTAATACTAGAGATTGATACAGGAATTCTGAATATTAAGGGAAGTAACCTTCATGTTAACAGATTATCAGTTGATAAAGGAGAACTGGATATAGATGGCAAGATAGACAGCATTACATATTCTGACAGTAATTCGCTCAAA
>CAZPHI010000009.1:15713-25924 GCA_964586425.1 uncultured Lachnospiraceae bacterium | reverse complement strand
GGATATAGATGGCAAGATAGACAGCATTACATATTCTGACAGTAATTCGCTCAAAAGACGGAACGAATCTCTGGTCAGCAGGCTATTCAGATGATTATCAGTGATGATATTCTTGGAGAAGTGTATCTATTGTCTATCGCACTATCGTATGGAGTTATACTAGCAGTAGTATACGATTGTATAAGAGTATTAAGACGTATTGTAATTCATAAGAGAATAACTGGTATGATAATTGAAGATGTTATATTCTGGATTATTGCCGGATTTGTAATATTTGTTGTGGGTTATAAGACTAATAATGGTGTTATAAGAGGCTTTGTTATTATTGGCCTTGCCTCAGGTGCTGCTATGTATGAGTATGCATTCAGCAGATTAGTGGTTAATACATTAACAAGAATTATCAAAGTGATATTAATACCGATAAAAGCATTGAAAAAAATGCTTTCATCATATATCATTACAGTTAGAAAGCGAATTGTCAGTGTCAAAAGAAAAAGAAAAGGGATGATACATAATGCAGGTAAAACGCAGACGTCAAAAATACGAATCGCGTCGTCAAAGAGAAGAAAGAATTAAACGACAGAGACGTTATAATGCAGTGTCAATTGTAATTATTGTTGCAGTGCTGGCAGTGGTGTTTTGCGCAATTTGGTTTGCAAAGTCATCACTTGAACAGAAGAATCAGGCATATAAGCAGCAGGAAGAACAGCTAACACAACAGCTTGAAGAACAGCAGAGTCGTTCAGATGAACTCGATGAATATAAGAAGTACATCAGAACCAAAAAGTATGTGGAAGAGATTGCAAAAGAGAAGTTTGGGCTTATATATAAGGATGAGATATTATTTAAGCCATCAACGGATAAATAATTATTTACAAATCAGGCGTTAAGAGGGGAAAAAGATGGGAACATATGAATATAATTTCAAATCATCGGAAGCAAATCACAATATAATTGATAAAACAGATAAGAAATTCGTATTCATTCAGGAACCAAGATTCAGAGTTTTATATGGAGTTGCACACACTAATAAGGATGACGAAGAGGTTTCTGGGGATAATTATATGATATCATCACTTGATTGTGGACAAGATGTATTAGCACTGGTCGATGGGATGGGCGCTGGATTAACAGCATCACTTCAAAGTGAGACTGTTGTTGAATTAATGGAACAATTTATGGAAGCAGGATTTAGCGAGAAGGTTGCTATTGATATGATTAACACAGCATTTGCCAATAGTGAATCAGCAGAAGCACCAGTAACTATTGATATGTGTGTGATTGACAGATTCCTTGGAGTTGTTAATTGTGTGAAGCTTGGAGCTGTATCGACATTCATCAGGAGAGAGGGATGGGTGGAGGTTATTCAATCCACGACACTTCCTATAGGAGTTCTTACCAATGTTGATTTTGACAGTATACAGAAGAAGTTATATGAGGGTGATTATATTGTGATGATAAGTGATGGTATACTTGATAATATGCCATTTGCTAATAAGGAACAATCAATGATGAATATTATATCAACAATAGATATCTATCAACCACAGGCCATGGCTGAGAGGATTCTTGAGATTGCATTAGAATATAACGACAACATTGCTAAGGATGATATGACAGTTATGGTAGCCGGCATATCTTATTATGCATAGTGTGATATTGATATATAAGATACTTTAGAATGGAGATAGTGATGATTAACAGGATATTAGAGTACGTACAGGATAATAGTATGATTACGAATAAAGACACAGTGATTGTAGGTCTCTCAGGTGGAGCCGATTCAGTGTGCCTTCTTCTTGTGCTAAAAGAAATATCTAACAGAATAGATTTTAATATACAATGTGTTCATGTTAATCATAATATTCGTGGTGAGGAAGCACTGAGAGACCAGCAATTTTGCGTAGATTTGTGCAGAGAGATGAATATTCCTCTTAAGATATACAGCGTAAAGATAATGGATATCGCAAAGACAGAACATCTGTCGGTAGAGGAAGCTGGACGAAAGTACAGATATGAATGCTTTAGGAAAGAGGCCGAGGAGTATGGAGAATGCGGAAAGATAGCAGTTGCCCATCACATGGACGACCAGTGTGAAACAGTACTCCATAATATATTCAGAGGAAGTAAGATACAGGGAGCATCAGGGATGTGGCCGCAAAGAGATGGAATAATTCGACCACTTCTGTGTGTTCGAAGAAAGGATATTGAAGAATATCTGGCTCAGAAGAATAGGACTTATGTTACGGATTCAACTAATCTTCAGGATGAGTATACAAGAAACCGTCTGCGTAACATAATAATACCTGAGATTGCAAAGACAATTAATCCATCTGTAGTTGAGAATGTGTGCAGTATGGCAGATATGATGCGAGAAAGTCAGGATTTTATCCAAAGTTGTGTGGAAACAGCAATAAAAGAATGTGTTATAATTAATGCTGACGGTAAGACAGGCGATATGGTTCACTCTGTGTGTATTGACGCAAAAGCATTTTCACGGATGCATAAGGTGGTAAGGACAACGCTTATCAGGCAAATGCTTGTGCTGCTTGCAGGTCATCAAAAGGATATATACAGCGTTCATATTAATCTTGTTGACCGATTGTTTGAGATGCAGGTTGGAAAACAGGTGAATGTTGCTTATCGAATTAGTGCCAAAAGGGGTTATGATTCGGTAATTCTGTCAAAACAGGATCCTGCGATGTTGAATGCAGAGCGTGAAGCGGGAGAGAAAGCATTGGAGAACAGGACGAGTCATGAATTAGATGACTTTACTATGGAAATTATTGTAGATGGAAGTATTAATATTAAAAATATAAAAAACGTATCAAATGACTATACGAAATACTTTGATTATGATAAAATGAAAGCTAAACCTGTCTTTCGAGGTAGAAAACCCGGCGACTATATAGTAATTAATAGTGATGGGAATAGGAAGAAATTAAAGGACTATCTCATTGATGTGAAGGTCCCAAAAGACGAACGCGACAGTATAAAGCTATTTGCAGTGGACAGCGAAATTATCTGGATACCCGGACTAAGAGCGGGTTGCAGTTATATGGTAGATGAATCTACAAAGCGAGTTGTTAAGATACAGTTGGAAAAAATTTGAATTTTATATGGAGGACGTTATGGCAAAAGATGATATTGGTGTATTAATCTCTGAAGAAAAATTAATGAAGAGAATTGAAGAAGTCGCAAATCAGATTAATAATGATTTTGCTGGAAAGGAAGTAAGCCTTTTATGTATATTGAAGGGAAGTGTATTCTTTACATGTGAATTGGCAAAAAGAATTACTTTACCTGTTAAGCTTGATTTTATGCAGATTTCCAGTTACGGAGCAGGAACTGTTTCAAGTGGCTCTGTTAAGATAAAAAAAGAATTGGATGAATCAATAGAGGGAAAAAATTGCATTATTGTAGAAGATATAATTGATTCTGGAAGATCAATGAGTTATCTTCTTCCTATGTTATTAGAAAAAAATCCTGCAAGCCTCAAATTATGTACTCTTCTTGATAAACCTGAAAGAAGAGAATTTGAAGTAAAGGCTGATTATACATGCTTCGAAATTCCAGATGAATTCGTTGTAGGATTCGGATTGGATTATGACCAAAAATACAGAAATCTCCCTTATATCGGGGTTATACAAACAATATAAGCAGAAAGGAATAACAGATGAAAAAATCAAAATTTGGCGGATGGGGATTATATATAGCAGTACTCTTCATAGTGCTTGGAATCTATTTCCTTGCATCACGCATCAGTTTAACTAATGATCAATATAGTTTGCAGCAATTTAAACAAGATGTAAAAAACGAGAGCGTAAAAGAGGTTCAGATTAGACAAAATCAGGAGACACCAACGGGTGTTGTATATGTAGTACTAAAAGGACAGGATAAGGTGACATATAAGTTCTATGTCTCAGATGTTAATTCTATTGAAGAATACCTTAATGACAAGGACTGCGAGTATACATTATATGATGTAGCTAGAGACAGCGTGTGGTTAACAACTATATTACCATGTGCAATCGGAGTTATTGCGATAATATTCGTATTCACAATGATAACAAGACAGAATGGCGGCGGCAATTCAAAGATGATGAATTTTGGTAAGAGCCCTGCCAAGCTTGCTACAGATATGGGAAAGAAAGTAACATTTGCCAATGTTGCCGGACTTGAAGAAGAGAAGGAGGAATTATCAGAGATAGTTGATTTCCTCAAGGACCCTAAAAAATACACAGCGCTTGGAGCAAGAATTCCAAAGGGTGTTATTCTCACAGGCCCTCCGGGAACTGGTAAGACACTTTTAGCTAAGGCTATTGCAGGAGAGGCTGGTGTACCATTCTTTAGCATATCGGGTTCTGATTTCGTAGAGATGTTCGTTGGTGTCGGAGCTTCAAGAGTAAGAGATCTGTTTGAAGAAGCAAAAAGGAATGCACCATGTATAGTTTTTATTGATGAAATTGATGCTGTCGCAAGACGTAGAGGTACTGGTATGGGTGGTGGCCATGATGAGCGTGAGCAGACACTTAACCAGATGTTAGTTGAGATGGATGGCTTCGGTGTTAATGAAGGCATAATTGTAATGGCTGCTACTAACAGAGTAGATATTCTTGATCCGGCTATATTAAGACCAGGTCGATTCGATAGAAAGGTTATTGTTGGTAGACCTGATGTAAAAGGCAGACTTGAAATTCTTCAGGTTCATGCAAAATCAAAACCACTTGGTGATGATGTTGATTTAGATAGTTTATCAAGAACTACAGCTGGATTTACAGGCGCAGATCTTGAGAATCTTCTTAACGAAGCGGCTATCATTGCTGCAAAGACTAATAGAGCATTTATCAAGGATGAAGATATAAGACAGGCATTCATTAAAGTTGGTATTGGCGTAGAGAAAAAGAGCAGAATTATCTCTAAAAAAGAGAAGAAGATTACTGCATATCACGAATCAGGACATGCGATTTTGTTTCATGTACTTCCTGATGTTGGCCCGGTTCACACTATCTCAATTATTCCTACAGGTCAGGGGGCAGCAGGTTATACAATGCCTCTTCCAGAGAAGGATGAGATGTTCAATACTAAGGGCAAGATGCTTCAGGACATTATAGTTGGCCTTGGTGGACGTGTCGCTGAGGAGTTAATATTCGATGATATTACTACAGGTGCATCACAGGATATTCAGAGTTGTACAGATACAGCACGTGCTATGGTAACAAAGTATGGATTTTCTGAAAAACTTGGTCTTATCAATTATGATACGGACAGTGATGAAGTATTCATAGGCCGTGATCTTGCGCATCAGCGTCCATATGGTGAAGTTGTTGCCGGTCAGATCGATAATGAAGTTAAGAATATAATTGATGAGTGTTATGTTAAGGCTAGAAAAATTATTAATGAGAATATTGATATATTGCATTCATGTTCAGCATTACTGCTTGAGAAAGAAAAAATCACTAGAGATGAATTTGAAGCTTTATTTGATAATAGAAAATCAGATAATACAGAGGATAATACAGACACAAGAAAGAGCATATTTGAGTAAATGTTTTTAAATCAATACAAAACGTGTACAAAATGCACAAAAAATACTTGCAAAATTTGTGAGGTTTGTGAACACTTATTTATGGACAGGTGGTATTATTATTAATGTAAAAACCCCCCAATACATTATATATTTTTTGTTACACCCCATAATAAGTGAAATACCTTCTCAAAAAAGGACAGCGATCGGTAGCTGTCCTTTTTACTGTCTAAAAATAGATTGAAAATAATTCCCTTTCGTTATAAAATGTATAGAAGTAGGCATTACTACTGAATTTGAAAATGATAATAGATATAATGCAGAATCGAGGCAATATGAGAATAATTAAAGAACTTGAAGAGTTATCAAGTGCAGAGAAGAAATTGTTCTATTTTACCAATGTTAAGCCAGTACTTAACAGAAGAGCATTATTTGCTGACGCAACAGCTGAATATAGGAATCCACCACAGCCAGACGTCAATGAAGAGGTTGTGTTTAGATTCAGGACAGCAAAGTATAATGTTGATGAAGTTAATATAGTAATCAATAATATAACATATACAATGGTAAAAGTTGATAATGATAGTATATTTGATTTCTATGAGATGAAGTATACTGTTGGTGAGGGCAAGATATATTACTATTTTGAAGTGAAGAGTGGAAAGACTGTATGTTATTACAATCAGATAGGTGTAATTAAGGATCTTAATCCATATTATAATTTTGAGATAATGCCGGGATTTAAGGTGCCTGAGTGGGCAATTGGTACGGTAATGTATCAGATATATATTGACAGATTCTATAATGGAAACTGCAATAATGATGTCAAAGACAGAGAATATGCATATCTTGGCGGATATAGTGCTCAGGTTACAGATTGGAACAAATATCCCGCACAGGATGGTGTTAGGGAATTCTATGGTGGTGACCTTCAGGGAGTAGTGGATAAACTTGATTATCTGAAGGACCTGGGAATTGAAGCGATTTATTTCAATCCGTTATTTGTATCACCATCGAATCATAAGTATGATATACAGGATTATGATTATATTGATCCGCATATTGCGGTGATAATTGATGAAAAGGGTGAACAACTCGTCGAAGGCGATATGGATAATACGCATGCCAGTCTGTATATTAACAGAGTTACGAATAGAATTAATCTTGAGGCGAGCAATGCATTTTTTGCAAAGGTCGTAGAAGAGATTCATAAGGCTGGAATGAAGGTTATAATTGATGGCGTATTCAATCATTGTGGTTCCTTCAACAAATGGCTTGATAAAGAGAAAATCTATTCAACAAGTGATGATGAATATGCAAGTGGCGCATATATAGATGAAAATAGCAGATATCATAATTTCTTTAAGTTCTATAATGACCAATGGCCATATAATAATTCGTATGATGGCTGGTGGGGACATGACACACTTCCCAAGCTTAACTATGAGGGAAGCAAAGAACTTGAAGATTATATAATAGGGATTGCTAAAAAATGGCTATCTCCACCATACAATGTAGACGGATGGAGACTTGATGTTGCAGCGGATTTGGGATATAGTCAGGATTATAACCATTCATTCTGGCAGAGATTCAGAGATGAAGTAAAATCTGTTAATCCCAATGCAATAATCATTGCGGAAAATTACGGTGATTCTAACGCCTGGCTTCAGGGTAAAGAATGGGATACAGTCATGAACTATGATGCATTCATGGAACCTGTTACATGGTTCCTTACAGGAATGCAGAAGCATAGCGATGAATATAGAGAAGATATGCTTGGTAATGCTGATAGCTTCTTTGGCGCAATGCACCACAATATGGCAAGACTTGGCGGACAGTCGCTTGCGGTAGCAATGAATGAACTATCTAATCATGACCATTCAAGATTCCTTACTAGAACTAACAGGACAGTTGGTCGTGTTGCTTCTAAAGGAAGTGAAGCAGCATCGTTTGGTATTAGTAAGGCGGTTATGAAGGAAGCGGTTGTAATACAGATGACATGGCCGGGAGCACCAACAATATATTATGGTGACGAGGCTGGAGTGTGTGGCTGGACTGACCCCGATAACAGAAGAACGTATCCGTGGGGACACGAAGATGAGGAGTTAATAGCATTTCACAAGGCAATGATTAATGTTCATAAGGAAAGTGAAGCATTAAGGCATGGCTCGTATAAGCAGTTAAATGCTGAATATAACCTGATATGTTATGGCAGATTCACAAGTGATGATGTTGTAATTGTAGTTATTAATAATGGTGATGATGAGCGGCGTGCTAGAATTCCAGTGTGGGAGCTGGGGCTGACATCTAATGACGATGTTGAACAGGTGATGATGACAACGGAGACTGGATTTGGAACTGAACCGTTGGGATATAGTCTTCCAGGAGGAATGCTTGACATTGGACTTAGAGCTAAATCAGCAGTTGTATTAAGGAAAATCAAGCAGAGCTAGAGTTAGTGCTAGAGCTCGAGCTAGAGTAAAATAAGGTGTTACATATTATGTGCAATTGATGGCACGGAAATGAGGTTAAGATGGGAAAGTATTACGATGATGATGAAGCTGAAGAGACAACTTCAAAAAAATCTGATCTGAAAATTAATAAAAGAATGAGAATGTGGAATCGCTATAAGAATTTGTTTATTGGCGGTGTAGCAATAGTAATTATATTGATATTTTTTGTGATAATATTAAAATCATGCAGTAACAATTCACCAGAGGCTGAGATTAATTCTAAACCAACTGTTAATGAGACTGCAACTTCAAAGCTTGTTAATGGAGAAGATATAACTAAGAATTCAAATGAAAATCAGACAAAGGCTCCATCGCAGGCGGAGACTAATCCAAGCCAGCAGGAAACTACTCAGGCTACAACAGCTGCATCTGGCAATAGCGTATATACAACTAATAAGACTGTTGAAAAACAGGATGTAACAAGCAAGGATTACTACAGTAACAGTATTATTCTTGGCGATGCTTTGGCTAATGGATTTGAGTATTATAAGTATCTGGATGATTCAAGAGTTGTGTCTAATAATAATATGACTGTTGCTAAGGGCGGGGATTATATTGATGAAGTTGTAAGCGCTAATCCAGATAAGGTTTTTGTTACTCTTGGTATTAATGATCTTAATAATGGTTTTAGTACTAATACTATAGTAGATACAACAGCAAAGAATTACGAAAGTCTTATAGGAAGCATAAAATCAAAGCTTCCAAATTCAAATATCTACATTGTGTCAGTGCTTCCAATTACTAAAGCATATGAAAGTAAAACTACTGTATATATTACAAAGGCTAACATTGATTCACTTAATTCAAAGCTTCAGGCGATAGCAGAGAAGACAGACAATGTAGCATATGTTAATATTGCATCTGCATATACCGATAGCACAGGATATCTTACTTCATCTGTTACTAATAATGGATTGAATATTGCTTCTGGATACTATGGATTTATGCTTAATACAATTGCTGAAATGGTAAAATAAGATCACGAAAGGTTATAAAGAATGAATTTTCATGTGTTAACTCTTTTCCCGGATATGATAATGAATGGCTTGAAAACAAGCATAACTGGAAGAGCAATTGAAAAAGGTCTTATTAACGTTGAGGCCATTGATATAAGAGATTATACTACTAACAAACATAACAAAGTTGACGATTATCCGTATGGCGGTGGCGCAGGTATGCTAATGCAGGCAGAACCAGTTTGCCGCGCATATGAAGATGTAGTGTCTGGAATCAAAGCTGCCGGAGGTACAGGTGCTGCCGGAGGTGCAGGTACTGCCGGGGGTGCAGTCGTCGCCGGGGATACAGTCGCTGCCGAGGGCGCAGGTGCTGCCGGGGGAGAATGCAAGAAACCACGAGTTGTGTATGTGACTCCTCAGGGATATACGTTCAATCAGAAGTGGGCTTCTGATTTTGCTAAGGAAGATGATTTGATAATTCTTTGTGGCCATTATGAAGGAATTGATGAAAGAGCATTGGAATCCATAGTTACTGATTTTATATCAATAGGAGATTATGTGCTTACAGGCGGAGAGCTACCTGCAATGGTAATGATTGACTGTGTGTCAAGGCTTGTGCCAGGCGTACTTAATAATGATGTATCAGCTGAATTTGAGAGCTTTCATGATGATTTGTTGGAGTATCCACAGTATACAAGGCCAGAGGTGTTTGAAGGCAAGGCCGTTCCAGAAGTCTTATTATCAGGGCATCATGGCAATATAGAAAAATGGCGCCATGAGAAGGCTATCGAAAGAACAAAGAAATTCAGACCTGATCTGTATGAAAAATATTGTGCTGCTCATAAAGATGATAAAAATAAATAGAGTTTAGAGGGAAAATTTAGTTGGATTTGAAGAAGCATTGTTATAATATAGCTGCCGGGATTGGTGTTTGGACATAGGAAGCTAAAAAACAGCTAGAAAATCCAATAAGAAGCTTTAAAAAGTTGATTTGAAAGTGAATTGGATTTGTGGATGAAATAAAAGACATTACAATCCAAAAAACAATCAAATCAACTTCTTTTTTGGAAATAATACATCAAATCATTGCTTAAAAATCCAAACGTCAAAATATAAGGCTTGTTGAGACCTTGGTTTGGATTTTTGGAAGCTCTATGAAGGAATTATGTCCAAAGTAGCCATGGTGGTGCAAAGTCGCCCCGGAAGTGCAAAGTA
>CAZPHI010000009.1:0-15613 GCA_964586425.1 uncultured Lachnospiraceae bacterium | reverse complement strand
GTCCAAAGTCGCCACGGTGGTGCAAAGTCGCCCCGGCGTCCAAAGCCAACACTACACATAAGCTATTTGTTGAAGTACTTATAGATGATATCTTCTATTTCGGTTGAGTCTATAGGATGTGCAGCGGTTTCATAGGTTGTTATAAGATTGATAGATGGAATTATTTGATGTGAAGCATATACTTTTTGCTTATTAAAGGCTTTTTCACAATATGATATATTATCCATTAATCCAAAGTGCTCCCAGTAATATATATTAGAAGTGTCTGGCTCATATATAGTGAAATCAGGAAAAAATATATTGCTATCTAGATACAGTGGTCGTTCATACATGTAGGGAATGCTATTTTGAAAAAGCATATTTGCAATTAGTACTTCTGATTTTGAACGTACAAGGTGGCCGCTAAGCGTTTTATGTATTAGATTTTCTGGATGAGGGGGAGAGAATGTTGGGCAAGAATTAATCCATTCAGTTACATGAGGTGGATAATTATTATTAAAATATGGTATGAGAAGTGGTCCAAATTCTTTTGAATCAATTAGCTGTGAAGAAGTGTATTTGATATGTTTCTGATGTGAATTAGATTCAAGCAGATAGTTATCAATTAAATCTACTTGATAAAGTAACTCATCTAGCTTGCAAGTGTAGTATTTTTTGAGCGCAAGTTTTTGAGCAAGCAGGTGTTCCTTTTTGGGGAGATAGGTGTAAGCACCATTGGAAGTTTTAAACCATTTGATGTATTTGCCATTGGCAATGCAATGAAGTTCATTTGGTGGAAATTCACCTAGAAGATTTTTTAGAAAATCAATTTGTGTTTGTAAATGTTGTTTTTTCTTGAGTAAAATTCTGTGAAACGTAATATAACCCTCCTTTAATATAAACTATACAACATAAAGTATATTACATACTGATAAAAAATGCAACACAGATTCGCTAGAACATAAAAAGTAAATAAAATACATAAAAAGGTAAATAAAATACATAAAAAGTGAATAGGATGTATAAAAAAATACATAAAAAAAGCGGGTGATGGGAATCGAACCCACATATCTAGCTTGGAAGGCTAGTGTTCTACCACTGAACTACACCCGCATATAGTGCCTAGAACCGGAATCGAACCAGTGACACGAGGATTTTCAGTCCTCTGCTCTACCGACTGAGCTATCTAGGCATATATTATATATAATATTATAAATAATAATATAAGAAGTTGTATGTCAACTGATGTGTCATTGACTTTTTGAATTTTATCACATTAAAGCTACAGAGTCAACATCCATTTTAAAAAATATGTTAACAACATTTTAACAAAAGCAATATATGGGTATATAGTATTGTGAAATTCACCGATATATAGTATAATGTGTATAATATTATTGAAATTAATATTTTGGAATTTATCAACTTAGGAGGTACTCATGGAGCGTAATAATGAACATGGAATATTTAGCGGATCAGCTATTATTGATACTGATTTGGGTATTCAAAAAGTAGATGAAAAATTGAGAACTTTCTGGGGAGATGACTTACCTACATCAATGGCTAGAGTTATGTATCCAGATGATTTACATAGACTTGAGAACGCTGTAAAAGAGATGAAACAGGGAATACTTAATGTAGTTACATTCAGAATGGCTAATGGACGTGGCGAATACGGATGGTATGTAGGTTTTCTTAATGATAAAGGGGCAAAAATAGCTGGAAAAGGTATAATTGAATTAGGATTAGAAGACCTGACCTCATTTATGAATGAAATTAATGTATTGAAGGATAATACAGAGACAATAGAGGAATACTTTAATTTGATGGAATATCTGATGATGTCGTATGATGTGTCAACAGATAAATTAAAGATATTTGTTATGGGGAATCAGGAGATTGATTTCTACAATGGTTCGCTTGAACAATGGAAGCGACAGAATTTGGATAATGAGGAGATAGATGCTGGATATATATCCAAGTTTGAAGATATGTGCAAAGCATTTGCCACAGGTAATAGTGCTTTTGAATATGAATTAAAGTGTAAGCTGGGAAGGCTCATGTCACCAGTATCGAATAGTCCGGATAAGATGGAATGGTGTATGGTTAAGGGCAAAACTATTGTTGATGGACAGAACAAACAGCATGTTATTGCAACGTTGTCAGTTATTAATCCGGTTACTAAGCAGATGGTTGGAACGAGTGGCGCAATAAATCAGTATGACCCTGGAACGGGTCTGTTCAATAAGAGGGCAATATATGACCTGACAGTTGGACTTATGCATAATCGCAGCATTAAGTCTTTGACTTTTGCTATTATAGATTTAGATAATTTTAAGTATGTTAATGATACATTTGGACATCATTTTGGTGACGAGGTGCTGAAGAAAACTGCAGATATTATTAAAGAGGCAGTTGGTGAGAATGGACTTTGTGGAAGAATTGGTGGAGATGAGATGTTCATTGTCCTTGAGAATATGAAGGACAGAAATCAGATAAGAAGTATTCTTAGGGATATTAGATCGAATGTTGAGTGGTCATATAAGGGAATTAAGGATGATTTGGAGATTTCGTGCTCAATAGGTGCTGCAACATATCCAATTGATGGCAAGAATTATGATGATGTATTCAATCTTGCTGATAAGATGCTATATCTTGCTAAGGAAAAGGGACGTAATCGATATATTATGTACATTCCCGAGTTGCATAGCAAGTATGTTGCAGGTACAGGTGAGGCTATAAGTAATAGATATGATTTGATTAGAGAGAATCAGACGTTGCTTGTTAATGAGCTTATGGAGAACATTCTAATTAACAGGAATATGACAATTAATGAGATTGGTGAGATGATAGGTCATAATTTTTCGCTAGAGGATATCAGTATATTCACAGGAGAGAACTTTGAGCGAAAGGCGATTTTTGGAATATTACAGGATGCACATATTAATACAAAAGTATTTGAAGTAGATAGATTTAATGATATATTCAATGCGAATAATGTGTTTGTTATTGATAATGTTAATACTATAAGAGGCAAAGCACCAATGCTGTATGTTGAGATGATAAAAGCAAAGATTTGTGCGTCTGTTATATATTGTCTTGGCGGTGTTAAGAAACCATTTGGTTATATATTCTACAATAAAAGTAAGTTTGCTAAGAAGTGGACTTCAAGCGAAATCGCTTATCTTACTATTATAGCTAAGATTATTGAACTGAAGTATGTGCAGGAAAGCGAAAGAGATAATGACAGAAAATAAGAAGATTTTACTTGTTGCTATTAATTCAAAGTATATTCATTCTAACTTAGCTGTGTATAGCTTAAGAGCGTACTGCAAGGACAGGGATATACATGTTGATATGATAGAATTTACTATTAATCAATATACGGATTATATTGTAAGGAATATATATGAAAGTCGCCCGGATGTCATAGCATTTTCAACATATATATGGAATGTTGAGTATGTATGTGAGGTAGCGGGGGAACTAAGAAAACTTCTACCTAATTGTCCGATATGGCTTGGAGGCCCGGAAGTAACATATAGAGGAAGAGAATTCCTTGAAGAAGAGAGTTTTGCAAAGGGTATAATGACAGGTGAAGGAGAGGAGACTTTCTATCAGCTTGCTAAGATATATAACTTAGGCAATGGTTCGGATGAAGAATTGGCGAAAATGCTTGGCATAAGCTTTAGGAAAGAGGATGGGACGATTGTAACCAATGCGCCCATGCCTCTTTTGTCTATGGATGAAATTCCATTTGTATATAATGACTTAAGTGAATTTGAGAATAAGATAATATATTATGAAAGCAGCCGAGGCTGTCCGTATGGATGCAGCTACTGCTTATCATCAATTGATAAATCAGTTAGATTCAGAAGTACAAAGCTGGTATTTGCGGAGTTGAAAATATTCCTTGATAATAAGGTATCACAGGTGAAGTTTGTGGACAGAACATTCAACTGTAATCACAAAAGGACCTTGGAGCTGTTAGAATTCCTTAGGGATAATGATAATGGAATTACGAATTTTCACTTTGAGATTGCTGCGGATTTGATTAACGAAGAGGAAATTAAGGTGCTTTCGCAGCTAAGACCAGGATTAGTTCAGTTAGAGATAGGCGTACAGTCAACTAATACTGATACTATCAAAGAAATTGATAGAATAATGGATTTCAAACATGTATCATATGTTGTTAATAAGATTAATGAAGGTCATAATGTACATCAGCATCTTGATTTGATAGCAGGACTTCCATATGAAGATTATACATCATTCATGAAATCATTTGATGATGTATACCGACTTAGACCGGAACAGCTGCAATTGGGATTCTTGAAGGTTCTTTCTGGTTCTAAGATGGGAGTGAAGGCGAAGGAATATGGCGCTGTATTCACAACAAAACCACCATATGAAGTTCTGTATACGGATTGGCTTGGCTATGAGGATGTTCTAAAACTAAAGGATATTGAGGAAGTTGTTGAACTTTACTATAACAGCGGACAGTACAGTAATACAATGGATAGACTACTTAGATTTTTTGACAGACCGGCAGCAATGTATGAAGCATTAGCGGACTATTACAGAAGTGAAGGTTTGTTTGATTTGAAACACACGAGAATAACAAGGTATAACATTCTTCGTGAGTTTATTGATAAGTATGTAACTGAACCGGCAGATGCTTATATAATGCGTCAGATTCTGTTATATGATTTGTTCCTTAGGGAAAATCTTAAGACCAGACCAGAATTTGCAATGAAGTTAGATGAATACAAAGATGATATTCGCGCACTTTACAGAGCTGGTGGAATCAAGGACGGAAGTGGCAGACATATAGAGCCATTTGATATAGAGGTGCTTGACATAATAGCAGGTCTGCCCGATGGAAGATATAGTCTTAAGAATTATGATCGCGAAACAAAGGATGCTAAGATTGCGTATGTGCTTTTTAATTACGATGATAGAGATCCACTTAATTATGATGCATCGGCAACAGTAATTTCGGTACAGATATTATAATGGAGGTAATATGGCGGCTTCAAAGAGAACACTTGAGATATTAAAACGTATGGATGATTATTATACAACGGATATTCGCTGCAGCCTTGATTATTCCAATACATGGGAACTTTTGGTCGCAACTATGTTAAGCGCGCAATGTACAGATCAGCGAGTGAATATCATAACCAAAGAATTATTCAGAAAATACAAAACAATAGATGATTATAAGAATGCCGAGCTTAAAGAATTTGAAGAAGATATAAGGCAGGCAGGTTTCTATCATAATAAAGCAAAGAATATTATTGCAACAGCAGGGATTATTTCACAAAAGTATGATGGACGGGTACCTGAGACACTTGAAGAGTTGACGGCACTGCCTGGAGTGGGACGAAAAACTGCTAATGTAATCCGAGGCAATATCTATCATATTCCGAGCATTGTTGTAGATACTCATGTAAAACGTATATCAAAGAAACTGGGATTTACTGATAATGATGATCCGGAGAAGGTAGAATTCGATCTTATGAAAAAGATTCCTAAAGACCACTGGATATTAGTTAATGTACAGATGATTACACATGGAAGAGAGATTTGCATAGCACGAAAGCCACATTGTGAGAGCTGCTTCTTGAATGATTTGTGCAAACACTCAGAAATGGCAGGAAAAAATGATTAATAATTATGTAGCTATTGACCTTGAGACAACAGGGCTCAATCCATCGATGGATAGAATTATAGAGATTGGAATGGCAAAGATAATTGATGGAAGGATTACGGATACATATAGTACGCTAGTTAATCCAATGATTCCAATTAAGCAGATAGCAGTGGATTTGACTGGCATCACAGACGAGATGGTGGCAAAAAGCCCGAAGATTAGTGATATCATAGCGGCAGTAATAGCATTTACCGAGGATATGCCTATAATGGGGCATAATGTAATATGTGATTTCAGTTTCGTGAAAAAAGCTGCAGTTAACAATAATCTAACTTTTGCAAAAATGGGAATTGATACTTTGAAGATGGCAAGGAGAATATTACCGGAGCTTGAGAAGAAGAATCTTGTCAATGTATGTGAACATCTCGGTGTCAATCCGGGTAATAGCCATCGGGCACTTGATGATGCTCTTAGTTCGCATTATATATATCAGAAGATGTATGAGATATGTCCTGAGGACAGAGGCTTTGAGAAGGCGTGCCAGCTGAACTTTGCGGCTAAGAAGGATTCGCCGGCTACGGTACCGCAGATTAATTATCTTAATAAGCTTGTGGCGATTCATAATCTTACATTAGAGATGCCTGTTGAAATTATGAGCAGGAGTCAGGCATCAAGAACAATTGATAGAATAGTTGCAGAATATGGCAAGGGTTTATAGAGAATTAAGATGCGAGATAATAACATCTTTAGAGATAGTTTTAATTAATGAGGCATGTTCCTTTAATGAGGATATGCCTTTTTCGTTGCCGTCTTGAACATAGATATCTGCAAGCATATCGTACTGAGTAATACTGTCGCTTCCAATGTTTATTGCATATTCAAGGATTGCGCGTGTTTCTGCTGTATATCCATTATTCTTTGCAAATGCTGCTAACTTAGTGAGCGCTGCTATCAAATCAATGTAGTTTGTGTCACATTCTGAAAGAAATGTGAGGTTTGAGGGACCATATTCCATCTTCAAATCTGTATTGCTGCTTCCTGATAAGTTAAGAATCTTACAGGTGCTTAATCTCTGTAGTTCTAAACGTGCAGTTTCAAGCTCTGAAAAATCCTTAGCATCTTGCGAAATATTTTCAAAAAGGGGTAGGGAATCAGGAGAAAATGTGATATAATTAAGTTTATCCACGTTCTTGCGTCGTGACTGATTGGCGAGACGTTCCTTTTCCCAAAAGTTAACCGAACGTTCTTCTGCCTGACGTCTGCTTTTCTTCATTTCATATGTGAACCAGCCGACGAATAATAGGAAAAATGGTAATATGAGTTTCATTGTAAACCTCCACGTGGAAATAATATTAAAAGGATGCAGTATAATGATCAATTTCAATAATAAAAAGACGAAAAAAATATTCTCAAGAGTTATTATTATAATTCTTGTACTTGCAATGGTAGTACCAACGATAATATCTTTGATGCTCAGCATCTAGTCTTAGTTAATAATATATAAAATACACCAAAGTGTCAACAATTGAAAGCGAAGCATATATTCGCTAAAAAGGAGTAAACTGTATGAATCCGGGAAACCTGTCGAATACAATAATAGAAAGATCAGTGCTTAAGAATATCAGTAACAGAAGTTCATTGCTTATGAATAAACCAGCAATGGGAATCGGCTATAATGGAGTGGCAGGAACAGATATTATCGTTGCCGAGAGCTCTGGCCCTAATGCTGTTTATAGAGTTGCTAATACAATTGCAGCGGCTGGAGGTACGATACAGGGGATAACTGACAGTGTATTAATGCCTGTTAATTTTAGCGAAAAGAAGCTAAAGGATGTAATTAAAGCAATTGATTACCAATGTGCAATTATTGGCGTTAATATAGCTGGTGGATATACAGAGGTCACTGATAAAGTGACAGCACCTGTTGTCACGGTAACTGGAATTGGAAGACTTAGAGAAGATGTAGCAGCAAAATCAGGATTAAACTGGAAGAATGCAAAACCAAACCAGGATATTGTTATGACAAAGTGGATTGGGATTGAAGGAATAAGAATGATTGATTCTGTAAAACATGATGATATACTTACAAGATATACAGAGGATATTATAGACAAGGCACTTGGTGCAGTAGAAGATATATGTATACAAAAAGAGGCCGATATAGTAATTGATGCAGGTGTAGATGCATTGGCACCAGTCGGTAAAGGCGGTATCTTTGCAGCATTATGGAATATGAGTGAATATTCTGGACTTGGATTCAATATAGATTTTAAAGCAATACCTGTTAGACAGGAGATAATTGAGATATGTGAGATGTATGACATTAATCCTTATGAATTATCATCTGCAGGTTCTTTGTTAATGACAGCAGACCGCGGATGTGATATAGTTGAATTATTAAGAGCAGAAGGAATTAATGCTGTTGTAATTGGTAAAACGACTGATAATAACGATAAATTAATTGTCAATGATGATGAAAATAGATATATGGATATTCCTAAAAGAGATGAGATATATAAAGTGTAATGGAATATTAATTATATAGTGTATAGATTATATGAATATTATATAGATGCTCAGGCAAGATGGAGGTAGTATGAGAGAACAAATTCTTAATATGTTGGAAAAAAACAGCAGAATTGACCTAAAAGATATGGCAGTTATGCTTGGAACAACTGAAGCTGCGGTAGCCAATGAGATGGCGGATATGGAGAAAGAACATATAATATGTGGTTATCATACCCTCATTAACTGGGATAAGACAAGTGAAGAGAAAGTAACTGCTCTTATAGAAGTTAAGGTAACTCCTCAACGTGGACTTGGATTCGATAGTATTGCAGAACGTATATATAATTTTGATGAGATAACAGCAGTTTATCTTATGTCGGGAGGCTTTGATTTTACCGTAATTATAGAAGGTAAAACAATGAAGTCTGTTGCTCAGTTCGTATCGGGAAAGCTTTCGCCTCTAGAATCTGTGCTCAGTACTTCAACACATTTTGTATTAAAGAAATACAAAGACCATGGAACAGTAATTGATGCTCCAATTAAAGACGAAAGGATATTAGTTACCCCATGAGAGACCCAATATGTAAAAAAACAGCCATGATTAAGCCATCTGGTATAAGAAAGTTTTTTGATATTGTTAGCGAGATGGATGATGCAATATCACTTGGCGTTGGAGAACCGGATTTTGATACTCCATGGAATGTAAGAGAAGAAGGTATATATGCACTTGAGAAAGGACGTACTTTCTATACTTCTAATGCTGGAACAAAGGAACTTAGAGAAGAAATCTGCAGATACGTAGATAGAAAATACGATTTGCATTATGATCCAATACATGAGACACTTGTAACGGTTGGTGGAAGTGAAGCGATCGATGCAGCATTTCGAGCAATGATTGACCCAGGTGATGAAGTTATCATTCCGGAACCTAGTTATGTATCATATCTTCCATGTGCAATCCTTGCAGATGCAGTGCCAGTTGTTCTCAATCTAAAAGAAGAGAATCAGTTTAAGCTGACTAAGGAAGAACTGTTAGAGTGTATTACAGATAAGACTAAGATATTAGTTCTTCCGTTCCCTAATAATCCTACGGGTGCAATTATGGAAGCGCAGGAACTTGCCGAATTGGTGCCTATAATTATTGAGCATGATATATTCGTTGTCTCAGATGAGATATATGGCGAATTGACATATAAAGGAAAACATACGTCTATTGCAAGTTTTCCTGGAATGAAGGAGAGGACCATAGTAATTAACGGGTTCTCTAAAGCATTTGCAATGACAGGATGGAGACTTGGATATGCACTTGGTCCAGTTAATATCATTAGTCAGATGACAAAGATTCATCAGTTTGCGATTATGTGTGCACCTACGAACAGCCAATTTGCTGCTGTAGAGGCTTTACGCAATTGTGATGAAGATGTAGCTAAGATGGTTGAATCGTATAATCAGAGAAGACGATTTTTACTTAATGCATTTAGAGAGATGGGAATTGAGTGCTTTGAACCATATGGAGCATTTTATGTATTCCCTTCAATCAAAAAATTCGGATTGACATCAGAGGAGTTTGCCAACAGGCTTCTGATGGAAGAGAAGCTTGCAGTTGTGCCAGGCAATGCTTTTGGCGACTGCGGTGAAGGATTTCTTCGTATATCCTATGCATATTCAATTGATAGGCTGAAAGATGGGATTTCAAGAATTAAGCATTTTATAGAAGGTTTATAAGGACACAAGAAAATCAATAGACAAAGGAGTAAGATATGGCAGAAATTAATGTTGAATGTATAAATCCATTTTTGATGGCAGCAACAAGCATATTGCACGATATGTGCCAATATGATATTCAAGTAGGCAGACCATATGTGAAGACAACAGAATTCAAGGATGATTCAGTTATTATTATGATTGGTGTAACTGGAGAGATGCGTGGTCAGGTTATTATTGGATTCACGTTTAAGCATGCTTGTGAGATAGCGTCTAAGATGATGGGGATGCCTGTCGAAGATATGGACGAATTGTCAATGAGCGCAATTAGCGAACTTGGTAATATGATTATGGGTAATGCTGCAACTATTCTTTCGACTAAGGGAATTGGAATTGACATTACACCACCTACATTAGGTCGTGGCAGCGTATCATTCACAACTTCGTATACAAAGAATATCTGTATTCCACTTATGGCAGCAGGTGAGAATTTGTTGGAACTTGATATTGCAGTTAAGACAGAAGATTAGTATATAGAGGAGCAGAGATGATTAATATTGTATTGCATGAACCAGAGATGCCTGCTAATACAGGTAATATTGGACGTACCTGCGTTGCAGCAGGAGCAAGACTCCATCTTATAGAGCCTCTGGGATTTAAAATTAATGAGAAGACATTAAAAAGAGCAGGACTTGATTACTGGGATAAGTTAGATGTAACAGTTTATGATGATTATGAGGATTTTCTTGAGAAGAATCCGTTAGCCAGAGAAAAGATGTACATGGCTACGACAAAGGCACCACAGACATACGCTGATGCAAAGTATGAGCCAGACTGCTATATAATGTTTGGGAAGGAAAGTGCAGGGATACCAGAAGATATTCTTGTGACTCATGAAGAGACAGCTATTAGAATTCCAATGATTGGAGATATTCGTTCCCTTAATCTATCGAATTCAGTTGCAATTGTATTATATGAAGCATTAAGACAGATGGATTTTTGTCACATGAATCTTGAAGGACACTTAAGAAATTATCAATGGAAGCATGATTTATAAGGCATGCTTCCATTAATTGTTTTTGCTCAGTTTAGTCTTTGTCATAGTGAATATGAACTCTGTACCAACACCTTCAGTGCTGATGACATCAATGTTCTCATTATGCGCTGTAAGAATCTCCTTGACGATTGAAAGTCCAAGTCCAGACCCCTTCTTATCTTTGCCACGAGAAGTATCTGTTTTGTAGAATCGCTCCCAGATCTTTTTGATATTCTCTTTGGGTATTCCGGTACCGTTATCTTTGACCGATATGTACGCCTTCTCGCCCTTTTCCTTAATCGTTATGGAAATCGATGAATTAGGCGAACTGAATTTGATTGCATTATCAATCAGATTATACAGTACCTGCTGGATCTTCTCAATATCACCATTAACATAAAGCTTAGTGTCAGAGAAGGTGAGGTTGAAGGTGATTCCTTTATCCTGGCATCTTCCGCCAAATGTCTCAATTATGTGTTTGATACTTTCATTAATATTGAAAGATGTTATATCAAGCCTTACGCTCTTAGGATCAAGATCGTTAAGAGTAAGAAGATTATTAGTTAATTTTGTAAGTCGCTCTGTTTCAAAAAGCATTATATTCAGATACTTTGGAGCCATCTCAGGTGGAATTGTACCATCGGATATAGCTTCCAGATACCCTTTGATTGATGTCAGAGGTGATCTGAAATCATGTGAGATATTAGCGATGAATTTCTTCTGGAACTGATCCATCTCGCCAAGTTCGGATGCCATATAGTTAAGCGAATCCCCAACTCGTCCAATCTCATCATTATTAAGTTTTTTAATCTTGTAAGAAAAGTGTCCTTTTCCATATTCCTCTGCACCACGAGTGATTTGTTTTAATGGAATATCTATCTGTATTACGAATATCAGAATGAATATAAGCGAAAGGACCATCATAATGCTAAATGTTATATAATTCGTTGTATATAGATTATAGATATCGTTTGTTACAGTACTCACAGGAGCGTGTATAGCAACATAGCCTACTATTAAAAATCCCTGAGTAACAGGGGCAAGTACGCTTATTTGCTCATTGTTGAAATAATTATAGAAGTTACCAACCTGATAATATCGATTGCTTACAGTAGGATCAAAATTCCTGATTATCTCTTTATCGGAGATGAATGATGTACTTCCGGTATCGAGGAATATCTCACCAGATGCGGTAATGAACATAATACGTGTATCATTAAGGGCGGCAACAGTTGAAAGCTGTGACGATACTGTTTTGATATTAGCCTCAGTATTGTAGAACTTGCTGTCATAGGACTTGGTTATATCTGTAGCCTGCTTGTACATACTCGAAGATTTTTTGCTTATCATGTTGTCATAATCAATATCATATACAACTGTGGAAATCAGCGTAAAACCAATGATTCCTACAAAAAGATAGGTTATTATGAATTTTGATAACAGATTCAGTTTCGTTTTCATACATTCCTTTCTTTGACTTCGAATTTGTATCCGATTCCCCAAACAGTAGTAAGCGCCCAGCTAGAATGATCTTTGATCTTTTCACGAAGTCGCTTGATATGCACATCAACAGTTCTTGTATCACCAAGATATTCATAGCCCCAGATATGGTCTAGAAGCTGTTCTCTTGTGAATACCTGATTAGGGGACGATGCAAGAAAATACAATAATTCCAGTTCCTTTGGTGGCATATCAATAGAATTACCAAGATAGACAACTGTATAATTGCTGAGGTTTACAACGAGGTCAGGGTATTCAACGCATTTTGCAGAATCCTCTTTGGCAACGCCCTTAGGAAGATGATATCTTCTAAGCACTGCCTTAACCCTGGCAACCAGCTCTTTTGAGTCGAATGGCTTAATAATGTAGTCATCAGCGCCAAGCTCCAAACCAAGAACTTTATCAAAGGTTTCTCCCTTAGCAGACAACATGATAATTGGAACATTGTTATCTTTGCGAATTTCTCTACATACCTGATAGCCATCAATACCAGGCAGCATCAGGTCTAGGAGTATAAGGTTAGGTTTAAATGCTTTGAATTCAGTAAGCGCACTTTCGCCATCATACACAATTGAAGTCTCAAAGCATTCTTTAGTAAGATACAAAGAGATTAATTCTGCTATATTTTCATCATCATCGACAATAAGTATTTTTTGTTTTGCAGCCATAATTACCTCCAGATTTTTGATTATCTATTATTTGAATTCTACGATTGTTACGCCTGTATCGCCTTCGCCAATTTCACCAAGACGGTAACTCTTAACATAAGAGATTCCGCGAAGGTGCGCAGTTACTGCCGAACGAAGTGCTCCGGTTCCCTTGCCATGAACAACTCTGACCGATGGGATTCTAGACAGATACGCATCATCTAAATATTTGTCAAGCTTTGAAATTGCCTCATCAACTGTAAGTCCTAAAAGATTAATCTCAGAGGAGATAGTTGCTGATTTTGACATCTTTATCTTGCCGCCACCTGTTGCCTTTGGGTTCTTGGCAGCGATAACGTCTTCTTCAATAATGATAACATCATTGATATTAACAGAGGAGCGCATGATGCCCATCTGCACAAACATATTGCCCTTAGCGTCAGGAAGTGAACTTACCGTTCCGTTGAGATTCATACTCAGGACCTTAACACGAAGTCCCAACTTGAATTCAGAAGGCTTATGCTTTTTGTTAGGAACTGAAACCTTTGGCTTAACAGCAAGCTTTCCATTAACTTTATCCATCTTTTCGCGAAGCTCTGTCCTTTGCTTCTCAAGCTCGCTTGCAGTCATTCCGTGTTTGTTCATTGCTTTAATTGTTTTATCGGCAAATGCTTTTGCATCACGGAGTACGGCCGCAGCTTCTTCATTAGCTTCGCGTAAAATCTTATCCTTACGTTCGTCAAGATTCTCATTCTTTTTCTCAAGCTTTTTCTTAAGCTGAATTACTTCTTCTTTGTATGAAGCAATCTGTTCACGTTCTTTTTCGATTGTAACACGGCTGTTCTCAAGGTCTGCTAATAAGTCTTCGAATTTTATATCCATAGTTCCAATTCGTTTGTTAGCATCATGGATAATATAGTCTGGAAGTCCTAACTTGCTAGATATTGCAAATGCGTTACTTTTGCCGGGAATTCCGATTAATAATCTATAGGTAGGACGTAAGCTCTCAACATCAAACTCACAACAAGCATTACAAACTCCATCTGTAGATAGTGCATATACTTTTAATTCGCTGTAATGTGTCGTAGCAATTGTTTTACAGCCACGATTCTTCAAATCTGACAAGATAGAAATTGCGAGGGCGGCACCTTCGGTAGGGTCTGTTCCTGCACCGATTTCATCAAAAAGAATAAGGCTTTTTTCATCAGCATGTTTTAAGATGTTAACAGTGTTGACCATGTGAGAGGAGAATGTACTCAGGCTTTGCTCAATGCTCTGCTCATCACCAATGTCAGCATATACTTCTGTGAATACACTAAGACTGGAGTTGTCAAAAGCAGGAATATTAAGACCAGCCTGCCCCATAAGCGTGAGAAGTCCAACGGTCTTTAGGGAAACTGTTTTACCACCAGTATTAGGCCCTGTAATTATAAGAAGATTGAATTCTTTACCAATATATATATCGATTGGAACGACCTTTTTCTTATCGATAAGTGGATGACGCCCTTTTTTGATATTGACATATCCATCAGTATTCATAATAGGCTTACTGCAGTTATAATGTCTTGACAGATGAGCCTTAGCAAAAATAAAATCAAGCTGCGTAAGAATCTTCATATTGGATATCAGAAGATTTGAATATTCTGCTGCTTCACTACTTAGTTTTGCAAGAATAATTTCAATTTCCTGCTGCTCTTTGAGCTCTAATTCACGAAGCTCATTGTTAAGCTTGACAACGGACATTGGTTCTATGAAGAATGTTGAACCGGTAGAGGATTGGTCATGAACCATTCCTGCAATCTGTGATTTGTATTCTGATTTGACTGGAAGACAGTAACGACCCTGTCTTGTGGTTATTACAGCATCCTGCAGGTAAGTCCTCATTGATTGAGAGTTAACAAGCGAAGTAAGTTCTGTGTGAACCTTGTCATTAGTCAGACGAATATGTCGTCTGATGGATGCCAAAGCAGGACTTGCATCATCACTGATTTCTTCTTCGGATATAATGCAGCGTTTGATTTCGTTGTTGAGTGCAGTAAGTGGGTCAAGTGTATCAAACATCCCTGAAAGGGAATCCTCACCCTGTCTTGCATAATTCTTAACTCTCTGCGCAACATCTAATAGTGAACTTATTAATAGAAATTCGTGAATGTTAAGTGATGAGCCAATCTCTAGTCTCTTACATGATGGAATGACATCGCGGATGCCGCTAAATGATACAGTTCCATATGCAGTAATTCTAGATAATGCATCATTAGTCTCAATGAGAGCCTGGTTAATCTGGCTTATATCAGTCATTGGCATAAGATGATGACACATATCCTTGGCTGGCTGTGATGCAGCGTAATCTGTAAGTGTTTCGATTATCTTATTATATTCTAATGTATTAATTGATTTCTGATTCATAGTTATAATCTTCCTTTTATTGTTTCTTGTATTGTTTTAGGTACATTTTCAAACCCTATATGAATTTATACAATATTTACAAACATAGTTTCATTTTACATTATTATCTGCTAAAATACTATAGTAAATTATATTTACAACTATGTCATAAAATGTTCATATCTGCCATATATAATA
>CAZPHI010000008.1:0-58741 GCA_964586425.1 uncultured Lachnospiraceae bacterium | reverse complement strand
TTTTATTGAATTTTCAAGGTGCATAAGCACTTATTCAAGTGCGAAGTTTGAGTTAATTATTCTTATTAGTGTATAAGGCAATATGCCTGATATAGATTATACAATTACATTACAATGTTTTAATACATTAAGATGTAAATATAAAATGAAAGGGGTACTATTATGTACAAAATATTAAAAGCTGAGAAATTAGCTGAGAAAATCTACTTAATGGATGTAGAAGCTCCTAGAATTGCAAAACATTGTGAGCCTGGTCAGTTTATCATCGCCAAAATTGATGAAAAAGGTGAGAGAATTCCACTTACAATTTGTGATTACAACAG
This sequence comes from uncultured Lachnospiraceae bacterium, assembly GCA_964586425.1. Taxonomy (GTDB): domain Bacteria; phylum Bacillota; class Clostridia; order Lachnospirales; family Lachnospiraceae; genus CAZPHI01. The sequence continues at coordinate 58,418 of CAZPHI010000008.1, read as the reverse complement.
AGAAACAGGCGTAATTACAATTGTATTCCAGATTGTTGGTGCATCAACACAGAGAATGTCGGAGATGACAGCTGGAGATGCATTTAGCGATTTCGTTGGACCACTTGGATGTGCTTCAGAATTTGTATCTGAAGATATTAATGAGCTTAAGAATAAGAAGATGTTATTTGTTGCTGGTGGTGTAGGTACAGCACCAGTATATCCACAGGTAAAATGGTTACATGAGCATGGAATTGATGCAGATGTTATTGTAGGTTCTAAAACAAAGGATCTTTTAATTCTTGAAGATATGATGAGAGATGTTGCTGGTAATCTTTATGTTACAACAGATGATGGCAGTTATGAGAGAAAAGGTATGGTTACAGAGGTAATCAAAGATCTTGTTGAGAATCAGAAGAAACATTATGATGTATGCGTTGCAATAGGACCAATGATTATGATGAAATTTGTCTGTCTGTTAACAAAAGAGCTTGGTCTTAAAACTATTGTAAGTATGAATCCAATTATGGTTGATGGTACAGGTATGTGTGGAGCATGCCGTCTTTCAGTTGGTGGCGAGATTAAATTCGCTTGTGTAGATGGACCAGAATTTGATGGTCATCTTGTCGATTTTAATCAGGCAATGAAACGTCAGCAGCAGTATAAAACTGAAGAGGGAAGAGCAATGCTTAAGGCACTTGAAGGTGATACTCACCATGGTGGATGTGGTAATTGCAACGGCTAATCAATAATAATAATTTGGAAAGAGGATAAGACAATGGATGTAATGAAAAAAGTACCTGTTAGAGAACAGGATCCAAATGTAAGAAATTCTAATTTTGAAGAAGTATGTCTTGGATATAATAAAGAAGAAGCAATGGAAGAAGCTTCTAGATGTATTAATTGTAAAAATGCTCAGTGTATTAAAGGATGTCCAGTATCAATTAATATTCCAGCATTTGTTCATGAAGTTAAAGAAGGCAATATAGAAGAAGCATATAAGATTATAGGCCAGTCATCTGCACTTCCTGCTGTATGTGGTCGTGTATGTCCACAGGAAAGCCAGTGTGAAGGCAAATGTATCAGAGGAATCAAGGGCGAATCAATATCAATTGGTAAGCTTGAAAGATTCGTTGCTGATTGGGCAAGAGAGAATAATATTAAGCCAGAAGCTCCAACTACTGTTAATGGTAAGAAGGTTGCTGTAATTGGTTCTGGTCCTTCAGGATTAACATGTGCTGGAGATTTAGCAAAGATGGGATATGATGTTACTATTTTTGAGGCACTTCACGAAGCTGGTGGTGTTCTTGTATATGGTATTCCAGAATTTCGTCTTCCTAAAGAGACAGTTGTTAAAAGCGAAATTGAGAATGTTAAGAGTCTCGGCGTTAAGATTGAAACTAATGTAATTATTGGTAAATCACTTACAATAGATCAGTTAATCAATGAAGAAGGATTTGATGCTGTATTCATTGGTTCAGGAGCAGGACTTCCAAAATTCATGGGTATTCCAGGTGAGAATGCAAGTGGTGTATTCAGTGCTAATGAATATCTTACAAGAAGTAATCTTATGAAAGCATTCAAAGATGAATATGATACACCTATTACAACTAGCAAGAAGGTTGCAGTTGTAGGTGGTGGTAATGTTGCTATGGATGCTGCTAGAACAGCACTTCGTCTCGGCGCAGAAGTACATATCGTGTACAGAAGAAGCGAAGATGAACTTCCAGCGAGAAAAGAAGAAGTACATCATGCAAAAGAAGAAGGAATTATCTTTGATCTTCTTACTAATCCAACAGAAATCGTTGCTGATGAGAATGGTTGGGTAAAAGGTATGAAGTGTGTTAAGATGGAACTTGGTGAGCCTGATGCATCAGGAAGAAGAAGACCTGTTGAGATTCCTAATTCTGAATTTGAATTAGAAGTTGACACAGTAATTATGTCACTTGGTACATCACCAAATCCACTTATTTCTTCAACAACTAAGGGCCTTGAAGTTAATAATCGTAAATGTATCGTTGCCGATGAAGAATTTGGTAAAACATCAAAAACTGGCGTATATGCTGGTGGTGATGCTGTAACTGGAGCTGCAACAGTTATCCTTGCTATGGGTGCTGGTAAAGCTGGAGCTAAAGGTATTGATGAATACCTTTCTAACAAGTAATATAATTGCGATAGGAGATAGACTATGATAAGACACATTGTATGCTGGAACATTAATGATTCAGTAGAGGACAAAGTAGCTGCAAAAGCTAAAATAAAAGAACTTCTTGAGAATCTTGTAGGTGTGGTTCCTGGACTTGTTGAAGCAACAGTAATTACAGAACCTTGTGATTCATGTAATACTCAGATAGCTTTATATTCACTTATGGAATCAGATGAAGCGTTAAAGATTTACAAAGATCATCCGGCTCATGTAGATGCTGGCAAATACATCAGATCAGTTGTATGTGACAGACGTAGTCTTGATTTTGAAATATAGAATTATAGTATAAGATAATAATATAGCAAATGCTGTTTCATCACTGTGATATTGATATATATCTTGTGAATGAAACAGCATTTTCTATTTGTATGTAATTGATTGAAGAAAATCATCTGCAATTTTATCGACATAAGCAGGTGATAAGTCGTCATATTTTGAGCTGATTGCAGCTTTAATTATATCTAACTTTTTAAAATAGCTGACTTCCTCTGATGAAACATCTGAAGTCATATCAAAAAGAATATGTGAGTCATAGCGCTCACTTAAGAAATTCATTAATTCTTTTGTGATAGAGTCTTCTTCAATGGCTTTAGATTTGTAGTCCTTAGAACGCTTGAATGAAAATATACCAATTATAATAAAGAAGATAAAAAGTCCTCCAAGGACAATATTGAATAATACTCCTGATATATTGGTAAAATTAAGGAATGGCAATAGCTTTAGATCATTGATAATAATGAACAACAATCCTACAGCACCAATTATTGTAAAGGAGTAGGCAGCCGTAATATTACTGCTGTATTTGTAGTGATATGATTCGTAAGGCTCCTTTATTGTTGTTTGACTAGAGGTTTCATAACCATCCTGAAAATTATTATCTTCAGCCAGGTTATTGTTAAATTCATTCTCTTTGAATATATTAACAAGATCGAGAGCTTTTTGGTAATGTGGTCTGTCAACCTGAACTTCATAATGATGATTAACTGGATCATATATCATTCTTGCAGATGGTATATCAGAAAATAACAGCAGTTTTACTAGACGCTTGGCAATACTTTCATCTACGAATGTAACAGCTTCATACTGGATTCCATCTTTGATTTGTTTTACTAACTTCGTACCACAGTCAGAGCAGATTGTGGCACCTTGTTCATATTCTGTTTTACACTTTGGACACCATGGCATATAAAATCCCTCACTTCATAATAAATAATGCAAATATGTATATATATTATAATACATTTATAATGATAAGTAAAAAGGAAAATAACATTTGTATATAATTATAGATGCATATGTGATAAAATGTAATTATAAGAAAAATTAGGAGTGATATAATTATGGATATTCTTATTGTAACAGGCGGTAATATTGATTATGAATGGGGTAAAAAGTGGCTTAATAATAGGCACTATGACTATGTGATTGCAGCGGACAGGGGGGCTTATCATAGTTATAGAATGGAAGTGATTCCAAATAAAATAATAGGAGATTTTGATTCGGTTGGTAATATCAATTATGAAAAGTTGATTTCAGACAATGAAGACATAGTAGAGCGGTATCCATGTGAAAAGGATGATACGGATACGGGGCTTGCGGTTGTTAAGGCCATTGCGATAATAAATGATAATGATGAATATGATACAAAAGATAATACGATTACGATTCTTGGTGCAACAGGTACAAGGCTTGATCATGTGTTTGGCAATATTGGTAATCTTGATAAGATTGCAGAAGCTGGAATTCATGGCACGATTATAGATGAACATAATTGTATAAATGTTTTATATGCAGGAAAGACTATGAATATTGGCAAAAATGACCAATATGGATATTTTGTTTCTATATTACCTTATGGTGGAGATATATCAGGACTTAGTCTGAACGGATTTAAATATTCGCTGAGTAAAGAATATGTAAAAAACAATTCAAGTTTGTGCATCAGTAACGAGATAGAAAGTGAAGTGGCAAGTATTAGTCTGGAGACTGGAAAAGCCCTTATAATTCAAGCTTTGGATTAATGTAAAATATTGTGAAAACTTCGAAATATTAGTAGATTTTTCTTGATATTTTATTGTCAATGTTATACAATGATAAGCGGTAGACTTTAAGCCATATAGTAATATTATTAAATATATAATGGAGGTTTATGACATGAGTAACACAGCAACGGGTTCCTCAAGAATGAGAATTGAATCTATTCTTGACGACAACAGTTTTGTTGAAGTTGGTGCAATGGTAAAAGCCAGAAGTACTGATTTTAACATGGCAGACAAAGATACTCCTGGTGATGGCGTAATCACTGGTTATGGAGTAATTGATGGTAATCTGGTGTATGTTTATAGCCAGGATGCATCTGTATTAAACGGATCTATCGGCGAGATGCACGCTAAGAAGATTACTAGAATTTATGATTTAGCATTAAAGATGGGAGCACCAGTCATTGGCCTTATCGACTGCGCAGGCTTAAGATTACAGGAAGCTACAGATGCGCTTAATGGTTTTGGAGAAATCTACATGAAGCAGACACTTGCTTCAGGGGTAATTCCACAGATTACTGCAGTTTATGGAAATTGCGGCGGTGGAATGGCTATTCTTACATCAATGTCAGATTTCACATTCGTTGAAGAAAAGAATGGTAAATTATTCGTTAACAGCCCTAATGCATTAGATGGCAATAACGATTCTAAACTTGATACAGCAGCGGCTAAGTTCCAGGCTGAAGAGGCTGGTAATGCTGACTTTACAGGAACAGAGGATGATATCGCAGCTGGAATTAGAGAATTAATTTCAATGTTACCTTCTAATAATGAAGATGATATGTCATATGAAGAATGTACAGATGATCTTAACAGATTAACACCTGAACTTGCTGGAACAGCTGGCGATGCTGCTTATGTATTGTCAACAATTTCAGACAATGGTGTATTTGTAGAAGTTAAAGCATCATATGCCAAATCAATGGTAACAGGATTCATTAAAGTTAATGGAACAACAGTAGGTGCAGTTGGTAATAGAACACAGTTATTTGGAGAAGATGGTAGTGTTGCAGAAAAATATGATGCTGTAATTACAGCAGATGGAGCTAATAAAGCTGCTGAATTTGTGAAATTCTGTGATGCATTTAGTATTCCAGTTCTTTCTCTTACTAATACAAAAGGATTTGAAGCAACAGTTTGTGCTGAAAAGAGAATTGCTGATGCAGTTGCAAAGCTTACATATGCTTTTGCTAATGCAACAGTTCCTAGAGTTAATGTTGTTACAGGAGAAGCTTTTGGTAGTGCGTATGTAGCAATGAATAGCAAATCAATTGGTGCAGATATTGTATATGCTTGGAATACTGCTTCGATTGGAATGATGGATTCAACAGCTGCAGCTAAGATTATGTATGCAGATGAAATTAGCAAAGCTTCAGATGTTAACAGCTTAATTTCTGAAAAAGCTGCTATATATTCAGCAATTCAGTCCAATGTTGAATCAGCTGCAAATAGAGGATATGTTGACACAATTATTGCTCCAGCTGATACAAGAAAATATGTTGCATATGCATTTGAGATGCTTTTTGCAAAAAGAGAGGATCGTCCAGCTAAAAAACATGGTACGGTTTAATTAAGAGGTGACGCGTAATATGAAGAAAAGTATAAGAAAAGTCTTATTATTGTTATGTGTTGTTACCTGTGTATTTGCATTGACAGCTTGTGGTAAAGAATATGATACTGTACCTGATACGCTTACTTCTTCAGCTAAAAATGGAGTAGAGCAATCTCTTGAATCTTTATACACAACATATAAAGATTATGATTCTGAAACAATTAAGAAATCATTAAAATCAGCTGTTGAATCAGGTGATTTGACAGAGGGTGACAAAGCATTTGCAGAGGCATGGTTGTCATCAAGAGATGAATTAGGTGCATATCAGTCAGTAGATAGTTATGAATTCTATTATGACAAAGAAGCTGCTACACTTGAAATTGTAGCAAACGCACAGTATGAATTAAGAAAAGCAACAATAGGCTTAACAATTAATGTTAATGAGAATACCATATCAAGTCCTTCAATTCTTCCATTCTATTCAATGAGTGAAAAACTTGCTAAAGCTGGATTGAATACAATAATTGGTATGGGAACTGTATTCGTTGTTCTTATATTCATATCATTCCTTATTTCGCTCTTCAAGTATATTAGTGCTTGGGAGAATAAGATGAAGAATAAGAAAGAACAAAATAGCATTGAAAGTACAGCTGTTGACAACACAATTGCACAGATTGTAGAAAAAGAAGAAGCAAACGAAACTGATGATTTAGAACTCGTTGCTGTTATTACTGCAGCTATTGCTGCTATGGAAGGAACTTCACCTGATGGTCTTGTTGTTCGTTCTATAAAGAAAGTTAATAAAAATAAATGGAATAGATAATTATCTGGATGGAGGAAAAATTCATGAAAAATTATACAATAACTGTTAATGGTAACGTATATGACGTAACAGTAGAAGAAGGAACTTCTGGAGCAGCAGCTACACCTGTAGCAGCACCAGTTAAAAAAGCAGCACCTAAGGCAGCTGCAGCAGCACCATCAGGTGCACAGGGAGCAGTAAAGATTGTAGCTCCAATGCCTGGTAAAATCTTAAAGACTCTTGCAACAGCTGGTCAGGCTGTTAAGAAGGGTGATGTAGTAGTAGTACTTGAGGCTATGAAGATGGAAAACGAAATCGTTGCACCTCAGGATGGTACTATCGCAAGTGTTAACGTATCAGTTGGTGGTTCTGTTGAAGCTGGAGAAGTATTAGTAACACTTAACTAATTTGATTATGAATCATTAAACTGGAGGTTGAAACATGAGCTATATATTAGACACATTAGGAAATCTTTTGCATCAGACAGCCTTCTTTAATCTGACATGGGGTAATTACCTTATGGTAATTGTTGCATTAGTTTTTCTTTACTTAGCTATTAAGAAAGGTTATGAACCTCTACTTCTTGTACCAATTTCATTTGGTATGCTCCTTGTTAATCTTTATCCTGACATTATGTTATCGATTGAAGATTCTAGCAATGGTGTAGGTGGTTTGTTACATTATTTCTATTTACTTGATGAGTGGAGTATCTTACCTTCACTTATATTCCTTGGTGTTGGTGCGATGACTGACTTCGGTCCACTTATCGCAAACCCAAAGAGCTTTTTACTAGGAGCTGCTGCTCAGTTCGGTATCTTTGCTGCATATATTATGGCTATCCTTATGGGATTCAATGATAAAGCAGCTGCAGCAATTTCAATCATTGGTGGTGCTGATGGCCCTACATCTATCTTCCTTGCTGGTAAGCTTGGACAGACACAGTATATGGGACCAATTGCAGTTGCGGCATATTCATATATGTCACTGGTACCTATTATCCAGCCACCTATTATGAAATTATTCACAACAAAAGAGGAAAGAGCTATTAAGATGGAGCAGTTAAGACCTGTTTCTAAGCTTGAGAAGATTCTTTTCCCAGTTATAGTTACAATCGTAGTAGTACTTATTCTTCCTACAACAGCTCCACTTGTTGGTATGCTTATGTTAGGTAACTTATTTAAAGAGAGTGGTGTAGTTAAACAGTTATCAGAGACAGCATCTAATGCTCTTATGTACATTGTTGTTATCATTCTTGGTACTTCTGTAGGTGCTACAACAAGTGCAGAAGCATTCCTTAATTTAGATACACTTAAAATCGTTGCTCTCGGACTTATGGCATTCGCAATTGGTACAGCAGCTGGTGTATTATTTGGTAAACTTATGTGCAAGGCTACACATGGTAAGGTTAACCCACTTATTGGTTCTGCTGGTGTATCAGCTGTTCCAATGGCAGCACGAGTTTCACAGAAGGTTGGTTCAGAAGCTGATCCTACAAACTTCTTACTTATGCATGCAATGGGACCAAATGTTGCCGGTGTTATCGGTACTGCAGTTGCAGCCGGAACATTCATGGCTATGTTTGGAATAATGTAAAAGAAGATATGTTAGTCTGATTGATTAGTATATGATATCAGACAGAATGGAGGATATAAAATGGCAGAACAGGTTAAAAAACCTTTAAAAATTACTGAAACAGTATTACGTGATGCTCATCAGTCATTGATTGCTACAAGAATGACTACAGAACAGATGCTTCCTATCGTTGATAAGATGGATAAAGTTGGATATCACTCAGTAGAGTGTTGGGGCGGTGCAACATTTGACGCATCTCTTCGTTTCCTTAAGGAAGATCCATGGATGAGACTTCGTAAGTTAAGAGATGGATTTAAAAACACAAAATTACAGATGTTATTCAGGGGACAGAATATCCTTGGATATAATCATTATTCAGATGATGTAGTTGAGTACTTCGTTCAGAAATCAATTGCTAATGGTATTGATATCATTCGTATATTTGACTGCTTTAATGACCTTCGTAACCTTCAGACAGCTGTATCTGCAGCAAAGAAGGAAAAAGGTCATGCTCAGATCGCATTATCATATACACTTGGTGATGCATATACACTTGATTACTGGAAAGAAACTGCTAAGAAGATTGAAGATATGGGTGCTGATTCTATCTGTATCAAGGATATGGCAGGCTTACTTGTACCATATAAGGCTACTGAATTAGTTCAGGCTCTTAAAGAAGGTACATCACTTCCAATACAGATGCATACACATTACACATCAGGTGTTGCATCAATGACATATCTTAAAGCAGTTGAAGCTGGAGCAGATATCATTGATACTGCTATGTCACCATTCTCAATGGGAACAAGCCAGCCAGCTACAGAAGTTATGGTAGAGACATTCAAAGGTACTCCTTATGATACAGGTCTTGATCAGAATCTTCTTGCTGAAATCGCTGAATACTTCAGACCAATGAGAGAAGATGCTCTCAAATCAGGTCTTATGAATACAAAGGTTCTTGGTGTTAATATCAAGACATTACTTTACCAGGTACCTGGTGGTATGTTATCAAACCTTGTATCTCAGCTTAAGGATGCACATGCTGAAGATAAGTATCAGGCTGTACTTGAGGAAATTCCAAGAGTTCGTAAAGACTTTGGAGAACCACCTCTTGTTACACCTTCATCACAGATTGTTGGTACTCAGGCAGTTCTCAACGTATTACAGGGCGAGAGATATAAGATGATTACTAAAGAATCTAAGAAGGTTCTTGCTGGTGAATTTGGTCAGACTGTTAAACCTTTCAATCAGGAAGTTCAGAAGAAAGCCATTGGAGATGCAGAGCCAATCACATGCCGTCCAGCAGATAAGATTGCTCCACAGCTTGAAGAATTCAAGAAAAATCCAGTTGTACAGCAGTACAAACAGCAGGACGAAGATGTACTTTCATATGCATTATTCCCAGCTGTAGCTGAAGAATTTTTCAAATATAGAGAAGCTCAGCAGACAAAAGTAGATGCTAAAGTTGCAGATACAGAAAACAAAGCATATCCAGTATAATAATTGAATTAATATATTGAGTTGTTTAAGAACCTTTATGGCGGTATTAATGCTATAAAGGTTCTTTTTTTCTTTATATTGATAGTGTAATGTGCTATACTATATCTTGCAGATTTATTATAAAGCAATTCTGGAAATATATGGAGAACAGATAATGGAAGAGATTGATCTTATTGATAATTTACGAAGAATCAGAAAAACATGTAGCAAAGGTCAAAAAAGATTATAGATTATGTATTAGAAAACTATGAAAAAGCGGCTTTTCAAACGGCTAATGAACTTGGAAGAGCAATTAATGTGAGCGAATCCACAGTAGTAAGATTTGCTGTAGCCGCAGGATATAAAGGTTATCCAGAATTTCAAAAAGCGTGTGTCGCAATGGTTCAGAATCAGATATCTTCAATTAAAAAGATTGATATAAGCAAAGATGCAATGTCTAATGAAATGATTATTGAGAATGTTCTTAATTCTGATATAGAAAAGATTAATGATACATTAATTAATCTTGACCGTAATGCTTTTTCAATAGCGGTAGGGGACATACTTAAAGCAAGAAAGGTTTATGTTGTGGGCGTTAGAAACAGTCAGCCATTAGCAACATTTTTTAGCTTCTACCTCAAATTAATTGTTGACCATGTTGTAGAGGTTAGCAGTTCAAATACAAGCGAGCTCTTTGAACAATTGATAGATGTTAATGAGAAGGATGTTGTAATTGGAATTAGCTTTCCACGCTATTCGATGAGAACTCTTAAAACTCTGGAATTTGCTAATAACAGAAATGCGCGTGTAATCGCAATTACAGATAGTTTACATTCCCCAATGAATATGTATTCATCCATAAATTTACTTGCCAAAAGCGATATGTCATCACTTGCGGATTCTCTTACAGCACCAATGAGCCTTATTAATGCCCTGATAGTTGCACTTTTTATTGAGAAAAAGGATGAGGTTATTAACCGTGTTGAGATGCTTGAACATATATGGGAAGATTATCAGGTATATGTTCCAGATGAAATTAATTATATAGATGAAGATGTAAGAGATGATTTGAAAAACATGCTGAAAGGTAATGGATATAATGGAAAAGAATAAATCAAATATACATAAAGTAATAGTAATAGGCGGTGGAGCTGCTGGAATGATGGCGGCAATTACGGCAGCACATAATGGGCATAAGGTTGTCTTGATTGAGAAGAATGAAAAGTTAGGCAAGAAGTTGTTTATTACCGGTAAGGGAAGATGCAACATAACTAATGCAGGAGACAGCGAAGATATTATGAATAGCATTGTAACTAATAAGAAGTTCATGTACAGTGCTTTCAATTCATTCAGCAATTATGATACGATGGGGTTCTTTGGAGAATTAGGACTTGACATTAAGGTGGAACGAGGCAATAGAGTTTTTCCTGAATCAGACAAATCTTATGATGTAATTAATGCTCTGTCACATAAGCTAAAACAGGAGAATGTTGATGTACAGCTTAATACGGAGGTAAGCGAGATACTTACGGCAGATAAAACATTTATCGGTATTAAGCTAAAGAATGGAACAAAAATCAATGGAGATAAGCTTATTATTGCGACTGGCGGTAATTCATACCAATCAACAGGCTCAACTGGAGATGGATATAGATTTGCAAAGAGCCTTGGCCATCATGTGACATCGATTCTTCCAGCCCTTGTTCCTTTTAATGCAGGCGAGGAATGGATAAAAGAATTGCAAGGACTTAGTCTGCGTAATATTACGATAACAATATATGATGGTGAAAAAGAGCTTTATTCTGAATTTGGAGAAATGCTGTTTACTCATTTTGGCGTAAGTGGACCAACGCTTCTTAGTGCTAGCAGCTATGTTGCAAAAGCCATTAAAGACCATAATCTAAGACTTTCAATTGATTTAAAACCAGCACTTTCATTTGAACAGCTTGATGAACGTGTAATAAGGGATTTTGATAATTATAAGAATAAGCAGTTCAAAAATTCATTAGATGACCTTTTGCCAAAGAAGATGATTCCGGTAATTATTGAGTTGTCAGGAATTGATCAGAATAAGAAGGTCAATGAGATATCAAAGGAAGATAGACATAGACTAGTTGGTCTGCTAAAGAATCTTAGTTGTACATTGACAGGCTTAAGAAGCTTTAATGAGGCCATAATAACGCAGGGTGGCGTTGATGTTAAAGAAATCAATCCCAAAACAATGGAATCAAAGCTTGTTAGTGGTGTGTATTTTGCAGGTGAAGTCCTTGATGTTGATGCGGTGACTGGTGGTTTCAATCTTCAGGTGGCATGGTCAAGTGGATTTGTAGCTGGCAATGATATTAATATATAGCAATAATGCAGAAATGAGGAAGATATGAGTTTTTCAGTAGCGATAGATGGACCAGCAGGAGCTGGAAAAAGCACAATAGCCAAACTGTTGGCAAAAAAAATGGAATATATATATGTTGACACAGGAGCAATGTATAGAGCAATGGCAGTCTATTTTATTAAGAATAAAGTGGACATCAATGATGAAAATGCTGTTGCATCTGCATGTAATGGCGTTGATATTAAGATAGAGTATGACAATGGCGTTCAGCAGGTTATATGTAATGGTGAGAATGTGACAGGAATTCTTAGGACTGAAGAGGTTGGTAATACAGCGTCGCATACATCTGCATATGGATGTGTGAGAGCTAAACTTTTAGAATTACAGAGAAAACTTGCAACAATTAATTCGGTGATAATGGATGGTAGAGATATTGGAACTACAGTGCTTCCTGATGCTGATGTAAAAGTATACCTTACTGCAAGCGTTGAAGCTAGAGCAAAAAGAAGATACGATGAATTGTTAGAAAAAAATAATAATGCAGATTATGAAAACATCAAAAAAGATATAGAAAATAGAGATTATCAGGATATGCATAGAGACATATCACCACTTAAACAGGCTGAAGATGCAATTTTGGTTGATTCTTCTAATATGACAATAGAAGATGTCGTTAATTGTATAAGTGAATTGATTAAGGAAAAACTATAATAAGGTATATAAGTATTAAAAAGGATGGAATGCGAATGGAAGTAATATTAGCAAAATCAGCTGGCTTTTGTTTTGGTGTAAAAAGGGCTGTAGATAAAGTATATGAGCAGGTGGGAAAACCTAATGTATACACATATGGTCCAATAATTCATAATGAGGAAGTTGTTAAAGACCTAGAAGAAAAGGGCGTTAAAGTTATTAATTCTATTGATGAATTAAATAGTATTGATAAGGGCACAATAATAATACGTTCTCATGGAGTTGCCAAGGATGTATATGACACAATAGCTCAAAAGGGTATGGAAATAATAGATGCGACATGTCCGTTTGTTTTAAAAATTCATAAAATTGTTCAGGAAGAAAGTAAAAAAGGTAATGCAATTATTATAATAGGTAATGAGCATCATCCGGAAGTAGAAGGAATTAAAGGCTGGTCAGGGGATGAAACATATATAATCGATACAGTTGAAAAAGCGCAAGAATTTAATGTATCAACAGATAAAAATATATGTGTTGTTTCCCAAACGACATTTAATTACAAGAAATTTCAAGAATTAGTTGAAATTATTTCTAAAAAGAAGTATAATATTAATATTAGTAATACAATTTGTAACGCTACCGAGGAACGGCAGACGGAGGCTAAAGAGGTCGCGTCGGCAGCCGATGCTATGATTGTTATCGGTGGTAAGAGCAGCTCTAATACACGAAAGTTGTATGAGATATGTAAGAATGAATGTGATAATACGTTTTATATACAGACACTCAAAGATCTGGACTTATACAAATTTAATTCCGCTAGCTGCATAGGTATTACAGCAGGGGCTTCAACCCCAAATAATATTATTGAGGAGGTTCATACTAATGTCAGAACCAAGTTTTGCACAGTTGTTCGAAGGAACAATTAAATCAATACATAACGGAGAAGTTGTAGACGGTACAGTTATTGATGTCAAAGAAGACGAAATCATACTTAATATAGGTTATAAGTCAGATGGTATCGTTACAAGAAGTGAATATTCAACAACATCTAATCTTGATCTTAGAACAGTTGTATCTATAGGGGATACAATGCAGGTTAAAGTACTTAAGGTTAATGATGGAGAGGGACAGGTTGCTTTAACTTATAGAAGACTTGTTGCAGATAACGGTAATAAGAAGTTAGAAGAAGCATTTAATAACAAAGAGGTACTTAAGGCTAAAGTTTCACAGGTCCTTGATGGTGGATTAACAGTTGTTATTGATGAAGCTAGAGTATTTATTCCAGCTAGCCTTGTATCAGATTCATATGAAAAAGATTTATCTAAATATGCAGATAAAGAAGTTGAATTTGTAATTACAGAATATAATCCAAAGAGAAGAAGAATAATTGGCGATTGCAAGCAGTTATTAGTTGCTAAGAAAGCTGAGCTTCAGAAAGAATTATTAGCTAAGATTAAAGAAGGAGATACAATCGAAGGTACAGTTAAGAATATTACTGACTTTGGTGCATTCATTGATCTTGGTGGAGTTGATGGACTTCTTCATATCTCTGAGATATCATGGGGAAGAACAGAGAATCCTAAGAAAGTATTCGAAATTGGACAGTCTGTTAAGTGCTTTATTAAAGAGATTAATGGTACTAAGATTGCACTTAGTATGAAATATCCAGACCTTAATCCATGGGTTAAGGCACCAGAAAAATACGCAATTGGTAATGTAGTTAAAGGTAAAGTCGCTAGAATGACTGACTTCGGTGCATTTGTTGAACTTGAAGAAGGCATTGATGCATTACTCCATGTTTCACAGATATCTAAAGAACATGTTGACAAACCATCTGATGTATTAAAAGTTGGACAGGAAATTGAAGCAAAGGTTGTAGATTTTAATGAAACTGACAAAAAGATCAGTCTCAGTGTAAAAGCTCTTTTTGCTGATGAAGAACCTACTACAGAAGAATAATTAATAATTGAAAATATTAATAGAGTGCTATAACTGAATATAAAGTGAAGTTATAGCACTTTTTTATTAATGAATTTGACACTAATATAATACAAACAATAGAAGGTGCTGAATATGATCAAAGATTATGAAGATTTTAAAAAAGAAGCATTGGTTCTTACCGGTATTGATTTAAATGCATATAAAGAACGTCAGATGAAGAGAAGAATAGATACTTTAATCGAGAGAAATAAGTACTCTGGATATGATAGTTATGTTAAAACCCTAAAATCAGATAAAGCAGTTTTAGATGAATTTATTAATTATCTTACAATTAATGTATCTGAATTTTATCGTAATCCATCATTGTGGAAGATTATGGAGGAAGATGTATTACCACAGATGATGAAGAAGTTTGGTACTAATCTTACTATATGGAGTGCAGCTTGTTCAACAGGTGATGAACCGTATACTATTGCGATGATACTAGCAAAAAAAATTCCACTTAATAAGATACATATAATTGCAACAGATATCGATAAACAAGTCTTAGAAAAAGCTAAGTTAGGTATATATTCACCGAATAGTCTTAAAGGTTTACCAGATGAATACAAGAAAAAGTATTTTGAACCAATGGGAGATAAAGCTTTCAAAATTTCAGATGAAATAAAAAAATGCGTAGATTTTAGACAGCATAATTTATTGAAAGACAGATATCCAAGTGGTTGTCATATAATTGTTTGTAGAAATGTTATGATTTATTTTACAGATGAAGCAAAAACAGAAATCTACAAAAAGTTTAATCAGTCAATGGTTACTGGTGGATGTCTTTTTGTTGGTAATACAGAACAGATAATTAATCATAAGGAATTGGGATTTGATTTTAATAAACTGTTTTTTTATAACAAAGTATAATTACATAGTTACATAAAATGGAGAAATAACACACTATTTTGCAGAATTTAGTAGAGCCAGTTGCTAATACAGCACTTTATACAATATCTAAGAATGGTACAACTAACACTATTACATATAGAGATGGTGCGGTTGCAACATTAAAAGAAGACGGTACATATACATTTACACCAGCAACTGACGTAATTGGTACATATTCATTTGATTATACTGTTCGTGTAGATGTAGCTGCATCTACAGTTGATCTTTCATCATTTACAGCAGCACAGCTTGCACAGATGACAGCATCAGCTACAGTAACAACAGTGGTTGCTAATGGAAGCTTCCCAGTAACAGTTGAATATTACAAAGATGGAGCTGCAACACCATTTACAACAGAATCACTTGGTAATAAGGAATTCGGTACGAAGGTTAATGCAACAGATGTAGAAGATAAGACACCAACAGGCTACGAAGCTGATACAACAGCAGCAAATACAACTCTTCCATATACTGTAAAATCAAGCAACAATGTAATTAAAGTATATTATAAGAAGAGTTCATATCCTGTAACTGTTAATTATTACAAAGATGGTGAAACAACAGCATTTGAGACAGAAGATTTAGGAAAGCATGAATATGCATCACAAATCAATGCAACAGATGTAGCAGATAAGACACCAACAGGATATAAGTTAGATACAACAGCAGCAAATACAGCTCTCCCATATACTGTAGATGCTAAAGATAATGTAATTAACGTATATTATGTTAAGGACAGCTATCCAGTAACTGTTGAATATTACAAAGATGGAGAGACAACAGCATTTGCAACAGCTGATTTAGGAAAACATGAATATGCATCACAAATCAATGCTACAGATATTGAGAACAAGGCTCCAATAGGATATGTGGTAGATAATTCAGCAGCAAATACAGCACTTCCATATACAGTAAAAGAGTCTGGTAATGTTATTAAAGTATACTATACAAAGAATAATTATCCTGTAAAAGTTAATTACTTTAAAGATGGTGAAACAACAGCATTTGCAACAGAAGAATTAGGTAACAAATCATATGGTACTAAGATTAATGCGACAGATGTAGAAGATAAGACACCAACAGGATATAAGTTAGATACAACAGCGGCAAATACAGCTCTCCCATATACTGTAGATGCTAAGGATAATGTAATTAATGTATACTATACTAAAGATAGCTACCCTGTAAAAGTTAACTATTACAAAGATGGTAAGTTATTCACATCTGAATCCTTGGGTAATAAGGAATTTGGCTCAGTGGTTAAGAACGAAGATGTTAAAGATTTAACACCAGTTAATTATAAAGTTGATAATAAAGCTGCTAATACTGAATTGCCATATACAGTAAAAGCCAGTGATAATGTCATTAATGTATATTATAAGAAAGTTGTAGAACCAGCTCCAGAAAAGGTTGATACAGGCGATACAGCAACACCTATAATCTGGTTATTCATTGTTCTTGTGGCAGCTGCAGGATTCGCATATGCAGTAATTTTAGGAAGAAAGAAAAGATCAGATAGATAATTTAAAAATCAGATATAATTAATAAAACCTGGTTACAATGGAGACGATTTAGTCTATCCATTGTGGCCAGGTTTTTGATTGAAAATGTTTTTAACATATCTAGACGGTTAATGCGGATATGATTTCTTTGATGTAAAGTAATATGTTGTCTGTAGAATTGAAAAAATCATCGGTAGCTTCAAAATACATTAATTTGTCGGCATATTCAATCTTAAAATATGGAGTAAATATATCTTTAGTTTGTGGTAAAAACATACCAGTTTTTTTACTATAACAATTAGCAGCTTTTGCTTTTGTTCGGTAATTCTTATCCACATAGAAAGCAACGCTTTTATGGATTGCGACATCCTCTTCTGGAAGATAAAAGTAATTTTTATAATCCTGATAGAAATATTTTAATTCACCAGTGTACATTTTAATTCTAATCTTAGCGGTACTAGCATAAGCTGAAAGGTACGCAAAAGCATTTCCAATGGATACACGCTTGGCTAAAGGACTGTTAAGCTTTAATATAACGGTAATATCTTTTGAGGACATACCACTAAAATCATCATTGGTTGTAATCTCATAAGAGTCAAAACTGAAATCTCCGTTAATGAGTGAAGAATAGGAGAACAGCTGCAATATACGTGGCATAGCAATTATATCATCATGGTTATGGAGAAGAAGCAAATCAAAGTCTTTTACTTCTTTAAATGCTATATAATGCTTATAGACGTCGATAAGCTCTCCACCAGAATATAAGTCATCACGATTAATACCGAGGAATTGTTCCACAGTCTTTTGCTTGTAGTTCTCTAGCTTGAGGATTTTCTTGAGAGATTTGGCTTCTTTCAATAAATCAATACTGGTATGGTTATCAAAGTTATAAGGAAGATTGTAGTGCTTGCACTTATATAGGAGGTAGGGAATATCAAAACCATCTCCGTTATAGTGTATTACCGCTTTAAATTCTTGAATGAATTCAAAAAATGAAGAAAGTACGATTGCCTCACTTTCAACAGTATCAGAAAACCATTGGATGTAGCGCCAGGTATTTTTATCATAATAAAGAGCACCAATTAAATAAAGAAAAGTTGATTTTGATGAAAAACCAGTTGTTTCTATATCAAAGAACACAACATCTCTTTTGTCGTAGTTTGTTAAAGTAATATCATAGTCAACACCAGTAATAGTGCCATTTTGGATAATCATTCCATACCTCCAAGGAGTTTTTAAAAGTAGTTTTTTTAACAATGTAATGCATAAAAGCATTGTAACCCTATTAAATAGGGCATTCCTTGTAAAAACCTGTCTTTATATAGTAATTATAGACTAAAACAAAGAGAAAAAAAAGTAGATTTTTAAGCAAAATTGCAGTAAAATAGAGAACAGATATTATAAAATTAAGGAGATAGTTTGCAATGGGAAAGTTGACATTTAAAGGTGGAGTTCATCCTTATGACGGCAAAGAATTTTCTAAAGACAAGCCTATTAAGGAATTACTTCCACAAGGTGACATGGTTTATCCACTTTCACAGCACATTGGTGCTCCTGCAGTCCCAGTTGTAGCTAAGGGCGATCATGTTCTGGCTGGACAATTGATTGCAGAAGCAGGCGGATTTGTATCTGCTAACATTCATGCGTCTGTATCGGGTACAGTTAAGGCTATTGAGCCTCGTACATTGGCTACAGGTGGAAAGTGCAATTCAATCATTATTGAGAATGATGGTTTGTATGAAGAAGTTGAATATGTGCCAAAGAAACTTGAAGATCTTTCAAGAGATGAAATCAGAGAAAGAATTAAGGCGGCAGGTGTTGTCGGAATGGGTGGTGCAGGATTTCCAACTAATGTTAAATTAACACCAAAGAATCCAGAGGACATTGAGTACATAATTGTTAATGGTGCTGAATGTGAACCATATCTTACATCTGATTACAGACGTATGATGGAAGAATCTGATAGAATTGTAATGGGACTTAAAGTAGCTTTGTCATTATTTGATAAGGCAGTTGGTTATATTGGAATAGAAGACAATAAGCCTGAAGCAATTGCAATTATGCAGGAAAAGGTTAAAGATGAACCAAAGATTGAAGTTAAAGTATTAAAGACAAAGTATCCACAGGGTGGTGAACGTTCATTAATCTATGCTACAACAGGTAGAGCAATTAATTCGTCAATGCTTCCAGCAGATGCAGGTTGCATTGTACACAATATTGATACAATTTCATCTATCTATTATGCTGTTATTGAAGGCAAACCTTTAACAAAGAGAATTGTAACAGTTACAGGTGATGGTGTTAAAGAGCCACAGAATTTCTATGTATATCTTGGAATGAACTACAGACAGTTATTAGAGGAAGCAGGTGGTCCTGTTGGTGAACCAGAGAAATACATCTCAGGCGGTCCAATGATGGGATTTGCGATGTACAGCCTTGATGTTCCAGTAGTCAAAGGAAGTTCTTCATTACTTGTATTAAAGAATGATGAAGTTTCACATATCGAATCATCA
Organism: uncultured Lachnospiraceae bacterium; assembly: GCA_964586425.1. GTDB lineage: Bacteria > Bacillota > Clostridia > Lachnospirales > Lachnospiraceae > CAZPHI01. The sequence continues at coordinate 38,878 of CAZPHI010000008.1, read as the reverse complement.
GCATGTATTCGTTGTGGTAAATGTGGTGAAGCCTGTCCAAGTGGATTGCTTCCTGCAAAGCTTGCCGGATTTGCAATGCGTAATGATGAAGCAGGATTTACAAAGTTCGATGGATTGGAATGTGTTATGTGTGGATGTTGTTCATTTATATGTCCAGCAAAACGTCCATTAACACAGCAGATCAAATCAATGAGAATGATTGTAATTGCTAATAGAAGAAAGAAGAAGTAGAAAGGTGGACGTAAAAGTGAGCGATTTATATAACGTATCAACTTCGCCTCATGTACGTAGTAAAGTTTCTACATCAACAATTATGCGTGATGTAATGATAGCTTTACTTCCAGCAAGTGCATTTGGCGTATATAATTTTGGCTTCGCAGCATTAATTAGAATTATAGTTGCAGTTGTAACATGCGTTGCAGCAGAAGCTCTATATCAGTATTTTATGCATAAATCTGTAACAGTTATGGATTTTAGTGCAGCTGTAACAGGATTATTAATTGCACTTAATGTTCCTGCGAATTTTAACATTGGATTATTAATAATTGGATGTGTATTTGGTATTATCATTGTAAAACAGTTATTTGGTGGTTTGGGTCAGAACTTTATGAACCCTGCATTAGCTGCAAGATGTTTTATGCTTATATCATTCACAAGTCAGATGACATCATTTACAGCTAGCAGAGTCTGTCAGGATGCGTTCTCTGGCGCAACACCACTTGCGTTATTAAAGCCAGGTGCTGAAGCAACTGGTAACACTGACTTATTATCAATGTTTTTAGGAACAATAAGTGGTACTATCGGTGAGACATCAGTAGTTGCGTTACTCATTGGTGCAGCATATCTATTGATTCGTAAGGTAATCAGCTTGAGAATTCCGGCTACATATATATTAACATTTGCAATATTTATTCTTATTTTTGCTCCAGAGCATCAATTTGATTTTGAATATATGCTTAAGGAAGTATGTGGTGGTGGATTAATCTTAGGTGCATTCTTTATGGCAACAGATTATGTAACATCACCTATAACACCAAATGGAAAGATTATCTTTGGCGTTATTCTTGGTATTTTAACTGGATTATTCAGAATGTATGGTGGCTCAGCAGAAGGCGTATCATATGCAATTATCTTCTCTAACCTCTTAGTTCCATTGATTGAAAGAGTTACTGTTCCAAAGTCATTTGGTAAGAAAAAACCAGTGAAGGAGGCTGCATAAGTATGAAAAAGATTTTAAAAGATTCTTGTGTATTATTGGTAATTACATTAGTTGCCGGCCTTTTACTAGGTTTAGTTTATTCTATAACAAAAGATCCTATTGCAACTCAAAAAGAGAAAGCACAGCAGGAAGCATATAAGAAAGTATTCTCAACAGCTGATCATTTTACAGCATTGACAGACGACAATTATAGTGATGGTAAAGTTGCAGATACATTAAAACCTATTCTTTCTGAAGCAGGCTATGATAAGGATGAGATTAATGGCGTAGTAGTTGCTTATGATGCAGCCGGTAAATCACTTGGTCTTGTACTTACAACAACTGCTAAGGATGGATACGGCGGAGATATTCAGTTTACTGTAGGAATTAAAGAAGATGGAACAGTGAATGGAATATCAATGCTTTCAATTAATGAAACAGCAGGCCTTGGTATGCGTGCAAAAGATGCAGCATTTACAGACAAATTCGCTAACAAACAGGTTGAAGAATTCAAAGTAACTAAGACAGGAAGTACATCTGATAGTGAAATTGATGCACTTAGCGGTTCTACAATTACATCAAAAGCTGTTACTAACGGAGTTAATAGTGCAATTGTTGCATTCAATTATATCTATAACAATGTTGTGAATGGAGGTGCTAAGTAATGAACAGATGTGTAGAAAGATTATATAATGGTATAATTAAAGAAAATCCAACATTTGTCTTAATGCTTGGTATGTGTCCTACACTTGCGGTTACTACATCAGCAATTAATGGTGCAGGAATGGGACTTACAACAACTGTAGTACTTATGATGTCTAATTTAATGATATCAATGCTTAGGAATATCATTCCAGATAAAGTTAGAATGCCAGCATTTATCGTAATTGTTGCTTCTTTCGTTACAGTTGTTCAGTTATTATTACAAGGATATCTTCCAAGTCTTAATGAATCACTTGGTATATATATTCCACTTATTGTTGTTAACTGTATTATTCTTGGTAGAGCAGAAGCATATGCTTCAAAGAATCCAGTACTTCCTTCTTTCTTTGATGGAATTGGTATGGGACTTGGATTTACAATTGCTTTAACAATTCTTGGCGCATTTAGAGAATTACTTGGTGCAGGTACAATTTTTGGATTTACAGTATTATCTGAAAGTTTTTATACACCAATTAGTATTATGATTCTTGCACCTGGTGCATTCTTTGTTCTTGCTATGCTTGTAGCAATACAGAACAAAGTAAAGAATAAGAAAAAAGAAGATGATGTTGTAACTACAGATGCTACACAGGGCTGTTCAATTGATGAATGCGCTTCATGTGACAATAAGATGTGTGGTGGCAAAATCTTTAATATAGGAGAATAGGAGGACATACCATGAGTTTAATTTTATTAGCAATAAGTGCTGCGTTAGTTAACAATGTAGTATTAAGCCAGTTCCTTGGTCTTTGTCCTTTCCTTGGTGTATCAAAGAAAGTAGAGACTGCTGGTGGAATGGGTGCTGCTGTAGTATTCGTTATTACAATATCTTCATTCTTAACTGGATTAATTTATAAGTTTATTATGGTACCACTTGACTTAACATATTTGAATACTATCGTATTCATTCTTGTTATTGCATGTTTGGTACAGTTTGTAGAGATGTTTCTTAAAAAATCAAGCCCAAGTCTTTATAATGCACTTGGCGTATACCTTCCACTTATCACAACTAACTGTGCAGTTCTTGGTGTTGCACTTAATAGTGTAAGCTATGAATACACACTTATTCAGACTGTTATATATGGATTTGGTACAGCAGTTGGTTTTACAATTGCTATTGTAATTATGGCTGGTATAAGAGAACGTATTGAATTTAACGATGTACCTGAAAGTTTCAAAGGAATGCCAATCGTATTATTAACAGCTGGTTTAATGGCTATAGCATTCTTTGGATTCTCAGGCCTTATATAGAATTGGAGGATTAGAAGATGAATATGTTAGCAATTGTAGCTCTTGCAGCTGCGGTAGTAGGTGGCACAGGACTTCTTATCGGACTTTTCCTTGGCGTGGCTGGAGAGAAACTTAAGGTTGAGGTTGATCAGAAGGAAATAGACGTAAGAGCTTTACTCCCAGGTAATAACTGTGGTGGCTGTGGATATGCTGGATGCGATGCTTTAGCCAAAGCTATTGCAGCTGGTGAAGCGGCTCCTAATGCATGCCCAGTTGGTGGAGAACCAGTTGGTGCCCAGATTGCAGCGGTTATGGGAACTAGTGTAGAGGAAAAAGCCAGAGAAACAGCATTTGTCAAATGTGCTGGTGACTGTCAGAAGACAAAAGAAAATTACAAATATACAGGTGTTGAAGAATGTACAATGATGCCATTCACACCTAATGGTGGACCAAAATCATGTACATATGGATGTATGGGATATGGCTCATGTGTTAAAGCCTGTGAATTTGACGCAATTCATATCGTTAATGGTATTGCTGTAGTAGATCAGGAAAAATGTAAAGCATGTGGTAAATGTGTTGCTACATGTCCTCGTAATCTGATTGAAATTGTACCTTATGATTCAAAGGTTAGAGTTACATGTAATTCTAAGGATAAGGGTAAAGATGTTATGGCAGCTTGCAGCGTTGGTTGTATTGGATGTATGTTATGTACTAAACAGTGTGAATTTGGTGCTATTACGGTTGAGAATAACATCGCACATATTGATTATTCAAAGTGTACACAGTGTGGTAAATGTGCAGAAAAATGTCCAAAGAAGATTATTCATATTGATGGAGTATCACCTGCTGCAAAGACAGAAACAGCAAAAAAGGAAGATAATAAGTAGGCAATAAATAGATAACTAATGATAGTACAGATACTATGGCTGAATATGTATAAACTATGGTATCTGTACTTTTTTATAAGAGTACATTATAACAGGGTTATATGAGGACAACGGGAGAGATAAATATATGAATAAGAGATATAAAAAGATAATGAGTATTATTGTAACATTCTGTGCATTACTATTACCAGTGCAGATTTGTCAGGCTGGATATTATGATAATGGATATGTTTCGTTTGATTATATTGAAGGATATAATTTGACTAGTGAAGATGGCACTGATGTTTGGGTTAGCTCTGATTATAAAACAGGATATGGCATTGAGATTCAGGATAATACAAAACATGTTGATACTAATACAATATCAGAGAGTGATATGAAAGAGACTGGAGAGCTGTATAAAAAGCAATTTGCAGCTATGGTTGAAGCAATGGATTTGGATTTTGATGCTGATGTGGAATTCACAAAGACAAAGATAGGAAGAGTTAATGCAATAAAATACAAGATGATATGTTCTACATATATTGAAAATATACTTACTAAGATGGAATTTGAATGTTATGTTGTTACAACAAAGACACATATAGTTTCTTTCCTCGTATATCAAGAGGGCGATATTGGCTTTGTAGATAGTGATGAAGTTAAGGGGATGATTGATTCAATATATTTTTATGATGAATTATATAGTCAAGGTTTCCTTGATGATATGATATTCAAACTTACAGAGAATAATAATATGCTTCTGTATATTATAGGTGGAGCATTAGCAAGTGGAGTTTTGGCAGCTATTGTTTTGGTTGTAATTGCAAAGATAAAGGAATACAAAGAAAATCAATTCTAAAAAGGAAAATGAAAATGAAAAAAAATGATGTAATACTCATCATTTCACTAATAATAATAGCCGCTATTTTAATGGTGGCTATTAATCTTTTTGTTAAGAAGGATGGCGCATATGCGGTTATAACTATGGACGGCAAGGAGCTTGCAAGTTTAGCTCTTAATAAAGATTCTGAATATACAATAACTGAGGATATGGAACTTGGTAACGGTTCCGATGCATCAATTAACGTTATAGCTGTTGAATCAGGTAAGGTATATATGAAATCAGCAGATTGTCCTGATAGAATATGTGTTAATACTGGTAAAATTAGCAAAACAGGTGAAACTATCGTATGTTTGCCACATAAAATCGTAATAGAGATAAAGGGCAATGACATAGAAGTGGATGGTGTAGCTCAATGATGAAAAGACATGAAAGTAAAAGAAGTAATAGAAATAAGACAAAGGTTATAGCGTTCTGTGGAGTTTTTACAGCTTTGGCAATGATATTCAGCTATATAGAGAGCTTTATCAATGTGCCAATAGGAATACCAGGTTTTAAGCTCGGAATAGCTAATATGGTCATTATCGTATTATTGATTTCGATAGGAAGCATAGAAGCCTTGATTGTCAATATCGTAAGAATAATACTGACATCAATACTGTTTGGAAATTTTACAAGCTTTATGTTTAGTATATCTGGAGGCTTGCTTAGTATAATAATAATGATACTTGTTAAAAGAACAAAGTTTTTTTCGATAACCGGAATAAGCATAAGTGGTGCTGTAAGCCATAATATTGGACAGATTATTGCAGCTGTATTCATAATGGAGAATGTAGCTATAGCATATTATTTGCCTGTATTACTTATTACAGGTATTGTATCAGGTATAATTGTTGGAATAGTTGGTGGTGCTGTAAGTAGAAGAATAAAAAAAGAACTTGTTAAGAAGTAAATTCCTAACAAGTTCTTTTTTATGTTTAATTATTTGTTTTCTGTAATTCTTCAGCTGTCTTGATTACATTATGTGTGATTGGCTTCCATTCAACCTTCTTAAATAATGCCACAATTGAAATTGGAATATATGTAGCAATGAATATTGGGAAAGAGAAGAGATACTTAATCTTTTTCCTTGTTGGACAATTAATCTGATTCCATTCAGTAATTGTAGTAATAACACCCATGACAAACATAAGTATGTAGCAGTTAAATAAAGCAAATATAATTGCTTGTACTGCAGATGGAACAAGTACGCTTAGTGTAGTAGGATCAATAAAACCATAAACTAAAAATATAAGGTTCATTACAACACAGAAAAGTGAAAGCAGAGTAGCAGGAGCTACTGTCATTAACATATCATAACAAGATACAAAACGTTCTCTACGCTTGAACATCATTGAGAATAGCTGCCTTCCGTATTTGTACATAACCTGATAGAAACCTTTGGCCCATCTCATTCGCTGTGTCCATGATTGTGAAAATGTTTCTGGCTGCTCATCATATAGAATAGCCTTTTCGCAATATCCAATCTTTTCGCCTTCTAATGCGTTAACAATTGAAAATTCGATATCTTCTGTTAGAAGGTGATATTTCCATCCGTTGTTTTTCTCAATAATCTTGCTGCTTATAAGGAAACCAGTTCCTGATACAGCACAACTTGTCTTTAACATCATTCGAGGATTGTTGAGGTATTTGGCTTCACGCAAGAACCAAAGTGAATAGCCTGCTGTAATCCAGTTTGTATCATAATTCTTTGAATTTCTATAACTTGTAATAACTTTGTATCCTGAATCGAATACTTTATTTATTTCTCTAACATAGTTTTTATCAACTAAATTATCTGCATCGAAGATAAGATAACCATCATAATGCCTTACAGTACCAAAATCTTCTTTGATTTTATCAAATGCATAATCAAGTGCATATCCTTTACCAACCAGAAGAGTATTAAATCGTTCATATACAAAAGCTCCACTGTTTCTGGCAATTTCAGCAGTATTATCAGTACAGTTATCAGCAATAACAATTACATCAATTAATCCTTCTGGATAATTTTGCTTTTTGATACTTTCTATCAGATTTGCAATGACATTGCTTTCGTTTCTTGCAGCTATGATAAATGCAAACTTGTGAAATGTTTTGGCTTCTTTATCAAAGTGTTCTTTTTTCTTTTCACCAATTAAAGCAATCACAACATAAATCATCTGATAAAAATACATAGCTGTAATAATAATGAAGATAGCCATGTTAAAATTTGATATCATTCTCATAATTAGCCCTCATGTTATTTATAACATATCTCTTTCAAGTAATAATGGAACATCTCTAGAGATTATACCATTAGTTTAAACTGTGTCAATAGTATATGGTGTTTTTTTTCTCATTATGTTCAGTATTAATTATTCTATCACTTTTTCAAACAAAATGAAAGTACTTTTTTTGAGTTGACAAAATCGGCGGTGGGTTTATTATATAAGAATACAGAAAAAAGATAATAAAAGAGGTTGATAATTATGTACAAAGAGATATCTAAACTAATAATGTATGGTAATATGAATGAAGATTGTATTCTATGGCAGTTAGGCGAGATTTTTAGACGTTTTGATTGCGAGGAAGAATCCAATGCTGGACTAACTAAGGACATATATACACAAATAAAAAGAATTCTTGAAGTAGCTACAGATTATGGGTTTGATAAGAATTTATGGCATAATTATTTAACATTTCTTCTTATAACTAATGAGAATCCATTTAGTATTACATGTGAAAAAGTTGGAGCAAATGATGGAAGTGTTAATTGCTTTGCTAAGAATGATTTTAAGGTATTTAAAGCCTTATTTGATTATAATTTCAAACCAATAGAAGAAAAATTAGGCATTAATTGTTTTTCTTTGATTTCAGATTACAAATCTATCTGTAAAAAAGAACTTATGTATAATAAGAATGTAAGTGAAAAAGTTCAGGAATTAAGTTGTAAACTAGAGAAAGCAAAGGATGAGAACGAATTCTTTGACTATGTAACAGCATTTTACAGGGATTATGGAGTTGGTATGTTCGGACTTAATAAAGCCTTCCGTATTGCAGAGAGAGAAGATTCAACTGTTGAATTTAGACCAATTAATAATATGGATAAGGTAATGCTTGATGATTTGATTGGTTATGAGATTCAGAAGAAGAAATTAGTAGATAATACAGAAAGTTTTGTTAAAGGTAAGAAGGCTAATAATGTATTATTATTTGGTGACAGTGGTACTGGTAAATCAACAAGCATTAAAGCAATTGTTAATGAATATTATGATCAGGGACTTAGAATGATTGAGATCTACAAACATCAGTTTAAGGATTTATCCAATGTGATTGCGCAAATTAAGAATAGAAACTATAGATTTATAATATATATGGATGATTTATCATTTGAAGAATTTGAGATTGAATACAAATTCCTTAAGGCTGTTATTGAGGGTGGTGTAGAAACCAAGCCTGATAATATCCTGATATATGCAACATCTAACAGACGTCATCTGATTAAAGAGACATGGAATGATAGAAGTGATGTTGAGGTAGACAATGGAATGCATCGTTCAGATACAATGGAAGAAAAATTATCACTTGTTAATAGATTTGGTGTTACTATCAATTATTCAAAACCATCACAGAAAGAATACTTTAATATAGTAATTGAGCTTGCAGCGAAGGCTGGTATTAAGATGAGTGAAGAACAGTTGAAGGCAGAGGCAAACAAGTGGGAATTAAGCCATGGCGGAATATCAGGAAGAACAGCACAGCAATTCATTACTTATCTTGCAGGAATTGAGGCATAAAAAGATATTGAAACATATGTTCTAGTATGATATTATATTCTATATAAATTATTAATTATGTCTGTATATGATAGATTGGGAATGAGGTAGAATATGATTTCATATGTTAAAGGTGAACTTACTGAAGTGTATGAGGATACAATTGTGATCGAGAATGGAAGTGGTATGGGATTTAACATTAAGGTTCCAGGCTCACTTGTATCAACATTACCTCCATTAGGTTCTTTTATTAAAATATATACATATCTTTATGTTAAGGAAGATGCAATTAATCTTTATGGATTTATGAATAGAGATGATTTGAATGTTTTCAAATTATTGATTAATGTTAATGGTATTGGACCCAAAGGTGCACTTGGAATTCTAACGTGTATTACTCCAGATGAATTAAGATTTGCTGTTATAGCGGGAGATGTCAAGAATATAACTAAGGCACCTGGAATCGGAACAAAGACAGCTCAAAGATTAATTATAGAATTGAAAGATAAGTTAAAGCTAGAAGATGTGTTGAATCCTAAGGAAGATGTTGATGGTAATATTGAAGCATCTAATCAAAACAGCACGGCTAAGAATGATACAATTGCTGCATTGACAGCTTTAGGTTATTCATCTACTGATGCTGTAAGAGCTGTTAATAGTGTTAATAATGCCAGTGAACTGGATTCAGAACAGTTGCTTAAAGCAGCATTGAAAAAGATGATGTAGGGTGGATTTATGGAGAAGAGAATGATAACCACAGAATTTACAGATGAAGATGTGAAGATAGAGAGCAATTTGAGACCATTATGTCTTGATGATTATATAGGACAAAACAAGGTTAAGAGTAATCTAAAGGTATATATACAGGCTGCTAAGGATAGAGGAGATTCTTTGGATCATGTTCTATTCTATGGTCCTCCAGGTCTAGGTAAGACTACACTTGCAGGAATTATTGCCAGCGAGATGAATGTTAATCTTAAGATTACGTCAGGTCCTGCAATTGAGAAGCCAGGAGAGATGGCAGCAATTCTTAATAATCTTCAGGAGGGAGATGTTCTGTTTGTTGATGAAATTCATAGACTTAACAGACAGGTTGAAGAGGTGTTATATCCTGCAATGGAGGATTTTGCAATAGATATTATGATTGGCAAGGGTGCAACTGCCAGATCAATTCGTCTTGATCTACCTCATTTTACTCTTGTAGGTGCTACAACAAGAGCAGGCCTTTTGACTGCACCATTAAGAGATAGATTCGGTGTTGTTAACAAATTAGAATTTTATACTGTTGAGGATTTGCAAAAGATTATTATTAGATCGGCAGGAGTATTGGGAGTTAATATTGACACTACAGGAGCACAGGAACTTGCAAAACGTTCACGTGGTACCCCAAGGCTTGCTAACAGATTACTGAAGAGAGTTCGTGATTTTGCACAGGTTAAGTATGATGGAAGAATTACCAAGGAAGTAGCGGACTATGCTCTTGATTTATTAGATGTAGATAAGGATGGACTTGACAGGAATGATAGATTGATTCTTACAACAATAATTGAGAAATTTTCTGGTGGACCTGTTGGCCTTGATACGCTTGCTGCGGCACTTGGGGAAGATGCTGGTACTTTAGAGGACGTATATGAGCCATATTTAATTCAGAATGGATTCATTAACAGAACACCAAGAGGAAGAATGGTTACAGAAGCTGCATATACAAAAACCTTGTAGAAGCTATTATTGTGTGGTATAATTATAAGGATATTATTGTAATATATTATTATTTATAAGAAGGGTGTTAGTGATATGTCATCAAAGAATAATGCAGAAGTAATTATAGCAGGTAAAGTATATACATTAAGTGGATATGAAAGTGAAGAGTATCTTCAGAAGGTTGCTACATATATTAATAATAAAATCGCAGATTATAATAAGGATGATGGATTTAGAAGACAATCAGCAGATGTTCGTTCAACCCTTATTCAGCTTAATATTGCAGATGATTATTTTAAAACAAAAAAGATGGCAGATTCTTTAGAACAGGATGTAGATAATAAGGACAAAGAGATATATGATTTGAAGCATGAACTTATAGCTGCACAGATTAAGATAGAGGCTTCTGAAAAAGAATTTAAAGAATTAAAATCAGAGATTAATGATTATCAGAAGAGTATTGTTAGACTTGAAACTGAGCTGGACGATTTAAAAAAATAATATACTAAAGGTATCTAAGAATTCATATTTTTAGATGCCTTTTTGTGTTGATGTGGAGGCTAAGCTTGAACAGAAAGAATGAAATTGAAGTGCTTGCACCAGCAGGTTCATATGATATATTAACGGCTGCTATTAACGCTGGAGCGGATGCCGTATATGTTGGTGGAGATATATTTGGAGCAAGAGCTTATGCAGGCAATTTTAATCAAGAGGAATTACTGAGGGCCATTGATTATTGTCATATTCATAATAGAAAGTTATATCTTACAGTTAATACGTTATTAAAGAATAATGAATTAGATGGATTATTATATGATTATTTAAAACCATATTATGAAGCTGGATTAGATGCAGTTATTGTTCAGGATATGGGAGTATTTGACATGGTGCGAAAGCATTTTCCATTAATGGATATACATTGCAGCACTCAGATGACAATCACAGGTTATGAAGGTGCAAGACTGCTCAAAGAGCAGGGAGCTGCACGAGTAGTAACTGCACGAGAGATGAACCTGGATGAAATCAGGAAAATTAATGATAATGTTGACATTGAAATAGAGAGTTTTGTTCATGGTGCATTATGTTATTGCTATTCAGGACAATGTCTATATAGCAGTATGATTGGTGGAAGAAGCGGTAATCGAGGAAGATGTGCTCAGCCATGTAGAATGCAGTACAGCGTAGAGGATTCTGACAGCAAAGAAATATATGCTAATAATGAATATATATTAAGTATGAAAGATATGTGTACGTTGGACATTCTGCCAGAGGTGATAGATGCAGGAGTATATTCATTAAAAATCGAAGGACGAATGAAGAGCAGGGAATATGTTGCTGGTACTGTAAGCATGTATCGTAAGTACGTTGATAAAGCTTTGGATTATTTAAACAGATATGAATGTAGTGATAAAAATAATAGAAAAAAGTATTATGTGGACAAGCAGGATATATCATTATTAATGGATTTGTATAACCGTGGAGAATTCACTACAGGGTATTACAATACAGAGAATGGTCGTAATATGCAGTCGATAACAAGACCTAATCATTGTGGAACAAAGGCTTTAAAGGTCCAGGAGAATGTAAAGGGAAGAATTACAGCTGTTGCTCTAGAAAAATTGAATCCTCAGGATATAATTGAAGTAGATAAGGACTTTTCTATTACTATTAAGAATACAGTTGAAAAAGGTGAAAAATATACGGTTAATATACCCGCAAAATACAAGGTTACTAAAGCAATGGTTCTTTTGCGTGTTAGGAATAATCAGATTATAGATTCATTAGACAGGGAGTTTTGCAGTCAGGAAATAAGTGAATTGGTTAATGGCACTATTAAACTTATACCAGGCGAAAAATTGGAATTAAAGGTTTGCTTGAAGAAGAATTCGAATATCAATGTGACGGCATACGGTGATATTGTTCAAAGCGCGCAGAATCAACCAGCATCAGTGGAAAAAATTCAAAAACAGCTTAATAAGACTGGACAGACACATTATGAATTTGCTGAGATAAAGGTAGTAACTGATAATGCATTTGTTCCTGTACAACAGATTAATGAATTAAGACGTAATGCTTTAGATATGCTCGATGATAAAATATGTAGTTTGTATAGAAGACAGATAAGCGAAAACATATCAGATGAGCAAATTACCATCAATAATACTGATAAAGACACAGAAAAAACAAGTAATTTTGTTACAGTAAAACGATTAGAGCAATTGTTGGAAGTCTGCAATAATAAGATAGCGGATATTGTATGTGTTGATGATGAACTTTTACAATCGGAAAAATGGATGACAATTTATTCAATGATTAAAGAAAGTGGGAAATTATGCTATTATGGTAGTCCGGCTGTATTAAAAGGAAGATATACTGATGCATATTTATCAACTTTAAAGAAGATTGATTCTATTGGATGCGATGGGGTTTTAATTAGGAATCTAGAAGAATTAGCAATAGTTCTTAATGAGGAATTCTATACAAAAGATATTATTCTTGATTACAATATGTATGGATTCAATTCTAAGGCAATTGATTACTATTATCGTACTTGTGAGGGAAAAGCAAATCTTAAGGCTGTAACATATCCATTGGAACTTAATTTTTATGATATGAACCAGATAAAATCACCTTATGACAAGATGCTTGTAATATACGGCAGAGCACCAATGATGATCTCGGCACAGTGTGTTAAAAAAACAACTGGTAACTGTGGCAAAAGAAATAATGTAAGAATTATTGACAGAAAGAATGAATATTTATCCGTTCACAATAATTGCCGATATTGTTATAGTACAATATATAATTACAATACAACTTATATTGCTGATTGTATAGAAGAAATAAAAAGAATCAGTCCAAGATTTTTGCGTATTGATTTTACAGATGAGAATGCCGAAACAACAGCAAAAGTTCTTTCGTGTATATCAGATAACAACAGTATCGATAATTTGAATTTAATATCTAATATGACACGTGGACATTATATGCGTGGGGTTGAATAACATTTATTCAATCATAGAATGGAGATTAATATGGAAAAAATATTTATAGATATATCTAAGTATATTTTTGTTGTTTTAATGGCAATATATACTTATATATCATATACGGGTATAGCGTACCGTGATGAAAATAAAAGAGCAGTAATATATAGGCTGCAGAATGTATTTATGTTTGCAATACATTTTACAGGATATATGGTTCTGTACCTACAGGATTATTCGATTGATATAGCGATATTATATGTATCTGAATTCATATTCTTTTTCATGGTAATTGTATTGTATTCAGTTATTTATCCAAGGGCTTCAAGACTTTTAGTTAATAATATGTGCATGCTGATGGCTATTGGTTTTATTATGCTTACGCGATTGAATTATGATAAATGTGTTAAACAGTTCTTAATTGGTGTGGCAGGAATGATTATTACATTCATTGTTCCATGGTTACTTAAGAATGTAAAAGTATTCAAAAATATAGCATATATATATCTTGTTGCTGGCTTGACACTTTTAGCAGCGGTTTTGCTTGGAAACAAGATATTTGGAGCTAATCTGACACTTAGTATCGGACCAGTATCAGTTCAACCTGCTGAGTTTGTAAAGATAATATATGTTTTATTTGTCGCTTCTATGTTCAACAAATCAACAACATTTAAAAGGACTGCTGTTACAACATTCTTTGCAGCACTACATGTAGGAATTCTGGTTCTTGCCAATGATTTGGGAGCAGCTTTGATTTTCTTTGTTGTGTATCTGATGATGTTATTTATAGCAACAAAAAGGTTTTTGTATGTTTTGCTTGGACTAGTATGTGGCTCCGGAGCAGCGTGTGCAGCATATAAGATGTTTAGTCATGTTCGTGTAAGAGTGCAGGTATGGTTGGACCCATGGAGTGATATTGATAATAAGGGCTATCAGATAGCTCAGTCTTTATTCTCAATTGGAATGGGTTCATGGTTTGGAACTGGATTGTGCAATGGAATGCCAGATAAAATACCTGTTGCTGAAAAAGATTTTATGTTTTCGGCAATTGCAGAAGAATTTGGAGTTTTATTCGCATTATGTATAATTTTACTTACATTGAATTGCTTGATATTAATGATGAATATTGCATCAATGTGTAATACATTGTTTTATAGATTAGTAGCTGTTGGATTAGCTACAACATTTGGCTTTCAGGTGTTCCTAACAATTGGTGGAGCTATAAAATTAATACCATTAACAGGTGTTACGTTGCCTTTTGTAAGTTATGGCGGAAGTTCATTGCTTAGTTCAATGATACTTGTTGGAATAATTAACGGAATGTACCTTATGAGGCAGAATGATGCAAAAGCAACAGGGATGGAGGCAGAATATGTCGACAGAAAAAAATAAGAAGAGTGTAAATCAAAAGATAAATCAAAAGAAAAAAACAAAAAAACCAATTGCTACTGATATTGCTTATAAAAAAGTGAAGAACAGAGAAACTAATATTATATCATATGTATTCATAGGACTGTTTATGCTGATGGCAGGCTATCTAGTGTATTTTACAGCAGTAGAAGGTCCTATAGTAATTAATAATTCGTATAATAAAAGAATTGACAAACTTGAAGAAACAGTGAAGCGCGGCGATATTCTTGCGAATGATGGAACGGTACTTGCAACAACGGTTACAGACGATGAGGGTAATGAAACAAGACAATACACTTATGGCAATGTATTCTGTCATGTTGTAGGATTGTCAACTCATGGAAAAAGTGGAATTGAAAAGTTGAGTAATTTTTATCTTTTATCATCGGGAAGTAATCTTCTTCAGAATATGTATAATGATGTAAGTGGACAAAAATCAATTGGAGATAATGTTGTTACAACATTAGATGTTAATTTACAGCAGGCAGCATATGACGCAATAGGAAGTAATAAGGGTGCAGTCGTTATTATGCAGCCATCAACAGGTAAAATATTGGCTATGGTATCAAAGCCAGATTATGATCCTAATGATGCAGCTGAATTTATGGAACAGTGGTTATCGTATGACAGTAGTGATTCTGTCTTGTATAATAGAGCGACACAGGGACTATATCCACCTGGTTCAACTTTCAAGGTAATGACAACACTTGAGTATATCAAAGAGCATTCAGATTATGATTCTTTTTTTTATCAGTGTTCAGGCAGCACTTATACACCAGGTGCATCTGTAATACATTGTTTTGATGAAACAGTTCATGGTGGTCAAAGCCTTAAGAAGGCATTTGCAAATTCATGTAATTCAGCATTCGCAACAATTGGACAGCAACTTGATTTGAATAGATTTTCAATGCTATGCAGCTCGTTTTTATTCAATGCGCAGCTGCCACTTGATATAGAATACAACAGTAGCAGCTTCACGCTTAATGCTTCATCTGGAGTTAGTGAGATAATGGAGACATCTATAGGACAGGGAAAGACACTTATATCTCCAATCCATAACTGCATGATTGCTGCAACAATAGCTAATAATGGTACAATGATGAAACCATATCTTATTGACCGAATTGTAGATAGTAATGGTAATATGGTAGAACAGTATTCCCCAACGGAATATGCTAATTTAATGACGATTGATGAGTGCAATGTTCTTTCTGATTATATGCATGAAGTTGTTAAAACCGGAACGGGTTACAAACTTAAAGGAACAACATATGATGTAGCTGGTAAAACTGGTTCTGCGCAGTATGATGACACGGAGAATTTTCATTCATGGTTTATTGGATTCTCAGGAGAAGGCGATAATACGCTGGCAGTAAGCGTTATACTTGAAGGCGGATACAAAGGAGTGACTAATGCTTCTGAGGTAGTAAGAAAGATTCTTGACACATATTATAAATAACTTATAAATAAACTTGATTGTGTAATTTAATAATAGTATACTTAAAGATGTATGTAAGTATTTATGTAACACTATAACACCATGACAGGAGGAATTGCAGTGACAGAAGCAATTAGCTGTGGCGGTGTAGTTATATTTAGAGGCAAGATACTATTACTGTATAAGAATTACAGAAATAAGTATGAAGGCTGGGTTCTCCCAAAAGGAACGATAGAATCGGGAGAAGAGTATAAAGATACCGCATTACGTGAGGTAAAAGAAGAAACTGGAGCAGATGCTACAATAGTTACTTATATAGGAAAAAGTTCCTATACATTTAACACTCCGAACGATTATGTATCGAAGAGTGTTCACTGGTATCTTATGAAAGGTGAAAGCTATTATAGTAAACCACAGAAAGAAGAATTTTTTGAGGATTCTGGATATTACAAGTTTCACGAAGCATATCATCTGCTAAAATTTCCTAATGAAAAGCAGATGCTAGAAAAAGCTTACAATGAATATCTGAACCTAAAAAAACAGAATATGTGGTAGTAAGATTAAAAAAGGATGTGCTATATATGAAGATGTACGAATTGGCAGCGGGTAATCTGATTAATATTCAGGTCAATTACACCAATAATATGTATGAATTTAATAGCAAGGTGCAGGGGAATCAGGAAGGAATCCTTATTCTTTCTGGTGCCGTCCTTGAGGGCAGAAGGCTTAGAATTCCTAGCGATTGTAAAGTTAATATAGTTTTTCAGATGCTGAATAAACTATATATCTGGAGAGATATATCAGTAGAGACAATATCATATAAGAATAGAAATTATTATCGTATTAAAAACACGGATATTGAAAGCAAATTTTATAACAGACGTGGAGCCTATAGATTGCTTATAGGTGATAATAAGAATATATCAAGTGATAATGATACTAATTTTGCTGCTATAATTCATGATATAAGCGAAAGTGGTTTTTCATTGATTTCACAGAACAAACTTGATATTAATTGCAATGTTTCATTTGATTATAGTTTTGCAGGCAAGGATTTTAAACTTAAAGGTAAAGTTATAAGAAAGTCATATGATGATACTTCGAATGCATATACATATGGATGTAAACTTCCAGCTTTTTACGATGAACTAGGTAGTTCAATTATTAAAGAACAGGTTAACAGGAGATTAAAACAGCATACTGCATAGTGAATAATTGTTGTTTTAGAAAGGTAGTGATAATTAGTGGGAGCTGTTAATAATATAGAAAGCGTTGATGGAAATCAATATCTTGTCAATGGGACTAATACAGTAGAACAATCATCAGGAACAGAATTTGATCAAATATTCAATAGTAACACAAGCAATAATCTCGAAGATATATTTAACAAAGTGTCTGCAGAGTATGATGTTCCGGTTAATTTGTTAAAAGCAGTTGCACAGGCAGAATCAGCATTTGATACTAACGCTGTATCACATTGTGGAGCAGCAGGAATAATGCAGTTAATGCCTGAGACAGCAAAGTCACTTGGCGTGGAAGATGTATTTGACGCTGAACAGAATATAACAGGCGGCGCAAAGATGCTTGCATATCTGCTTAATGATTATAACGGAGATGTTACTCTTGCTTTAGCTGCTTACAATGCCGGAAGTGGTAATGTTGCCAAGTATGGCGGTGTTCCCCCATTTGCAGAAACACAGAATTATATAAAAAAGATATATAATATCTTAAGTGAAAATCAGAATGTAGATACTTCAGACATCTCAATAGAGAAGGATGGAAGTGCATATGATTTATGGAATATGTATACTAATAATACTGCAAACAGTACAGATAATACAACATCAACAACACAAAAGACAAAACAGGATTCATCAGCTGATACAAATGCTGCATCAGCAATAAGCAATTCGTTGGTTAATTCGACAGATACTACATTGAATGATTCTTTGATTGATTCATTAAAGAAAATCATATTAGGTACTGATGCTAATGGTAATACAATGACATTATCAGAGAGCATATCATATGAGAATTATATGGATTTGCTGGATTCATTCCAAGATATATTAGCAACTATGTTTGGATTTAGCAATGAAGATAAGGACACCACATCGGAAACTTCGAATTTACAGAACTTATATGAATTACAGTCATCAATGTATAATGCAAAAGCGATGTCTTTAATTAAGAGCGAATAAGTATGATTGAATTTTTGAAAATGAAATGAGGATAGTTATGGATAATAGTCAAAGAGTAAAGGTAGCATTAAAAAATAAAACATTTAAAGAAATAGATTTGATTAATAATAGGGTAATTGGATATGATTTATTCTCGGGTAGAACAGAGATAATCGAGGTACATATTCCAGAAGGTGTAGAGGTTATTGAGGGTAATTCATTCGAAGGATGTACTTCATTAGTGAAGGTAGAACTTCCAACATCAATAAGGGAAATTGGCTCAGAAGCATTTGCAGACTGCAAAAATCTTACATCGATCAATGTCCCAGATAATGCGAAAGTTTCAAAGACAGCATTTATTGGATGCAATAAATTAAAGCGATAAAGTATTGACAAATGCTTTTGTATACTATAGTGTATTGATAGGTTTTTAGATGGAAGGAGAAATAAAGATGCCAAAGAAGACATTTGTAACATTAGAACAACTTAAAGAAATTAATAAGACATATCCGACACCATTCTATCTTTATGATGAAAAAGGTATTAGAGAGAATGCAAAAAAACTAAAAGCAGCTTTCTCATGGAATAAAGGATTTAGAGAATTCTTTGCTGTAAAGGCAACTCCAAATCCATATATTATTAATATATTAAAAGAATATGATTGTGGAGTAGATTGTTCATCATTAACTGAATTGATGATGGCAGACGCACTTAATTTTGATGGTTCTCATATTATGTTTTCTTCTAATGCTACACCAGCAGAAGAATTCCAGTATGCAGATAAAATCAATGCAACTATTAATCTTGATGATTTTACTCATATTGAATTTCTTGAGAAATCAATAGGTAAAATTCCAGAGACAATTAGCTGTAGATTTAATCCAGGCGGATTATTCAAGATAAGCACTGATATTATGGATAATCCTGGTGATGCAAAATACGGTATGACAAAGGATCAGATTAAGGAAGCCTTTAGAATTCTTAAGAGCAAAGGTGCTAAGAAGTTTGGTATTCATGCATTCCTTGCAAGTAATACAGTAACTAATGAATATTATCCAACATTAGCTAAAATCTTATTTGAGCTTGCAGTTGAACTTCATAACGATACGGGTGCTGATATCAAATTCATCAATCTTTCAGGTGGTATAGGAGTTCCTTACAAACCAGAAGCAGAAGCTAATGATATAACTGTAATTGGTGAGAATGTTCATAAAGTCTATGATGAAGTGCTTACAGCCAATGGAATGGGTGATGTAGCTATATATACAGAACTCGGAAGATTTATGCTTGCACCTTACGGCTGCGTAGTTACAAAGGCTATTCATGAAAAACATACTTACAAGGAGTATATTGGTTGTGATGCATGTGCAGTTAATCTTATGAGACCTGCTATGTATGGAGCTTATCATCACATTACTGTTGCAGGTAAAGAAAACGCACCTTGCGATCATAAGTATGATATAACAGGCTCACTTTGTGAGAATAATGATAAGTTTGCAATAGACAGAATGCTGCCAAAGATTGATATGGGTGATTTCCTTATATTACATGATGCAGGAGCACATGGCTTCTCTATGGGATATAACTATAATGGTAAACTTAAATCAGCAGAATTACTTCTGAAGGAAGATGGTTCTGTTCAGATGATAAGAAGAGCAGAGACACCAGATGATTATTTTGCAACATTTGATTTTTGCGATATTCTTTCTAAAGTAACAAAAAATAAATAATATACAATACAAAAGCAGATACACCGCTATGCTTTATACACATGACGGTATATCTGCTTTTTTTATTATTGGTGATTATGCAGTATAAAACTGAAAAGAATATTAAATGTTGTTAATTCAGTAAAATTCTGATATAATTTAAATGTTTATTATTAATCTGAAAGGTTGAAATACATTTATGAAAGACTTAAACAATATTGTTAATGATATAACAGCAGAGAAAAACTTAGAAATTAATCTACCAAAGTTTTCTAACAGCATGATGTCATTATACAATGGATTAGCATATATGAAATTATCTATGAATTATTATACGTTCTATGAGATGTACAATGATTATAAAAAGGATGATTTGCTTAATGGACTTGTTGATAGAATTAATAAAGTAATGCAGAATGATATAATTAATTCCTCATCAACTGAGAATTCAATTGAAAGTGCGCAAAGCATTGATTTGATTCGTAATGAAATCATATCTATTATGGAAGTAGTAACTTCATATACAGATAAACTTGCAATATATGAATATATACTTAATAGAGCAGAGTTTAGGTTCAATGGCGAAGAATTGGATGAAGATTACTATAATGAGTATTTTACAAATGACATAATGCATTATATTATTGCCGATAAGGATAATGTTGTTATCAACAGCAAAATCTCAGCAATCGTTGGTCAACTGCCAGTAAGAATGGTAAAGGACAAATTCTACGATTACATTAGAGATGCGTTTTCAATATACAAAGGTGCGCAGAATGGAACTGTTGATGATTTTGTATACGCTATAAGAACTGTAGCAATGCTTGATACACCAGAACATTTTGAAGAATATTTTCCAGAGGTTCATGAATACTTATCTAATCTGAGTAATGCTGATTATAAGAATATGGATAAGAACGAATTCGACAGACTTCAGTCAATACTTGCATTAGCAACGGATAGAATAACAACTGCTGCAGATATGTTTGTTGTGTTACAGCAGATAGTTAATGATATGTACACTGTAATATTATCAAAAATGTACGCATTTTCTGATGTTTCAGAGATTGAGGCATCCAAAAGTGTTATAGAATATGTATGGAATGGCTTTTCAGGTAAAGAATATAATTCAGAAGATGATGTTATTACATCAGCATTTGAAAGCTTTGAAGGAAAGCAAGAGAGAATCTATAATTCGGTATATACTAATGAATTTGCGATAGAATATGCTGTTAATAATCTTTCATCTACACTAGACAGCTTAGTTTTAAAAAATGTTTTTAATTCACTTAATGTTATCACAAAATTACAATCTGGAAGTGATTTTGTTGTACTTAACAAAGATGAGTCTAAATATGATATTGCAGATGATTCATATGTATTAGATGCATGTGAACATCTTATTACAGAACTTGATAATTCTTTTGCTGGAAGAACTGTGGTAATTAATAGAGCTGTTATGGCAATGGTATTAAGTCAGTTACCTGTATTTTTTAATAATGTTGATGAGATACAGCAGTATATTAATAATTCATTGATACAGTGCAGCGATAATGCTGAGAAGATGGCTGTTATTCACCTTATTAAGATGATAATGGAGTAGTGATTAACTATGAGATGGTATAAAAAGCTTTACGTTGGTGACAATGCAAAGAATTCTAAATTTAAAATAATGCGTAAGATCAAGACTAGAAGCCTTCAGGTAGATACTTATCTCATTACCTTAGCCACTAATCCAGAGAATCTTCTTGATATTATATCAACTAATCTTTTGTTACAGCCTTATTACAAAAAGAGATATGTAAGAGACAAGATATGTGTAGTTGGAATGGCAAAGGGATATGATGAAGCATTAGAAGTGACAAGATGTATTATAGATGATGTATACAATTCTACAGGTGGATTTGATATTAAAAGATATCTGGGTTTTGAAACATAGATTATGGGAGTGTGCATATGCTGCATATTTTACTTACAATATTAAGAATACTCGGTATTATATTAGCATCGATAATTGGACTATTATTGTTTATAATAATAGTAGTAGTATTTGTTCCGGTTAGATACCGTGTTAAAGCTTCATATAAGGATAAAGCCAATGTCAATGCTCATGTTAGCTGGCTATTGGGAATAGTGAGAGTTATATATACACTAGATGATAGTTCTGAAATGCGAATTAGAATATTTGGAATCTCTTTGTCGGGTAATAAAAGCAAAAAAGAAAGACCACAAAAGAGGAAAAAGCAAAACAAGGATTTATCAGATACTATACCAAAAGAAACAACATCAAAAGAAACAACATCAAAAGATACAACATCAAAAGATACTTCATCAACATCCCAAGATATAATCGAGCTTGTGGAGGATGATGTACCAGAAGAACCGGTAAAGGTAGAGGATGTTACCACAAAGTCTTCTAAGTTTAGTGGGAGGATGTCAGGAATAAAAGGTAGGTTCAGCAGTCTCAAGGAGATGCTTACAGATGAGGATAACAAAGCATTTGTGATATTTGCATTGGCTGAATTAAAAGAGCTGCTTATGCATATTAAGCCAAGAGTACTTAGATTATATGTAAGATTTGGAACAGATGATCCAGGTCTAACTGGAATGCTTACCGGTTATGTAGCGATTGCAAAAGCAATGTTTAACTTGGATGCAACATATATACCGGTTTTTGATGAAAAAGTCTTAGAACTTGATATGTATGCAAAGGGCAGAATAAGAGCTTTCAATCTCTTAAGGATTGCATTAAAAGTATATACTAATAAAACATTTAAAAAATACATGAAAAAGAATTAGGAGGATTTATCATGGCAGACGGATCTAAATTTAACGAAACAGTAGAATCATTATTTAAGGGAATGGATTCATTCATTTCTGCAAAGACAGTTGTAGGAAGTGCAGTTAATGTTAATGATACAATTATTCTTCCATTAGTGGATGTATCATTCGGCGTAGGTGCAGGTGCTTTCTCTGGTGAGAAAAAGGATAATGCCGGTGGTGGTATGGGTGGAAAGATGACACCTAGCGCAGTTCTTGTAATACAGAATGGACAGACTAAACTTGTTAATATTAAGAATCAGGATACAGTAACTAAGGTACTTGATATGGTTCCAGATTTAATTAACAAATTCACTGGAAAAGGCGAAGAAGAAAAAGTAGATAAAGATGTTGAAGCTGCAGTAGATGATGCAGTAAAATCATACGAAGACTAATAAGCAGGTAATAAATCCGCATATTCATTCATAGACTTTAATAATCTATATTATAATAGATGGTTTTATATGAGACGAATGTGTGGATTTATTATGTTTTGGATAGCTGTAGGAATGGCTATTATGATATTTATAAGCAATGTGTTCTTAGCTGTATGCATTATAATAATGCTGCTATTGTGCGGATATAATCTATTCTGCCACTAAGAGACATAGTCGAAAGGTAAAGTGTTCTGCAATGTATAAAGTTTTAATTGTTGAAGATGATAATATAATAGCGAATGCAATTAAGAAGCATCTTATGAGATGGGAATATGACGTAAGATGCGTTACTGATTTTGGACATGTTATTGATGAGTTCACTAGTTATAATCCACATATTGTACTTATGGATATATCACTGCCTCAATATTCAGGCTTTTTTCTGTGCTCACAGATAAGACAGATATCAAGTGTGCCGGTTATATTTGTATCATCCATGTCAGATAATATGAACATTGTTATGGCTGTTAATATGGGGGGAGATGATTTTATATCAAAGCCATTCGAATTGGAAGTACTTACAGCTAAAATCCAGGCTCTGCTCAGACGTACATATTCTTTCATAGAACATACTAATATCATTGAATGTAAGGGAGCAATCCTTAATATCAATGATATGTCATTCGTATACAATAATAATAGAATTGAATTGACTAAGAATGAATATAGAATTCTTAAGTGTCTAATGGAGAAAAAGAATGAGGTAGTACAGCGAGATGAGATTATCAAAAAGATGTGGGATGATGAAGCATTTATAGATGATAATACATTAACCGTTAATATCACCAGATTGAGAAAGAAACTTGATGAAGCGGGTCTCACTGATTTCATTAAGACTAAGAAAGGTGCAGGTTATATTGTACAATGATAATGTTGTTAAAGTATATAAAGCATAGAAAAAATGAAATTATTACATATCTTGTAATAGTGGCAGTCTTTTTTATGCTCTTTTTTTTGAGAGGTTATGAAATTGATATATATTTGTATGGTATATTCATATCAGCAGTTATTTTGATGATTATTGGAATCAGAGATTATGTTGTATTTGAAAAAAAGATTAAAACAATTGAATCGATGAAATCCAATGAAATAGTATATGATATTAATTATATTGAAAGTACAGAACCACTTGAAGAAGCATACGAGTCGCTTATTAGAGAATTAATGGATGAGAATGCAAAAGAAGCATCTAATTATCATCAGACAATGACTGCCTTGAAAGAATATTACACGCGCTGGGTTCATCAGATTAAGACACCAATTGCTGCAATGAAGCTATTAATTGATACAGAGATTAATGAATCAGATTCTGGAAACAAAGATAATACAATAATGATGGATATTTCATCCAATGCTGTAGATGAGATAAAGCAAGAGCTTTTTAAAATAGAATGTTATACAGAGTCAGTACTTGAATATGTTAGATTAGAAGACAGCGGCTCTGATTATAATTTTGAATATTATAACTGTGGAAGAATAATAAGGGGATGCGTTAAAAAGTATGCTACACAGTTTATACATAAAAAGATAGCAGTTTCTATTAATAATGTTGATTTCAAAATTCTTACAGATGAAAAATGGTTTTCATTTGCAATAGAACAGATAATATCTAATGCTGTAAAGTATACAAACGAAGGTGGACAAGTAAGCATTAGTGGTGATATAACAGAGACTTTATGGTCAATAACAATTACGGATAATGGACATGGGATAAGGGAGGAAGATTTGCCAAGAATATTCGAAAAGGGATTCACGGGATATAATGGACGAATGGATAAGAAAGCCACCGGAATTGGAATGTATCTGTGTAAAACTGCACTTGACAGGCTTTCTCATAATATAAGGATAGAATCAAAATGTGGCATAGGTACAACAGTAACAATATCATCAACAATATCATAACCTTACAAGAATGTAAGATTTAAAAGGTGAAATGTAAGCTAAAATTAAGGCAAAGCATTTCATCTTTTTATATAATCATACTTGTAATTAAGAATGATGATTCAATTACTAGTAATCATAATTATTGAGAAGGAGGAGTGTTGACACAAAGATGAATGTGTTAACCAAAAAATATGGCATTATTAGAAGTAAAAAATCTTAAGAAGTTATATACAACAAGGCTTGGAATGAATCAGGTTCAGGCTCTTGGAGATGTCAATTTTAGTGTAGAAAAAGGAGAGTATGTTGCAATAATGGGTGAGTCTGGCTCAGGTAAAACTACTTTACTTAATATTTTAGCAGCACTTGATAAACCAACGAGAGGAGAAGTACTTCTTAATGGAAAGAATATTGTTAATATAAAAGATAAGGAAATATCAGCATTCAGAAGAAATAATTTGGGATTTGTATTCCAGGATTTTAATCTCTTAGATACTTTCAGCCTTGAAGATAATATATTCCTTCCACTTGTACTTGCAGGTGAAAAATACACAACAATGGAGGAAAGGCTAACACCTCTTGCAAAATCATTAGGAATTAGTGATATCCTTAAAAAATATCCATATGAAGTATCAGGTGGACAAAAACAAAGAGCAGCAGTTGCAAGAGCTGTTATAACAAACCCACAGATAATACTCGCGGATGAACCAACGGGCGCACTTGATTCAAAATCATCAGAACAGCTGCTTGAGTTATTTACTCAGATTAATGATAATGGTCAAACAATACTTATGGTAACTCATAGTACACAAGCAGCCTGCAAAGCTAAAAGAGTATTATTTATAAAGGATGGTGAAGTATTTCATCAGATATATAAGGCTTCAATGAGTGATGAAGCAATGTATGAAAAAATCAGCCAGACTCTTACAGTTTTATCGACAAGAGGTGATAGGGATGAGTAAAACATTT
Organism: uncultured Lachnospiraceae bacterium; assembly: GCA_964586425.1. GTDB lineage: Bacteria > Bacillota > Clostridia > Lachnospirales > Lachnospiraceae > CAZPHI01. The sequence goes on along the minus strand of CAZPHI010000008.1, from coordinate 12,706 downwards.
TATCCAAAACTTGCATTATCTAATATTAAGAAAAACAAAAGAACTTATTTGCCTTATATTATAACATCTGCCTTTATTGTAATGATGTACTATATGCTATTATCAATAATTAATAATAATGACGTTATGCATATGAAGGGGCTATGATAATATGCTTGCACTTTTTATGATAGCCAAAGGTGTAATTATTATTTTTTCAATCATATTTCTATTTTATACCAATAGTTTTCTTATAAAGAGAAGAAAAAAAGAGATGGGCTTATTAATAATTCTTGGAATGGAAAAGAAACATGTTGGAATAATGCTTTTTTATGAAAGCGTTATAACAGCAATATCAAGTATTCTTGCTGGCTTAGCAGGAGGACTAGTTTTTTCGAAAATGTTGTTTCTCCTGCTTACAAAATTGATTGATTATAAAGGCACGATAGAGTTTGATATTCATCTTAACGTTGTTTGTGAAACTGTAATCTTCTTCATGTGTATATTTGTAGTTACATATGTATATAATCTGATTAGAACAAGGCTTACGAATCCAATTGAATTATTACATGGCGGAGAAACAGGTGAAAAAGAGCCAAAAACAAAGCTGTTATTAACAATTATTGGTATTGCCTGTATTGGAGCAGGTTACTATTATGCATTGTTTACAGAATCGCCAATGGAAGCTCTTAATCTATTCTTTGGTGCAGTAATACTTGTAATGATAGGAACTTATGCATTGTTTACAGCCGGAAGTATTACTTTATTAAAGCTTCTTAAAATGAATAAAAAGTATTATTATAAGGCAAAGCATTTTTCAGTAGTATCAGGAATGCTTTACAGAATGAAACAGAATGCAGTAGGGTTATCTAATATATGTATACTTGCTACAATGGTGTTAATAACATTCTCTACAACTATCTCAATGTATGCAGGAGCTGAAGATGGAGCATATATGAGCTGTCCGGCTGATGCAATATATCAGATAAGAAGTAATGTTAATGAACTTGATAATCCACAGGCTGTGATTGATGATTATGTAGCAGCGACAAAGGATATTATTAGCCAGTATGACATAGATATGAATAATGTTAAAGCATTTCACAATATACAGCTAATAGGACAAAAAGCAGACAATGAGAATAGATATATTTTTGGAGCAAATCAATCTATTTCGAATATTAGCAATGTGAAAATAATGATTATTACAACAGCAGAGGAGTATAATGAAAATTATGGAACCAATTACAGCATTAATGATAATGAAGTATATATTCTCGGCGATACCAGTAGAGGTGATGGCAGCATTAGCTTTGATTTTACTGATTGTGGAGCAAATATAGTAAAATATAATATTATAGGTACTGATAGTGAACTTCCGATTTGGGCAAAACAAACGAAAGCTATGGCAGATACGCAGGTTATTCTTGTAAGAGATATGAAACAGATTATTGAATTATATAAAAAGAATTTTGATGATTCATCAAGAATAAAAAATAATCTGTATTACGAAGTTATGGTGGATGCAAGACTTAACCAGGATAAATACACAGCAATATATGATAAGCTTAAACAAGTTGATGCAACGAGTAGAACAATGGTATCATATGATACATTGGAGGAATCAAGATATGAATATAGATGTTTGTATGGTGGATTTTTATTCATAGGAGTATTTCTTGGTATTTTGTTTATGATGGCTACAGTGCTTATAATATATTATAAACAGATATCTGAAGGATTCGATGACAGAGAGCGATTTCAGATTATGAAGAAGGTTGGTATGAGCAATGATGAGGTTCATAATACAATTCGAAGTCAGGTATTGACGGTATTCTATCTGCCAATTACAGTTGCAGTGCTCCATGTATTGGTATCATTTAGAATAATTAAGATGATTCTTGCGATGATGGGACTTACTAATAGTGGCTTATTCTTTATTAGTACACTGGCAGCGGTAGTAGTATTTGCAATTGTATATTTTATTGTATACTCAATAACAGCGCGTACTTACTATAAAATTGTTAATGAAGCAGACATTAAATAAAAAATATTGTAAAAAAATAATATTTCTACTTGCCAAATACAAAGAATTCTGATACAATACATTTTGTTGTGGGTCTATTAGGAAGGACCCAATACCATTAAGGAGGTGTCAAAATGGCTAAATGTGCAATTTGTGATAAAGGTGCTCACTTTGGTATCGCAGTGAGTCATTCTCATAGAAGATCAAATAAAATGTGGAAATCAAATGTTAAATCAGTAAGAGTTAATGTTAACGGAGCAGCTAAGAAGATGTATGTATGTACATCATGTTTACGTTCAGGTAAAGTAGAGCGTGCTTAATTAATATTGTTTTGTTGAAAGATTGAACAGTGATAATTATTGGAGGTAAACTATACTATAAGTAGTGTGGTTTACCTCATTTTGTATGCTGGAATAACATTAATTAAAAAAATAGTTTTAATTTTTACATAAAAAGGTTATAATGGAATAAATCAAAGAATATACAAATATCTGTTATGGAGGTATATATGAAAGGACATATAGAGAGCCAGTTTGGCCAGATAATAATCGATCCAAGTGTTATCGCACAGTATGCAGGATCAACAGCTATAGAATGCTTTGGTATTGTTGGTATGGCAGCTGTAAGCATGAAAGACGGACTTGTTAAGCTTCTCAAAGGTGACAGCCTTACAAGAGGAATAGGTGTAACTGTTGGAGAAGATAATACTCTGACAATTGATTTCCATGTAATTGTATCTTATGGTATTAGTATCTCTACTGTATCTGATAACTTAATTGAGAATGTTAAGTACAAAGTATCAGAGTTTACAGGTTTAGAGATTAAGAAGATTAATATCTTTGTCGAAGGCGTTAGAGTAATCGACTAACATTAGTTATTTAGGAGGAAATTGTTGTGGCTATTAATACAATAGATGCTAAGACTCTGCAGAAGATGTTCCTTGCAGGTGCTAAGAATCTTGAAGCGAAAAAAGAATGGATTAATGATTTGAATGTTTTCCCTGTTCCAGATGGTGATACAGGAACTAATATGACACTTACAATTATGTCAGCTGCTAAGGAAGTAAACGCAATTGAGAATCCAACAATGGAGACACTTGCTAAAGCTATTTCTAGTGGTTCACTTAGAGGCGCCAGAGGTAATTCAGGAGTTATATTATCTCAGCTTTTTAGAGGTTTCACAAAAGAAATCGCACATGTTGAGGTTATAGATGCAGAAGTACTTGCCAAAGCGTGTCAGCGTGGAGTTGAGACAGCATATAAGGCAGTTATGAAACCAAAAGAAGGTACAATTCTTACAGTCGCAAAGGGAGCAGCTACTAAGGCTGAAGAACTATCATTTGTAACTGAAGACTTAGAAGAGATGATTAAAGGTATTATTTCCCATGCGGAATATGTGTTATCGAAGACACCTGAGATGTTACCAGTTCTTAAAGAAGCCGGTGTAGTTGATTCAGGCGGACAGGGCCTTGTTACAGTACTTCAGGGTGGCTTTGATGCACTAACAGGTAAGATAACAGATTTTAGTATTGATAGTGCTAAACCAGCATCAACAGAGTCTTCATCATCAGGTGCTAAAGGCGCTGCAATGGAGAATGTTGATATCAAATTCGGATATTGTACAGAATTCATTATTATGCTTGAAAAAGAATTCAATGAGCATACAGAGAAAGAATTCAAAGCTTATCTTGAATCAATTGGTGATTCAATTGTATGTGTTGCCGATGATGAAATCGTTAAGATTCATGTTCATACTAATGATCCAGGACTTGCAATTCAGAGAGCATTAACATATGGTTCACTTACACGTATGAAGATTGATAATATGCGTGAAGAGCATAATGAAAAAGTTATCAAACAGAATGAAGCTAATACTTCTTCAAAAGAAGAGACGATGGAAACTGTAGAAGCTTTAGATGTTAATGACGTAAAGAGCGATGAACCAGCAAAGGATTATGGCTTTGTTACAATCGTAGCAGGAGAAGGTCTTGCAGAGATATTCAGAGGACTTGGTGCTGACTTTGTTATTGAAGGTGGTCAGACTATGAATCCAAGTACAGAAGATATTCTTAATGCTGTAGATAAGGTTAATGCTAATGTTGTATATGTACTTCCTAATAATAAGAATATTATTCTGGCAGCACAGCAGGCAGCTTCAATTGTTGAAGATAAGGAATTAATTGTTGTTCCAACTAAGACAGCTCCTCAGGGAATCACGGCAATGATTAATTTTGAATTCTCAAGAACAAAAGAAGAGAATCTTGAAGCAATGACAGATAGCCTTTCAACAGTTAAGACAGGTCAGTTAACATATGCAGTTAGAGATACATCAATTGATGGTGTTGAGATTAAATGTGACGATATAATGGGTATTGGAGATTCTGGTTTATTAGCAGTTGGTTCTGATATCAAAGAAACACTTATTGAGATGCTTGAAAAGATGATAGATGATGATTCAGAGATAATTAGTATATATTATGGAGATACAATTGATGAAGAAGAAGCATCAGCAGTCAGATCACTTGTAGAAGAGAAATTCCCAAGTGTAGATATTGAGATGCAACCAGGCGGACAGCCAGTATATTATTACATTGTATCAGTAGAATAGAATTGTAATTATTGTTAAAGAGCTAGTGCTTTCAGATATTCAAGAATAGAAAGCATTGGCTCTTTTTTTGCATAAAAAAAGAACTTGATTATATAGTCTATAATGCTATACTTTATAATAGTTTGTAAAAAAATGGGAAGAGAGAATTAGTTATGTTAAACAGTGAAATCGACACAATGGGTGTTGCCGCAAAATCAAAAGCAGATTTAGCAAAAAATAATTTAATTAAGTATATGATGAGATCAATTGTTGCAGGATTCTTTATCGTTGTTGCTGTAATATTATCTAATGTTGCTGCTGCAGTTTTGTATCCTACATATCCTCAGTTTGGAAAGCTTCTGGGTTCATTTTTGTTCTCGATTGCAATTGTACTTATCGTGTTCGTAGGTGGAGAATTATTTACAGGTAATAATATGACAATGGCAGTTGGAGTATATAATAAGAATTGTACAGTTATAGATATGCTTCGTGTATGGATTTATAGTTATATTGGTAACGCAATTGGATGCCTAATTCTAGGTGGAATATTTATTGCTTCACAATCAACGAGAGAGCTACTTCTTAACTATTTTAATAGTTTTATACAGGGTAAATTAGACGTTGCACCACATATTCTATTCATTCGTGGTGTATTATGTAACTTCTGCGTATGCCTTGCAGTACTTGTTAATACAAGAATGAAAACTGAAAGTGGTAAAATAATGGTAATGTTTTGTGTAATCATGGCTTTCGTCGTAGCTGGATTTGAACATTGCGTAGCTAATATGGGTATATTTACAATAGCTTATGGATTAATGGGTGGTCTTGATGCCACACTTTTACTAAAAAGCTTTGTTTTTGTAACATTAGGTAATATTGTGGGTGGTGCTGTTTTACTTGCATTGCCACTTAAGATAATGGCTACTGAAAAGTAGACAATAGAACAAATGTATGGTATTATATTGATATTATTGTAAGAGAAAGGACAAAAGTTATGAGTAAAATTGATTTTATCAGAGGCGAGATGGTAGCAGCCATGAAAGCAAAAGACAAAGCTAGAAAGGATGTATTATCATTACTTCTTGCTGAATTAAAGAATGTTGAAATTAATAACAGAACACCTCTTACAGATGAAGAAGGAGATAAGGTTGTATTAAAACAAATCAAACAGTTAAAAGAGACATTATCCCTTACACCTGCAGACAGAACAGATATTATTGATGAATGCAATTTCTCAATATCAGTATTAGAGGAATATGCGCCAAAGATGATGAATGAGGAAGAAATTAAGAAAGTTGTTGAAGATGTTCTGGGTGAATTAGAACTTACAGCACCAACAGCGCAAGATAAAGGCAAGATTATGAAAGTATTAATGCCTAAGATTAATGGTAAGGCAGATGGTAAAGTCGTTAATCAGGTTCTTGCAACATACATGCGATAATATAATGGTGTTTTAATAATTTTAGACACAACAAAAGGAGCTGACGTTTCTCGATTACTAATTTAATCGTACAATCGTCGACTCCTTTTTGAAAATCAGGAGAGGAGGTTGATTTATGGAGTTAAAGGACATAAAGGGAATTGGCGAGAAGACCCTTTTATTATTTAATAAGCTATCAATATATACATTAGATGATTTAATTAACTATTATCCTAGAACATATGACTTATTTGAAGCACCGGTGCCGGTCAAAGAGCTTAGCGAACATATATATAAACAGCAGGTTGCAATTGATGGGATAATTGTTAAGAATGCGGATATGAGAAAAACAGGACGCATTACCTTAGTAACAACATTAATTAAAGACACTAACGGAATGGCAATTAAAGCGGTATGGTTTAATATGCCTTATATTAAAAATGCTGTTAAAACCGGATTTCATTATGTATTTAGAGGACATATAAGCATAAAAGGTAGTGACTATGTAATTGAACAACCAACTATGTATACAATGGCTGATTATAATCAATTATTAATGACAATGCAGCCTGTATATGGACTTACAAAAGGCTTATCTAACAAAATAGTAACTAAGGCAGTAAGACAGGCAATTGATGAAAAAATAGCAGAAGGTAGCATAAAAGAATATCTTCCACAATGGATTATAGATGAATATAAGCTTTTAGATTATGGTAGTGCAATTCATACAATACATTATCCTGAAAATCTAGATAACTATAAAGAGGCAAAGAAAAGACTGGTATTTGATGAATTCTTAACATTTATGATAGGTGTTAGAAGAATGAAAGACAATAATGAAACTATGAAGAATACCTTCATAATTCCCAATTCTCCTAAAACTGATGAATTCATTAACAGCCTTCCGTATAAGCTTACCAATGGACAGATAAAGGCATGGAATGACGTTAAGGAGAATATGTTCTCACCTAAATTGATGAACAGATTGATTCAAGGTGATGTGGGTTCCGGCAAAACTATAGTTGCAACATTAGCACTAATGAATACTGTATATGCAGGCTTTCAAGCAGCAATGATGGTTCCAACTGAGGTGCTTGCCAGACAGCAGTTTGAATCAATAACCAGACTTTTTGAACAGTATGGAATTGGAATCAGGCTCACACTTCTTATTGGTTCGATGACGGCAAAAGAAAAACGAATGGCTCATGAAGAGATAGCTGCAGGTGAAACTGATATTATTATTGGAACTAATGCCATTATTCAGGAGAAGGTAACATATAATAATCTAGGGCTTGTAATAACTGATGAACAGCATAGATTTGGTGTGAATCAAAGAGAAAGTCTTTGCAACAAAGGCCTTAATCCTCATGTGCTTGTAATGAGTGCTACACCAATACCAAGGACATTAGCAATAATGATTTATGGCGATCTTGATATATCTATTATTAATGAGCTCCCTAGCAATAGACTTCCGATTAAAAATTGTGTTGTTGATACTAGTTATAGGCCCAAAGCATACAGCTTTATTGAAAACGAAGTAAGTAAGCATCACCAGGCATACGTTATATGCCCTATGGTAGAGGAAAGCGAGAACGTAGAAGCTGAGAATGTTGTTAATTATTCTGAGAATATGAAAAATGCTATGAATCCGGGAATTAGAATATCATATCTTCATGGAAAGATGAAGGCTGCAGAGAAGAATGACATTATGGATAGATTCGCAAAAGGTGAAATAGATGTTCTTGTTTCAACAACAGTAATTGAAGTAGGCGTTAATGTGCCTAATGCAACGGTAATGATGATTGAGAATGCGGAACGTTTTGGACTAGCACAGCTGCATCAGGTAAGAGGAAGAGTTGGAAGAGGTGATGCACAGTCATACTGTATATTTGTACGAAGTAATGATAATAAAAAAACAAAAGAACGCTTAGATATACTTAATAAATCAAATGATGGTTTTGTAATTGCAGAGCAGGATCTCAAATTAAGAGGACCAGGTGATTTCTTTGGTATAAGACAAAGCGGTGATATGGAATTCGCAATTGGTGATATATATCAGGATGCAGATATATTAAAGGATGCAAGTGATTGTGCTAATCGAATATTGGATGAAGATGCATTACTTGATAATGAAGATAATGCATTACTTAATGCAAGAGTTAATAGATATTTTGATAGTATCATTCTATAAAATACTTGAAATTTTACTTGAAATTCAGAAACAGGAAGATTTACATTATATTAGTAAAAAGAATGCTTATTATGTTGCAGAGAAACTTTCAATTAGTCCAAGTCAGATATATGACGTAATTTCTTTCTTTGAAGCTCTTCATAGTGAACCTAGAGCTAAGTATCCAATTCAGATATGTGATAGTGTTGTATGTAGAGTTAATAAAAGTGATAACTTATTAGATAATCTTAAAGAGATTCTTGGTGTAGATATTAATGAGGCAACATATGATAACAGATTTATAATTGAAAAGGTTGCATGTTTTGGTGCTTGTGACCAGGCACCTGCAATTAGAATTAATAATTTTGTATATGGGAAGCTTACTACAAAAGAGAAAGTAAGAGAAGTTCTAGAGAAGTTTATGTAATTAATAATAGATGGAGGAAGAGATGGCACAGGTTAGATTTATTACTTCCAATTTTGGAAAATATGATATAAATTCAATTGATTCGTACATATCAATTGGTGGCTTTGAGGCTTTAAAGCGTGCAATTACAATGACAACAGAGGAAATAGCAGGAAAATTAACAGAAGCCAATGTAAAAGGTCGTGGTGGTGCTGCGTATCCAATGGGAAGAAAATGGCAGCAGGCTAAAGAAGTCAATTCGGATAATAAAGTAGTTGTTTGTAATGCAGATGAGGGTGAACCATGTACGTTTAAAGACAGAACACTTATCTCTAATGATCCATATAGATTAGTTGAAGCATTAATAATTGCCGGATATGCAGTCGGTGCAAAGAATGGTTATATATATATGAGAGAGGAATATTCACATCTGAGACCTCTTTTACTTGGTGCAATTGATCAGGCATATGAAAAAGGATTCTTAGGCAAAGATATTCTTGGAGTTAAAGATTTTAATTATGATTTACATCTTTACTCAGGAGCGGGTGCTTATGTATGTGGTGAAGGAACTGCATTAGTAGAATCGATGGAGGGTAAAGCCGGAAGACCTAGAAAGAAACCACCATTTATCAAACAATGTGGTCTATTTAATCTTCCAACATGTGTTAACAATGTAGAAAGCCTTTGTATTGTTCCAGCAATACTTATGGATGATAATAATGAGTATATGAAGTATGGTACAGAGAATTCGCGTGGAACTAAGATAATTAGTGTAGCTGGTAATGTAAAGCGTCCGGGTGCATATGAAGTATCATTTGGAACATCACTTAGAGAAATAATATTCGATTATGCAGGTGGTATGGCTGATGATAATCATCCACTTAAGCTGATTCAGATTGGTGGTGCATCAGGCAGAGTATCTGATAGTTCAATTCTTGATACACCATTCACATATGAACACTTAACACAGGTTGGTATGGGTGTAGGTTCAGGTGCAATCATGGTTATGGATGATTCAACATCAGTACTTGATTTCCTGAGAATTACTCAGAACTTTTTCTCACATGAAAGCTGCGGTCAGTGTACACCATGTAGAGAGGGTAATCGTCATATTAGAAGAATTCTTGAGAAGATTGCTAACAACACACATACAGCAGATGATATTGAGAATCTTGAAGAGATTATCTATATCATGCAGAGCGCATCATTATGTGGACTTGGTGAAGCTTGTCAGAATGCGCTTAGTACAGCTATGAAAGTATTCCCAGAAGTATTTGTGGTTAATGAATAAAGAAGTGATTGGAGATAAATTAATGGAACTTGTTAATCTTAAAATTAATGATATCCCGGTATCTGTACCAAAGGGATATAATATAATAGATGCAGCTAAAACAGTTGGAATCGATGTGCCACATCTTTGTTACTTCCCTGATCAGGAAGTAAAAGCTCATTGCAGAATGTGTGTGGTTGAAGTGACTGGTAGTAGAAAACTTGTAGCAGCATGCTCTACAATATGTTGGGAAGGCATGGAAGTATATACTCATTCTCCTCGTGTGCAGAAGGCTCAGAAGGGTATATTAGAGATGATACTTGCTAACCATAATCAGGATTGTCTTAGATGTGCCCGTAATGGACATTGCGAGTTACAGGATCTTTGCAGCAGATTTAACGTAATTGGCCCAAGATTCGATATGTGTGTAGATGAAGCTCATTCGGATACTACAAATCCATGTCTTAGAAGAGACCTTTCAAAATGTATCAAATGTGGTCGTTGTGTAAGACAGTGTATAGATATCCAGGGCGTTCATGCACTGAGTTATTCGAATCGTTCAGAACACTTCAGGGTTACAACAGCATTTAACCAGCCAATGTCAGATACTGACTGCGTTCTTTGTGGACAATGCTCAACAGTATGTCCGGTTGGAGCTATTGTAGAAGTTGATGATACAGCAAAGGTTATCAAAGAAATCAATAATCCTAAGAAACATGTAGTTGTTCAGGTTGCACCATCTGTAAGAGTGGCATTAGGAGAGATGTTTGGTCTCCCTCATGGTAGTATCGTTACAGGTAAGATGGTAAATGCTTTGAAGCGTATAGGTTTTGACCGTGTATTTGATACTAATTTCAGTGCTGATTTAACAATTATGGAAGAAGGCAGTGAATTACTTAATAGAATTAATAATGGCGGCAAGCTTCCAATGATTACTTCATGTAGTCCGGGATGGGTTAATTATATAGAAAAGCATTATAGTGATTATATAGGTCATCTATCAAGTGCTAAGTCACCTCAACAGATGTTTGGTGCTATTACAAAATCATACTATGCTCAGAAAGCAGAGATTGATCCAAAGGATATCGTATGCGTATCAATTATGCCATGTGTTGCTAAAAAGTATGAAGCAATCAGACCAGAGATGGAAGTCGATGGTAATAGAGATGTTGATTATGTATTAACAACAAGAGAGCTTGCTAAATTAATTAAGCAGTTCGGAATTGACTTTAATGCACTTACAGAAGCTGAATTTGACTCTCCACTTGGAATTGGTAGTGGTGCTGGACAGATATTTGGTACAACAGGTGGTGTAATGGAAGCTGCACTTAGAACTGTATATGAGAAAGTAACTGGTGATACTTTGCAGAGTGTGGAATTTGCGGCTGTAAGAGGTAACGAAGGAATTAAGGAAGCATCTATTAATCTTGCAGGTAAAGAGATTAAAGTAGCTATTGCACATGGACTTAAGAATGCTAAGATAGTTATGGATAGAATTGCATCTGGTGAAGCTGATTATACATTTATCGAGATAATGGCGTGTCCAGGCGGATGTATTGGCGGTGGCGGTCAGCCAGTTGGTGTAACATTCGATCTTAAGAGATTAAGACAGGATGCTATATATTCAATTGATAATTCAAGTAAGATTAGAAAATCTCATGAGAATCCGGAAATAATTAAGTTATACGAAGAATTCCTGGGTGAACCTTTATCGGAGACTTCACACCATCTTCTTCATACAACCTACAGCAAGAAATTCAAGATTACAAGTGAGTCGTTATAATTAGTTCTTTATAATAATTTTTTTATAATAGTCATATAATCGAGGTGTTTTACAATGAGAGATATGGAATTTACAATGAGTAGACCTAATCTTGTTAAAGAGGGCGACGAAATAGATATAACTGAAGGTAAACTTCCAAGCAGCTATTATTATACGATAGAACCTGCAGTTGCAATGTCTGGTAATTATACTACAACTGAAAGACTTAAGACAAGACATGGCGTGGTTAAAGAGGTTGGTGAGACTAGCAGAGGTTATTATGTAATTGCAACATTTGACGAGTAAATTATTAGTGCAGAGGTATGACAGATGAAGGAAGAGATATTAAGAACAGGACTGTTAATTGGCGAGGAAGGTATGAATAAGCTTTCCAGAGCATGTGTCGCAATATTTGGAATAGGTGGAGTTGGTGGTTATGTTACGGAGGCATTAGCTAGATGCAATGTTGGAAGCTTAGTGCTAATTGATAATGACGTTGTAAGTTTATCTAATATCAATAGACAGATTATTGCACTTCATAGTACGGTAGGACAGTATAAAACAGAAGTTATGAAAAATAGAATACTTGATATCAATCCAGAGGCCAAGGTTACAACATACAATTGTTTCTATCTTCCAGAGAATGATGAGATAGATTTTACTCAGTTCGATTATGTAATTGATTGCATAGATACAGTAGCTGCAAAGATTGCGTTAGTCTTAAAGTGTCAGGAGTTAGGAATACCTATAATTGCAAGTATGGGTACAGGTAATAAGCTTAATCCATCAAAGCTTGAGATAACAGATATATATAAGACATCTGTTTGTCCATTGGCTAAGGTAATGCGCCATGAATTAAAGAAAAGGCATGTTAAGAAACTTAAGGTATGTTATTCAACAGAATATCCAATCAAGGTTTCAGCACCTACAGAAGGAACGAATAGAAGGTCAATTCCAGGAAGTACAAGTTTTGTTCCATCAAGTGCGGGCTTATTGATTGCAAGTGAAGTGGTTAGAGATTTAACGAAGGCTTAATTTGTTCTATTGAATAATGCATGTATTTGTGTTATGATGAGAATTAATTAGA
>CAZPHI010000007.1:0-65405 GCA_964586425.1 uncultured Lachnospiraceae bacterium | reverse complement strand
AGGTGAGAAAGATCTTATTTGGTGTACTGTTTACATTTATAGGATTGGTTATATTCTTAGTTGGTGTAAATGCTGGCTTTATGGATGCTGGAAGTATGATAGGATATAGTATAGCTACATTAGATAATAAAATATATGTTATACTTGTTGGTTTCATACTAGGTGTAGTAACAATACTTGCAGAACCGGCTGTTTATGTATTGACACATCAGATTGAGGGTGTTACTAGCGGATATGTAAAGAGAAGTGTTGTTATGTTTGCTTTGGCAATAGGTGTCGGTATAGCGGTTGCGTTATCTGTGATACGTATACTAATTCCAGAGTTGCAACTATGGCAATATCTTCTTCCCGGATATTTATTATCAATTGCATTGAGTTATTTTGCACCAAAACTATTCGTAGGTATTGCATTTGACTCTGGGGGAGTTGCGTCAGGACCCATGACGGCTACGTTTATATTGGCTTATACACAGGGGGCAGCAGAAGCAGTGGAAGGAGCAAACGTTTTAGTGGATGGATTTGGAGTAATAGCTATGGTTGCTATGACACCGTTAATAGCGTTGCAAATTTTAGGATTAATTTTTAAGATTAAGTCTAGGAAAGGGGGATTTGAAAATAATGGACAGTAAAACAGAGATTATGGAGATGGAGTTAATATGTGTAATAGTTAATTTAGGTACGGGAAGTAAGATATTAAAAACATTCAAAAAACATGGAATTTGTGGTGGAACTATAACATTAGCAAGAGGAACCGCCAACAACCGCATATGGGATTATTTAGGTCTTTCTGATATAAGAAAAGAAATTATATATATGGTTGCAGATAAAGAAACTGCGTATCGAGTATTGGATATCGTTAATCATGAATATAATTTAGATAAGCCGAACCATGGCATTGCATTTACAACATCCATTTGTGCTACTATGGGAATGAGCAATTGTAAATGTGATCATATAAAAATCGAGAGAGGTGAAGATAATACGATGTATCACGTAATCACTACTATTGTGGATAAAGGAAAAGCCGAGGATGTTATAGAGGCAGCAATTACGGCAGGCTCCAAAGGAGGTACCATTGTTAATGGAAGAGGTTCAGGAATTCACGAAACAAGTAAATTGTTTTCCATGGATATTGAACCAGAAAAGGAAATTGTAATTATAGTTTCAGAAGTAGATATGACAGAGGCTATAATATCTGTAATAAGAGAGAAATTAAAGATTGATGAACCTGGAAAAGGTATTATTTATGTTCAGGATATAAACAAAACATATGGTATTTTCAAATAAAATGCATCTATATTATCAGTTGTTGACAGATACTGAATAAATGGTACTCAAAATAATCCTGATAACAGAGAAGTTCTGAGACGTAATAAAATGTTCTGGGTGTGAAACGTGTGTGCAACATTGATTATTACAAAGCTTATATTTACGGGCTTTTCAAGCTCTTAAACGGTTACCAAAGAGAGATATACTGAGTTCACTAATAATTGGAGCGAAGCAAAAGTAAAAAGTACAATATATATTTATACAAAAAATAAGTACATGGGTGTAATTCAATGGCCACTGTTTAATTATGACTTCCACACAAATCAATCTAAGGCAGCGCGTGATGCGTTCGCAGAGTTTGTGTTAGAGAGGAGAAAAAGTGAATAAAAAAGTTTATATAAGTATTATTGTTGTTTTGATTTTTTTGGTATTGATTACTGGTGCATACACTGCAATTCATTATTTTTTTAATTATTCATACCAAGAGTGGTTTAGGGAGAGTTTTAATGATGGAGATTATGTGATTGTTGGTAAAGAGGTAGGTGATACAATGTTTGATGGTCCAACTCAAGTCGAAATCTCTATTATTGACCATATTAATAAGGATCATATGCTTTCTTTTAAAACAAGAATTAGGAATCAAGGAGAGAAATTGTCAGCTGAAAATTATAATATTGAATGCACTGAGGAATATATAAAAATTGAACTGATTAATTATGAAGGCAAAAAAGTGGTGTATCGCTTTTTGTTTGAAGATTTTGAGTAATAATGTTTTTCACATAAGATTATGAAAAAGATTTGGTTTTTGATTATGATAGGTTATTATTTGATTGATGAAAATAATAATGATAATATGGGTATTAGTACTATTGATGCTATATCTTGTATAACTGATGAAACGCTATATATAGGCAAAAAAAAACATAAGAAATAAACTTTAGGATGGTTTGAAACTTCTAAACTTTAGATATGGACTTTTAGGGGAGTATATAAAGTTTATAAGAAGGACAGTATTAGCACTCCTTGGGTAATAAACAGGTATGCAACAATAGGGACTAAAAACCTTGCAATTACAGGCTTTTCAGGACATCAAACAGTTCTCAAAGAGATAATCTTTTATCAGAATGTTTATTACACCTCAGATTTTTCTGGGGTGTTTTTTTATGGAAAAGATGGTATACTTAGCTTAGATAAGAAAATACCATATATGGTTCTGGCAGACTATATATACATAAAAACATTATTCGGATTATTTATTATGATCCTCTAAAAATATTATAATTTTATCACGAAATAATATGCTACAGAATATTTGCTTTATATGTAGAGAAAAATATAATGAAATGGATTATATATTTGAAATATGCAATTCTGCTGGAATGGGTGTATGTGGTTATGAAGGAAGCAGTTGTTACCCAGAACAATTCGAACCAGATAAAAAGGTGGTGGTGTAATGATAGAAATAGGTAGATTAAGGAAATTCTTTGAAGAAGACACCGTGTTGATAACCAATCATGCATCGGAACGATTTCGTCAGCGTAATATAAGAATGAAAGACATACGAGAAGGCGTGTTGACAGGAGAAATTATTGAGCAGTATCCAGAAGACTATCCATTTCCAAGTTGTCTGATATTAGGCTGTACATGTGATAAGAGACCGATTCACATTGTGATGAGTGATGAGGGAACAGGGTCAAGAATTATTACTGCATATATTCCAGATTTGGAAAAATGGGGAGTTGATTTAAAAACAAGGAAGGAGTGACAAGTATGAAATGTATGAGTTGTAAAGCTGATGCTATGATTGATTCGACAGCAACTTATTTTGCACAATTAAATAATTGTTATGTTATTATTGAGCATGTTCCATGCAAAAAATGTGAACAATGTGGAGAAGAATTTTTCCCGGCATCTGTCATGGAAAAAATTGATAACATTTTAGATAAAGTGGAGAAGATTTCTAGCAAGATATTTATTATGGATTATCAAACGGCAGCATAGAAAATAGGGCTGGCGTGAGAAGTGATGCGATTTGTAGGCTAACTAGCAGGTATGCAAGATAATCTTTTATCAGAATGTTTATTACACCCCAGATTTTTCTGGGGTGTTTTTTTCGTATAATTAAAAAGATATCTGAAAAGGATAATTTATCTGATATAAGCTGGTTAAATGAGTGTATTGATGATATAATATCTTATAATTGTATGCCTAACAAAGGAGAAAAGGTAGAATATGAATTTATTATTAATTATAAGATCTGAAATAATTGCAATTTTCATACTGATATTTTTTATTATATATAATACAGTATGTTCGCGATACAGAGATGGCAAAGATTATTTTAATGGATTTGCCTTTACGAGTCTGGGGCATACCTTAATGGGACTTGTTACAGAGATAACAGTCAACGTGAGTGGATTTCCTGTTATTTTGAATAATATTTTTCACATTATTTTCTTTGTATTTGCATTAATGTTTAGTTTAAAATATTTTGAATATGCCCTTTCGTTGATTATGCCGAAAAAAGATTTTAAGATTTTTCTGGCTATAGGTTATTTTATTTCTATAGTATGTATTATGGTTATGATGTTTTCACCTATAGAATATCTGCAGGGGAATGGAACAAAATACAGCGCTGGCTTAGGCCCTACACTGTGTTATGCACTGGGCTTTGTATTAATGCTTTTCTCAGACGCTCTTATAATAAAATATAGGAAAAAAATCAATTATAATACAGTATGGCTGCTAATACCATTGTCGATTATAACACTTGTATTTATGGGATTGCAGATTGTTATTCCAGAATTCCTTTTCACAGGATGTGCGTTGACTATCACTACAGTAGGTGTATTCTTTGCAATAGAGAATCCGATTGGCAAGTTTAAAAGCAGAGCATTTATTGATGCTGATACGCAGATGTGGAATAGAAATTGCTATGATTATGATATAGAAAAGAATTTTAATCATAAGAAGGAGAATGCTGAGCTGATATATGTACTTGCGGATATTAATGGATTGAAGACCGTTAATGACAATTATGGACATATGGCGGGTGACGCTTTGATTAAGGTATGTGCGGATGCCATGATAAGTTCAATGACTCATGCATATAGGATTTATCGAGTTGGCGGAGATGAGTTTGTAGCTATTTACATAGATACACCAATAGATTTGGTTGAGACAGAGATTTCAAGAATAGACGAAGCCTGTCAAAAGGGAAGCAATGAATATCCATTTGAGGCAGCCATAGCAGTAGGATATGCAGAGATACATATGAATGAGCCAATAAGCGAGGCAATGATGCGTGTAGATAGTATGATGTATAAAGAAAAAGACAAGTATTATACAAAGAAAGGAATCGCCAGACGAGGACAATAACGTACAGAGTACTCATAATATTTTCGAGCTTTTATATTCTAAAACTGCATTATTATCAATATAATATTTAAGCAAATTAATCCTATAGGAGATGATATATTGTTCTCAAAAAAGAATAAAATCTATTCATATGATTCATCACAAAAGACACCGGTACTGAGAAGCAGCATATGCACGGGAGAGACAGTTGCTGGATTTAAGGACAATCAGACAGGAAAGTTCACCGAAGATATGTTGGTTAACAGCGATGCGGATTTGAAAGCATTTAAGAAAAAGTATGGTATTGAGGGTGAGATTGAGAAAATCTACTGATGGACAAATCAAAGCACAAAATGATAGGATTTATTCCGTCGGAGATGCTACTATACATTCAAGAGATGAAAGGATGACGGTATGGAGTGGCTTAGCAGCATAAAACAGACAATAAGTTATGTGGAGAAGCATCTGCTTGATAATATTAGCGCTGATGATATCGCAGATGAGGTGAATATATCGTCGTATTACCTTCAAAAAGGATTCCATGTAATGACGGGCTATACCATAGGTGAGTATATCAGAAATAGACGATTGTACTTGGCGGCTCTTGATATTAATGCTAAGAACGAAAAGGTGATTGATGTTGCATACAAGTATGGGTATGACACGCCTGAGAGTTTTACGAAAGCATTTAAAAGGTTCCATGGTGTTACACCGCAGCAGTTGTCTAAGGATGCGAGCAATATCAAGACTTTTCTCCCTCTTAAAGTGACAATTTCAATACTAGGAGGAAATGATATGGATTATGCAGTAGAGGAAATGAAAGAATTTGAGATAATAGGTTTTGAGAAGATATTCTCGTTTTCGAATGCCTATGAAGAGATACCAAAGTTCTGGGGCGAAGTATTCCAAACACATATCAAAGATTTGTTGTCAAAGGAAAAACCAGAGACTGAGATGGAGCAGGCAATTAGAGATAATTGTATTGGCGAATTTGGAGCTAGCATTGTCGACTGTGAGGATAAGAGTACTTTCAGATATATTGTAGGCGGACCATATAGAGGTGGCAAAGTTCCAGAAGGAATGACTGTATATAGATTTCCGGATCTTAAGTGGGCTAAGTTCAATTGTGTAGGTCCAATGCCGACTGCGCTGCAATCTGTTAATACTAAAATCTTCAAAGAGTGGCTTCCAGAAAATCAGGAGTACGAAATAGCAATGAATGCTAATATTGAGTGGTATAGTTCGGCTGGTGATACTAAGGATGCTAATTACAAGAGTGCAATATGGATACCGGTAAAAGAGAAGTAATAAAGCAATAATAATTAATGTTTTATATATAACAAAAAGTTGTCACCAAAGAGGTGGCAACTTTTATTATTAGTATATTGTCCAATATCGCATATTTTTCAGCTTGTTTTGCTGTTTTGTTGTATTAAAAAACAAAAAAAGTTATAATGTATATAACTATTTTATAAAGTGGATAGCAATATAAAAGTGCGGAAAAGAGGAATTATCATGAAGAAAAAAAGATGTGCGGCATTATTTCTTGGACTTATAGTGTTTATAACAACTTTTGCATCTGTTTTCTCGGTTACAGGTAATGTTAATGCGGCGATATTGAAGGATGGAAAACGTGTAATAAAGATTGGTTACATTGATTATGAGGAATTTATCGATAAGGATGAAAATGGTAGTTATTCGGGCTATGGTGTTGATTATCTTAAAGAAATTGCACAATATGCAGACTGGACATATGAATATTATTATGACAGCTGGGATAATCAGATACAGAATTTGCGTGAAGGAAAGATTGATTTTATCTGCCATGCACAAAAAACTGCAGAACGTGAGCAAGATTTCCTATTTTCTAAGTATTCTGTTGGTTCAGAGTCAAGTATACTGTATGTAAGGCCAGATGATCAGAATTATTATTTTAATGATTACGATAATTTTGACGGAATAAAGATTGCTGTGTTGACAAACAGCTTTCAGAATGAAGAGTTTGCTGCGTATGCACAAAAGCATAATTTTACATATGAGCAGATTAATTATGATACATCAAAGGAATGCTTTGATGCTTTACAAAAGGGTGATGTAGATGGTGTTGCAACCGGAAGCCTTGCGCTAAATAATAATTATAAAGTTGTATGTAGATTTGGCTCAGACCCATTCTATTTTATGACTAATAAGAATAATTCTGATCTTATAGATGAGCTAGATGAGGCAATGAGTCAGATTAGTGCGTCAAATCAATATTTTGCAGCTGATTTATACGAAAAGTACTATGGAGACAATTCAACATCATCTCTGTTACTTACAAGAGAAGAAGCGCAATATATTAAGAATAATCCTGTAATTAAGGTTGGATTGTTATCGAATAGAGAGCCATTATCATATATGGATGAAGATGGCAAAGCTGCAGGTATGACAGTGGACTTGATGAATTTGATTGCTGAAAAGACAGGACTGCAGTTTGAATATTCATTCTTAGGAATTGGACAGACTGGAATGGATTTCCTGACTAATACCGATGCCAAGTTAGTAGCTGGAGTTATGGCATCAGCATTTTCAGCATTAAACCCTACTTTGTTGCAAAGTAATACACTTCAGGAAGGCAGTGTAGTCTTTGTAGGAAAGAATGGAACTAGTTTTGGACCAACAGAGAATCTTACAGTTGCACTTCCGGCTGGTTTTATAGGTGGCGAGACAGTTATCAAAAAGCAATATCCTAATTTTAATTATTATCAGGGAACAACCAATGAAGATTGTCTTGAAGCAATAAGAGATGGCAGGGCGGATGTTATGCTACAGAATCTTTATGTGGTTCGTAACAGCTTGCAGAGCCCTAAGTATGAGGGACTTGAGATGTATCCTGCATATTCATTCGAAGAGGATATGAAAACAGTTGCACTTCCTGAGAATAAGATATTGATGTCAATTATTAATAAAGCTATCATATTATTGAGCGATGATGAAAAGAGTGAGATAGTAATTGAGAATACGATAGCAAAGACATATACCATGACATTATCGGATTTATGCTACAAATATCGTTATCCAATAACAGGTTTGATTGTGTTATTTCTTGCATGCATAATATTAGCAATTGTCTTAATTGTTACAAGACAGAGGAATCTTATACTTATGTCAAGAAAGAACAAAGAGCTTGGCGAGGCTGTTGAGATGGCTGATAAGGCAAGTAATGCAAAGAGCCAATTCCTGGCTCAGATGAGTCATGAGATAAGAACTCCAATGAATGCAATTATTGGATTAACAAGTCTCTCAAAGAGTCACCTTGATGATAAAGAGATGATGGTTGACTACCTTAATAAGATTGATGGAAGTTCAAAGCTTCTTTTGGGAATTATCAATGATGTACTTGATATGTCGGCAATAGAAACTGGAAAGCTAAAAATTGACAGTGCTCAATATGATTTCAAACATGCAATTTCTACAGTAACCGGAATATTCTATCAGCAGGCAGAACAAAAAGGCATTAATTTTAATGTTCATATGAAGGGCGTTACAGAAGAACAGATTATAGGTGATGAGATGAGAGTTAATCAGATTCTTATGAATCTATTATCTAATGCCATTAAATTCACACCATCAGGTGGAAATATCGACCTCTCTGTTATACAGGCAAGTATCTCGGGTAATAAGGTACAATTTAGATTTGTGGTGGCAGATACAGGATGCGGTATGAGCGAAGAGATGCTTAGCCGTCTATTCAAGCCATTCGAACAGGAATCAGCTAGTACGGCAAGAAAGCATGGTGGAAGTGGTCTTGGAATGTCCATTACTAAGAAGCTGATTGAAAAAATGGGCGGCATGATAAGTGTTGAAAGTAAACAGAATGTCGGCACAACATTTACGGCAGATATTCCATTTGGTGCATGCGAACAGAATATAGTAATGACTCATGATGAATTCAAAGATATTAAAGTCCTAGTAGTTGATGATGATGAAGATGCATGTGCATATTGCAGCGATATCCTTGATAGAATTGGTGTTAGGCATGATATTGCTAAAACAGGTGAAAATGCTTTAGAGATGCTTGGTGAGGCTGAAGATAATAATGATCCATACAAGCTGTGCTTAATCGATTGGAAGATGCCAGAGATGGATGGACTTGAGCTAACACAGAATATAAGACAGATATTTGGACATGATGCAATAATAGTAATTCTAACAGCTTATGACCTTAATGAGATAGAAGAAAAGGGTATTGAAGCTGGTGTTGATTATTTTATGTCAAAGCCTATATTCCAATCAACAATATTCAATGCACTTATGCGAATTAAGAATGGTAAGGGAATGACAATTACGACAACTGATGCATCAGCAGAGTATAAGTATACAGGCAAGAAGGTACTTATTGCTGAAGATGTAGCTTTGAATATGGAGGTTGTTGTTAGTTTACTTAAGATGGTAGATTTGGAGGTCGTATGTGCAGAAGATGGTAAACAGGCAGTGGATTTATTTGAAAGAAATCCTGCGGGAACCTTTGATTGTATTCTGATGGATGTTAATATGCCAGTAATGGATGGATATGAGGCAACACAGGTAATTAGAAACAGTGATAAAAAGGATGCAAAGACAATTCCTATATATGCAATGACAGCCAATGCATTCTCAAGCGATGTAGCGGATGCCCTGAATGCAGGAATGAATGGACATATAGCTAAGCCTATTGAAACAGCGGTACTTTATAAAACACTCGATACAATATTTAAACAAAGCAATGAAGATATGTAATATGATTTCACAGAGTTTGACAAGTCAGGCTCTGTGGAATTTTTTTGATTGACAGCCTAACAATTGTTAGCTATAATTAAACTAACAGTTGTTAGGTCGATGGGCTGTAATAATGCAATTTATTATAGCAAAAACGAAAGGATGGTTTGTATGATAAGTAATGTAAAAGGTAAAAAAAGTAGATATATACCTACAAGAAGATGCTTGATATTCTGGTGTTTATTTATAGGTATTGGTGCGGTCGCAGGCAGTATAGGAATGTTAGTAGAACCGGATGGCTCAGCACTAGGAATGGATGCAATGCTCCCGTATTTTCAGGTATTACCATTGGCAGATGTACTTTTTCAGAATTTTATATTCTCAGGAATAGCATTACTGATAGTTAATGGTCTTACGAATCTGTTAGCCGCTACACTGATGCTATGCAAAAGGATATCAGGCGTAGTGCTTGGAGCTATATTTGGAGTAACATTAATGCTTTGGATATGCATTCAGTTTTATATGTTTCCGCTTAATTTTATGTCCACAACTTATTTTATATTTGGATTAATTCAAGCTCTTACAGGATATGCAGCATATATATTCTATTGTCAGGAGAATTTTAGTCAAAAGCAATCAAAGGAGATTGAAGAATTACATAATAAGAAGCAGGATATTACAGATAATAGAAGGCTTGTAGTATATTTTTCACGTATGGGATATACAAGACAATACGCTTATGAGCTTGCCACTAAGTTGAATGCAGATATTATAGAGATTAAATCTTCTGAGATGACAGAAGGTACATTGGGATTCTGGTGGTGCGGACGATATGGGATGCATAGATGGGATATGCCGATTGAAGATACGGATTTAGAACTAGAGAAGTTGTATAATAAGAAACTTGAAGATTATGATAAGGTTATTATATGTTCACCTATCTGGGTGTTTAATCTATGTGCTCCGATGAGAACATTCTGCAGGAAATCACAGGGAAGGATTAAAGCTGCAGAATACATTATAGTGCATCATCAAAAAAGCAGATATAATAATGCTTGTGAAGAGATGGATAAATTGCTTAATATAAGACATGATAAAGCATTGAGTATATGCTTTAGACATGGTAAAGAGGTAAAGAGATATGAACTCATCTGAAACTAATACAAGTACGACTAAAGATAGAATTATATATGAGAGCTTAAAGCTTTTTTCAGAAAAAGGATATGCAGGTGTTTCCATGCGTGAGATTGCTTGTGCTGTTAATATAAAAGCAGCGTCATTGTATGCACATTTTAAAGGAAAAGAAGATATATATAAGGCAATTGGCATTACAATGAAGAATAGATATAATGATGAAGCACATAAGCTATCAATAGACGGCAATAATCCCAATAAAGATGTGAATGTATACAAACAGATCTCAACAGAAGAGCTTTATAATATTGGTAAGGAATTATTTATATATTTTACTACAGATGAATTCACAAAAATGTATCGAAAGATGCTTACACTAGGACAATATGAGGATAGTGATATTGCAAGAGAATATTCACAGCTGTACTATGATGACTGTATAGAGTATCAAAAGAGGCTGTTTGCAATGTTGGCGTCATTTGGGGCATTCAGGGAAGCTGATTATGAGATAATGGCAATTCATTTTTTTACACCTATATATACATTAATAACATTGTATGATAGGCAGCCGGAAAGGGAAAAAGAACTACTTGATATTCTAAGACGACACATAGAGCAGTTTGTCTTACTATATAAATTATAATAAGAGGTGATTAATAATGAACTCAGAATATATGCATGTACAACATACCTTTGAACCTGTTTTTAATAATAATTCTCAGATTCTGATATTGGGTTCATTTCCATCAGTCAAGTCAAGAGAACAGAACTTTTATTATGGACATCCTCAGAATAGATTCTGGAAATTACTCGCATCAATATATGGGGAAGATGTTCCAGCTACAATTGAGGGAAAAAAGCAGTTATTGTTTAATAATCACATAGCCGTATGGGATGTAATTGCATCGTGCAATATTATCGGTTCATCAGATAGTTCTATTAAGGATGTTATTGCGAATGATATGGATATAATTTTTTCAAAGGCTAATATTAAAAAAGTAATAGCTAACGGTGATAAGGCATATAAGTTATACAAGAGGTATTGTGAAAAAGATAATCAGCCACAACTTATCAAGCTTCCCTCAACCAGTCCGGCTAATGCAGCATTTTCAATTGAAAAATTAAAGATCGTATGGGCAAAAGAACTGATATAAAATTAACAATGTACAAAACGTATAAAAGTAGGTATAATAGATGTAATTGTTTGACAAGCAAATAAAATTACAGGTGGAGTGAAATTTGGGCATGAAAAAGGTACATGAGCCAGAAACAGTCTATTACCAGAATGAATTAGAAGATGAATTTTCGACAGCCAGTATTAAGGCTAAAGTTATAGATGATAATTATTCATATGAAGGTGGTTGGCTAAGAAAGGTAGGGAGATTATTTTTCTATTATTTACTTGCAAAACCAATGGCCTTTATTTTTTTGAAATTAAAATATGGACATAAGATTATAAACCGAAAGCTTATTAAGCAAGTTCATAATAAAGGTTATTTTCTATATGGAAATCATACTAATGCGGCAGCAGATGCATTGATTCCGACAATGATTAATGGTTTGGGAAGTGTATTCGTGATAGTTCATCCCAACAATGTATCGATGCCGGTGTTGGGAAGTATTACACCAAGTCTCGGAGCATTACCGTTGCCAGACAGCTTGGGCGCAATGAAAAATTTTAATAATGCAATAAAGCATAAGATTCAGAGTAAATGCTGTGTAACAATATATCCAGAAGCGCATATATGGCCATATTATACGAAGATAAGAGCATTCAAGAATGCTTCATTTAGTTATCCGGTACAGCAGAATACGCCGGTTCTGTGCTTTACAAATACATATCAAAGAAGGCGCTTTCGCAAAACACCACGAATTGTGACATATGTGGATGGACCATTCTATGCAGATACTACACTGTCTACGCCTAAGCAAAGAGAGATGCTTAGAAGCC
This sequence comes from uncultured Lachnospiraceae bacterium, assembly GCA_964586425.1. Taxonomy (GTDB): domain Bacteria; phylum Bacillota; class Clostridia; order Lachnospirales; family Lachnospiraceae; genus CAZPHI01. The sequence continues at coordinate 52,957 of CAZPHI010000007.1, read as the reverse complement.
AGGTATATAATGCAATGGTAGAGAGAAGTAAGAATAGCAATATTGAAATAATTAGATATATTAAAGCCGAACAATAATTTGTCTAGTCATGGAGGAGATAATGAATATACTTTTTTCAGGTAACGTTAAAGTATTTGATGGCGTGCTTACCTGCATGCTTTCAATAATGAAACGTACAAAAACAAAAGAAGCATTCGATTTTTATGTTATGACAATGGATGTCTCATATATCAAACCAGAGTATACTGCAATAACGCAGAAGCAGATAGATTATCTTGATATGATTGCCAAGCAGTATAATGATAATAATAAAGTAATTCTATTAGATGTTAGCGATTTGTACAAAAGAGAATTCTCTAATTGTCCGAATGAACAGTGTTATTGTTCACCATATACACTTCTGAGACTTTTTATGGATGAGATTCCTGATATGCCGGATAAGATATTATATCTAGATGTAGATATTATGCTGAATCGCGATATTGAATTATTATATAATACTGATTTGACGGGATATGAGTATGCAGCAGCAAGAGACCATTATGGCAAATATCTTATTAACCCTAATTATATTAATGCAGGTGTACTGCTTTTTAATCTTGCATATGTCAAAGAAACAGGTCTTTTAGTTAAAGCGAGAGAATTAATAAAAACAAAAAAATTATTATTTGCAGACCAAAGTGCTATATATAGAAGTACAACTAAGAAAAAGATGCTGCCGCAAAGATTTAACGATCAGAAATTTTTACACGACCATACGGTGGTAAGACATTTTTCAAAAAGATTATTTTATTTGCCATATCCACATACAGAGAATGTAAAGCAATGGAATGTAAGTCGTATGTACAAAGCTTTTGGATATACGCAGTTTGATGATATACTATATGAATATCTCTACTGGAAAGGAAAAATGGAAAGAGAGATGGAGGTTTAGGAGATGAAAAAGTTTAACTTAAGCAGTGCAAACCTACTTAAAGTGAAAAGCTCATTAATACCGGTGTTTTTTGCATGTGATGATGCATATGTGAAATTCATGATGGTAACAATGCGCTCGTTAATTGATCATGCATCACCAGAATATGAATATAGATTATATGTATTACATACAGATATTACAGATTTGAATCAAAGCAAAGTAAAGACGATGGAGACGGAGAATGTCAAAATCACCTTCTGTGATGTGTCAAAAGAATTATCTAAGATTGAGAAAAAGATATCTATAAGAGATTATTATTCAAGTACAACATATTACAGAATATTTATTGCAAATCTATTTCCACAGTATAATAAGGTACTATACATTGATTCGGATACAATACTGTTGGATGATATTGCCAAACTTTATCAGTATAGATTAGGAACTAATTACATTGGTGCAATTCAGGATTATCTCGTTAAGGATGTTGATGTATTTGGTGAATATGCTGAAAATGTTTTAGGCATATCAAGGGTTGCGTATTTTAATGCAGGTGTAGTGTTAATTAACAGTTATCAGTTCAGACAGAATGAAGTTGAAAAGCTTTTTGTTGAATTGCTTAATACATACTCATTTGTTGTAGCCCAGGATCAGGATTACCTTAATATAATCTGTCAGAATAAAGTATTGTGGATTGATTCAAAGTGGAATGTGCAGATGTCTGAACATGAAGTTAGACCAAAAGATAAGATAGGTCTTATTCATTACAATCTGGTACAAAAACCATGGCATTATAGGAATGAAAGATACTCAGACTATTTTTGGGAATATGCAGAACAAAGTATAGACTGTGCAGCAATTAAGGAAATACTTGATAATTTTACTGAGGACGATTATAGAAAAGATGGATTATCAGGAGAACATCTTCTGGATTTGGCACGTTCTGAGATTAATAACAAAGATAATTTCTATCATAGATTTGTAACAGCTGAAAGAAAAAGTCTTACAAGAGAGGAAGTAATTGAAAAGATTGCTGAATATGAAAAAGCTGGAAGATTTGATGAAGACGTGGAAGAGGATCCGCCTTCAAGAGTATTGATGCCTAACGAGGTCGATTATATTAATCGTAATATTAGCAGCATCGTTAGAACAAAATATGCATTCAAGATAGCTCGCTGGTTTATGAATACAATGATTAGAAAGCAGCAGATCATAATTAAAGATATTGTGGGATTAGATTATTATAGGAATCTTACAAGTGGAGCCATTATCACATGCAATCATTTTAATGCATATGACAGTTTTGCTATGCAGATTGCATATGAGAAAGCAAAACCACGAAGAAGAAAACTATTTAGAATTATTAAAGAAGGTAATTATACATCATTCCCAGGCTTTTATGGATTTTTAATGCGTAATTGTAATACACTGCCACTAAGCTCTAATAAAGATACTATGAAGAAATTCATGAAAGCAGTAGATAAGATACTTCAAAAGGGACATTTTATTCTTATATATCCTGAACAGAGTATGTGGTGGAATTATAAGAAACCAAAACCACTTAAGAAAGGTGGTTTTACATTCGCAGCTAAGAATGATGTGCCAGTACTTCCATGTTTTATTACGATGGAAGATAGCGATATCCCTGGAGAGGGCGGATTGCCGGTTCAGGCATATACAATACATATTGCACCACCAATATATCCAGACAGAAGATTATCGAAAGCTCAGAATGCAATAGCGATGATGGAAAAGAATTATGAGATATGGAAGAAGATATATGAGCAGACTTATGGAATTCCGCTTACATACTCATGTGATGAAACAAAATAAATTAATAATTGCATATTATTAATAATAAATGTAAAATAGCATTGTTAGGCATTGGCGTAAAAACCAAAATCATATAATGCCCAGGAGGAATTAAAGAGATGAAAGATGAAACAAAGTGTCTTCATGCAGGATATACACCAGGCAATGGTGAACCACGTGTGTTACCAATAGTACAGAGTACTACATATGTATATGATTCAGCAGCAGAAGTGGCTGCAATATTCGATGATCCTACAAAAGGATTATGTTATTCAAGGTTCGGTAATCCAACAGTAATGGCAGTTGAAGAAAAGATTGCAGCATTAGAGGGCGGTGTTGGTGCTATGTGTACTACATCTGGTCAGGCAGCAACTTTACTTTCTATTCTTAATATATGTACGGTTGGTGATAGCATTATCAGTACACCAACAATTTACGGTGGAACAATTAATCTTTTCTCATTTACATTAAAGAAATTAGGTATTGAGTGTATCTACGTTGATAATGATGCCTCAGATGAAGAGATCAAAGCAGCATTTAAACCTAATACAAAGCTTGTATTTGGCGAGACAATAGCAAATCCAGCACTGAAAGTATTCGATATAACAAAATTCGCTAATATAGCACATGAGATGGGTGTTCCACTTATTATGGATAACACATTCGCAACACCAATTCTTTGTAAACCTTTTGAATTTGGCGCTGATATCGTAATTCATTCAACAAGCAAATATATGGATGGTCATGCTGTACAAATCGGCGGCGTTATCGTTGATAGTGGTAAATTCGACTGGACTAATGGCAAGTTCCCAGAACTTACAGAACCTGATGAATCATACCATGGTATCTCTTATACAGAATCATATGGTAAGATGGCATATATCATCAAAGCAAGAATGCAGTTGATGAGAGACTTCGGCGTATACCCAGCAGCTCATTCAGCATTCTTATTAAACCTTGGCTTAGAGACACTTCCAGTACGTATGAAACAGTACTGTGAGAATGCATTAACAGTTGCAAAGCATCTTGAGGAATCACCAGTTGTTGAAAGTGTTATTTATCCAGGACTTCCTTCAAACAAAGACTATGAACTTGCAAAGAAGTATCTTAAGGGATGCAGCGGCGTTATATCTTTCATTATCAAAGGTGGAAGACCAGCAGCAGCAAAATTCATGGATTCCCTCAAACTTGCATCTAACGAGGTTCATGTTGCTGATATTAGAACTTGCGTACTTCATCCAGCAAGTGAGACACATAGACAGCTTACAGATGAGCAGCTTGTTGCAGCAGGAATTAATGCGGGAATGGTACGTTTCTCAGTAGGTCTTGAGAATATTGATGATATCTTAGAGGACCTTGACAGAGCATTATCAGCTGCCGCAGAAGCTTAAAACATCGCAACAAGTATATTACCAACTAAACCAATAATTGCGGAAGTGCAGATTACAACAGGTACAGATTTCTTGAATTTTAATATCATGACAAATGCTGTCACGCCAATACATATATTCAAAATACTTGAGAGTATATCGGTACTAATGTAGTTAGTAATACTTAAAGAATAAATAACAGCAAATATAAGTCCAATACAGACCGGTCTGATTACGTAGAGTATACTACTAAGAAGACTGGTCTTTTTGAATTTCTCATAGAATATGGCAGCAAGCATTGTAGTTGTAAATGCTGGAGTAAGCACGCCGATAACAGCGATAATTCCACCTAGCACACCAGCAACCTGTATACCAGCGAATGTCGCACAATTAATTCCAAGAGGTCCCGGGGTCATCTCAGCAATGGCAAGGATATTGGATACATCTTCGCTTGTCATCCAACCATGCATAATCATCTCTTCGTTTATCACAGGTACCATGGACATTCCACCAAAGCTTGTGAAACCTATTTTCATAAATACAAAAAATAAACTAAATAGTTCCATGTTTTTTGACCTCCGACATAATTAGTGCAACAAGAATTCCAAGCAATACAATCTGAATGTTACCAAGTCCACTGAAAAGACTCAGAACCAATGCTGATAAGCACACTATAAAGCAGAGTTTATCCTTTATAGCAGCTTTCCACATGCTTATTACCGAGGCAGCAATAATAGGGACGACGGCAGAACGGATGCCTGAAAGAATATATTTGATATATATATTGTCTTTAATTAAAGCATATATATATGTTACAACTGTAAGTATAATAATAGACGGGAAAGCGATTCCTAAAGTAGCGGCAATTGCACCAATAATACCAGCGACACGATATCCGAATATAATACTGATATTGGTTATCATAATACCTGGCATTGATCGCCCGACAGAAGTAATATCAAGCAGTTCTTCTTTAGTGATTATATGTTTCTTTTGTATAAATTCGTAATCCATCTGTGCAAGAATGCTCCATCCACCTCCGAATGTAAAACATCCTATCTTAAAGAAAAAAAGAAATAATTCTATTGATTTTTTAAATTTGTCTTTCATTGTGTTTGTGTGCTCCATTAGTATAATATTAGTATGAAATAGGCTGTATTATAAAGAAGAAAAATATGCATCAAATCCATCTGCCATACCAATTGCAAGCCTGTACTGATATTCATCAGTAGCCATTAAAGCATCTTCATCGGGATTTGTCATAAAGCCCATCTCAATAATTGTAACGGGAACTTGTGCCCAGTTAATTCCACTCATTGTATTGGTTTCTGTAATGCCGCGATTGCGTGCCCCAGTAGAAGTAGTCATTGAATTAAGAATGCATTCAGATAGATTACGGCTTGCATTGTAATATGCAGCATTATATGGATTATCAGGCTCTTGACAAAGTGCAGTCATACCGTTAGCACTTTGTGATGTTGAACCGTCAGCGTGTATCCTGATAAATGCGTCGGCACCGGCAGTATTGGCAACAATAGCACGTTCTGCATTGCTCATATCTACGTCATTAGTTTCCCTGATCATAATTACTTGATATCCTCTAGCTACAAGAATATCACGCAGTTTTAAAGATACCATCAAATCTAATTCATATTCAGCTAATCCACTGACTACACCACTAGTGCCACCTGCTACTTTTGCTTTTGTTTCACTAGCACCAGGTCCAATCGGCTCTTTATCAAAGTTACCGTATCGTTGATGCCCAGGGTCTATTACTATTACATAGTCAGCATTAGATTCTTTCTTTTCACCGTAATATGGAATAACTGGCTCGGTCTCGGCAATTGTTATTGCTTCAGTCTCAGACGGAACGATAGTGGAAGTTACTGTTGTACTTTCGATATATGATTCAGTTGTAATTGTATCTGAAGTCTCAGCTGAAGCTTCATAGGAGGCTTCAGAATGTGCCACTTGATCGCTCTTGCCACAACCACAAACTATACTACCTATAATAATGATATATAAACATAATGCAATATAATGTTTGAACTTCATAAAACACCTCCAGTATAAATATGTATATAACAATCTGCGAAACTCTGTATTATGAATGTCGTTATGTTTCGCTCGTGCATATAGCAACATTAATATAGAGTTTCGCGATTTGCTAATGCATATGTATAATTATAGTCGATTTATGTAGATTCAACAATTAAAATATGCTAGTATATAATGAGTTAAAAAAGGAATGGTACAAAAAATGGATTTTGGAACAGAAAAAACATGGAAGATACTGTTGAAATTGGCACCGCCTATTATGATTGCACAGCTAATACAGGCTATGTATAACATAGTGGATAGTTATTTTATAGGCCAGTATTCGACAGATGGTCTTACAGCATTATCAGTAATATATCCATTACAGTTGTTAATTGGCGCACTGGCAATTGGGACAGGCGTTGGTGTGAATACGATAATGGCCAAATTCTATGGCTTAAAACATGAAAAGGAAGCAGATGAAACAGCAGGAGTTGGTACAGTACTAGCTTTGCTCACATGGCTGGCTTTTGCAATAATATCACTTTTGATAATGGGACCATATACAGCTATATCATCTAGTTCGAAAATCGTTCAAAGCGAAGCTATTGCATATGGCAATATAGTATGTGGATGTAGTTTTGCAATATTTTTGGAAAGCATGTGGACTAAGATTCATCAGGCTGGCGGTAATATGAAGACTCCGATGTTTGCACAGGTTGCAGGTGCAATAACGAATATTATTCTTGATCCAATATTCATATTTGGCTGGGGAATTATTCCGGCTATGGGCATAAAAGGTGCTGCATATGCCACAATCACAGGCCAGATAATTGCAGCAATCATTACAGGAAGAAAGGCTTTCAAAAGAATACCGCCTCTTAGCAGATTCGCCAATTATGTACGCCCTATATATAAAGCAGGAGTTCCTAATATTATAATGCAGGCTTCATGGACACTTTATATTGTTGGGTTAAATGTTATCTTAGCCGGATTTTCTGATGCTGCCGTTACTGTACTTGGATTGTACTATAAGATTCAAACATTCTTCTTTATTCCGTTAGAAGCACTTGGTGTTTGCATTGTACCAATATTAAGTTTCAACTATGCAATCAACAGAATTGACAGGTGTAAAAAAGTTTTCTGGCAGACAATAGCATTTTCAATAGCATTCATGCTCATTGCGGTAGCAGCTTTTGAATTTGTTCCTGTACAGATGATAGGAATCTTTTCAAAAGAGTTGGAAGTAGCGCATATTGGGGCAACAGCATTTCGCATTATAGCGCTAAGCTTTATTCCTACAGTATTCGCACTCACATTACCAGTATACTTTCAGGCAATTGGAGCGGGTGTAAAAAGTATTATTGTTACGGTTTTACGTCAGGTCGTGCTACTTGCGCCACTAGCATTCATATTCTCATTCATAGGGCTTGAATATGTGTGGTTGACATTTCCGATTACTGAAATCATAACAACGGCTGTGGGAATGGTGTTATATTATAATTGTGACAAAAAAATATTGTTTAAAGATAGGAGTATATATTATGGGATTATTTGATATGTTTAAGAAAAAAGCACCAGAGCCAGAGATGCAGCGCTATACGGACAATTATGGCGCTAATACCTATGATTCTAACACCTATGGTGCAGGTATCAATTATGGTGATGGAACGGGTTTTACATTATGTGTAGAAGATGTATTTGTTATTACTGGCAGAGGCGTCGTTGTTGTCGGACAGGTAAAAGGCGATAGTGTTATGCTTGGTGATACACTGAATCTTATGAGTGATGGTGTAGTTATTCATGAGACCAAAGTTAAAGGGATTGAAATGAATCGAAAACTTCTAGATGTTGCAGAACCAGGTATGAATGTAGGACTTTTGTTATCTGATATTAATAGAAGTGACGTTCAGGCAGGAGATATTCTTACAAAAAAATAAATTAGTTATAAAGATTGTAGTGATAAAAGATTGTAGTGTAGATTGACATATTAATTCATAGTGCTATAATAGGTGTCAGCAATAAACAGTGAGAGTTGCAATAGTAGTCTGACGTATGGCCAGACAATGTCACTAATAAGCAAAAGCGTCGTCATTGCATTAATATATGCATGTACAGTATCCACTTTTCGCAAGAAAGGAAGTGTATTGGCATGGCAGATAAGAATCCAAAACATCCGCTTAAGAAAAAAAAGGTGACTCAGAAAGTTAACGCCTTACACCATGATGGTGCCGATGTTGATGAAATTATGCCCAAATCAAAAAAGCATAGTTATCAATAACATTCGATTCATTGTCAACATTCAAGGGGTATAATAAACCCTTACATAGAATACCATAGTGATATCTTGAGATACATAGAGATATTGCTATGGTATTTTGTTGTATAGGGAGAATGGCGGGGAATGAAGGCTTGAAAAAGGCAAGGGAGAGAAAAAAGCAAGGCCCTTGCCTTAGATGAAGCATGATGGCGGGGGATGAAGGGTTGGAAAAGGCAAGGGAGAAGAAAAGGCAAGGGAGAGAAAAAAGCAAGGCCCTTGCCTTAGATGAAGCATGATGGCGGGGAATGAAGGGTTGGAAAAGGCAAGGGAGGAATAAAAGCAGGCTCCTTGCATAAAATTAGTATAGCTTTATGTTGGTATTATTTAGAAAAAAGAAGAATCAGAAAAAGGAAGTAGTGGATGTCAAAGCAGATTGAACTTATACTTTCTACATTAGATAACTGGGTTTGGGGGCCTGTAATGCTTGCGTTGATTATGGGGACGGGAATATTACTCACGATTAGATTTAGATTTATTACTATTAGAAAATTGCCATATGCATTAAAACTTGTATTTAGCAAATCGTCAAGGAAGGTCTCTGAGGGGGAGGGAGATATCTCTGCTTTTTCAGCGTTAACAACGACACTTGCTGCAACAATTGGAACAGGTAATATAATTGGAGTTGCAACGGCAATGGTTCTTGGTGGACCTGGAGCACTTGTATGGATGTGGATTTCGGCTATAGTTGGAATGGCTTCAAAATTTGCAGAGTGTATGTTGGCAGTAAGATATAGACAATATAATGCAAAGCATGAGATGTCTGGTGGACCAATGTATTACATAACTGAAGCATTCAAGAATAAAAGGATTGCTTCAGTATTAAGCAGATGCTTTGCATTATTTACAGTATTTGCGTCATTTGGAATTGGTAATATGACACAGGCTAATGCTATAGCTGAGTCAGCTGGAAAAATATTCTTTGTGGATAGTAAGATTACGGGTATTATTGTAATGTTACTGACTTTTGTTATTGTTGTTGGTGGTATTAAGAAGATAGCTCGAATATCGGAGATATTGGTGCCATTTATGGCGTTACTCTACGTTGCAGCGGCATTAATTGTGATAATTGGTAACATTAATAATCTTTGGGATGCGATTGTATCTATTTTTTCAAGTGCATTTTCTTGTAAGGCATATATCGGTGGAATGGGAGGAACAATAATTGTGACAATGATGACTTCTCTTAGGTGGGGTGTATCTAGAGGAGTATTCTCTAATGAAGCAGGTCTAGGCTCGGCTGCGATATCAGCAGCTGCGGCAACAACGAATGATCCAGTTAAACAGGGATTAATCAATATGACGGCTGTTTTTTTTGATACAATTGTTATATGTACATTAACAGGACTTGCAATTGCAACATCAGGTATGCTTGGTGCAATAGATGAGAGTGGTGAACTCGTATCGGGGGTAAAACTTACAATTTTATGCTTTGGTACGATGCTAGGCAAGTGGAGTGGTTTTGTAATTAGTATAGGAATTATCATGTTTGCATTTTCAACAATTGTTAGTTGGGAATATTATGGAGAAAAAGCACTGGAATATTTGATAAAAAATCCCAAATACTGTATTATATATAGAGTAGTTTTTTCATCACTTGTTTTTATTGGTGCAACTAATACATTATCGCTTGTATGGAACTTCTCAGATATTATGAATGGTCTGATGGCGATACCTAATCTACTTGCTATTATAGCTCTAAGCAAGGTTGTATCCGATGAATTGAATATGAAATAATAGGCAATTGTGTATTATAAAAGGATATCAAAGAATATAAAAGAATATAAAAGGATGTCAAAGAATATCAAAGGATGTCAAAACATTTACACAGATGCCTAAAATAATAACGTATTGAGGAGAATTAACAATGGTAGCATTAATAGTAGCTTATTCAGAAAACAGAGTAATCGGGAATAAAGGAATGATTCCGTGGAAAATCAAAGGAGAGCAGCTAAGATTTAAAGAGCTGACAACAGGTAATGTGGTAATTATGGGAAGACGCTCATACGAAGAGATAGGACGTCCACTTCCTAATAGATATACAATTGTTGTATCTAATACGCAGAGATTTGAAGCAGAGAATTGCACAACAGCAGGCTCGCTTAAAGAAGCATTAGAGATAGCAGGAGATAGAGATGTATATATATCAGGTGGGGCTGGATTGTACAAAGAAGCAGTTCCTATCGTTGACAAGATGTATATAACACATATAGATAAATATATAGAGGGGGACACGTATTTCCCTGAATTCAATATTGATGATTTTGATGTAAAAGAGGATGTTCATGTAGATGGTGATATACCTTATACATATGTAACATATACAAGAAAATAATAGGTTACAAGGAGATAAGTTATGGGAGATAATAAGATATGGGAAGTACTTGGAATTGAGGAAACCAAGGATGAAGGGATAATCAAAACAGCGTATAAGAAGTTACTTGTAACTGTTAATCCTGACAAATTCAAAGAGCTATTGGATGAGGATTACTGTATATCGCTTGATACCAGCGAAGAAGCAAGGGAGAAGCTGCTAGCATTTGCAATGGAACATAATTATATATCTGGTAAATGCTGGAGAGCAATTGACGCTGCAATGGATATCGTAAAGGATGCAAAACTGCTGTATGAAAAATTTCCTAAGAATTACATAGATTATGTGGTTAGAACTATACAGGAAGATGACTATGCATATTATGAAGCATTCAACTATGTTCAGGGTGAAGATGCTGATGAATATATTAACACATATTATGAGTTACGTCGTACGATTGATCATGATGAACTAGATAAAGCAAGAGAATTGATGGCAAAACTTGAAGCATTTAAGACAACTCATCCGTATCTGGATGTTGAGAAGATGCGTATGAGACTGTGTGATGGTGACAGAGAAGGTGCAATTCTTATGGAAGAAGAACTTAAGAATTCACAATACAGCCATAATTTCTATATAAGATATGGAATAGCGCTTAATATGTATAATACAAATCGCTTTACAATGGCAGCAGAATTGTGTAGAGAGATACTTAAGGATATTCCAGATTATTTTAATGTGAAAGTACTTTTGGTTCGTGCATTATATCAGACAGCATTAGATAATCTCAAAGAAGGCAAACCAATATTAGAATTTAATCGTGATATAGATTTTGATGACACATATCTGCCAATAAGGGAGGCAGAGGAAACTTTATTTGAATTATATGATGTTAATCCTGCTGACACCAGACTGGAACCTATGCTTAACAAAATCAGCGGTCTTAAGCTTGAACAGTATCAAAAACGTCTGGAAGAGTATCCACAGGAGTATGATTCTCTTCAGGAATCAGCGTGGTGCTACTTTAGATTAAGACAGTATAAGAAGGCGATAGAGGTTCTTTTGTCATGTGCGCCGGAGGACAAAACAAAATATGCATGGATTAATCTTATTGGCAGGGCTTATGCTGCAGCTGGCAACAATAGGGAAGCGTTAGGATATCTTATTAATTGGGCAAAATTAATTGAAGAGACACCGAATGATGATAATAAAAGACATAAGAGAAGAAAAGAAATTCAGGATTATGCATAATTTGCAGTTGCATCAACATTTGCAGAATTAAAAGATTATAATAATGCAATTGAATATTATGATAGATGCGTTGACATATCTAAGAATACTACAGGACGATACAAGCTTGCCGCCAGGGACAGAAAGGCAAATTGTTATCTGGCAATGAAGGAATATGCCAAAGCAATTGATGAATGCTCACAAATAATCGAAGAAGATGATAATTTCTATCCTGCATATGTAACAAGAATGATATGCATGTATAATATGCATAATGTTAATGAGCTTATGGATAATTATTATCATGCTATTTCAATATATGCACTTAATTTTGAACCATATTTTTATGCCTGCAAAACATTAATTAATCTTGGTAATTATGAAGATGCAAGACATATTCTAGATGAAGCAGAGAATAACAAGATTGAAAGTAATTCGCTTGCTTATTTGGATTTAAAGATTAAGAGACTGACCGCTAAGAATGAGTTCCTAGATACTGTATTAATTAACTCAATTACCAAATTGAATGAATTCATTAATGCAGAGGCTTCACCTTCTAATGATATTGAGAATATGAATGAAGTAATAATTGAACTTTCAAAGTGCTACAATCAGTTGGGCAAATATAATCAGTCAGTTTCAATCCTCACACCAGCTATAGACAAGCTCGAACAGGAGTTAAAGACTGAATATGATGACACAGATATAGACCTTTACTATGCATTGGCAATGACTTATTACTCTAATAAGGATGGCGAGCATACAATAAAGATACTTGATGAGATACTTGCGATTGACAAAGATAATCTTAGAGCACTTTATGCTAAGGCAAAGACTTACATTAATATGTCCAATAGTGATGGCAAAAAGGATGCAGTGCTTGAGGGCAAAGCATATGATTTATTTGATTATATAGATAAAATATGCCCATCATATTCTGACGTTAATATTATTCTGATGGAACGTCATCAGGATTTGGCTAATAAGAATCTGGACAGAGCGGAATATGAAAAAGCAGTAGAATATGCAACTCGTGAAGTTAATGATTATGGTGGTAATTATGCCTATATGAACAGAGGCCGTTTGTATGATGATGGATATGAGAAAGAGTCCTCTTCCATATATTAATATAGCTAATTGTTATATATATGAAGGTGATTTTGAGAATGCCATAAAGATATTTGAACAACTTCATCAGTTAGATCTAAAAGACAGATATTTTATGAGAAAGCTTGCAGGATGTCATAGAAGATTAGGTGAATATAGTAAAGCAGATGAGATGTATTACCAGTCAGAGAATAATGTAATAGAAAGACATAAACACCTTTATCATATGTGGGGTGAGGCAGGTAATACACAGAAGATGCAGATGTATCTTGATGCACTTGCTAAAGATGTGGAGAATACACAAAGTGGATATAATTATCTAAGGCTTGCAGAATTTTACATACATAACCTTGACTATGAGCATGCAGATGTGGCGCTTAACAAAGCATTGCATGCAACTACAGCACCTATAAAGAATTCGACTGTTAGTGAGTATAAGACTGTTGTATATGTGCTTCTTAATCTTAAGCTTAATGCAGACAGAAAACCAGAGACTAAGAATAAATTATTCGGAATATTTTCTAAGGCATCAAAAGGGCTTACAAGAAAATCGTATGACACATTAATTGATATGTATGCAAATGAAGCCATTGCAGGAATATTCGCAGATGATGCTAATGGGCTTCAGAGATGGAATAACAGGAACAACGACAGAGCATATAAGGGACATTTCCTTAAGTATGTGGACTGGCTAAGCATAAGACCTGAGAGACTTGTAAGAGTTGCAGTTATTGCAGCAGCACTCGGAGAATATGAATATGCTAAGGAACTTGCAAAGCAGGCATTATCTGAATATCCTTGTAGAAATTGTACATATAATAGATGCCATGATGCATATTACACTCTTGGACTTATATATGAGTTACAAGGCGATTATACACAGGCACTTGAGAATTATACCAAGGCTTATGAAATTCAGCATGCGATGGATTATCGCAATAAGATAAAAGAGATGGAGTCATTGCTTAATAAGTAACTAATAATGGAGATAGAAGTATAATGATAGTAGGAATTGATTTAGGAACAACTAATAGTTTAATAGCGTATTTTACAGAGAATGGTCCAGTTATAATACCTAACAGACTAGGTAAAAATCTTACACCATCGGTTGTAAGTATAGATGAAAACAATCAGGTATATGTTGGGGAAACAGCTAAAGAAAGAGAGCTGCTTATGCCGGGCAGCAGTGCCAGTGTATTCAAACGTGATATGGGCAGCAATAAGAAATTCAAGCTTTTGGATAAAGAGTATATGGCGGAAGATTTATCCTCACTCGTGCTGAGAGCATTAAAAGAGGATGCGGAGAGCTTCCTTGGTGAAGAGGTGACGGAAGCTGTAATTAGTGTTCCCGCGTATTTTAATGATCAGAGAAGAAGAGCAACAAAAAGAGCTGGTGAATTAGCTGGACTTAAAGTTGACAGAATTATAAGTGAACCAACAGCAGCAGCCATTGCGTATGGTTTGTATCAGAACCGAGACAGCGCCAAATTCCTTGTATTTGATTTGGGTGGTGGTACATTTGATGTATCAATACTTGAGATGGAGGATTCAATTGTAGAGGTTAGAGCAGTCGCAGGTGATAATTACCTTGGTGGTGAAGATTTTACTAATGTGATGGAAAAACTTTTCTACGAAGCGCATCAGGAGATAGAGCAAGAGCATTTATCAGAAAAAACAAAGCGTTACATTCACAAACAGGCTGATAATGCCAAAATAGACCTTGCTACTAATAATAAAACAGTAATGCACTGCGTAATCGATGATAAAGAGGTTGATTTTACTATTGATTACCAGACATACGATAAGGCGTGTCAGGAGCTTTTGGACAGAATAAGACAGCCGGTTAAGAGAAGCCTTAATGATGCTGGTATCAAGGTGGCAGATATTGATAAGGTTGTGCTTGTAGGTGGAGCAACTAAGCATCCAATAATCAGACGTTTTGTTGGTAAGATGTTCGGCATGGTTGCAGATACTTCGATTAATCCAGATGAGGCGATCGCACTTGGAGCTGCAATTCAGGGTGCAATGAAACAAAGGAATGAAGCAATCAGAGAAGTAATACTTACTGACGTATGTTCATTTACGTTAGGAACTGAAGTGGTTGTTGGTAAGGGAGAACAGTGGTATGAAAGAGGACATTTTCTTCCAATCATCGAGCGTAATACAACAATTCCGGCCAGCAGAACAGAGAGACTTTATACAGCAAGTGATGACCAGACTCAGATTAGAGTTAATATACTGCAGGGTGAAAGCCGTTTTGCAGATAATAATATGTCGCTTGGTGAGCGTCTATATGAAGGCAGTCTAAGCGATGAACGTAATCTTATAGATGTTAAGCTCCGTGAATTTGAAAAGGCTTTGTCCACACAGGATACAGCAACAATTAACCGTGCACGTGATGAATTTAGAGAATTCTTAGAGCAGTTTGAATAATATTTTTTATCCTATGTGGAGGTCGCAAAGGTGAAGATACTTTTTTACAGATGGAATGTATTCTATCAGGAAGATATTATAGAAGTTTTTGAGAACATGGGATACACAGTTGACACATTAAAACAGGGTCATGAAGAATATAATGAAGATGAAGCATTTACCAGGGAAATTATTCGAAGAATCAAGGAAGATGGTTATTCTATGGTATTCTCGGTCAATTACTTTGGTACTCTCTCAGATGCCTGTGAAAGCTGTAATATTCCATATGTCAGCTGGTCATGTGACAGTCCACTTATATCGATGTATCACAGAAGCGTGTATAACGAGCATAATTATATATTCCTATTTGACAAGTTTTTCTATTATGTATTCAAGGCTATGGGCGCAAAACACGTGTTTTATCTGCCTTTGTGTGTTAATGTCAAGAGACTGGATTCGCTGTTTGAATACACAAAGAATGAGGATTTGAGCAGGTATGATAGCGATATCTCAATGGTTGGCAATCTCTATGAAAGAAATTGTTATGATGATATAGAGGATAAACTGCCAGAGTATCTTCGGGGATATTTTGATGGAATAATGCAGGCGCAGCTTGGCATCTATGGTGATAATATAATTGATTCGATGCTTACACCGGAGATTATAGCAAAGCTGAGTCCATACATTGATTTTGTGCAATCCCAGGATTCGTTTTCAAGTATTCCGCTTGTGTTTGCTAATACATTCTTAGGCTTCAAGATTGCCAGAACTGAGAGAATAGAGGTATTAAACCGCCTGTCGAGAAATCACAGGGTAGATTTGTATACACCAAGCCCGACAGATATGCTGCCAATGGTTAATAATAGAGGCACACTTGATTATCAGTATGCAATGCCACATGTGTTCAGGCGCAGCAAGATTAATCTCAATCTGAGCCTTCGCAATATTAGAACAGGAATACCGCTTAGAGTATGGGATGTGCTAGGTGCAGGGGGCTTCCTTATATCCAATTATCAGGTAGAGATGGATGATTTCTTTGAGAATGGCAAAAGCATCGTATACTTTGAGGATTTTGATGATTTAGAAAAGAAAGTTGATTATTACCTTGAACACGATGAAGAACGAGAGAATATTGCCAGAGAAGGATATAGAATAGTATCAAAGAATAATTCTTATGTTGACAGAATTAAGTATATTATGGAAAATGTTTTCACAAACACAAACGTAGATAATACTAATCAAGGTTAGCAGAATAATGCAGAAATGAGGCGTGGTATGAAAAATAATACCAATAATGTTAATACTGAAGAAAAGATTGCTATGAGAGTGTCACGTAATAGCATTATTGTTAATCTATTGCTTTCGTTATTCAAGCTCTTTGCAGGAATAGCAGGTAAATCAGTAGCTATGATATCTGACGCTGTGCACTCTGCATCAGATGTGTTTAGTACATTTGTAGTTATTATAGGTGTAAAGATATCTAACAGAGCTGCGGATAAGAAGCATGAATACGGTCATGAAAGATTCGAATGTGTGGCAGCAATAATACTTGCAATTGTATTGTCTGCAACCGGTGCAGGCATCGGACTTACCGGAATTGAAAATATTATTCATGGCAACTATGCGAATTCAATAAGTGTTCCAGGCGTTATTGCCATGGTGGCTGCGGTGGTTTCAATCATACTTAAGGAGGGAATGTACTGGTACACCAGACATGCCGCCAAAAAGATTAATTCAGGTGCACTAATGGCTGATGCGTGGCACCATCGCTCAGATGCTTTATCATCAATTGGAAGTTTGATTGGTATTGCAGGCGCAAGAATGGGATTTCCAGTACTTGATCCAATTGCATCAGTTGTAATATGTATATTCATTCTCAAAGCATCATTTGATATATTTATGGATTCAACACGTAAGATGACGGATGAGTCATGTGACGATGAAATAGTAGATAAGATGAAGAGTACTGTATTATCAGAAGAAGGTGTAAAGGGCCTTGATGAGATAAGAACAAGAGTGTTTGGCTCCAAAATCTATGTAGACATAGAGATTAGTGTAGATGGCAATCTAAGACTTATTGAAGCACATGAGATTGCAGAGAATGTCCATCATTGCATAGAGGAATGCTTCCCAACTGTTAAGCATTGTATGGTACATGTTAATCCATACAAAGCTAAATAAATATAAATATATAGAAATATATAGAAATATATAGAAATATATAGAAATAAAACTCCGTGAGTTTTCTAACTGCTTAGTCTATCAGTAGAAAAATTCACGGAGTTTTCATATCATATTAATTGAAATTATATGGCTTTGCCACTGACAAATAGATTGAATTCCTTATATAGACTCTCTTCGAATTTTCTAATAATTACAGTAATATCATCATTAGCAAACGAAAGAGTGAATAGAATATTACCAACCGATTCACCAATCATATTGCAGCGAATAAGTAATGTATTATCATCACCCCATGCCGCGCCGATAGCCGAAAAGTCATTATATTTATGAAAAATCTGAGTGACATTGAATCCAAGTCCAAAATTAATCTCGAATTCGTCGTTTTCCTGAGACATCTTTAATGTGCCAGTATTGGCAGTATTATCAAAACTAATAGAAAGTGTCTTGAATCCAGGCCCATTATCACCTAGCCTAAAACATCTACCATTAATCGAATCCATTATAGGAGAAGCTGCATTACCCAGAGGGGATACAAGTTGTCTTGAAGCAACATATTCCTCATACTCCTTAGCGGCGGCACTATCTTGTGTAAGTGGTTCCTCACTAATATATGGATATATGTCTTTCCAAAATGCATCATATATAAGCTGAACACCGCCCTGACGTCCCTGTGCATCGGCTGTTGTTACGATAGTGATATCCTGGTCGCGAAGATAGATTGCAAGCTGACCGCCCATACCAAAGCATACAAAACCATTGTGTGATGTACACCAGAACTGATAGCCATATCCCTGCATCTCTTCCCAGCAATTGCCTTTACCATAAGTAGAAATTTGTAGTGTTGTGGCACGCTGTACATAATCGGCAGGAAGCAATTGCTTGCCGCGATATACTCCATTGTGTGCAACTACGTCTATGAATGCGAGAATATCTCTGGTAGTAGCCATAAGTCCTGAACCACCCATACTGACACCAACAGGGTCTTTCATAATATATGCATCTTTGGAAAAACCAATCTCATCAAGGAATTTGCCACGCATATAATCAAGCATATCCATACCTGTAATTCGCTCAACAAGCGCAGCTAAAGTGTGCGTTGATGAAGTGTCATATGAGAATACCATGCCACTTTTGTGATTTGGGACAACAGTAAAGAAGGTCTTGACCCAGTCATTATCGGGCATTGTTTTGAATGTGGTTTTATCATGACAGCTTGACATCTTAAGCATATCGCGGATTGTCATTGCGGCCATATAAGGATGGATAGTATCTTTGTCCGGTACTTTATCCATAAAATAATCTACAATTTTATCTTCATAATTTAATCTGCCCTCTTCAATAAGAAGTCCGATAGCTATGGACACAAAACTTTTGGTAATTGAGAACATACGATGGAGAGAATCCTTTGTGCATGGCTCATAATATGTTTCGAGAAGAATCTGGTTATGGCGCATAATTATGGCACTGTGAAGTGGGAAACCGACAGATTCCAAAGAATGAAGATAATTAATAATTGCCTTTGAGGGGATTCCCTGACTTTCAGGTGTTGCTTTTTGATAAATGCTGTTATTCATATATATCCTCCGTTCAATCTTAGTATTTTGGTGGTTTTATTGATAATTACCTGTTGATATATGTGATTAATGAAGTATAATAATTATACTACATATTCAGTAATTTTAATATATAATTTGATTAACCGGAGGCACTAATGACTAGACTTATTATGAAGCTGTTTATCAAAAACAGCGAAGATGTAAAGGATGAAAAGGTAAGACAAAGATATGGCATAGTTGGCGGAGTTGTTGGAATAATTTGTAATATAATTCTATTTGCAGCAAAATTCTTCGCAGGCATTATCACATCATCCGTATCAATTTCAGCAGACGCATTCAACAATCTGAGTGATGCAGGCTCATCAATCGTGACTCTTGTTGGTTTCAAGATGGCATTCAAACCAGCAGATTCGGAACATCCTTTTGGACACGGAAGAATTGAGTACCTTGCAGGTCTTACAGTTGCTGTAGCGATTATACTAATGGGTTTTGAATTATTTAAAAGTTCAATTACTAAGATAATCACTCCAGAAGCAGTAGAATTCAGCATGATATCCGTAATTATATTGATAGCATCCATACTTGTTAAGTTCTGGATGTCAGCATTCAATAAAAAGCTTGGTAAAAAGATTGATTCACCAGCAATGCTCGCAACAGCAGCTGACAGCTTAAGCGATTGTATTGCAACAGCCACAGTACTTCTTGCGTTAATAATCTGTAAAGTAACAGGAGTTAACGTTGATGGTATTGCAGGTGCAATTGTAGCGATATTTGTATTCAAGGCAGGAATTGAAGCCGCAGGTGATACATTAGCACCACTTCTTGGCCAAGCACCAAAAGAGGAGTTTGTTGAAGCAATTGAAAAAAAGGTAATGTCACATAAGGAGATAGTTGGAATTCATGACATGATAGTTCATGATTATGGACCAACACGGGTATATGTAACCCTTCATGCAGAGATCCCAAGAGTGATGGATGTCTGTGAAGCGCATGATTGCATTGATTTGATTGAACAGGAAATTAAGAAAGAGTTCGGATGTGGAATTACAATACATATGGATCCGATAGCAACAGATGATCCGGTAGTTATGCAGCTAAAGGAGATGGTCATTAATATTGTTCATGATATTGATAATACATTAATGATTCATGATTTTAGAATAACAGAAGGCCCATACCTTAAGAATCTTATCTTTGATGTCGTTGTACCACAGGAGTTTAGGTATAGTGATGACGAAGTCAAGAAGATGATTCAAGATAAGGTATCGGCCGTTAATGATACATATCATACAGTTATTGAGGTTGACAAATGCTATATCCAGGCCCCATCAAATACTACAACCTGACCTGTAAGATAAGAGTGTTTTGAAGCAAGATTATAGACCAAATCAGCAACCTCTTCGGCCTGACCAAGTCGTCCGGCTGGAATACTGTTGACGAGGTCAATTAATTCATCATCATCAAGAAAATAATTCATCTCAGTATCAATCGCTCCGCATGCAACAGCATTTACCTGAATATTGCTTGGTGCAAGTTCTTTTGCTAATGCCTTGGTAAGCGCATTGATAGCACCTTTGGTTGCGGAATAGGCAACTTCACAGGATGCACCGGTAATTCCCCATACTGAGGAGATGTTGATGATACGTCCCTGTTTTCGCTCAATCATATCAGGAATTGCAAGATTGCAGCAGTTGTAGACGGAATTAAGATTAGTTGATATTACACGATTCCAATCATCTGGTTTCATGTCCTGAAACAAACCTATATAAGATATGCCGGCGTTGTTGACGAGAACATCTATGTTGCCAAAAAGCTTGTGTATCTCATCAAATAATGCCTTGGCGTTGCTATAGATTCCTATATCTGTGGCGATGGCAAGGCATGTTACATTGTAGCTTTCGATCTCTTTCTTAACCATCAGCATCTTCTCTTCGTTGTGAATGCAGTTAATGACTACGTTATAATTCTTCTTGGCGAATTTGATGGCAATAGCTTTGCCGATGCCTCTAGATGAACCTGTTACAAATACAGTTTTTCTATTCATATGTATGAACCTCCGTTCTGTAAAATCGAAAAAAATTCCTAACATTATTATACTATAATTTTCGTAAAAAAGTTGTAAATTATTATTGACAAATGAGAAATTGTGCATATCTCACAAAAAACAAAAAAATGGCCATTTTTATAAAATTAGCTATTGACACAAAATTTAAAACAATTTGGAAGTTATCAACAATTTAAAATTGCGATTTTAAGAGATTTTTTAGTTATACACCGATTTATTAACAAAATCCACAAAAATGTGGATAACTTATGAACATCGAAGAAGCTGAAAAAGTGAATAAATGTTTTGTTCAATTATTATAAATCTTCATTTTTGATAAAAAAATATGGTAAAAGGGGTTGACAAAAGTCGAAAGCAATAGTTGCCAGTCGAATAAAAGAAAAATGCGCAAATTGTTAGAATATACTTGCATAAATGTAAAGTTGTGCTATAATATACACATAACACAGGTAAAGGAGTTGGACATCATGAAATTTATTATTACTGGTCGCAATATTGAGGTAACAGATGGACTAAGAGCAGCCGTTGAGGAAAAGCTCGGAAAGCTCGACAGATTTTTTGCAGATGATACGGAGGTTAACGTAACACTTAGTGTTGAAAAGGAAAGACAGAAAGTAGAAGTCACTATAATGGTTAAGGGTAATATCATTAGATCTGAACAGATTAGCAGTGATATGTATGTATCAATTGATTTAGTTGAAGAAGTAATTGAAAGACAGTTAAAAAAATATAAAAACAAACTTGTCGATAAGAAACAGAACGGAGCAGACTTCACACAAGAATTTATAGAAAAAGAATTCGATGATGAACCAGATGTGAAGATTATTAGAACAAAGAGATTCGCCATTAAACCAATGGATCCTGAAGAAGCCTGTGTACAGATGGAATTGCTAGGACATAACTTCTACGTATTCTTTAATGCAGAGACTGAAGAAGTTAATGTAGTCTATAAGAGAAAAGGTAATACTTATGGATTAATAGAACCTGAATTAGACTAAAGCATTTTTTAATAATAACTAAAGTAAGCAGTTGATATTTGAATTAAAACGCAGATATAATATAACTCCTTATTTAATATAACTCCTCGATACTATAATGGTATTGAGGAGTTTTTATTTTAATTTTATTGCTTAAATAGTGCTAAAGTGGTACAATAACACGGAGTGGCATTATTTGCCACGTATATTGGAATTCCAGTATACTGATATTGTAATTTAAGGAGATAAACCAGAATGGGATTAGTACAGAAGTTGTTCGGTACACATAGCGAACATGAGTTAAAAAGAATCATACCTATCGTAGATAAAGTTGAAAGTTATCAGGCAGCAATGAATGCTCTTACGGATGATGAATTGAAGGGAAAGACTAAAGAATTCAAAGAGAGACTGAAAAAGGGCGAGACATTAGATGATCTTCTTCCAGAAGCATACGCAGTAGTTAGAGAAGCAGGTAAGCGTGTACTTGGAATGGAGCATTATAGGGTACAGATTATAGGTGGTATCATTCTCCATCAGGGACGTATTGCCGAGATGAGAACTGGTGAAGGTAAGACATTGGTATCAACTCTTCCTGCATATCTTAATGCACTTACAGGAGAGGGAGTTCTTGTCGTAACAGTTAATGATTATCTTGCAAAGCGTGACTCTGAGTGGATGGGACAGATTCATGAGTTCCTTGGACTTACAGTTGGTGTAGTACTTAACAGCAAAAAGGACGAAGAGAGAAGAGAAGCATATGCATGTGATATTACATATGTAACTAATAATGAATTAGGCTTTGATTATCTTCGTGATAACATGGTTATATATAAAGAGCAGCTTGTTCTTAGAGGACTTAAGTATTGTATTATTGATGAGGTCGATTCAGTTCTTATTGATGAGGCAAGAACACCACTTATTATCTCTGGACAGAGCGGAAAATCTACTAAGCTTTATGAAGCTTGTGATATTCTTGCTATGCAGCTTGAACGAGGTACAGTTAGTGGAGAGCTTACTAAGATGGCCGCTATTATGGGTGAAGAGGT
Source organism: uncultured Lachnospiraceae bacterium (assembly GCA_964586425.1). GTDB lineage: Bacteria > Bacillota > Clostridia > Lachnospirales > Lachnospiraceae > CAZPHI01. The sequence goes on along the minus strand of CAZPHI010000007.1, from coordinate 29,614 downwards.
TGAAGAAGACGGCGATTTCATTGTTAATGAAAAAGATAAGATTGTTAACCTTACAGAACAGGGTATTGGCAAGGTAGAGAAGTTCTTCCACCTTGAGAATTATGCAGATCCTGAGAACCTTGAGATTCAGCATAATATAATTCTTGCTCTTAGAGCACATTATCTTATGTTTAGAGATAAAGATTACGTTGTGAAAGATGATGAAGTACTTATTGTTGATGAATTTACAGGACGTATTATGCCAGGTCGTAGATATTCAGATGGTCTTCATCAGGCAATTGAAGCTAAGGAACATGTAAAGGTTAAGAGAGAAAGTAAGACTCTTGCTACTATTACATTCCAGAATTTCTTTAACAAATTTGAGAAGAAAGCCGGTATGACAGGTACTGCTCTTACAGAAGAGAAGGAATTCAGAGAGATTTACAATATGGATGTTGTTGAGATTCCAACTAACAGACCAGTACTTAGAATAGATAATCAGGATGCTGTATATAAGACAAAGAAAGAAAAACTTAATGCAGTTGTAGATTCAGTATGTGAATCATATGAAGTAGGACAGCCAGTATTGGTTGGTACTATTACTATTGAATCATCAGAGGAGATTAGTGCATTACTTAAGAAGAGAGGAATTCCTCACAAAGTATTGAATGCCAAATTCCATGAATTAGAGGCTGAAATCGTAGCTGAGGCTGGACGTCATAAAGCGGTTACTATTGCTACTAATATGGCAGGACGTGGTACTGATATTAAGCTTGATGATGATGCAAAAGCTGCAGGTGGTTTGAAGATTATAGGTACAGAAAGACATGAATCAAGACGTATTGATAATCAGTTAAGAGGTAGAGCTGGTCGACAAGGAGATCCTGGTGAATCAAGATTCTATATCTCACTTGAAGATGATTTAATGAGATTATTTGGTTCTGAGAGACTTATGACAGTATTTAACACATTAGGTGTGGCTGATAATGAGCAGATAGAACACAAGATGCTTTCTACTGCAATTGAGAAAGCACAGAAGAAGATAGAGACAAACAACTATGGTATCAGACGTAATCTTCTTGAATATGATGAAGTAATGAATGAACAGCGTGAAATTATCTATGCAGAGAGAAGAAAAGTTCTTGATGGAGAAAGCATGCGTAATTCAGTTCTTAAGATGGTTACTGATTTCGTTGAGAATGCTGTAGATACATGTATCAGTGATGATGCAGCAGCGACTGAATGGGATTATAATGAACTTAATGAACTTCTTCTTACAACAGTTCCTCTTGAGGCAGTCAAATTAAACGATAGTGTTACTAATAAGAATGAATTAAAGCATGTTCTTAAAGAGCAGGCAGTTAAATTATATGAAGCAAAAGAAGCAGAATTCCCAGAACCAGAACATGTAAGAGAATTAGAACGTGTAATTCTTCTTAAAGTAATTGATAGAAAGTGGATGGACCATATTGATGATATGGAACAGCTTCGTCAGGGAATTGGATTACAGGCATATGGACAGAGAGATCCACTTGTAGAATACAAGGTAAGTGGATATGATATGTTCGATGAGATGACAAGAGGTATAGCAGAAGATACAGTAAGACTTCTTATGCATATTCAGGTTGAGCAGAATGTTGAAAGAGAGCAGGTTGCTAAAGTAACTGGTACTAACAAAGACGATTCAGCAGTTAAGGCACCAGTAAAGCGTGAAGATAAGAAGATATATCCAAACGATCCATGTCCTTGTGGCAGTGGTAAAAAATACAAACAGTGCTGTGGAAGACTTAACTAGTCATACATGACATAACGTATAATCATAAAATATATAATAAGTAGGTGATCAATAGTGGTAGAATTAGACCAGTTCCGTTATAAGCTTGGAACTTATACTCAGCCATTAGAAGAAATCAGGGATTCACTTTGACTTAGCTAATAAGGCAAAGCGAATTGAAGAGCTTGAAGCTAATATGGAGGCTCCTGGATTTTGGGATGATGCAGAACGTTCGCAGGGTTACATGAAAGAATTAAAAGGATTGAAAGATTCTTTTGAGAAGTATGACGAACTTGCAGAGATCATTGATGACGCCAAAACTCTTATTGAGATGGCAGAGGAAGAGAATGATACATCACTAATTCTAGAGATAGACAACGAATTAAAAACATTTGAAGAAAAGATAGACACACTGAAGATAAGCACCTTATTATCGGGTGAATATGACAGGGATAATGCTATTCTCAAGCTTAATGCTGGTGCAGGTGGAACTGAGAGCTGTGACTGGGCATCAATGCTTATGAGGATGTATACAAGATGGGCTGATTCTAAGGGATTTCAGACTGAAATCATAGATTATCTTGATGGTGATGAGGCTGGAGTTAAGTCTGTTACAATAGAGATTTCCGGGGAAAATGCTTATGGTTACCTTAAGTCTGAGAGAGGTGTTCATCGTCTTGTGCGAATTTCACCATTCAATGCAGCAGGAAAGCGACAGACATCATTCGTATCATGTGATGTAATGCCTGATTTGGAAGAGGATGTAGACATAGATATTAATGATGATGATTTAAGAATTGATACCTATCGTTCCAGCGGTGCAGGTGGTCAGCATATTAATAAGACATCTTCAGCTATTAGAATCACTCATATTCCAACAGGAACTGTTGTACAGTGTCAAAGCCAGCGTTCACAGCATCAGAATAAGGATAAAGCGATGCAGATGTTGAAGGCTAAGCTTTATATTATGAAACAACAGGAGAATGCAGAGAAAGCATCTGATATTCGTGGCGATATCAAAGATATTAATTTTGGTAATCAGATTAGAAGTTATGTGCTTCAGCCTTATACAATGGTTAAGGATCATAGAACAAATTGTGAGTCAGGTAATGCACAGAATGTATTAGATGGTAATATAGATCCATTTATCAACGCATATTTGAAGTGGATTAGTACATCTAAAACAGAAGAATCATGATTAAACAAATGCAGATAAAAGATTGGAGGCATATATATGGCAGAATATACAAAACCAGTAGTATTTACACTTGGTAATGAGTCATACGGTATAGACATTAATCTCGTTAGTTCAATTGAAAATCAGGTTAATGTTGTGCCGGTTCCGAATTCTTTACAGTATATTAAAGGAATTATTAATCTTCGTGGAGTTGTAATTCCGGTATTTAACCTTAAAAAGAAATTTAATATGGACAATACGCTTTCAAAGAGCAATAGTATTGTGGTTGTTAAATTATCAGATATTACAATTGCTTTTGAAGTTGATGCTGTGGAAGAAATAAAGGATATTGCTCCTGATAAAATAGTAGATATGCCAAGAATTGTTAAAACAGATGATATAAAGTATTTTGACAGGGTTGCAAGTGTTGATGGAAAACTTATAGTATTACTAGACATTGAATATCTGTTATCAAATGAAGAAAGAGAAACTGCTAAGAACATAATAGACAATATGAAGTAAACAATATGAATAAATCATATAACAAAATATAAGCAGGTATACCGTGTGGAAGCTGATAGTACAGATTTCATGCGGTATATGACTTTATAGAATTATTTACGGAATGAGGTATACAGAATGGATAATGAAAAGATTTCAAGAAGTGCAGGAATACTTATGGCTGTCAGCAGTCTTCCATCACCATATGGTATAGGGACGATGGGTAAAGCAGCATATGACTTTGTGGATTTTGTTAAGAATACTAATCACAAATACTGGCAGGTACTGCCATTAGGTCCAACTTCATACGGAGATAGTCCCTATCAGTCTTATTCAGCATATGCTGGAAATCCATATCTAATAGATTTGGATATGCTTGTAGAAGACGGATTGCTATTAAAATCTACAATTCTATCAATTGATTGGGGAGATGGATTAATTCCAATTCAGATATCTGAAGAGGAAGCAATTAATAATAGATTTGGACAGGGATATGATGTGAATCTTGGACATCCCAATTATGTTAGCTATGAGAAGATGTATAACAACAGGTTTGGCATATTACGACAAGCATTCAAAGCATTTACCGAGAAAAATAATTCTGAGAATATGAATAAGGAATATAGTGAGTTCTGTGAGCAGAACAGCTTTTGGCTGGAAGATTATAGCTTGTTTATGGCATGCAAAAACTATTATGATAATAGATTCTGGGGAGACTGGGATGAAGATATCAAACATAGAACTAGGGAAGGCATGGAAAAGCACAAGGTTATTCTGGAAAAGGATATCGAATTCTGGAAATTTGTGCAATATGAATTCTTCAAACAATGGTTTAAGTTAAAAGCATATGCCAATGAAAAGAATATAGAGATAATCGGAGATATACCAATATACATGGCGTTAGACAGCGCGGATGTATGGTCTCATCCAGACGATTTTATGTTGGATGAGAATCTTACACCAACCAAGGTTGCAGGTGTACCACCAGATGATTTTACTGAACTGGGACAGAAGTGGGGCAATCCTCTCTATGACTGGGCGAAACAGGAGCTAGATGATTATAGCTGGTGGAGACATAGAATGGAGGCCTCTGCTAAGCTTTATGATGTAATTAGAATTGATCATTTTATTGGAATTGTCAAATACTATACAATTCCAGCAGATGCAGAGGATGCAAGGATTGGCGAATATATGCAGGGCCCTGGAATGAAGCTGTGTAAAGCAATTAATGAATCAATTGGCAATAAAAAGATAATTGCAGAGGATTTGGGTGTTGCAATTCCAGAAGTAGTGAAGCTGCTTGAAGATAACGGATATCCGGGAATGAAGGTTATTGAGTTTGCATTTGGCGGAGACAGAAAGAATCCGCATCTGCCATATAATTACACACAGAATATGGTGTGTTATGGTGGAACGCATGACAATGAAACATTACTTGGCTTCTTTAATCAAAGAAATGATTGGGAGCTTGGATATGCTTTTGACTACCTTGGAACGAGGGACAGATATCAATGTGTTGATAAAGTATTTCGTGCAGCTTACAGCAGTGTGGCTAACCTTGTAATATTCCAGGTGCAGGATATTCTTAAGCTTGATAATAGTGCAAGGATGAATTTTCCATCAACAATGGGTAATTGGAAGTGGAGAATGAGTGCAGGAGCACTTAACCAGAGTCATATAGATTCTATGCGTTATTTAGCAAGTGTATTTGGAAGAGAAAACGTATAAAAAAATAAAATATATATTTCCTATTGACATACTATGAAAATAGTGTTATAAATATATTCATATCAATCCTACTAACTAAGTAGGAAATAAAAAACCATATAAGGTGGAAAGAGGAAGATATGAGTAATTTAAAGAACAATGTGACAGAGTTAGTAGGTAATACACCAGTTGTGCGTGTGAATGCATATGAGAAGGAAAAAGGAGTTAATGCCAGATTAGTGGTTAAACTTGAATATTTTAATCCATCGGGAAGTGTCAAGGACAGAGTGGCATTGGCTATGATTGAAGAAGCAGAAAAATCAGGTGAATTGAAACCGGGAGCAACACTGATCGAACCAACATCGGGTAATACAGGAATCGGAATTGCAGCAATTGCTGCAGCAAAAGGTTACAAGGTAATAATTACAATGCCTGAAACGATGAGTATTGAAAGAAGAAAGTTCCTTTCAATCTATGGCGCTGAATTAGTACTTACTGAAGGTGCCAAGGGAATGAAGGGTGCAATTGCAAAGGCAAAAGAACTTAACCAGCAGACTCCTGGTTCAGTAATTCTTGGTCAGTTTACGAATCAGGCAAATCAGAGGATTCATTATGCGACTACAGGCCCAGAGATATGGAATGATTTGGATGGAGATGTTGATATTCTTGTATCAGGAGTTGGTACAGGAGGAACAATTACTGGAACCGGCAAATATCTAAAATCAAAAAATCCTAATATTAAGGTTGTTGCTGTAGAACCTGAGGATTCACCGGTAATTTCAGGCGGAGCACCTGGTCCACATAAGATACAGGGTATTGGAGCAGGATTTATTCCGGATACTTTGGACACATCAGTAATTGATGAAATCGTAAAAGTTCCGAATGAAGAAGCATTTGCCAATGGAAAGCTTATTGCAAAGACAGAAGGAATTCTGGTAGGAATATCATCAGGTGCAGCACTATATGCAGCAGCTGAAATCGCTAAGAAACCGGAAAATGCGGGCAAAACAATTGCTGTTGTTCTTCCTGACACAGGCGACAGATATCTTTCAACACCATTATTTGAGTAAAAAATATGCCATGTATGGTACTTCGTTAACAGGAGTATCACACATGGCATTATTATTAATTAATCATTGTATTTTGTTAATGTCTTTGGTTTTATATTCTGACTCTTGAATGCTGTATAGAATATTGAAGCACTTGCAACTGCAGTTAATAGATAACCGATTACAAGATCTTTGATAAATGCTGCTTTGAGCTCGCTCATATTCTCAAGAAAATCAGGGAGAGCTTTGTATGCATCAAAGAATGTAATATCGTAAGTTCCCTTATAAAAATCATATATCTCGTATGAATAACAGATGTTCTGAACAAAGAATACAGCACCTATTGTGAGTATAATACATATAATGATTCCGGCAATATTAAGTTTGCCACCGAGTAACTCGTATCCTTTGATTGTAAGCGCAGCGATTGCAAGTCCTGCAAGTCCTGCGATGTATCCAAGCTGATATATAAGAAACGATATTACCATTCCAAGCAGTGCACCAATGAATGCACCAACAATACCAGTAAAGATATTACCTCTTGATTTACTCGTGACTGGGATATTCGCCTGAACACGGCTAAAACAGCTGTCGCACATATAATATGCTGTATTGTCCTCATCACAATAACTTACTGGTTCAGTTGTTGAACCACAGTGAATGCAGCAGTTCATATAATTGTTGTTACGATAGAACGTAGTAACCTGATCAAGAATATAACATACAAGATTATATCTTGTGTTCTCATCAAGAGTACTAAGGAATACCACTGTCATTGCATAATTAGTGTAATTGCAAGATGATATCTCCTTGTTTGTTTTCATTGCGTCACAAAAACTGCGCGCGCTATCTGCAGCAAAGCCATCATGGCAAGCTCCGTTAATTATAATGGCGTCAGAATTATTAGGTAGATTGCGATATATAACGCTATAACCGTTATACGTTCCTCTAATGACGTCGTATGGACCGTAAGTAAGTCCCTTTTCCGTTGTTAATCTTTCGATTATGTTCTTATTCATTATCCTCCGTACCTCATACATATATTATGTGGCATACATTCTAATGCATATTATTGTAAATGTTTTGCCACACGCAACATATTACAATGTTGTAATTGATTACTATGTGTTGAATATGTTAGAGTGAGATAAATTCGGAGCATACGATTCGCGGTAGCGTGTATGCGAGAATTCATCTCACTCTAACATAAACCCCACATACGCACCACTTCCAACATTGTAATACGTTGCGTGTATTAAAAATAAAACATTTTTGTATAAATATAACCTTGCAAAGAATGAGGATATATGGTACTATTCTTTCTGTGGAAAACAGATGTATTTCTACAGCATACACTAAAAAGGTATAAAAAATAATGAATTGCACATAATGTATGTATTAATGAGGTGATATATGTCTGAAGAGATTAAGTATTATGTTGTTAAGAAGAAGGCTATTCCGGAGGTGCTTCTGAAAGTCGCAAAAGCAAACAGACTTATAGAGATAAGCAGTGTATCGGTAGCAGAAGCAACAGAACAGGTAGGAATCAGCAGAAGTTCTTATTATAAGTACAAGGATGACATATTTCCATTTAGGGATAATGTCAAGGGAAAGACAATAACATTTGTCTTATCCATGGATGATGAACCTGGGCTATTATCGCAGGTGTTGAGTAAGGTAGCTGAATACAAGGCTAATATACTTACGATTCATCAGACAATTCCGGTTAATGGTGTAGCATCGCTTACTTTAAGTGTTGACATTCTTCCAATAACGGGAGATTCATCAAGGATGATAGAAGATATTGAGCAACTATTCGGTGTAAGATATCTTAAGATATTATCAAGAGAATAGATAATAAAATCATACAAAAAAATAAAATTGAAAGGTTTTTGTGGTTACTATGGTAAAAATAGCAGTTTTAGGGTACGGAACAGTAGGTTCAGGTGTTGTTGAGGTAATTAATACTAACGGCGCGTCAATTAATAAGAGAGCAGGTCAGGATATCGAAGTAAAGTATGTACTTGACCTTAGAGATTTTCCAGGGGATCCAATTCAGGAAAAGATAGTTCATGACGTTGATGTTATTATGAATGACCCTGAAATTAAAGTGGTTGTTGAGGTTATGGGCGGTGTTGAACCAGCGAACACATTTGTCAGAAAAGCCCTTATGAATGGAAAGAGCGTATGTACATCTAATAAAGCATTGGTTGCTAAGTACGGCGCAGAGTTATTAGAGCTTGCTAAGCAGAACAACCTTAACTTTATGTTTGAGGCATCTGTTGGCGGTGGTATTCCAATTATTAGACCGCTTAACCAGTCACTTACAGCAGATGAGATTACTCAGATTACAGGTATTCTTAACGGAACTACTAATTACATGCTTACAAAGATGAATAGAGAAGGTCTCGAATATGATGCAGTATTAAAAGAGGCACAGGAAAAAGGTTACGCAGAACGTAACCCTGAAGCTGATGTTGAAGGATATGATGCTTGTAGAAAAATCGCAATTCTTACTTCACTTGCATTTGGCTCACAGGTTGATTTTGAAGATATCTATTGTGAAGGCATCACAAAGATTACAGATAAGGATTTCAAATATGCAGAGAAGATGGAGTGCGCAATCAAACTTCTTGCAACAAGCAGAAAGAAAGATGACGTTGTATATGCGATGGTAGCACCATTCATGATTAGTGAATCACATCCACTTTTCAGCGTTAATGATGTTCTTAACGGAATATATATTAATGGTAATGTTATTGGCGATGTAATGTTCTTTGGTGCAGGTGCCGGTAAGCTCCCAACTGCAAGTGCAGTAGTTGCTGATGTAGTTGACTGTGTTAAGCATATGGGTAAGAATGTTATGTCGATTTGGAGTACAACAAAACTTGAACTTGGCGATATCTCATCATCAAAGAAGAAATTCTTTGTAAGAGTTGCTGGTACTGTAAGCGAGAAGATGGCAGAAGTTAAAGCAGCATGGGGTGATGTTGAAGTTATCCTTGTTGATGGACTCAATGATGAGTTCGGTGTTGTTACTAACGAGATTAGTGAAAAAGAATATGAAGATGGCGCTGCTAAGGTAGAAGGAATTCTTAACAGAATCAGACTTGAAAAATAATAGAGTAAATAATAGATTATATAATAGAAAGCGTGAAGAAATGAAGTATTTAGTTGTTTTAGGTGATGGAATGGCCGACAGACCAATCAGTGAATTAGGAGATAAGACACCTCTTGAATATGCTAAGACACCAACTATGGATAGATATTCAAAGATGTCAGAGATAGGAATGGTTCATACTATTCCGGATGGAATGAATCCAGGAAGTGATACAGCCAATCTTTCAGTATTAGGATATAATCCAAGGCAGTATTATACAGGACGTTCACCATTGGAAGCATTAAGCATTGGCGTAGATATGAAGACAACAGATGTTGCACTTAGATGCAATATTGTTACAGTATCTGATGATGATGTACCATATGAAGAAAAAACAATTATTGATCACAGTTCAAGCGAGATTTCAACTGAAGATGCAGCAGTTCTGTTAGATGCTGTAAGAAAAGAGTTGGAAACTGATACATATAAGTTCTATGTTGGAACAAGTTACAGACATCTTACAATATGGGATAAAGGTGAAGTCGTAGAATTAACACCTCCTCATGATGTACTTGGAAGAAAGATTGGAGAATATCTTCCAAAAGATGACGCTTTAAGAGAGATGATGAAAAAGAGTTATGACATTCTTGCAAATCATCCAATTAATATTGAAAGAAAGAAAAATGGTCTTAATCCAGCCAATTCAATCTGGTTCTGGGGAGCAGGTACAAGACCAATGCTTTCAGATTTTACAGAAAAGACAGGCAAAAAGGGCGCAATGATATCAGCAGTAGACCTTCTTAAGGGTATCGCTGTTGGCGCTAAGATGAGAGTAATCGTGGTAGAAGGCGCTAATGGTGGTCTTCACACTAACTATGAAGGTAAAGCTGATGCAGCAGTTAAGGCATTACTTGAAGACGGTTATGATTTTGCATACATTCATGTAGAAGCTCCGGATGAGATGGGTCATCAGGGAAGCAAAGAGAGAAAGATTCAGGCTATTGAGAATCTTGATGAGAGAGTAATTAAGAGAGTAATTGATCAATTCGAAGCAGCAGGTGAAGATTTCAGAATGCTTATTATGCCTGATCATCCAACACCAATTGCAATCAGAACACACTCTTCTGACCCAGTTCCATATATGCTATACGATAGTACAGATATTAAGAATGGAACACTTGACTACAACGAAAAAGATGGCGCAAAGAGTGGCATCTATGTGGCTGAAGGTCATACATTAATTAACAAGTTGTTACAGATGTAAACAGCATTTTATAATAATTGAAAATGTTATATTAAGACGAAAGGTATAGTAGGACAATGAAAAAAGTAGTAAAATTCGGTGGAAGTTCACTTGCAAGTGCAGAGCAGTTTAAGAAAGTTGGCGATATTATCCGTGCTGATGAAGGAAGAAGATATGTAGTTCCTTCAGCTCCAGGTAAGAGATTCAAAGAAGATACAAAAGTAACAGATATGCTTTATGCATGTTATGCTTTAGCGGAAGCAGGAAAGAATTTTGAGAAGAACCTAAAAGCTATTAGGGATAGATACGATGAAATAATAACAGGACTTGAACTTGAATTATCGCTTGATAATGAATTTGCAATTATCAAGAAGATGTTCTGTGACAGAGCAGGCAAAGATTACGCAGCATCAAGAGGTGAATACCTGAATGGTATCGTAATGGCTAATTACTTGAATTATGAATTTATTGATTCAGCAAAATATATTATGTTTGACGAAGATGGAAACTTTAATGCTGAAAAGACTAATGAATTATTATCAGCAAAATTAAGCAATACAGATTCAGCAGTAATTCCAGGATTCTACGGAGCAATGCCAGACGGAAGTGTTAAGACATTCTCAAGAGGTGGCTCAGATATCACTGGTTCTATCGTTGCTAAGGCTGTTATGGCTGATGTATATGAGAACTGGACAGATGTATCTGGTTTCCTTGTTGCAGATCCAAGAATCGTTGATAATCCAAAATCAATTGATACAATCACATACAAAGAGTTAAGAGAGCTTTCATACATGGGTGCAACAGTACTTCATGAAGATGCAATCTTCCCTGTTCGTAAGGAAGGAATTCCAATTAATATTCGTAATACTAATGCACCTGCTGATAAGGGTACTATGATAGTTGAAAGCACATGTCATACACCAGAGTATATTGTAACAGGTATTGCAGGTAAAAAAGGTTTCGTATCAATCAATATTGAAAAAGATATGATGAACTCTGAGATAGGATTCGCTAGAAAAGTTCTTCAGGTATTTGAAGAGAATGGAATTTCATTCGAGCATATGCCATCAGGAATTGATACAATGACAATCTTTGTTCACCAGGATGAATTCGTTGAGAAAGAGCAGAAAGTTCTTGCTCAGATTCATAGAGCAGTTCAGCCTGATACTGTTGAATTAGAATCTGATCTTGCTTTAATCGCAGTTGTTGGTCGTGCAATGAGAAATAACTCTGGTATCGCAGGTAATATCTTCAAAGCTCTTGCAGATGCTAAGATTAACATCAAGATGATTGATCAGGGTTCAAGCGAATTGAATATCATCATTGGTGTTCGTAATAAGTATTTTGATGATGCAATCAAAGCAATCTATGGTGTATTCGTACCACAGAAATAATAAAAATAGGCTTTATATTAATAAAAAATCACTGTTTTTTGAAAAAACAGTGATTTTTTTTGAAAATGAGGGTATAATATAACAAAAAAAGTGAAGGAAAGGTAGATATGGAACCATATAAAGCAAAAAAGTTACCATTTGATTATAATATTGATAAAGAGATGTTGCGTCTTGCGTCAGAAGCAAATGCCAAGTATGGCCAATACAAATCCTTATTAATGACCTTGGAATTCGATGCAAATTATTTCCTTGATTCTGTATTGTTAACGGAGAGTTATAAATCCACACAAATCGAAGGAACTCAAATATCACAAGATGAGATGTATTATTTAAAATATTTGGAGAATACAGATGATAATAGAGAAATTCAAAATTTGAAAAAAACAATCGAATTTGCAGAAAAAGAAATACAGATGGGGCGCTGTATAAGCTATGAACTTGTTAATAGCATGCATGAGATTATTTTAGACAGTGTTCGTGGATCGAACAAAACACCAGGTAAAATTCGAACAACGCAAAATTGGATAGGACCAAGAGGTGCTAATATAGAAAGTGCTACATTCATTCCACCAATTCCGGAGGAAGTTTATGGTTTACTGATTAATCTATATGGTTATATGAATGATGAATTTATAGATCCTCTTTTGATTAATGTTGCATTATCACATATGCAATTTGAAACAATTCATGCATATAGAGATGGTAATGGAAGAGTTGGAAGAGCACTGATACCGGTACAGATGGCATATCTTGATAAAGAGAGACCAATTCTATATATGTCAGAAATATTGGAATTATATAAACCTTCATATCAAAGAAATCTGATGGAATGTAGAAAGGGAAATGTAATAGGTTATATTAAATTCTTTTTACAATGTGTCATTGAACAATGTAATTCTTTTATATTTAAAATTAATAGAATAAAAGAAATATATAATGATGATATGAAAACGATAGAAAAAATAAAAGGTAATTCGGTTTATCGTATTATGCCAGTAATAATGAAACAAATTGTATTTACCAAAAAGGAAATTCAGGAACTGTCAGGTGTTTCTATTAATGTTGTATCTAATATTATCAATCAGTTGGTTGAATTAGGAATATTGGTTACAGACTGTTCTGTCGTAAAAAAAGGATATAGATATCAGAGAATTTATGAAGTATTCGTAGGCTCTAATGAGTATATGTAATTGCTGATTAAAATCTAGTTATATAATTGCAATCTATCAAATAAAACATAAAAGAGTTATGTGGAGTGGAGGACATCATGTTATATCAGATCAATAAAAAAATAAAATATATATTTACCAATGCATATGCAAAGACTGCATATTATGCCTGTGCTATTGCTGGGGTATTCTGTTATTTCCTTTTTGCAAAAAATGAATATGGAATAGCTGATGGTCTTCATGAGGGATTACTGGTTTTTCATAATGATAATTGGGCAATACGTCTTGGAAGATGGGCAATTGTCTGGCTTGAGAAAATGTCGTGTCACATTGTGGCACTGGTGCCGATTGTATGTATATATGTGATATTGATAGGATTATCATGTGCATTATTAGTTCAATTATGGAATATTAAAAGCAAGACAGCAATCTTTATTCTATCAGCTGCAATGGTAGTTGCACCTGCTATTGTAATGCAGATGATATTCGTATATATGGCACTTGCCTATGGTTTTGCATGCTTTTTTGCTGTTGTAGCTGGGTATATTCTTTACAGTACAAAAGAGTACTGGTGGACGTTGGTTTCAGCATTTTTAATTGCTATTTCTATTGGAATGTATCAGTCATACATAGGCGTTGCGGCAGCAGTTATTATAATGACGGTTATACTTGATGCATTAAAGGGTTGCGACAAAAAACAGGTATTGATTAACACTGCAAAGGGATTGATTAGTCTATTACTTGGATGTATCTTCTATTTTATAATTATGAAAATACATCTGAAAGCATATGGATTTGAACTGGCTAGTTATGGCGGTGCAAGTGAATTTGGAATAAAATCAATCTTATCGAATCTTTCTACAACTATTGGTAATACATATAAGGATTTCTTTGCATATTTCAATGACGGAATTCTTTATAGAAGATGGTTTTGGTTAGTGCTTGGATTAATATTCGTAATCTCAGCAGTAAAACAATTAATAAAATTAATTAAAGAAAAGAAAATATTTAATATTATATATTCAACAGTATTATTACTTTGCATGCCAATGGTAATCAATGTAATAGATATTATTACACCTGCGCATATTCTTAGTGTACTTATGAGTTATCAGATGCATATGATGATTCCATTCACATTCGCTGTATTCTATATGGCTTTTGCAGATGAACTTAAGAAGAATATAACAGTAATAACTGAGACATTAGCGAAGGTTACAACATTAGCATTATGTTGGTCCTTCATACTTTCTGCTAATTGTACATATAAGACAATTGAGATAGGCAACAATTATGTAGAGACTTTAGTGGAAGCAGCAATAACCGAGGTCGTTTCGCAAGATGATTATAACTCGGAGATTCCAATTGTTTTCATTGGAAGCATAGATGAAGAGCCAGCACAATTAATGAATCCTCAAAGAGAATATAGTTATACACCACAGGCATTCGTATTCTTTAATGCAAGATATGAAGCATTCTCAAGCTGGAGTACTTATTGTGCATATCATTATGGCGTTAATATCAAATCAATATCTGAAAGTGAATATGACAGAATAAAAGCGGATAAGAGATTTGCAGATATGAAGGCATATCCATCGCAGAGCGGAGTTAAAAAGATTGATGGATACTATATTGTGAAATTATCTGATGGTAATTATCCTAAGTAATACAAACAGCAGCCAGGCATTAGATGTCTGGCTGTTATAGTATACATTAATTAAATTGTTTGTGGCAATGAACCCATATACTGATTAAGGTAATTAACAAAGTCTGGACTCTGTATTAACTGAAGAATCATGAAGTAAAGCATTAAAGAGATGATTACTGAGATAATACCTGTTATAAGACCTCCAACGGCACCACCTTCAAAACGTCCCATTCTGCTGTGTGAAAGAATTGCTAATACGATTGCAGCAATGGCAAATATTAATCCAAACCATACTGTAATACAGCCAAAGAGTGAAAGAATTCCAAATATCATGGATGCAGTTCCTAAGTTATTGCGTTCTTTCATAGTATAGTTATTATAATTCTGACCATTATTTTGCCCGTTCTGGTTATTCCAACCATTATTCTGGTTATTATTATCATGATTATCATTATTATCAAATTGATAGTTATCCATAGTTCCTCCAAATATAAGCGAATTTTACAAAAGGTTAAACCTTATGTATGCTAAATACTTCATAAAGAATAACATATGATTTTTATTTATTCAATCTATAATTGATATATGCTTAAAACAAATGTATAATATTATATATATAATGTTATGAAGTCGTATATGGAATTGCAAAACTCTATATTAGGTAATAGCAAATGTATAAGTTGAACGAAATTCACACGGACACGCTTTCGCTCGTGCTTAAGCGTAACGTCCGTCCAACTTATACTTGCAATATACAGTGTAAAGAATTTTTCAGACGTGCATATAAAACATGATAAAATAGGAGGTATATAATATGTATTCTTTTACAAATAAAAGCAGGCGGTTAACAGCATTTATCATGGCAATAGTTATTATGCTATGTAATGAGTCATTAGTAGGGATTGCTAAGGCGGAGGATGCAAAGACAACATTCTCTAATGTGATTCTGATCGCGAGATTTGCGGACGATAATACCGATTTGTATAATCAACCATATATGTATAATTCTTCGTATACGGCATGGCAGATGAAAAAACGCGATTTTAACAAGTCAGTTGCAGGCGTGCCTGATAGCTATGGCAGTCAGAATTCAATGGAACGCTATATTGACATAGTATCTAACGGACAATGTAAGCTTAATAATGTATTCCCACAGGAGAATACGGACGGCAAGACATTTGCAATAATTACACTTGATAAGAGATATTCTGAGTATGATAATGATCATCTTCAGATAATGAAGGCTTGTGTTGATAAAGCTAATCAGATGTTTCCGACACTTTCACTTAATGGTGCAGATAGTAATAATGACGGATATCTTGATAATCTCTCAATTATAATGCAGGTAGATTCATCACATGTCATTACGAGCCAATCGGACGCTTTGTGGCCTAAGAAGTTTCATAATGATTATGTTAATCTTCAACTAGGTGGCAAGTACATTAACACAGTTAACATACTTAATACTAATAATTGCGCGGCAGCGGTGTAATAATATATAGAGTTAATCTTACCGTTGATGGATTATCTAATGCGGCAGGCAATGATTATATCTATGTGTTTAGACCTAATGAAACGGGACTTAAGACTTCACAGGGTGATATAACAAGTGCGTATCTTAATGCTAATCCTACTACTAATGGTGGAATCAGCACATTCGGTAATAGTGATTTGAAGGCTTCAATTAAGGATAATGCGATATGTTATTCTAATGGTTACAACAGCGGTATTGTGGTTAATGCAGTTAGTTCCGATGATTCAAGCGTCAATAACTGGGTTGATGTTGTTAATATTAGTACAGGAAGTTCCTGGTCGAATATGCCACAGCTTGTTAAAACTAGTGATGGCAGCGTGTATGGAATATATGATATTGATTCACAGACAACAAAGGTATTCAAATTATCAGCTAATAACACGGTGCAGCAGATAGGCAATGAAATCACAACAAGTTATATTACAGGTTCTACAATTGATGTCATTGGTAACGAAACATATGTTATGGCTTCGGATGCATTCAACGGAGGAAAAGCTTTCTTATACAGGTTGGATGCTAATAATACATGGCAAGCAGTGTCAGGTATAAGCCTTGATGGCGTAACAAACAGACATAAATTGGCAGCAGGAGAAGATGGATGTTTTTATGCATTAAGGTACAATAGCGAAAGCATTTTCCTGGATTCATATAATAGAACTGGAATCGATATGAATGGATATGCTTCGCTTAACATGACTGCAATTGATATAAGTACCATTAATACAGCACTTGGAGGCAGGTATATTAATTCTGCAGATGTGATTGTGTTTGATGGATATATATATGTAGCGGTTGCTGATGATGCGGGAGTTGTAGATGTCTACCAGATAGCAGAAAAAGACAAGTCGGCTATCACAATGGTTGGAGAGAATCTATACGTTCCAACGAATGAGGTAACACTTCTAGAAGATAATCAAGTGATTTATGCACTTTTATATGACCAGAGTGGTGAAGGTGATTTTGCAATAAGAAGCAAGGATTTCAGAAAGATTGAAGATGACCCATTGGGTGATTTTGTTAATCGAATGTATACTATAGTGCTTAACAGAGAGCCTGAAGAGAATGGATTTAATGTCTGGAAACAGTGGTTAGTGTCTGGGGAGCACACAGGCGCCCAGATGATTACAGCATTTCTTGAATCAAAAGAATTCGTTGCTAGAAATCTAACTGACGAGGAGTTTTGCGCAATATGCTATAAAGCAATGATGGGCAGGGATGCAGATGAGGAAGGACTTAATATCTGGCTTTCAGTATTACATAATGGTGTGTCGAATAGATTTGTAATTAGTAATTTTGTTGCTTCGATAGAATTCACTGATATATGTACGTCTTATGGAATAGTGAAGGGAAGCGTTATATTAGAGGAAGCAAGGGATTTGAATTATAATGTGACATCATTCGTTAGTCGCTGTTATAAAACTGTATTATACAGAGATGCGGATGCTGAAGGGCTTAATGCGTGGTGTGATGCTTTACAGCAAGGGCTTGTTACACCAGCACAGGTCGCACATGAATTTGTATTTTCACCAGAAGCAGTAGCGCAGAATCTCAGTGATTCACAGTATGTAGAAAGACTTTATAAGACATTCATGGGGCGTGAGTGCGAGAGTTAAGATACTAAGAATATGTGGGCTACATATGTTGAGGAACATAGTAGGCAGGATGCTTTTGAGTTATTTGCTGGTTCAGTGGAATTTGCAGAGATTGTAAGAAGCTATGGTTTGTAGAATAAAAAGGGTTGACAGAATGCATCTATGGATTATAATTATGTAGTATGTTCTGCTATTGAAAAGCAATGAGAGGGGGAGCGCCCTAACATTGTAATAGCTGAATGAGAATAGCGATGGGAGTCCGTGTTTCGGACTGAGAGGATGCAACTGTAGCATCGACCGCCTGAGCAGACTTTAATATAAAGCAGCTGACAGTATAATTATATAATGCTGGCATTAGGCCTCGTATCGCTATTTGACTCAATATGTTTATTAGAATTATGATTGTTAATATTATGATGTATATAGTGATTACACAGGTATATGGCCAGCGGCTGTATACCTGTTTTTGTGTTAAAGAACCCTCTATAACTAATTTAAAGAAAGAGGTATTCTTACAATGGAAAAGAATCAAGCAACAAACAGTAACATCAGTAACATCGGAAGTATCAGCAATAATGGAACAAAAGCTAAGAGCAGTTTATTCAAATTAGTATTCTTAGCGATGATGGTTGCCATCGGTGTAGTTATCTCACCAATCCTTCGTGTAGAGGGAATGTGTCCAATGGCACACTTTATTAATGTAACATGTGCGGTAATGCTGGGACCATGGTATTCATTCCTTTGCGCATTGGCAATTGGTATTATTCGAATGATATTCATGGGAATTCCACCACTCGCAATTACAGGAGCAGTATTTGGCGCGTTCTTATCAGGTCTTTTATACAGACTTTCAAAAGGCAAATTAGTCTGTGCATTTCTTGGTGAAGTAATCGGAACAGGCATAATTGGAGCAATTATTTCATACCCTGTAATGACATACATATGGGGAAGAACAGGACTTACATGGTTGTTCTACGTTCCATCGTTTATCGCAGGAACATTAATTGGAGGAAGTATTGCATTCATATTCCTTAAACAGTTAATGAAAGCAAAACTATTGACAAAATTCCAGGATGCTCTTGGGTCAAATGTTTATGAAGGCTCATCAGTTGTGCTTAACGATTCAATTGCAATTGCACTTTTTGGTTTGATCGCATATCTTGTAGTTGTAGTGTTAGTTAAGAATTTTGTTAGCGATCCAACTGGAATTGTTAATTATTTAAAATATATAGTTTGTGCACTTTTCTTTTTAATTGCAATCGTGTATTATGTAATTAAGAACAAGAAAAGGCAGAATATTAATGAGTGATATAGATTTTGACAGATTATATACGTTAAGAGATGAGACGAAAAAACAAGAAAGATTAATACATTGTATTACTAATCCAATATCAATTAATGATTGCGCTAATGTAGTACTGACAACGGGTGCCAAGCCTATTATGGCAGAACACCCGGATGAAGTAGAAGATATAACTAAGACTGCAGGAGCTTTAGCTCTCAATCTTGGTAATATTACTGATGCTAGAATAGAATCTATTCAGTTATCAGCAGCTGTGGCGAGTAAGAATAATATTCAGTTCATAATTGATGTTGTGGGAGTTTCGTGTTCAAAGCTTCGACTTAAGCTTGCAACAGATGTGATAGCTCAAAGTCATCCAACAATTATTAAAGGCAATGTCTCAGAGATTAAGGCGTTAGCTGGCATCAAGACTGAATCAATTGGCATAGATGTAAGCGTTGCTGAAGCTGTAACTCGTCAGAAAACAGAGATTCTTGCTGAAGCTGTGGATATCGCCAAAGCATTTGCAATGAAAACTAATGCAGTTATTGTTGTGAGTGGTGCAGTGGATATTATTACGGATGGATGCAAGGTGTATCTTGTTGAGAATGGTTCACCGATGATGCCATATCTAACAGGAACAGGATGCATGCTTAATGTATTGATTGCATCATATCTTTCATGCGTAGGTCAGACTGGATGCTCTTATATTGATGCCGCACTTCTTGGAACTGTGGTTATGGGAATAGCAGGTGAGATGGCACATTGTGCGGAGGGAATAGGAACATTTCATCGTAATCTGTTAGACAGATTATATACGATAACCAATGAAGACATTAAGAATATGGCAAAGATTAACTTATAATTAGAGCGAAAGCCTAAAGGGGGATAAGAATGAAAGATGATTTTAACTTTAGCAGCGAAGATGCAGAAGAGAAGAATGATGCGAAGGAGCATGAGGAAAGTGTCAGAGAGACATTTGACAAGATATTTCCTAATGCGCACGTTGACAGCGATTTAAACAGAGAGAAGCAGAATAGTAAAAACAAATTCCACAAGATGTCACTAGGTGAGAAGATTGGTTATATATGGTATTATAAGAAGGTCTATATAATTATTGCCGCAATTCTTATAATTGGTATTGGTGGCAAAATAACATATGACAATTATATGCATTCTCATAGATTAATGAGTGTATATGCATGCATCTCGATTGCAATACAGGATAGACAGTTAGCAAACTTTACAGAGGAAGTAGAAGCTAGCCTGGATTCACATAATAGGATATATGCATATGGTGATTTTACTATTAATGAATCAGAGTATGAGAATGATTCAGAACAAAGACAAGAGATTGATAAACTAATTAGCAAGGGTGATTGTGATGTAGTGATTTACTCGTCATCTAAGGCCGGAAGCATATTAGATATCGATAGGGATGGATGTCTTCTTATGGATTTACGAGAGATTCTATCGGACGCAGAATTAGAGAAGGTTAAAAAATATCTTGATTACAATGTTGTTAATGGTGAGGAGATACCTGTTGGGATTGGTTGTACCCCAGCAAAATATGTATATGAGAAGTCAATGCTGCCGTCAGGAGCGGTTATTGGAATTATGAAGGATGCAGCATGTAAGGATAATGCAGCAACATTCTTGCATTATCTGATAAGTAATATTGACTAGAACAAACTGAATTACATAACTTGCATGAAAAGGCATACTTTGGTATAATATACGAAGTATGCCTTTTTAAGATGAGGGCACCAGGACAGACAAAATTAGTACTATTTGGAGGTTATTAAAACACATGGATATTAACAAAGCGTTGGCACAGGAATTGAATATTAAGGTAGAGCAAGTCGATGCTACTGTAAAACTTATAGATGAAGGATGTACAATTCCATTTATAGCTAGATACCGTAAAGAGGTAACAGGAGCACTTAATGATGAGGTACTTCGTAACCTTGATGAAAGACTTAGATATCTTCGTAATCTTGAAGATCGTAAAGCACAGGTTATATCAAGCATTGAGGAGCAGGGTAAGTTAACAGATGAATTAAAGGCTCAGATTATTGCTGCTGAGACAATGGTTGCAGTAGAGGATCTCTACAGACCATATAAGCAGAAGAGAAGAACAAGAGCTACAATTGCTAAGGAGAAAGGCTTAGAGCCATTAGCAGATTATATCTATGCACAGGATGCTAAGCAGCCAATCGAAGAAGAGGCAGCTAAGTATATCTCAGAAGAAAAAGAAGTGAAATCAGAGAAGGATGCAATCGCAGGAGCACTTGATATTATTGCAGAGCGTATTGCTGATGAGGCTGATTACAGAACATATATCAGAGATACAACATGGAAAGAGGGAACAATCAGTTCTGCAGCAAAAGATAAAGAGCAGCAGTCAGTATATGAGATGTATTATGAGTATAGTGAACCGATTGCTAAGGTTGCTGGACATAGAACTCTTGCATTAAACAGAGGTGAGAATGAGAAGATTCTTACAGTTAAGGTTGAAGCACCAACTGAGAAGATTTTATCTCATCTTGAAGGCGTTATTATCACTAATGATAATGAATTCACTGCACCAATATTGAAGGCTACAATTGAAGATAGCTATAATAGACTCATTGCCCCAGCAATCGAGCGTGAAATTAGAAATATGCTTACAGAAACAGCAGAAGATGGAGCTATTAGAGTATTCGGTAAGAATCTTGAGCAGTTACTTCTTCAGCCACCAATCAATGGTAAAGTAGTACTTGGATGGGATCCAGCATTTCGAACAGGATGTAAGTTAGCTGTTGTTGATGAAACAGGTAAAGTTCTTGCAACTAAAGTAATCTACCCAACAGCTCCACATATGAAGATTGAAGAATCAAAAGCAGAAGTTAAAAAGCTTATTAAAAAATATGGTGTTTCCCTGATTTCTGTTGGTAACGGTACTGCATCAAGAGAATCTGAGCAGGTTATCGTTGATATGTTAAAAGAAATCGATGAAAAAGTTGAATACATTATTACTAATGAAGCTGGTGCATCTGTATATTCTGCCAGCAAATTAGCTACAGAAGAATTCCCTGATTTTGATGTTGCTCAAAGAAGTGCGGTTTCAATCGCAAGAAGACTTCAGGATCCACTTGCAGAGCTCGTTAAGATTGATCCTAAGTCAATCGGTGTTGGTCAGTATCAGCATGATATGAACCAGAAGAAACTTGGCGAAGCACTTGCAGGCGTAGTAGAAGACAGTGTTAATAAAGTTGGTGTTGATTTGAATACAGCATCAGCATCATTACTTGAATATATCTCAGGTATCTCTAAGGCAATTGCCAAGAATATCGTTGAATATAGAGAGAATAACGGAAGATTCACTAATAGAAAACAGTTACTTAAAGTTGCGAAGCTTGGACCAAAAGCATTCGAGCAGTGTGCAGGTTTCATGCGTATTTCAGGTGGAGACAACCCATTAGATGCAACAAGTGTGCATCCTGAAAGCTATGAAGCAGCATTCAAATTATTGGAGATGCTTGGGTACGACAAAGATTCAATTACAACAGGCGAGCTTGCTGGTCTTAAGAATAAGGTTAAAGATATGGTTAAAGTTGCTAACGAAATCGGCGTTGGTGAGATGACTTTAGAAGATATTATTAAAGAGCTTGAGAAACCAGGCCGTGACCCACGTGATGAGATGCCTAAGCCAATTCTTAGAACAGATGTCTTAAGTA
This sequence comes from uncultured Lachnospiraceae bacterium, assembly GCA_964586425.1. Lineage (GTDB taxonomy): Bacteria > Bacillota > Clostridia > Lachnospirales > Lachnospiraceae > CAZPHI01. The sequence goes on along the minus strand of CAZPHI010000007.1, from coordinate 6,746 downwards.
TGGAGGATTTGAAGCCAGGTATGGTTCTTAAGGGCACCGTTAGAAATGTTATTGATTTCGGAGCCTTCGTTGATATCGGTGTTCATCAGGATGGTTTGGTTCATATCTCACAGATGAGCTATAAGAGAATTAATCATCCACTTGAAGCTGTAAGTGTAGGTGATATCGTTGATGTTAAAGTTATGTCAGTAGATATTGCTAAGAATAGAATTCAGCTTACAATGAAGCTTGATGAGAACAATGGTAATGTTGATGGAGCATTTGGCAGTAAAGACAATGGTAATAATGGAAACAGAAATTATAACGGTAAACGCGATAACAATAGAAACAACAAGCGCAGCAAAAACGGAGAACTTGATCTTAGCCGTCTTGCAAAGTTTATCAAATAATTGGCAGACACATAGAGAGGTAGCGTATGATAGAACTTGATGTATCTTACAACGAAGATGATTTGTTTAATTATAAAGTATATCACAAATATCACAGTGTCAGTGGTATAATGGAGATACTTCTAGGCTTGGTGCTTGCAGCGATTGCAGTTGTATCTATTGGAAAAACTGAAGTGACCTATACAGTCACTTTAGCATTCTTTGCAGCATTATTTGTTGTTATAATTCCTGTTCAGCTCAAAACAAGCTGTAAAAAGGCAGGAAAATCAGGCAAAAAGACCATGATTAATGTTATGCAGCATTATAAATTCTCAGATGATGGTATAATAATTACTTCAGGAGATATGAAGGCTGAGTGTTCATGGAAAGATGTGTATAGAGTTAAAGATACTGGAAAAAGTGTACTTCTTTACTTTACACCCGTAATGGCTAATATCATACCAAAACGCTGTATCAGTGATTCAATAGGTGAGCTTAAGACTTTGATCGCGAAGAATCTGGATCAGCATAAAATGAAACTGTAGTTGATGCATGCATAAGGAATGAAGGTATAATGATGACGTATGAAACAAATAGTTACAAAGAGACATATAATCTCGGCGTGGAATATGGAAAAAAAGCATACAGTGGACAGGTAATCTGCCTTCTTGGTGACCTTGGAGTTGGAAAAACAGTTTTTACTCAGGGATTTGCAGCAGGCCTTGGAATAACAGAATCAATAAACAGCCCAACATTCACAATTGTACAGGTATATGAACAGGGTAGAATACCATTCTATCATTTTGATGTATATAGAATTGGTGATGTAAGCGAAATGGATGAAATAGGCTACGAAGAATATTTCTATGGAGAAGGTGTATGTCTCATCGAATGGGGCAATCTTATTGAGGAGATATTACCAGAGGACGCATTGATTATCAAAATTAAAAAGAATCTCGAAAAGGGATTTGATTATAGAAGGATTACGGTTGAGAGATATAACTAAATGCTCAGATAAGGAGGTAGTATGAGAATTCTTGGAATTGAAAGTTCTGCAGTAACAGCATCAGTTGCAATAATAACAGATGATGTACTCACAGCAGAATATACGATTAATTACAAAAAGACACATTCACAGACACTTTTACCTATGATAGATGAAATCTGCAAGATGACAGAGACACCTCTAGATACAGTGGATGCAATTGCAATATCAAGTGGACCGGGATCATTTACAGGTCTTAGAATTGGATCATCAACAGGAAAGGGAATAGGGCTTGCACTTAATAAACCAGTGCTTGCAGTACCAACGCTTGAGGCGATGGCATACAATTACTATGGAAGTGACTGCATAATATGTCCATTGATGGATGCAAAGAGAAGTCATGTATATGCAGGAATATATATATTTGAAAAGAATGATGATAATACATACGAGATGAAAAAAGAGATGGAACAGTCAATTCTTTCTGCGGCAGATCTCGTATCAAAAGTATATGAAGTTACCAAGGAATATCCAGAAAAGAAAGTAATATTCCTCGGCGATGGAACTCCAGTAATGGAGAGAATTCTTGGAGTTGAAGCTGGTATTGAATATACATTTGCGCCAGTATCTCTTAATACCCAGAGAGCAGCAAGCGTTGCAATGCTTGGAATGCATATGCATGAGAATGGGATGGATATTAATGCACGTGACCATGCACCGGATTATTTGAGACCATCACAGGCTGAGAGAGAATTGAATAAAAAGCTGACAATTTAAATATATATACGGGGTTGGAGAAAGAGTATGGCAGATATAGTTGTAAGAAAGATGGAAGAACGTGATCTTGATGAAGTTGCGTCGATTGAGGCAGCAGCATTTTCAATACCATGGACGAGAAAATCAATTAAAGAAGCTATGGAGACGCCGGAAAATGTTTGTGTTGTATGTACGGTTGACGGTGTAGTTGCTGGGTATTGCGGCATGTGGACGGTACTTGGTGAGGGAAATATCACCAATGTGGCTGTAGCACCTGAGTATAGAAGGCAAGGTATAGCTGACAGAATAATGGATGAAGTGGAAAGAAGAGGAAAGGAAATTCCACTTGATATCTTCTTCCTTGAAGTTAGAAAAAGCAATGAAGCAGCGCATAATCTATATCTTAAGCACGGTTTCAGAGATATCGGTATAAGAAAAAACTTTTATGAAAAACCGGTAGAAGATGCCAATGTTATGTCAAAAACATTTTTTACCACTAAAAATAGTCAGTAATATATAATATAATTCAGGATGACAGGATTGACCTGCCATCCTTTTTTGTTTGGCATGGACTAGTTGTAACATCAATGATAATTATATGGAGGACTAATATGAGAAAATATTCAAAAAACCAGATAAGTAAAATAGTTTGTAATTGCTGTGGCAAAGAACTTGTGGTAAACAGAGGAATTATACGTGAGGGTGTCAATGAATTCTTAGTGGAATGGGATTATTTCTCTGATAAGGATGGAGAGGTTCACAGATTCGACATTTGTGAGGCTTGTTACGACAAAATTACAAAAACATTCAAAATTGACGTGGAAAAAATAGCCTCGATATAGTATACTATAAAAAAGTGGGTTTTTATATCATTAATGATGTTCGTGTAAAGTGATGGTGCCCAATTAAGAAACGAGGATTATCATGTTAGATGTATGTTTACTTGGAACAGGCGGAATGATGCCACTGCCGGGAAGGTGGCTGACTTCGCTGATGACAAGATATAATGGCAGTAATTTGCTAATAGATTGTGGTGAAGGAACTCAGGTTGCAATTAAAGAAAAAGGCTGGACGTTTAAACCAATAGATATAATATGTTTTACACATTACCATGCAGATCATATTAGTGGACTTCCAGGGCTTCTACTTACAATTGGTAACGCGGATAGAAGAGATCCAATTACACTGATTGGACCTAAAGGACTTGAACGTGTAGTTTCTGCATTAAGAGTTATTGCACCTGAATTACCTTTTGAACTTAGATTTATTGAACTAACTGAGCAACAGCAGCAGATTGAGATTAATGGCTATATAATAGATGCATTTAGAGTAAATCATGCTGTAACTTGTTATGGATATTCAATTAATATTAAGAGAAAAGGAAAATTCAATCTTGAAGCTGCAATGCAGGCGAATATTCCAAGAAATTATTGGAATAAGCTTCAGAACGGGATGGAAGTAACTGATGAGTCCGGCACAACATATACCCCGGATATGGTAATGGGAGCTGAACGTAAAGGCATAAAACTCACATATTGTACTGATACAAGACCAACACAGTCAATTGTTGAGAATGCGAAGAATGCAGATTTGTTCATATGTGAAGGTATGTATGGAGAAACAGATAAGGATTCAAAGGCTAAAGAAAATAAGCATATGACATTCGTTGAAGCTGCGAAGATCGCCAGTCAGGCTAATCCGGCAGTAATGTGGCTTACACACTATAGCCCTGCTTTAGTTAAACCGAAGGAATTCCTTCCTAATGCTTTACAATACTTTAGTAAGACTGAAATCTGCAAGGATGGAAAGTCAATTGAGTTGGAATTCGAGGATGAACAAAGCGAGTGAATTCCATTCGCTCAGACATATGAATCATCTTAAAATAAAGTCATGTGATTATCTATGTTATTATGGAGTAAGAAAGGAGGCACATCACCGATTATGAAAAAATATATTAAGACAATTTTGATGTTTGGAGTAATGGCTGCATTGTGCCTTGGTTATTATTACTATATATCTAACAAAGCGCCGGTTAAGGATTCAACTGACAAAGCAGCTGAGACTAACACAGAGGTTGCGGCTTTGACAACATTTAACATTGATGATAATTATCCGGAATCACCAAGAGAGGTTTTGAAGCTGTATGCAAGAATTACGAAGGCATATTATAAAACTCAAATCTCAGATGCTGAGATTGAGGCACTTGGTAAGCAGGCAAGAAAGCTTTTTGATGCGGAACTATTATCAAAACAAACAGAGCAGGAATTTCTTTCTGCATTAAAACTAGACATTGAGAATTATCGGAATATCAAGAGATACGTTAATGATTTCAAGATATCAAGTGCATCTGATATTGAATACAAAACACTTAATTCCAAAGATTATGCAATCGGAGTGGTCCTGTATTATGTGAGGGAAGACAATTCGCTTACATCCGTATATCACAGCTATAAACTCCGCAAAGATAGCAATGGACATTGGAAGATTCTGTATTGGGAGACTGCCGGACAAGCAGCAGTAGAATAAATGCATTAGCAAAAGTGAGGTTAATTAAGATGGATTCAGATATAATAATGACTAATACAGCGCAGACTATGGAACGTAGTCATGCTGATAATATGACAGCGGAAGGTGAACATGTAACTATCTTAGCTATCGAAAGTTCATGTGATGAGACGGCCGCTGCTGTAATTAGAGATGGAAGACAAGTAATATCGAATGTTATTTCATCACAAATAAAGTTACATACATTATATGGTGGAGTAGTTCCAGAGATTGCTTCAAGAAAGCACATAGAGCAGATTAATCAAGTAATAGAGCTTGCTTTGCAGGAAGCAGATATGACATTTGATGATATTGATGCGATAGGCGTTACTTACGGACCGGGTTTAGTGGGTGCTTTGCTTGTAGGTGTAGCTGAAGCTAAGGCAATTGCATATGCTACAAACAAACCACTTGTTGGAGTACATCATATAGAAGGACATATTTCTGCTAATTATATTGAACATCCTGATTTAAAACCACCGTTTGTATCGTTGGTAGTATCCGGTGGACATACACATCTTGTTTTGGTGGAAGACTATGGTAAATACAATGTAATAGGAAGAACAAGAGATGATGCGGCAGGCGAAGCATTTGACAAGGTCGCAAGAGCTGTTGGACTCGGATATCCAGGAGGACCTAAAATCGACAAACTAGCCAAAGAAGGCAATCCCAAAGCGATTGATTTTCCAAGAGCGCATGTTGAAGGTTCGCCACTTGATTTTTCTTTTTCGGGAATCAAATCTTCTGTGCTAAATTATATTAATTCATGTGAAATGAAAAATATAGATTTTAATAAAGCTGATTTAGTTGCTTCATTTCAGAATGCGGTTGTCGATGCACTAGTTTCAAGAGCCATGCTGGCAGTAGAACAATGCAAGGTCAATAAGCTTGCAATAGCAGGTGGAGTCGCATCCAATTCGGCATTAAGAGGCGCTATTGAGGAAGCATGCAAAAAGAATAACATAGAATTTTACTGCCCATCACCAATCTTTTGCACTGATAATGCCGCAATGATAGGTGCTGCAGCTTATTATGAGTACATGGCAGGAACCAGACATGGATTAGATTTGAATGCAGTACCAAATCTAAAATTAGGCGAACGCAGATAGAACTCGGATTACAAATTATATTCAATATGTGGAGGCAGACAAAGCATTTATGATAGATAATAAAGACATGCACATTGCGATTCTATTGGCTGGTGGCCGTGGCAAACGCATGAATAGTGATATTCCAAAACAATATATGAATATTTTGGGCTTTCCGGAGTTATACTATCCATTGAAAACTCTTCAAGAGAGCTTTATCAATAAGATAATTATTGTAGCGTCAGAAGATTCGCTCGATTATTGCAGAACAGAGATAGCGGATAGATATGGCTTTGACAAGGTTGCAGCATATGCTATTGGTGGTAAAGAACGCTATAACTCTGTCTATAATGGTCTCATGGAAGTGAATAAGATTACTTCTGGCAAATGCTATATCTACATTCACGATGGAGCACGTCCCTGTCTTACACAGGATATTCTGTTAAGATGCAAAGCGGATGTGGAAACTTACGGCGCATGTGTAGCTGCTATGCCAGTAAAAGATACAATAAAGATCGCGGATGCTAATGACTTTGCAATAGAAACTCCAGCAAGAAGTACTTTGTGGCAGATTCAAACACCACAGGTCTTTGATTTTGAGAAAATCAATCGCAGCTATAATATGATGATAACAAGTAATCAAGTCGAGGGAATAACTGATGATGCTATGGTTTTAGAAAAATTTGGCGATTGTCATGTGAAATTAACCAAAGGGAGCTACAATAATATAAAAATCACGACTCCAGAAGATATATTGCTAGTTGAGAATATATTAAAAAACCAGTAAATAAGCGACTTTACTAATGCGATGATATGAATTGCACCTAATGAATGAAAAATAATGAAAATTTTTTCGAAAAAAGTGTTGACATTATCACAAGTAAATGATATTATAACTAAGTCGCCGATAGCGACACAACTTAATAAGCAACATGGAGAGGTACCGAAGTGGTCATAACGGGGCGGTCTTGAAAACCGTTTGTCTTCACGGGCGCATGGGTTCGA